>JBCBUE010000208.1:0-502 GCA_039818285.1 Planctomycetota bacterium | reverse complement strand
CCAAAGCCGTTAACAGAGAAGGCGCCGTCGACGACGATCGTCTGTCCAGAGACGTAGGATGCGGCGGGCATGCAAAGAAAGGCGACGACGTCCGCAACGTCGGCGACGTCGCCGACGCGGCCGGCGGGCCGCCCGAGACCCGACTCGTGGCCGACCCGCTGCAAGAGGCCGCGGAAGCGCAGATCGAGGCGATCGACGCGCTCCGCGAGACCCCGCCCTTGCTCGAGCAGGCCTCGACCGCCGAGCGGGTGAGTCTGCAGCGACTCACCGACGCGCTCGACCTCGCGGAGCGTGAACTCGAAGAAGCAGAAGAGCGCGAACGGGAGCGGTTGCTCGAGGCGGATCGAGACGCGTATCGCGAGGCGTTGACCGAGCAGAACCAGCTCCGCGAGGAGACCGACGCATTCGTCGGCCGGCGTCTGCAGCGACGCGAGCGAGCGACCGTCCGAGCGCTCGGTCGACGCCAGACCGAACTCGCCGAGCGCATCGCGAAGATCCCCAC
>JBCBUE010000207.1:0-503 GCA_039818285.1 Planctomycetota bacterium | reverse complement strand
AACAGACCAACAACACATTAGCACCAACGACACATCGCATCGCAAAGCAACGACACAATACTAGGCTACACAATACAACACAATCCATCACGCGTCATACCAGTCTGCAGCTGCTCGCCCAGCTGCTGCAGCCGCTGGGTGGTGCGCAAGTTGTTGGAGTTTGGTTGTACGAGCTGCAGCTCCACGCGTGGTGCACATGGCAATGGGCCCAGCTGCGCCCACTCGCCCTCGAAGTGCCAAGGTAGCGGCCGCTCTGGAAGAACTTGCAGCAGGTGCATATCGCTGCAGTTGCTCTGCCAGGTGTTGTTGCTGCTGCAGGTGCTGCTGCAGGCGTTGGCTCTGGGGCACCTTCAGACGGCTCAGGAAACGCTGTGTCGAAGGCCGCGTCATCAAAGCCCGCTGTAGTTGTCGTGGTTGTGCTCATCGTGTTGCCGCTTGCAACCTCAGAAACAGGTGGTGTTGTGGGTGCAGGAGGCCCTGGAGCTACGTGAATGACAAGTTGC
>JBCBUE010000206.1:0-503 GCA_039818285.1 Planctomycetota bacterium | reverse complement strand
CTCTCGAGCACGAGGCCGTCCACGGAGAGCGGCGCAGCGGACTCACGCTGCGGGTCGAGGGCGTAGACGAGCGCCGCGGCGCCGAGCGACCGCCCCCAGCCCACCACCGGCCCTTCGCGCCCCTCCTCCCGCCGCCGCGCTTCGATCCAGGCCAGCCCCGCGTCCACGTCCAGCCGCTCGTGCCAGCCGAAGCCGGTCATGGCGTCCGAGTACTTGTAGCCCTCGACACTGCCGACGCCGCGGCCGACGACGCCCCAGAGATGGGGGCCGACGCGGTTCTTGCCGTCCTCGGCCACGTGGCAGGCGCTGCACTGGCGGAAGATCTTCCGGCCGTCCTCGGCCGAGGCGCTGGCGTAGAGGCTGTCGGCGGCGGGCGCTTCCTCGGCAGCCGGGGCGGCGGCGACCTCGACGGTCTCCTCGGCCTCGGCCGTCGCGGCCTCCTCGGCGGCCGCGGTCTCGGCCGGCGCCTCTTCGGTGGCCTCGGCCGGCGCTTCGGCCGTGGC
>JBCBUE010000205.1:0-506 GCA_039818285.1 Planctomycetota bacterium | reverse complement strand
CCGACCCATTCGGAATGGACCTTCGTGGCGATTGCGGGCGATCGCCGGAGCGTCGATACGCTCCTCGGTGAGGTGGAACGTGATCTCGAAGCCCGCGTCGACGCCGTCGTGGTCGATCTGCAGCGAACGCATCTCTGAGCGCCTGCTCGCGCTCGTTCTGACCTGTTTCCTGGCCAGCGGCTGTGCCGGTGGCGATGCGGCCGAGCAACTGCCGGGACGCCTCCGGGGACAGCGGCGACAACGGAATCCGCAGGGCATCCGGATCGCCGAGCTCGCGGCGGGCGGTGAGGAGCAGACAGACGCCGGGAACCCCGCTCAGGGGCTCGATCGCAGACTCGGCCGCGTCGTCGAGGCCGTCGAGGTCGTCGAGGACGACGGGTCCGGACCGCAGCGCAAGGTCTACGAGGCGGAGTCGCTCGAGACCCTCCTCCGGCTCCACCCCGAGCTGAAGGGCAAGGTCGGGCGCTGACGCTTCGCGCGCTCAGGCGCGCTCGCGCCCCATTCGT
>JBCBUE010000204.1:0-507 GCA_039818285.1 Planctomycetota bacterium | reverse complement strand
CGGCGGTCACCGCTTCGGGGACGCGGGCGGGGGTCGGCGTGGGGAGTTCCAGCGTCGGCGTCGGCTCCGTGGGGACGGCCGACGGAGAGGCCGGGGGCGTGGCGGGCGACGATACGGCGGCGGGCTGCGGTGTTGCGCGGTCCGTCGGCAAAGCCACCGAAGGTTCCGATCGCATCGTCGAACGCATCGATGAGCCCGTCGCCGTCGGTGTCGGCGGAGTCGGCTACGCCGTCGTTGTTACTGTCGACACTGAGTCCTCCACCGTTCTCTTGGAGGTCGCTGATGCCGTCGTTGTCGCTGTCGAGGTCGTAGGCATTGGGGACCGAGTCGCCGTCGAAGTCCGCGGGCACGAGGGTCACCGCGTCGTAGAGCCCGTCGCCGTCGACATCGACCACCACATCCGGGAGCCCGTCGTTGTCGCCGTCGAGGGGACCAAACCCGTTCTCGAACAGATCAGAGATCGTATCGTTGTCCGAGTCCACGTCGACGCGGTCCGGCACCGAGTCG
>JBCBUE010000203.1:0-507 GCA_039818285.1 Planctomycetota bacterium | reverse complement strand
AGGTTGCGCGCGGCCTCGATGACGGCCATCTGCATGCCAAGGCAGATGCCGAGATAGGGCACCTTGCGCTCGCGCGCGAATTCAGCGGCCTTGATCTTGCCTTCGGTGCCGCGCTCGCCAAAGCCGCCGGGCACCAGAATGGCGTGGAACCCTTCGAGATGGGGCGCGGGATCTTCGCGCTCGAAAAGCTCGGCATCGACCCAGTCCACGTTCACGCGCACGCGGTTGGCCATGCCGCCATGGGTGAGCGCCTCGGAGATCGACTTATAGGCGTCCTCGAGCTGGGTGTATTTGCCCACCACCGCGATGCTGACCTCGCCATCGGGGTTGTGCACCCGGTCGGCCACGTCATCCCACCGCGCAAGCTTCGGGCTCGGGGCAGGGGCGATGTTGAACGCGTCGAGCACGGCCTGATCGAGCCCCTGCTCGTGATAGGCGAGCGGCGCCTCGTAGATCGACTTGAGATCAAGCGCCGCGATCACCCGCTCGGGCCGCACGTTGCAGAAG
>JBCBUE010000202.1:0-509 GCA_039818285.1 Planctomycetota bacterium | reverse complement strand
TGAAGACGCAGGGCATCCCGTCGTCGATCAGGGCGATCGGGCCGTGCTTCATCTCCGCCACCCAGGGCAGCCAGTACGACAAGGTGCTCAGCAACATCGAAGAGGTCCGGAGCCGCGGCGGTCACGTCATCGCGGTCGCGACCGAGGGCGACGACCAAATCAGCCGCGTCGCCGAAGACGTGCTGTTCATCCCGAAGGTGGCCGAACCGCTGAGCCCGATGGTCGCCGTCGTGCCCCTCCAACTGATGGCGTACCACGCCGCGGTCCTGCGAGGGCATGACGTCGACAAGCCCCGCAACCTCGCCAAGAGCGTGACTGTGGAGTGAGTTAAGATCCGACCATGAGTCGGCGTCGCTCACGATCTCTGGGACTTCGTTCAAAGGTGCGTGCGGCGAGGTACCAGCGATGGTTTATCGCGAATGTCCTTCTGATTTTGCTCGCCTACGTGGGGGCGATCGGCATGGTATCTCTTGCCGGGTCGCAGCCTGACCTTCGACCTGTGATCGGCC
>JBCBUE010000201.1:0-509 GCA_039818285.1 Planctomycetota bacterium | reverse complement strand
CATGTGCATGCTCTCCGCGCAGCAAAGCCGTGACGAGGACCCGGCGAACCTGTACCCGGTCTGGTTCACGGCCGCTCGTTGGGCAGAGCAGTACCGGGCGTACCCGGATCCGCTGCCGATCGTGGACGACGCCGCCATCGAGGCCGCCGCGGCGACTCTCACCGACAAGGAGCGCGCCGTGAGCAACATGCACCCGTCTGTCATTGCCAAACGCCAGTCGGGTCGCCCGAAAGACCACGAGCGCTTGCAGCAGCCGTGGCGGCAGGACAAACCGTCGAAGCAGCAGATACGCGTGACGAAGCGAGCGCGCGCCGCGGCCGCTGCTGCGGCTGATCCGGCCACACATTTGGCCCGCGTCACCAGGGGCTCGAGGAATCCGAAGAAAAGGTCTCGATCGGACGACGACGACGCTGAGGCCGCTGAGGCCGCTGAGGACGACGACGCTGAGGACGCTGAGGACGCTGAGGACGCTGAGGACGGTGAGGACGCTGAGGACGACGACGCTGAGG
>JBCBUE010000200.1:0-512 GCA_039818285.1 Planctomycetota bacterium | reverse complement strand
AGGGCCTGGGCGGCCACACCGGCGGACCCTACGACACCGTGCCCGAAGTCATGATTGCCTACAGCTTCATGCAGGGTCCGGCCGGCGATTCGATCGTCCCGATCTTCTTCGACGAAGCCGGCCACCGCGTCGCCACGCAATACCTCATGGCCGTCCTCGAAGGCAACCTCGAAACCAACAAGCTGTTCCACTACCGCGAATACCTCAGCCACCTGCCCGGCCACCCCGAACTCGGGCTCACCCCCGGCGTCAAGTTCTCCTCCGGACGCCTCGGACACGTCTGGCCCTTCATCAACGGCGTCGCCATGGCCCACCCCGACCACACCCTCTTCATGCTCGGCTCCGACGGCTCGCAAATGGAAGGCAACGACGCCGAGGCCGCCCGCCTCTGTGTCGCTGAAGACCTCAACATCAAGCTGCTGATCGACGACAACGACGTCACCATCGCCGGCCACCCCTCGCAATACCTCAAAGGCTACGACGTCACCAAGACCCTCGAAGGCCACGGCCTC
>JBCBUE010000199.1:0-512 GCA_039818285.1 Planctomycetota bacterium | reverse complement strand
CGGTGGCCTTGTGGTCTTCCGAACCCTTGCCGTAGACGAGGCCGGCGCCGTTGCCAGCGGCCCGCATGTCCTGGGCGTGGGCCGCGATGTTCTCGCGGATCGCGGCCGGGATCTGGTTGCGGACGCCCTCGTTGTCGAGGAAGTCATCGGCCGAGATGCGGCCGTACGACTCGAGGAGCTTCTTGGCGTTGTCCCACGCGCCGCCGGCGTTGGCCATGAAGACCGCGACCGCGAAGCCGGAGGTCAGGCCACCGGCGAGCAGGCCCATGACGCCCGGGACGCTGAGCGTGAGGCCCACGAGGATCGGGATGACGATGGCGAGGACGGCCGGGATGACCATTTCCTTCTGAGCGCCCTTGGTCGAGATGTCGACACAGTCGGCGTAGTTGGGGTAGTGCTCGCCGTCGAGGTCGACGCCTTCCTTGGGCCAGTTGTCCGGGTTGGAGACCTGGTCCTCGGGCATCCCGTTCTTGCGGAGGGCCTCGCGGATCTTGCCGAACTGGCGGCGGCAC
>JBCBUE010000198.1:0-512 GCA_039818285.1 Planctomycetota bacterium | reverse complement strand
ACGATTATCTGCTCGGATGATGTCGTCGACGGCCGTCCAGGCCCGCTCTGCATGTACAAGACCTTCGTCGAGCTTGGCGTCTATCCGCCCTCAGCCGTCATCAAGATCGACGACACCGAACCCGGAATCGCCGAAGGCGTCGCGGCGGCCCCTTGGCCGCCGCCAAACATCGCGTGCGCGCGGAGCGCGCGCCCTCAGTTCAGATAAGGGCCGGGATCGACGCTGTCGAAGCCTTCACGCACTTCGAAATGCAGGAAGGGGGGAGAAGCCGACCGCACGACGGCAATCTGCTCACCACGCCGGACCGCATCGCCTTTTTCAACGGCGATTTCATCCACCCCGGCATAGACCGTCAACAGATTGTTCGCGTGTCGGATCACCAGGATCGGCACCTGGTCGGTGTCGCGGGTGATGGCCGCGACGGTCCCGTCATCGGCGGCGACCACTTCGCTGCCCGCATTGGCGGAGATGCCGATGCCTTCATTCGATCCTTTGGTGTAGGGCCGGATAAT
>JBCBUE010000197.1:0-513 GCA_039818285.1 Planctomycetota bacterium | reverse complement strand
CCCGCTTCCACCCCGTCAAGGATCACGCCACCGCCATCCACGCCTTCGCCCGCGCGCACGACCGCCTGCCCGACGCACGGCTCGTCCTCGTCGGCGATGGCGACCTCCGCCCCGCCCTCGAGCAGGCCGCGTGGGACCACGGCGTCGCCGACCACACGCTCTTCGCCGGCGTCCGCGACGACGTCCACGCCCTTATGCCCGGCGCCGACGTCTTCCTGCTCTCGTCTCTCTCCGAAGGCATCTCCGTCACCCTGCTCGAAGCCATGGCCGCCGCCCTGCCCGTCGTCGCCACCGACGTCGGCGGCAACCCCGAGGTCGTCGCCCACGGCCACACCGGCCTGCTCGCCCCCCGCCGCGACGCCGCCGCCCTCGCCGACCACCTCCACCGCCTGCTCACCGCCCCCGACCTCCGCCACATCCTCGCCGCCCAAGCCCCCACCCGCTGCCGCGAGAAGTTCCACCAAACCCGCATGCACCGCGAATACGAAGTCCTCTACCACGCGATGCTCAACC
>JBCBUE010000196.1:0-513 GCA_039818285.1 Planctomycetota bacterium | reverse complement strand
TTATTGATCTTTTTCTTTTTTATAATGCTATATAGAGAGTTAAACTCTCTCTGGAGGTAAGCGGACTTGAACCGCTGACATCTGCCTTGCAAAGGCAGTGCTCTACCAACTAAGCTATACCCCCACCTGGGCTATTCTGGACTTGAACCAGAGACCTCACCCTTATCAGGGGTGCGCTCTAACCACCTGAGCTAATAGCCCACAAAAGGTGTTTTATAGTCCATTCATTGTTTGAATAGATAGATTACAGTAGAATTTCTGATGTGATCGACAACTATGCTTAATAGAATAAGATAGTTAAGGAGGTGATCCAGCCGCACGTTCCCGTACGGCTACCTTGTTACGACTTCACCCTAGTTACTAACTCTGCCTTAGGCATCCCCCTCCGAGGTTGGGGTAATGACTTCGGGCATAGCCAACTTCCATGGTGTGACGGGCGGTGTGTACAAGGCCCGGGAACGTATTCACCGCCGTATGGCTGACCGGCGATTACTAGCGATTCCGACTTCATGG
>JBCBUE010000195.1:0-515 GCA_039818285.1 Planctomycetota bacterium | reverse complement strand
TGGCCCGTCTCGGCCCTGGCCGGACGGTTTGAGCGAGTGCGGCGAGGTCGGAGCCTGTGAGCTCGTTCCCGCCGACACGCGCGGCTTGTTCGTTTTCATCTGAGATCGCGTCGTACACCTCTTTGCGGTGTACGGCGATCCTGGTTGGCGCGGTGATCCCGAGGCGAACCTTGTCCCCCCGGATATCCACGACCGTGATCTCGATCTCGTCGCCGATCATGATCGTTTCGTCGCGCTGCCTGGAGAGCACCAACATGGGTCAGCTCCTTCGCAAGGCGTCGTGCCATGCCCCGGGGCATCCGTGCCCGGGGCCCGGTTCGTCGCGCACGCCCCTCACCGGGCGTTGCGCTGCTGAGATACGGCGTGGCCCTTCCTCAGGCCGTCGCCGCGCTCGCCGACGAACCCACGCGCATCAGCGGGTGTCGGGTGGTCCAACGCTTCTCGGCGAGCACCATCTGCTCACCGGTCCGCGCCACTGTGTTGACGATCAGCGGGCCTTGCATGTTGCCCGTCAG
>JBCBUE010000194.1:0-517 GCA_039818285.1 Planctomycetota bacterium | reverse complement strand
ATCCGTCAGCTCGGGCAGATCATCGTCCAGCGCGGGCGCAAGACCGTCGTCATCCGCGATGGCGGGCGCATCCGCGATGAGCGGCGCGTCGTCGCTGAGAGCCGGCAGATCTTCGCTGAAGGTCGGCGCATCGCCGAGGACATCGTCGGAATCGAGCGCGACATCGAAATCGGGGGCGTCTTCTTCTGGGAGTTCGAGCGCTGGCGCATCGGCTAGCGGCGTCGGCGGCGGCGCGGTCGGCGGATCGTCATCGTCCAAGGTGAAGGCGTCATCTTCATCGGGGAGATTGAACGACGGCGCTTCGTCATCCGGCAATTCGAGCGGCGGCGCATCGTCCGCGGCGATCGGACGAACGAGGTCTTCATCCGGCGGATCAAGGGCGTCGAGGTCGAGGTCCTGCGCGACGTCCTCGCCGATCACGGGCGCGTTCACCGCAAGCGCGTCTTCTTTCTCGAAGGCCGGCGCTTCGTCATCCGGCAATTCGAGAGGCGGCGCGTCATCGTCATCCAACGGGCGC
>JBCBUE010000193.1:0-517 GCA_039818285.1 Planctomycetota bacterium | reverse complement strand
CTTGCCGGGGCGACTGATTTGGCGGAGGGTCCGGCCATGAGCGAGCTCAACCCCTTCATCCTGGTCGTCGATGACGACCCCGAAATCCGCCGTCTGGTAAGCGAATTCCTGTCGCGTGAGGGCTTCGAGGTCGAAGGCGCATCGGATGGTGCGGAGATGGACGCAGTCTTAGCGCGGCGTCGGCCCGATCTTATCGTGCTTGATCTGATGATGCCTGGGGAGGACGGCCTTTCGATCTGCCGAAGACTGCGTGGAGCGGGCGGCCCCGCGATCCTGATGCTCACGGCCAAGAGCGACGAGATCGACCGGGTTGTGGGCCTCGAGATGGGCGCCGACGACTACCTTCCGAAACCCTTTGGTTCGCGGGAGTTGCTGGCGCGTATCCGCGCGGTGCTCCGCCGGATATCTGACACGCCACAAGGGGCGCCGCCCTCACGCCGCTACGGCTTCGAGCGGTTCGTGATTGATCTCGACGCGCGTCAACTCGTCTATGACAACGGCGCAGCAATCACGCTCA
>JBCBUE010000192.1:0-518 GCA_039818285.1 Planctomycetota bacterium | reverse complement strand
GGCCAAGCGCCCCGCCGCGACGAAGACCCCCGAAGAGCTCATGAAGCGCTCGCTCCCCCTGCGGACCGCGCTCCACCACGACCCCACCCTGGCGAGCCCCCTCGAGCGCCTGCTCGAGCTCTACCAGCAGGCCGACCGGCTCGAGGAGCTCGTCGGCGTCTACCGGACCCACCTCCGCGGCTATCCCCGCGATCGCTCCGCGCGGACGGTGCTGGTCCGACTCCTCTTGGCCTCGGGCGACGGCGAGGCCGAGCGCGAGCTCCGGCGGGCCCAGTCCCGTCGCGGCAGCGTAGGCCTCCGCGTCGAAGAGCGGCGCGAAGTCGGCGCAAACGACCGCCCGGTAGGCCAAGGGCTCCACGCGTGGCCGACGCGTGAGCGCCGCCTCGACGCCGGCGAGGCCTTCAGGCGCCCCGGCGGCGAAGGCCTCCAGCGTGGCCGGAAGGGTGCCGGCGAGGTCCTGATGGTACAGCGCCTCGAAGACGGCGAAGCCGAGCAGGTCCTCCCCGATGGGCCCGAAG
>JBCBUE010000191.1:0-519 GCA_039818285.1 Planctomycetota bacterium | reverse complement strand
GATCCAAGACCGGCGAGACGCCCCGCGCGCCTTCGGCTTCGCCCCGTGGCGCGGCCCGCTCGCAGGCCGGGCCGGCGCCCGCTCCGGCGGCCAACCCGGCTCTGGCCGGCGATCGCGGCTGACTAGCCGCCTCGGCGGCGGCCTTCTCGGCCGCCGCCTCGGCCCCGACCTCGTCTTTCGACCTGGCCGGGGCCACGCCCGTGTCGTACTTCGGCGCGGGCCTTCCTGCGGAGCCGTCGGTCATCACGTCGCAGCGTGTGGCCGGCCGCCTCCGCAGCCGGGTGGCAGCATGGCGCGCCCTGGGGGCGCCGCCGGACATTCTCGACATCGTCGAGCACGGCTACCGCATCGCGTTCACCGTCCCAGTGCATGCCATCCCCAACCATCACGCTCCGGCCAACGGCCGGGGGTGTACCGACCATGCCGCGTGGTTACGCACATGGCTCGCCGACGGCATCGCCAAGGGCGCCATCGCGCCGTTCCCGCACGGGACACCACGGCACGTGTCGCGCGTAAACG
>JBCBUE010000190.1:0-520 GCA_039818285.1 Planctomycetota bacterium | reverse complement strand
GGGGCGGTCGTTAGACCACCCCGTGGGAATGACTCAAATGGTATCGCTGACTTCAGCGGGCTTACGGGCAGCCAGCGAAGAACTCAGCGATGAAGAGGTCGATGTCCGACAGGTCGATCACGCCGAATGGCGCGGCGATGTCGGCAGCCGGATCGCCGCCGAGGAACGCGGCAATGAACGCGTCGATGTCACTCAGATCGAGCAGGTCGAACGGCTCGGCGAGGTCGGCCGGGTTGCAGCCGCCTTCGTCGAGTGCGAGCATCGCGGCGTCGTACCAGATGGCGCCCGCGGCGTCGTCCTGCTGCTGGTAGCCCATGACGATGCGGACTTCGCTGGTGTTGGCCGGGGCGGTGCCGGTGGCTTCGAACTCGGTCCAGACGTCGGTCGGGCTGGCGGCGGTCAGGGTGGTGATGCCGTTGTCGAAGAGCTGGTTGCCGGCGGCGTCGTAGAACTGGATGGCGAGGAAACCCGAGTTGTTGCCGGCGATCTCGTCACCGGTGGCGTGGCGGGCCTGGATCGA
>JBCBUE010000189.1:0-525 GCA_039818285.1 Planctomycetota bacterium | reverse complement strand
GAGAGCGCGCTCCTCGGCGTCGAGGGCGGCGATGCGACCAGAGGTGTTGGAGGAAAACGCAGCCGCGCGGCGGCGCGCGGCCGCGGCACACTCAAGGGCGGACGCGCGGCGAGCCTCAGCAGCAGCTGCACGGCGCCGGCCCGCGGCAGCAGCCGCGTCCGCAGCCGCAGCCTCGCGCTCCTCGATCACCTTGCGGTCCCGCTTCTGGGCCTCGAGCTTGAGGCGCGTTGTAGCACCGCCCGTGCCCGCCGGGATCAGGCGCCCGACGATCACGTTCTCCTTCAGGCCCACGAGCGTGTCCACGGCACCCTTCAGCGACGCCTCGGTCAGCACCTTCGTCGTCTCCTGGAACGACGCACCGCTCAAGAAGCTCTCGCTCTGCAACGACGCCTTCGTGATACCGAGAAGCAGCGTCCGACCCGACGCCGGCCGGGCACGCTTGGTCTTCGCGACCTCCTTGCCCTCCGACTCCGCGTTCGCGTTCGCTTCCTTCACCTCGTCGCGGTGCACGAGCGTGCCCACCAC
>JBCBUE010000188.1:0-528 GCA_039818285.1 Planctomycetota bacterium | reverse complement strand
AGCATGCCCCTTACGTCCTGGGCTACACACGTGCTACAATGGGTAAAACAAAAAGAAGCTAGTCTGTGAAGATGAGCAAATCTCTAAATTTATCCTTAGTTCAGATTGTAGACTGCAACTCGTCTACATGAAGGTGGAATCGCTAGTAATCGCTGGTCAGCAGTACAGCGGTGAATCCGTTCCCGGGCCTTGTACACACCGCCCGTCACACCAAGGAAGTTGGTTATATCCGAAGCTATTATCCTAACCGTTTGGAGGGAGATACCTAAGGTAGAACTAGCAACCGGGGTGAAGTCGTAACAAGGTAGCCGTACTGGAAGGTGCGGCTGGATAACCTCCTTAATAATTAAAACAAAGAAGACTGTATTCTGGGCTATTAGCTCAGATGGTTAGAGCGCACCCCTGATAAGGGTGAGGTCCCTGGTTCAATTCCAGGATGGCCCAGAAAAAACCTTAAGTATAGAATACTTAAAACCCATTGGTATAAAAGATGGTGTAGAGTGGGGGTATAGCTCAGCTGGTAGAGCG
>JBCBUE010000187.1:0-530 GCA_039818285.1 Planctomycetota bacterium | reverse complement strand
ATCGAGGCGTCACGAGGCTAGCGCTCGATGCCATCCTTGAGTTCGCGCAGCAGATCGAACGCCGCCATCGGGCTCAGCTCCTCGAGCTTGACCTCACGCAGGCGGTCCACCGCCGGGTGCGGGACGTACTCGGTGAATAGGCCCATCTGATCGGGATGCTTCGCCTGCTGCTTCGGCGGCGCCGGCGCCGGCCCGTGCTGGACCGCGAGCGTTCCGAGGATGTCGGCGGCCCTTCGGCTCACGCGTTCGGGCACGCCGGCGAGGCGCGCGACGTGGACGCCGTAGCTCGCCTCGGCGCGACCCGGCAGGATCCGGTGCAGGAACACGATCTCGGCCTGGTCCGAGCCCTCGGGCTTCCACTCGCGGACCTCGACGTGCAGGTTGCGCACGCGCTCGGGGCGTTCCTCGGCCAGCGTGGTCAGCTCGTGGTAGTGGGTGGCGAAGAGCGTTCGCGTGCCGCGGTCGCTCAGGTCCTCGGCGATCGCCCACGCGAGGCTCAGCCCGTCGAGCGTGCTCGTGCCCCGGCCGAT
>JBCBUE010000186.1:0-530 GCA_039818285.1 Planctomycetota bacterium | reverse complement strand
TGCCCCTGCCCCTGAGCGACGCGGCCTACCGCGCCGTCGGCCGCGCGTTCCTCCTCGAGGTCAGCGAGGACGACGGCGCCACCTGGTCCGAGCCGGCGGTGCAGGCCGCGACCCTCGAGTCGCTGTTCGCGGTCCGGCTGCGCGGCGTGGCGAACCTCGCCTCGGTCAACGCCGCCGCCCTGGCCGACGGCGCCGCCCCCGCCGTCGCGGATGGCGAGAAACGCATCCATGCCTTGTTGACGACTGCGTAAGCCGAAGGCGTCCGCACCCGCTACGCCATCGCCGATCAACCCGAGCTGATCGGCGAGGTCCGGGACGGGAGCCTCCTGCGATGGGGTCAGCTCCTCGCTCATCAGCGGCGCCTCTTCCAGCTCCATCACCTCGGGTTCCGGCGGCGGCTCTTGCGGCGATGTCCTGGCCGATGGCGTTGGTTCCCAGCCAGTGATTGGCGGAGATGGGGCCGTGCAGCAGACCGGTGGTGGTGCTGGCTGTGTCTCCCCAAAGCCCGGCCCAGCTGGTCACGCCAACCA
>JBCBUE010000185.1:0-530 GCA_039818285.1 Planctomycetota bacterium | reverse complement strand
GGGCACCCTCTTCTTAGATGAAGTCGGCGAGTTGCCCCTGGAAACCCAGGTGAAATTGCTCCGCGCGCTGCAAGAAGGTGAAGTGGATCCCGTCGGCTCTAAAAAGCCCGTGAAAGTGGACGTCCGTCTCATCTCTGCGACCAACCGTGACCTGGCCGAAGCCGTTGGCGAGGGCACGTTCCGCGAGGACCTTTTCTACCGCCTCAACGTCTTCCCTGTCGAAGTGCCACCGCTGCGCGAGCGTCGCGAAGACATCCCGCAACTGATCCAGCACTTCATCGAGCGCTACAACGCTGAAGAAGGCCGCGATGTCCGCGGCGTGCGTCACGAAGTGATGGAAGTCCTGCAATCGCAAGACTGGCCGGGCAACGTGCGCCAGCTCGAGAACACCGTCTACCGCTCGGTGATCTTAGCTGAGGATCAGTGGCTCACGGCAGCCGATTTCCCAACAATGGCCCAAACGTTTGAGGACGCGGGGATCACCGAAGGCCCACCGCTGGCGCCGGGCGATGAACCGCTTATCGCAAAAC
>JBCBUE010000184.1:0-527 GCA_039818285.1 Planctomycetota bacterium | reverse complement strand
CTAGGTTCGCTTTTGAATATATTGTTGATTATATATCAAATATGTCTGAGTTTCCTCATTCGGAGACCTCCGGATCAATGCTTATTTCCAACTCCCCGAAGTATATCGCTGGTAATCGCGTCCTTCTTCGCTTTTAAATGCCTAGGTATCCCTTACAAGCTCTTAATCTTTTTAAACTTTTTTATGTGGAGATAAGCGGACTCGAACCGCTGACATCTGCCTTGCAAAAGCAGCGCTCTACCAGCTGAGCTATACCCCCACCTTGGGCTATCCTGGACTTGAACCAGGGACCTCACCCTTATCAGGGGTGCGCTCTAACCAACTGAGCTAATAGCCCACAAAACTTTTTAAATCGATTTAAAGAAAATCCTTTAAAGGAGGTGATCCAGCCGCACCTTCCAGTACGGCTACCTTGTTACGACTTCACCCCAGTCACTAGCTCTACCTTAGGCATCTTCCTCCTTTCGGTTAGTACAATGACTTAGGGTATAACCAGCTTCCATGGTGTGACGGGCGGTGTGTACAAG
>JBCBUE010000183.1:0-534 GCA_039818285.1 Planctomycetota bacterium | reverse complement strand
ATCCGCGCACATGCGCCATCACTTGCACATATTCACGCACGCGACACACACACACACACACACGCACGCACACACACACTCTTTTGCGCGCGCAGGCGTCTGGCGTGCCGGCGCGCGTGCGCCTGCGCTTGCTGGCCCTGGCGCTGCTCGCCGCCTGCGTGGTGGGCGCGCTGTTCTACGAGCTCGGGCGGTGGCGCGGCCTCGCGCTCGCGGGCGCGGCCGCGGGCGGGCGCGCGCGCGCGGACGCCCTCGCCGCCTCCGCCGCGCTGGGGGCGTCCGCGGACGTGCTGAGGTCGTCGGTGCGAGCGCTGATGGCGTCGGTGCGAGCGCCGGCGCCGCTGCCGGCGGCGACGCCGTCGGCGACGCTGCTGTCGCTGCTGCGGAGGACGTGGCCCTTCGACGCGCTGCTGCGCGTTCGCAAGGGTGCACTCAAGATCGCCGGCGCCGGTCTGCTCGCCGGCATCCTCGCGCTCTTCGCGTCCGCGGCGCGGCTCCTTCCCACGATGCAAACGCTGGCGCGCTTTCCGCGCGAGG
>JBCBUE010000182.1:0-544 GCA_039818285.1 Planctomycetota bacterium | reverse complement strand
CTATACAGCGGTGAATCCGTTCCCGGGTCTTGTACACACCGCCCGTCACACCATGGAAGCTGGTTATACCCGAAGTCGTTACTCTAACCGTTTGGAGGAGGACGCCTAAGGTAGAATTAGTGACTGGGGTGAAGTCGTAACAAGGTAACCGTACTGGAAGGTGCGGTTGGATCACCTCCTTTTTAAATAAAAAGTTTTAGGATTTAAGTCGATAAAAAACGGGCTATTAGCTCAGTTGGTTAGAGCGCACCCCTGATAAGGGTGAGGTCTCTGGTTCAAATCCAGAATGGCCCACCATTGGGGGTATAGCTCAGTTGGTAGAGCGCTGCCTTTGCAAGGCAGATGTCAGCGGTTCGAGTCCGCTTACCTCCACATTTAAATTGGCTTGTGACGAAAAATTTGAAATCAGATTCAAGAAAATAAGGGCTTAAGGTGGATACCTTGGCATCTAGAAGCGATGAAGGACGCGGTTACCGGCGAAATGCTTCGGGGAGCTGGAAACAAGCTTTGATCCGGAGGTCTCCGAATGAGGCAACTCAGTAAC
>JBCBUE010000181.1:0-546 GCA_039818285.1 Planctomycetota bacterium | reverse complement strand
CGCATCGTCGAACCCGCAACCCGGCCGACAGGGCGCCTCCCCCAACGCATCAAGCCAACCACCCGGTCCGGAACGTGACACCGGACGTCCGCGATCGCACCACACAGTGATCGACGACGACGCCGACGCAGCGCTCGCGGCCGACCTGCTCGCCTCGACCGCAGGCGCGACGACCTCGACGGAGTTCTACTCCCCGGTGCCCGACGGCTACCGCAAGGGCTTCCACAAGTATGTCTTCGTCGTCGGGACCGTGATGAGCGGGCTCGGCAAGGGCATCTTCGCCTCAAGCCTGGCCAAGATGATGAAGGACAAGGGCCTCGTCGTCGCTCCGGTGAAGCTCGAGGGCTATCTCAACATCGACGCGGGAACGCTCAACCCCTACCGACACGGCGAAGTCTTCGTCCTCCAAGACGGCACCGAGTGTGACATGGACCTGGGCACCTACGAGCGCATGCTCGACCAGGATCTCGCACGCTGGAACTTTACGACCGCCGGCCAGATCTACTCCGAGATTCTCGACCGTGAGCGTCAGGGCGTGTATCTCGG
>JBCBUE010000180.1:0-551 GCA_039818285.1 Planctomycetota bacterium | reverse complement strand
CTCGATGCAGTTGCGCAAGCTCGAGGAGACGCTCGGTCGGCCGATCTTCCTGCGCAGCCGCCAGGGCATGCGCCTCACCCCCGATGGCGAGCGGCTGATGCCCCATGCCCGTCGGCTGGTCGAGACGGAACGCGCGGCGCTCGAGGCCTTCCTCGCCGTGGACAAGGGCGACATCGACGGTGTCGAGGGCATCGTCTCGGCGGGCTACGACGTAATCTGCAACGGTTCGGAGATCGGGGGCGGGTCGATCCGTATCCATCAGCAGGACGTGCAGGCCAAGGTCTTCGAGCTGCTTGGCATGACCGCCGACGACGCAAAGGAGAAGTTCGGCTTCCTTCTGGACGCGCTCGCGTCGGGCGCGCCGCCACACGGCGGCATCGCGTTCGGCCTCGACCGACTGACCATGCACCTGACGGGCACCGACAACATCCGCGACGTGATCGCGTTCCCCAAAACACAAACGGGTGCGGATCTCATGTGCGAGGCGCCATCGTCGATCGCGCAGGCTCAGATGGACGAGCTGCACGTCGCAAGCACCTACGAGCCCGACG
>JBCBUE010000179.1:0-558 GCA_039818285.1 Planctomycetota bacterium | reverse complement strand
CTTGAGCGCAAGCCGGACGTTCACATCATCAAACGGCGCCTGGTCGCAGAACATCGGCAGCGTCACGTGGCTGCCCGACGGCACGTCGTCGATCTCGACGCGGGCGTCGATCGGTTCGCCGGCGGAGCCGTTCGAGAGCTGCGCATCGATCACGCCGCGCTGCTCGCCCGAGGCCAGGTCCTTCACGCTGGCCTCGGCCGGCGACTCGAGGATCACCGCGAAGCGGGCGTGCGCCTGGGCGGCCTCGCGGAGCAGCTTGCCGACGTTGCGTGTGCTCTTGGCGCTGCGCCTGGCGTGGAGGCCGACGCCCGAGGATTCCAGCATCGACGTGGTCCGGCGGAGATCGGTCAGCACGCCCGGGATCGCCTCGGCGGCCTCGTCGTTGGCGGCCACAACGAACGCGTCGGGGCGCAGGCTCGCCGGGGGGGCGCTGAGCGCGTCGAGCAGGTCGGCGCCCTGGGGGAGCAGGCCCCGGTCGTCGAGCAGGAGGCTGAGCACGACGTCGCCCATGCCGAACCCGACCGCGGGCGTCGACGGGCCCCCGAACAGCTCGATGAG
>JBCBUE010000178.1:0-562 GCA_039818285.1 Planctomycetota bacterium | reverse complement strand
CGCAGTTGCCAATCTCCATCCAAGGAGAGAGCCTCTACAATATTAATTCTCGAGAGCACGTCTTACTGCGCCCGGATGGCCGATTTGTAATTAGCAGTGCCTTCGAGCCGTTCGACCTCCGACCGGAAGTCCAACGCTTCATAGCGACGAAAGTAGCACAGCGGGCTCTTCGCGACAACCCCTTTCTACGCGATCCGTCCGCTCATCCGCACTTGCCGCCCGATGACGATAAAAACTCTGACGCTGCCGATGACCGAGCCGACGAAGCTGCCGACGACGACGCCGACGATGCTGCCGCCGACGACACACCAGCTGCCACCGACACCGCCGACGAGACGCCTGCCGCCGAGCCAGCCGCAAAATACGCAAGTCGCAAAGACGCCACTGCCGCCGCCGCCAAGAAAACTCCGTCGTCGAAGACGCCGCCGCCTACCCCAGAGGAACCGAAGACACCACCAGGACCACGCCGCTCCACCCGTACCAGAAAGAAAGGCTCAACGCCACCAGCCAGAACCGCACCGCCACCTGCCGCAGCACCAATCTCGCAGCGCGCGCAGAGGAA
>JBCBUE010000177.1:0-566 GCA_039818285.1 Planctomycetota bacterium | reverse complement strand
CTGGACCTGGACCTGGACCTGGACCTGTACCTGGACCTGTGTTGCTGGAACCTGGACCTGGACCTGGACCTGTACCTGGACCTGAACCTGGACCTGGACCTGGACCTAGACCTGGACCTGAACCTGTACCTGTACCTGGACCTGGACCTGGACCTGGACCTGTACCTGGACCTGTGTTGCTGGAACCTGGACTTGGATCTGGACCTGTACCTGGACCTGTACCTGGACCTGGACCTGGACCTGGACCTGTACCTGGACCTGAACCTGGACCTGGACCTGGACCTGGACCTGGACCTGGACCTGGACCTGGACCTGGACCTGGACCTGACCTGGACCTGTGTTGCTGGAACCTGGACCTGGACCTGAACCTGGACCTGGACCTGGACCTGGACCTGTACGTGGACCTGGACCTGGACCTGGACCTGGATCTGGACCTGGACCTGGACCTGGACCTGGACCTGTACCTGGACCTGTGTTGCTGGAACCTGGACCTGGACCTGGACCTGGACCTGGACCTGGACCTGGACCTGGACCTGGACCTGGACCTGTACCTAGACCTGGACCTG
>JBCBUE010000176.1:0-576 GCA_039818285.1 Planctomycetota bacterium | reverse complement strand
CCACCGTCACCGCCACCGAGGATATCCCCGAGGCCACCGACGTCACCACCCAGAATGTCCCCAAGTCCACCACCGTCACTACCACCACCGCCGAGGATATCTCCGAGGTCACCGCCACCCAGAATGTCCCCAAGGTCACCGCCACCCAGAATGTCCCCAAGGTCACCGCCACCCAGAATGTCTCCGAGGTCACCGCCACCCAGAATATCCCCAAGGTCACCGCCACCCAGAATGTCTCCGAGGTCACCGCCACCCAGAATATCCCCAAGGTCACCGCCGCCCAGAATGTCCCCGAGGTCACCGCCACCCAGAATATCCCCAAGGTCACCGCCACCCAGAATGTCCCCAAGGTCACCGCCACCCAGAATGTCCCCAAGGTCACCACCACCCAGAATGTCCCCAAGGTCACCGCCACCCAGAATGTCCCCAAGGTCACCACCACCCAGAATGTCCCCGAGGTCACCGCCGCCCAGAATGTCCCCAAGGTCACCGCCACCAAGGATATCTCCGAGGTCACCGCCACCCAGAATGGGCATGGTTCAACTCAGGGTGTGTGATTCGTTCAGCTTAAACAGG
>JBCBUE010000175.1:0-586 GCA_039818285.1 Planctomycetota bacterium | reverse complement strand
GAACCGCCGGCTCGGCGCCGACGCGGACGGTGCGAGCGGCGGCGCCACCGGCGGCAGCCAGGAGGAGGGGCGGGCGGGCCCCAAGCTCGGGCGCGCGTGGCTGCGGCTCGCGCGCGCGTCCCAGGGCGTCGGCGCGGTCGCCGAGGCGCGCGCAGCGCGCGCCGCCGCAGGCCACACGGAGCGCGCGGGCCGCGCGGCGGCGCCCGCCCTGCGCCCCCTCGTCGCGGGGGGTGGCGCGACCTCTCTCGCCCATCGCCGTCTCCGCGAAGAGCTCGCGCACCCGCGCCGGCACCCCGCCGGCGTTCCACCCCCCTTCCTCTCCGCGGCGCGCGCACTTGCGCTCGCTCGCTCGCTCGCTCGCGCCCGATGGAGCACGCGATGGCGGCGGCGGGGCGCCTGGCGGCGCACCCGCGCACGCGCGCCGCGGGCGCGCGCGCCGCCGCGGCCGCGCTCGCGGGCTTCCTAGCGGCGGCGCTGGCCTTCGCTCTGGTGGGCTGGGTCGCCGGCGCGGCCGCGCCGCGCGCGTCTTCCGCCGCGCGCGAGCTGCGCCTCGACTACCGCGGGACGGTGCGGGCGCCGGCGCTCC
>JBCBUE010000174.1:0-591 GCA_039818285.1 Planctomycetota bacterium | reverse complement strand
ACCTGATGAAGGACGGCTCGGGCGTCGTGATCTACGTCGGGAAGGCCAGCACGCTGCCCGATCGGGTGGGCAGCTACTTCGTGCCCTCGACCGACCTTGGCTTCCCGAAGCAGAACCTGCTCGAGGAGGTCCACACGTTCGACTTCCTGACCTGCGAGGGCGAGTGGGAAGCCCTGCTCACCGAGAACCGGCTGATCAAGGACATCAAGCCGAAGTACAACGCAAGGCTGATCGACGACAAGACGTTCCCGTACCTGATCGTGACACAACGCGAGGACTACCCACGCGTCTTTGTCTCGCGGAACCCGAGCGGGATCGACGACAAGACCGGCGAGAAAGATCCCCTGTTCAACAACGCGCGGGTCTTCGGTCCGTTCACGAACGCTGGGGCGCTGCGCGAGGCGGTTCAGATCTTGCAGCGCGTCTTCAAGTTTCGCACGTGCAAGCTCGACATCGTCGAGGGGGACCCGAAAAACCGGCGGTTCCGCCCTTGTTTGCTCGCGAGCATCGGCCAGTGCACCGCGCCTTGCAACGAGAGCATCGGCGTCACGGCCTACCGCGAGGACATCGACCGGTTTACCAAGTTTCTGG
>JBCBUE010000173.1:0-591 GCA_039818285.1 Planctomycetota bacterium | reverse complement strand
AGTGTCCGCTGCGCCGTTTGTCGGTCGTTTGTCGGAGGCTTGTCGGTCGCTCGCCTGTCGGTTGCGCGATAGAGTGGTGCGATGCCGGGCCCTGCTGATGACATCACGTCGAAGTCTCGCGCTGCCCGTGCTCGCCCCGGCGAGGACCGATCGGGCGTGAAGCGCGACGGTGCGGGCACGACGATCGGCGCGTCGCAGCGCAGCAGCACGGCCCGACGGAAGCCCGTGACGCCCGAGCCGGACGCGGTCGCGAAGCCCGATCCGCAGGCCGGGCCGCCGATGCTCTTCGAGTGCGCATGGGAAGTGTGCAACCAGCTCGGCGGCATTTACCAGGTGCTGCGATCGAAGTGCGCTGCGATGGTGGCGGATTGGGACGACCGGTACACGGTGATCGGCCCGTGGGAGCCCGCGCAGGCGGCGGTGGAGTTCAGCGAGACGGAGCCCGATCCGGCGTTCCGCTCCGTGATCGAGTCGCTCGCGGCCGAGGGGATCCGCGTGCACCACGGCCGCTGGCTGGTCGACGGCCGCCCGCGGGCGCTGCTGCTCGAACACTGGCGCGGCAGCGAGCACCTCGACCGGGTGAAGTATCGG
>JBCBUE010000172.1:0-594 GCA_039818285.1 Planctomycetota bacterium | reverse complement strand
CCACGAGTCGCTCGGCGGACCGTCCCTGCCCCGTCACGGGCCAGGATCGCGTGCTGACGCTCATGCACAACATCAACACGCCCGGCATGCTGCAGCTCGGCGCCAGCGTGCCGGACGCCTCGTTCCTCCCCACCGGGCCCGTCTCGCGCGCCACAGCCACAGCCACAGCCACGGCTCCCCCCATGCTGCGCCGCGTGTGCTCCACCGTCGTGGCGCGCGCCGCGCCGGCCCTCCGCCCCCTCCCCGGGGCCGCCGGCGCTGCGGGCTCGAGGCCCGCGCCGTCGTCGTCGGTGGGGGCGGTGCAGGTGGTGGCTGCGGCGGCGGTGGCGCTGCCGACGGCGGTGTGGAGGCCCCCCGCGGGCCTGGTCCCGCTGCGGGGCTTGTCCACCGGGGCCGGCCCGAGGCTGCCGGCGCTGCCGCCGTCGTGCTTCCGCGACGCGGCCACGGCGGGGGACGCGCTGGGGGTGCTGGAGGTGTTCGCGGCGGTGCGCGGGGAGCTGGAGGCCGAGGGGGCCGGCAGCGCGGGGCGGGCGGCGGCGGCGGCGGCGGTGCTGGGGGCGCTGCCGTCGGTGGAGGAGGCGGCGTGGCTCGGGG
>JBCBUE010000171.1:0-599 GCA_039818285.1 Planctomycetota bacterium | reverse complement strand
ACAGGGACTCGAAGGCGGTCTTCCTCGCCAACTCGCACCCCGCCGTGCAGATGGACCTGCTCGCCAACCTCCCCAGCGCGACGCTTTCTGTCGCCGACACGATGAACCTGTGGATCGATATCGCCAAGCCCGAGCTGACCGATCTGCTCGGCAAGGTCACCGGGCTCGTGCTGAACAACGAAGAGGCCGAGCAGTTCACCGGGAAGAAGAACCCCGTCACGGCCGCGAAGCACATCCTTGAGCACGGCCCGCGCTTCGTCGTCGTCAAGAAGGGCGAGCACGGCGCCCTGCTCGTCCACCGAGACGGACTCGCGGCACTCCCTGCGTTCCCGGTTGAGAAGGTTGTCGATCCCACGGGTGCCGGCGACAGCTTCGCCGGCGGCATGATGGCCCACCTCGCGGCCAACCAGGCCCAGGGCGGCGATGTTTCCTTTGATGCGATCCGTCGTTCGATGGCGCACGGGACGATCATCGCCAGCTTCGCCATCGAGAGCTTCAGCCTTGATCGCCTTGTTGAGATTACAAAGGCCGATGTCGACGCGCGGTACGACGAGTACGCGTCGATGGTGCGCCTGGACTGAAGCCGGTCCCGAGTCGCC
>JBCBUE010000170.1:0-611 GCA_039818285.1 Planctomycetota bacterium | reverse complement strand
CCAGCGTGGACTTCGCCACCTCACGCTTCATCGACATCGACGATGACAAGCGCGTGGACATCATCAACAGCACCGCCTCGGCCACCCGCGTCTACCGCAACGAAGGCGGCGGCGGCGGCATGGGCTACTGGTTCCACCATCAGCACGGCAGCAGCGTCTACAAGGGCCCGCCAGGTCGGGCCGACTGGTCGGACGGCAAGGACTACACGCCGCAGGATCACTACGAGGCGTGGACGGCCTATTGGAAGGAGTACCTCCGCGAGCGCGTGAAGAAGGGGTTCTTCCTCGAGGTGGCGTCTCAGGGGAACATGAAGTTCACGGTGTCGTCGATCCACGACCTGAAAGACCACGCCGAGGACGAGGAGCTGCGTGCGCTCGCGAAGGACTTCCTCGACCTGGTGTGGGCTGAGTGGGCGCAGGATCAGCTGGTGTCGATCCGCGGCGGGTCGAAGACGCGCTGGTACGACCGGCCGTTCGGCGCGATGTTCCGCGCGTCGGGCTTCCACAGCGGCAACATCGCCAACGACACGGGCTTCTGGTACCCGCTCTACGCCAGCGAGTACCGGTGGCCGGACTACGTCTGGCGGATGGCGCTCGACCGCCAGGGCAAG
>JBCBUE010000169.1:0-623 GCA_039818285.1 Planctomycetota bacterium | reverse complement strand
CAGAGGCGCCGTTCAACGCGGTCAGCACGTCGAACGCGTCGCCTTTCCGGGGCTCATACCGATCGCCGACCCCGGACGCCTTTGCTCCGCGTTCGGCCAGATCGAGTGCTGATTGCGAGCCATCCACCGCCAAGGCTTCCGTTGCGCCGTTGGCCAGCGCGGCCAGCGCGAAGCCGCCCACATGGGAAAACACGTCCAGCACGCGAAGGCCGCGCGAAAGCCCTGCGACGAAGGCGTGGTTCGGGCGTTCGCGATGCTCAAGGCCGCGTGTGCTAAGGCCAACGCTTCCCTGGGAAAGCTCGACGATGCCCGCGCCGACGCCATCGTTTCCGCGTGCGGACAAATCGAAGAGGGGCTGGCCGACCGGGGCGGGCTTGCGAGACACTTCCCCGTTGACGTGTACCAAACGGGTTCGGGCACCTCGACCAACATGAACGCCAACGAGGTCATCGCCAACCTGGTCTGCCTTGCCAAAGGAGCGGAGATCGGTCACTCGAAAGATCCGGCGTTTGTCGAGAAGGGTGGCGTCCACCCCAACGACCACGCGAACATGGGGCAGAGTTCGAACGACACCTTCCCGACGGCGATGCACGTCGCGGCGGCCGTCGCGATCAAAGACAACC
>JBCBUE010000168.1:0-654 GCA_039818285.1 Planctomycetota bacterium | reverse complement strand
CCGCCGGCCCCCCGCGCGCCCTCGCGCAGGCGAGCCCGAGCTGTCGCTCGCGAGGAGGAGGTCGAGCGGGAGGCCAAGCGGCGGAGACAGGAGGAGCTCGACGAGGCGAGGCGCCGCGCCGACGACGTCGCGCGTCAGCAGGACAGCCAGCAGGAGGGGCGACAGCAGCGGAGCCAGCAGTGGCGCGAGGCGGCCGGGGGCGGCGCGGACGGCCGCATCGAGGCCGTGGCCGCAGCGGGCGCGGCGCTCGGCGCGGGCTCGGGCTTGGGCTCAGGCGTGGACATGGGCGCCGCCGGCGCGGGGCTCGGCGCGGGGCGGGGGGCGGGGCCGGGCGCGCCAAGGCCAGGCGCCGAGGCCGTTGGCGCCGCCGCGCGCGCGCCCAACGCAGGGGGCATGTCCACCGCCGAGCGCATGATGGCGAAGATGGGCTACGTGCGCGGCAAGGGGCTGGGCAAGGACGAGCAGGGCATCACCACCGCGCTGGCGGTGGACGGTGCGGGGGTGGCGGGGCGCGGGGTGATCGTCGACGCCGACGCCGAGAGGAGGTGCGAGGCGCGCGGCCGCGCGCGCGACTGGGCGAGGCCGCGCGCATGCACGTGCGTGCCTCCGGCGCTGACGCGAGGCGCGCGAAGGCGGAGGCGCACGCGCGTGGTG
>JBCBUE010000167.1:0-655 GCA_039818285.1 Planctomycetota bacterium | reverse complement strand
CGTTATAGTTACGGCCGCCGTTTACTTGGGCTTCAATTCGGAGCTTGCACTCCTCCTTTTAACCTTCAAGCACC
The DNA here is from genome assembly GCA_039818285.1 of Planctomycetota bacterium. Classification (GTDB taxonomy): domain Bacteria; phylum Planctomycetota; class Phycisphaerae; order Phycisphaerales; family Phycisphaeraceae; genus JBCBUE01. Next base: position 581 of record JBCBUE010000167.1, on the reverse strand, counting down.
GGGCAGGCGTCAGACCCTATACGTCGTCTTGCGACTTCGCAGAGCCCTGTGTTTTTAGTAAACAGTCGCCACCCCCTGGTTTGTGCCCCCAGCCACTAGTTGCCTAGAAACTGGGCCTCCTTCTCGCGAACTTACGGAGGTATTTTGCCGAGTTCCTTCAACATCGTTCTCTCAAGCGCCTTGGTATGCTCTACCAGTCCACCTGTGTCGGTTTAGGGTACGATCTAATGGAGGGCTATTTCCAGGAACCAATTAGCGGCCCACCCAATCCGATAAGGGTGAACAACCTTCATGATCCGTCACATCCTCCTGGCCCAGGAATATTAACCTGGTTCCCATCGACTACGCCTTTCGGCCTCGCCTTAGGGGTCGGCTTACCCTGCTCAGATTAGCTTTAAGCAGGAACCCTTGGACTTTCGGCGACAGGGTCTCTCACCCTGTTTGTCGCTACTCATGTCATCATTCTCGCTAGTGATCTCTCCACCGGATGCCTCACACCCCGGCTTCACAGAAAACTCCTCTCCTCCAATGCAGGCGGACCTACTAAGGAGGAATGGAGTTATGTCACACTACGCTCTGCT
>JBCBUE010000166.1:0-676 GCA_039818285.1 Planctomycetota bacterium | reverse complement strand
CGAGAAGCTCAGCCGGATCGCGCGAGGGCTCCCGAGCGGGAGCTCGATCGAGTACGCCAGCAAGGCGGTGCTCGCCGAGGCGATCGAAGGGCGGCAGAAGCTTTGACCGGCATGCGTTTCGAGACCGGGCAGCAGATGAAGCTGGGCCAGCAGATGAAGCTGGCGCCGCGGATGATCCAGTCGATGGAGATCCTGCAGATGCCGCTCGCAGAGCTTGAGCAGCGCATCGAAGAGGAGCTCAGCTCGAACCCGACGCTCGATCTGGTCGAGGTCGAGCCCGAAGAGCGCGACGGGATCGAACACGAGGACGTCGGGGGCGAAGCGGCCGACGACTTCGAACGCCTCGACTAGTTCGAAGAAGCGAACCCGGAGGCCGCGGAGAACGCGTTCGACGAACGCGCGCGGACGCAAGAATTCGAGCCCGGGTACGAGATCGGTCAACGCTCGAGACTGAGCGGCGAGTCGGACGCGAAGTTCGAAGCGATGGCGAACACGCCTGCGCGGACCGAGGCGTTGCAAGACCAGTTGATCCGGCAGTGGGGCGTGGTGGATATCGACGAGCGGCTCCGGTCGATCGGCCGCGCGATCATCGCGTTTCTTGAAGACGACGGCTACCTGCGCGTCTCGCTCGAAGAGGTTGCCGAGAAGTCATCGCCGCCCGAGGGATGGGGCGACG
>JBCBUE010000165.1:0-699 GCA_039818285.1 Planctomycetota bacterium | reverse complement strand
ACGCTGGGCGACAAGGCCGACGGCTCGGGCGCCTCGACCGTGACCTTCGCGTACCGCTACGCCTCCGACGACCCCTGCGCCCGGCTGCCCGTGGGCGTCGCGCTCGTCGACGCCGCGGGCAACGTCTCGCCGCTCGCCGAGACCGTGGCGCAGCTCGCCGACCCGCCCGCCGGCGTCAACGACCTGGCCGTCTCGGCCGCCGACGACGGCCCGCCGGACGGGGCCATCGCGGGCGCCGCCGACCTGGCCTGGTCGCCGAGCCCCGACGTCTTCTCCGTCGCCGCCACCGCCGCCTCGACGCTCGACGTGCTGGGCGTGCTCGGCCCGCCCCTGGACCTCGACGCCGAGATCGGGCTGGGCGACGCGGCGTACCTCGTGTACGAGCGGCCGACCCGCCAGGCGCCCGCCGGCGGCGACACGCTGGTCGCCACCCTCGCCGCCGACGCGACCGGCTACCGCTACACCGGCGGCGCCCCCGGCACGCAGCGCTTCGCCTATGTCCGCGCCGTGGGCTGCTCGGGCGTGCCGGACATCGAGCCGGCCTGGCCCAAGCTGCGGCGCATCGCCTTCGACGCCGACGGCGCCCTCGTGCTGCCCGCGCCCAACACGCCGCACGCGCTGTCGGTCGAGCCGGCCGCGGGCGGTCGGCTGCGCGTGCGCTTCGCCTACGCGCCCGCGGGCCAGGAGGCACGCGCCCAC
>JBCBUE010000164.1:0-706 GCA_039818285.1 Planctomycetota bacterium | reverse complement strand
CCTCGGTCCGGGCCATCCGCATGGCGCTCGCGTTTGATTTGTATCACGATCTGCGCGAGCGTCTCGACGGGCTGACGAGCGAGCTGAGCGAGCTGGCATCGCGGCGGGAGGCGGCGGTCGCCGGAGTGGACGATCTGGAGCGGGAGAAGCAGGACGCGGACATCCGCCGGCAGGAGCTGGGCGAGCGTCTGCGTCGGCTGGATTCGGATCGCCAGTCGGCTGCGCACGAGGCTGAGCAGGCGGGCCAGCGCGCGGCGATGACGGCGAGGTCGGTGTCTGAGGCCGAGCAGGCGCTTGAGCGCGATGAGCGGTCGGCGCGGGAGCTGAGCGATCGGCTTGACGAGCTCGAGCAGCTTGAGGCGGAGCAGCGTTCGGCGGTGGCCGAGCACGAGTCGCGGCTCGCGTCGGCCGAGGCCGAGACGGAGCGCGCGGCAGATGCGAGGGCAGCGGTGCTGGAGCAGGCGGCCGAAGCGAAGGCGACGCTGAGCGTGAGGCAGGCGTCGGCCGCGGGCGTGGAGCGGGAGCGATCGGCGGTGCTCGCGACGATCGAGGCGGACCGCCGCCGCGCCGAGCAGCTCACCGAGACGCTCGCGTCGCTCGACCGGAAGCGGTCGGAGGCGTCGGCGGAGCTGGCCCGGATCGAGGGCGAGCTGGCGGAGGCCTCAGATGAGGCCGACGGGCACGAAGCGGCGGTGTCGGGTCTGAC
>JBCBUE010000163.1:0-731 GCA_039818285.1 Planctomycetota bacterium | reverse complement strand
CGACTACGCCGCCGACCACGTCGGCCTCAACCGCATCTACCGCGCCACCGGCATCCAGTTCATGCCGTTCAACACCCTCTATCAGCTGCACGCCACGGCCCTGCACGCCCCCGACCTGCTGACCAACGCCCACCGCCTGCTGTTCATGCCCGACCTGATCCACTTCTTCCTGTCCGGACAGCTCGCCAACGAACGCACCATCGCGTCCACCTCTCAGATGCTCGACCCCCACGAGCCCCGCTGGGCCGCCGACATCCTCGACGCCCTGGGCCTGCCCCAGCACTTCCTGGCCGAGCCCGTCGAGCCCGGCACGCCCCTGGGCACGCTCCTGCCCGCCCTGGCCAAGCTCACCGGCCTGCCCGAGTCGCTCCGTGTCGTCCTGCCCGGCTCGCACGACACCGCCTCGGCCATCGCCGCCGTCCCGGCCGAACCGATCCCGACCGGCCAACGCCCCGACTGGTGCTACCTCTCTTCGGGCACCTGGTCGCTCATGGGCGTCGAGCGCGACACCCCCGACACCTCCGCCGCCGCCCTCGACGCCGGCTTCACCAACGAGTACGGCGTCGGCGGCAAGGTTCGCTTCCTCAAAAATATCTCGGGCCTGTACATCGTCCAGGAGATCCGCCGCGCCTTCGAACGCGACGGCCAGACGTACGACTACGCCGCCGACCACGTCGGCCTCAACCGCATCTACCGCGCCACCGGCATCCAGTTCATGCCGTTCAACACCC
>JBCBUE010000162.1:0-755 GCA_039818285.1 Planctomycetota bacterium | reverse complement strand
TGAAAGAGTGCGTAATAGCTCACTGGTCAAGCGCTCTTGCGCCGAAAATGAATGGGACTAAGCAATACACCGAAGCTGCGGACTTTTAAGAAAGTGGTAGGGGAGCGTTCTGTTGTAGAGAGAAGCGTTAGCGAAAGCAGGCGTGGACGAAGCAGAAGTGAGAATGTCGGCTTGAGTAGCGAAAACATGTGTGAGAATCACATGCCCCGAAACCCTAAGGGTTCCTCCGGAAGGCTCGTCCGCGGAGGGTTAGTCGGGACCTAAGGCGAGGCCGAAAGGCGTAGTCGATGGTAACAGGGTTAATATTCCCTGACTACTGAGTTGGAGCAACGTGGGGACGCATGACAACTAGCCATACCCTGATTGGATTGGGAGGGCGTTACGACGCCTGGATGGTGAACGATAGTGCCAAGAAAAGCCATAGTTGTGTTGAAGGCCAGTACCCGTACCGGAAACCGACACAGGTGGGGGGGTTGAGAATACCAAGGGGCGCGAGATAACTCTCTCTAAGGAACTCGGCAAAATGGCCCCGTAACTTCGGGAGAAGGGGTGCCACCGCGAGGTGGTCGCAGTGAAGAGGCCCAGGCGACTGTTTACCAAAAACACAGGTCTCCGCTAAGTCGAAAGACGATGTATGGGGGCTGACGCCTGCCCAGTGCCGGAAGGTTAAGGAAGTTGGTCAGTCTTCGGATGAAGCTAGCGACCGAAGCCCCGGTGAACGGCGGCCGTAACTATGACGGTCCTAAGGTAGCGAA
>JBCBUE010000161.1:0-791 GCA_039818285.1 Planctomycetota bacterium | reverse complement strand
GAGACTGCCAAACAAGCATTTACATTGGCAACCGAATTAGATTCTAAGAATCGCTTCGCCTGGTATGGTCTAGGGGCAATTCAAAATGAGTTTAAGCTGTCCGACAAGGCCATTGAGGCCTACCAACAGGCCATCCAACTCGACCCCAAATTCGCCGCGCCTCACAATGGCTTAGGCAATGTCTACAGCGACCAAAAGGACTATGACAAGGCCATTGAGGCCTGCCAACAGGCCATCCAACTCGACCCCAAATTCGCCGCGCCTCACAATGGCTTAGGCATTGTCTACAGCGACCAACAGGACTATGACAAGGCCATTGAGGCCTACCAACAGGCCATCCAACTCGACCCCAAATACGCCTATCCTCACAACAACTTAGGCAATGTCTACCGCGACCAACAGGACTATGACAAGGCCATTGAGGCCTACCAACAGGCCATCCAACTCGACCCCAAATTCGCCTATCCTCACAACAACTTAGGCAATGTCTACCGCGAACAACAGGACTATGACAAGGCCATTGAGGCCTACCAGCAGGCCATCCAAATCGACCCCAAATTCGCCGCGCCTCACAATAGCTTAGGCCTTGTCTACCGCGAACAACAGGACTATGACAAGGCCATTGAGGCCTACCAACAGGCCATCCAACTCGACCCCAAAAACGCCTATCCTCACAATGGCTTAGGCCTTGTCTACAGCGACCAACAGGACTATGACAAGGCCATTGAGGCCTACCAACAGGCCATCCAAATCGACCCCAAAAACGCCTATCCTCACAACAACTTAGGCAA
>JBCBUE010000160.1:0-799 GCA_039818285.1 Planctomycetota bacterium | reverse complement strand
CTTAGGACCGTTATAGTTACGGCCGCCGTTTACTGGGGCTTCAATTCGGTGCTCTCACACCTCCTCTTAACCTTCCAGCACCGGGCAGGCGTCAGACCCTATACGTCGCCTTGCGGCTTCGCAGAGCCCTGTGTTTTTGATAAACAGTCGCCACCCCCTGGTCTGTGCCACCCCCTCGTGGTTGCCCACAAAGAGGTCTCCCTTCTCGCGAACTTACGGGAGCATTTTGCCGAGTTCCTTCAGCATAGTTCTCTCAAGCGCCTTGGTATGCTCTACCAGTCCACCTGTGTCGGTTTCGGGTACGGTTTATAAGGTGGAGCTATTTCCTGGAACACATTCGCTGCACCCCCAATCCAATAAGGAGATACAACACACTGCATCCGTCACTACCACCAAGCTGCAGAATATTAACTGCATTCCCATCGACTACGCCTTTCGGCCTCGCCTTAGGGGCCGGCTAACCCTGCGCCGATTAGCGTTGCGCAGGAACCCTTGGACTTTCGGCGAGCGGGTCTCTCACCCGCTTTATCGTTACTCATGTCAGCATTCGCACTTCTGATATCTCCAGGACCCCTCACAGGTATCCCTTCGCAGACTTACAGAACGCTCCGCTACCGCGCATCATAAGATGCACCCGCAGTTTCGGTGTATGGCTTGAGCCCCGGTACATTTTCGGCGCGGAACCCCTTATTTAGACCAGTGAGCTGTTACGCTTTCTTTAAAGGATGGCTGCTTCTAAGCCAACCTCCTGGTTGTTTTGGGGTATCTACATGCTTTCACACTTAGCCATGATTTGGGG
>JBCBUE010000159.1:0-819 GCA_039818285.1 Planctomycetota bacterium | reverse complement strand
ATGCTATGGACAAAGAGCAGCCAACTGGCGATAGTGAGCTAATCCCATAAACCATGGCTCAGTTCAGATTGCAGGCTGCAACTCGCCTGCATGAAGGAGGAATCGCTAGTAATCGCAGGTCAGCATACTGCGGTGAATACGTTCCCGGGCCTTGTACACACCGCCCGTCACACCATGGAAGTTGGCCACGCCCGAAGCCGTTACCCCAACCTTTCGAGGAGGGGGATGCCGAAGGCAGGGCTGATGACTGGGGTGAAGTCGTAACAAGGTAGCCGTACCGGAAGGTGTGGCTGGATCACCTCCTTTCAGGGAGACCTACCCATAACTTGATTGACTAGAATTTATAGAGTCAGGGAGTTAATGGTCACTCTAGGTCGTTCGGGACTTAGTTATATAGGCTTTCAAGGACTGTCGAGCAGATGGGCTATTAGCTCAGGTGGTTAGAGCGCACCCCTGATAAGGGTGAGGTCCCTGGTTCGAGTCCAGGATGGCCCACTGGTGGGGGTATAGCTCAGTTGGTAGAGCGCCTGCTTTGCAAGCAGGATGTCAGCGGTTCGAGTCCGCTTACCTCCACCAGATAAAACTTGAAGCCAGAGAACGGGTGTTGAGTGAGAGAAATTAGCAAATTGCTCATAGGCGAGTAATCTGCTGAGGTCTAGTACGTCAGCAACAGAACCTTGAAAACTGCATAGCAACAAAAAGAGCTCTGTCAGGTAGTTTGAGCCAGTTTGAGAGATAGGTAGGTGATTAATCGTCACCTGTTTATTGCTTGGACTGGAAAGACACATAAACATTGGTGTCTTTTTTGTGTCTTTCCAG
>JBCBUE010000158.1:0-997 GCA_039818285.1 Planctomycetota bacterium | reverse complement strand
ACGTGCACTAAGGCTGCGTAACACTGCAGAAACGCAATCCAGTATTACGACCGAACGCGGAACACGTCTTGTCAAATCAAGTACGCGCTGCTCATCGCGCTGCGCTTGAGTCAGTTTCTTTTTTTCATCGGTATTTGCTTTGACAAGACGTGTTCCGCGTTCGGTCGTAATACTGGATTGCGTTTCTGCAGTGTTACGCAGCCTTAGTGCACGTGCATCTTCAAGAGAGCCTTGGACCCGTTCTCTTAAAAACCCTGTTTGCCGCTCTAGCACTCTGTTAAATGCATCAGCCACCGGCGTGTTATCAGGTAACTCAAAGCGCGGTATCTGAATCGTCGGAAAAGGCGAACCAACCCCTGGTAGCTGATTTATAAGACGTATTGCACCATTTACTGCAAACTCAATCGTTGCAAGTAGTCCGTTTGCGGCGCGAGTCCCTATTTCACGCAGAGCAGCAGGAAAATTATTCCAAGCCGCCTCAATACTAGCCACACTCGCAAGAAACGACGCCCGTACCACGTCAACTACCGCAACCAACCCTAAAAGCGCGGAATTAATCACCCCCGCGGCACTATCAAAGCTCGCTGTTAGTTGAGCATTTGCGGGCAGCAGTGCATTAATACCGTCAAGCAAAGCGGAAAATGAATCCCCTATTAGAAACGCGATTGCACCAACCGTATCACTCAACTCAGTAAAGTTCCCGCCCAGATCCGCGAGTTGCCCCTGAAATGCAATAAGCACCGCTCCTGCACTAACAATAGCTGTTGCAAATGCTGTAATAGGATTCGCGATTATCGCCACACCAAGCGCAGCCAATCCGCTAATCGCGGCCGGAATTGCAATCGCTGCAAGTCTCACACCGATAACACTCGCGAGCGCAGTTAGACCACTAATCACGGTCGGCAGGTTGTCGCCCAAGTCGATCAGCGCTTTGGCAAAAATTTGAGTGATATTCGTAGCGTTTAAAAATTCTAGCCCGATTTGTTGTAACTGATTG
>JBCBUE010000157.1:0-1019 GCA_039818285.1 Planctomycetota bacterium | reverse complement strand
TCGCGGTGGCACCCCTTCTCCCGAAGTTACGGGGCCATTTTGCCGAGTTCCTTAGAGAGAGTTATCTCGCGCCCCTTAGTATTCTCAACTACCCTACCTGTGTCGGTTTCGGGTACGGGCAGTACTGAATTAACGTGGTTAGGGCTTTTCTTGGAAGCTTGACATCAGTCACTTCGCGGACGTATCCACTCGTATTCACAACTCAGCTCAGAACGTTTTCGCCGTTCCTCAACACCTCGTATGCTTAAACCGGTAACCATCTCCCGGCTGACTTAGCCTTCTCCGTCCCCCTGCACAATCCAGCACCGGTACGGGAATATTAACCCGTTGTCCATCGACTACGCCTTTCGGCCTCGCCTTAGGTCCCGACTAACCCTTCGCGGACGAGCCTTCCGAAGGAACCCTTAGGGTTTCGGGGCATTGGATTCTCACCAATGTTTTCGCTACTCAAGCCGACATTCTCACTTCCGTTTCGTCCACATCTGCTCTCGCTAATGCTTCTCACTAACACGGAACGCTCCCCTACCACTTGCATTGCAAGTCCACAGCTTCGGTATGATGCTTAGTCCCGTTCATTTTCGGCGCAGGAACGCTTGACCAGTGAGCTATTACGCACTCTTTCAAGGATGGCTGCTTCTAGGCAAACCTCCTGGTTGTCTCGGCATTCCCACCTCCTTTGCCACTGAGCATCAATTTTGGGACCTTAGCTGGTGGTCTGGGCTGTTTCCCTCTTGACGATGAAGCTTATCCCCCACCGTCTTACTGGCAGCGTGTTCACAGGGTATTCAGAGTTTGACTCGATTTGGTACCGCTCTCGCAGCCCGCACCGAATCAGTGCTTTACCCCCCTGCTATAATCGCTACCGCTGCGCCTCAACACATTTCGGGGAGAACCAGCTAGCTCCGGGTTCGATTGGCATTTCACCCCTAACCACAACTCATCCGCTGATTTTTCACCATCAGTCGGTTCGGACCTCCCCTTAGTATCACCTAAGCTTCACCCTGGCCATGGTTAGATCA
>JBCBUE010000156.1:0-1233 GCA_039818285.1 Planctomycetota bacterium | reverse complement strand
TGCGCCTACACCCGTTTCAGTACCAGTTGTTGTGCGAGTCTTTGCATCATCGAGCCAGGCTAGCCTGGCTCGATGATGCAGCGAACTCCTCGGGGGCCAGGCAACCCAAGGCGCTGTGGGGACGGTCTCGATTGTAGTGGCGACGCCAGGCTTCGACCTTCTCGCGGGCGTCGGCCAGGCTCAGGAACCAGTTCGTGTTCAAGCACTCGGCACGCAGCCGACCGTTGAAGGCTTCGATCAGACCGTTATCCGTCGGCTTTCCACGCCTGCTGAAGTCCAGACGGACCTGCCGGAGGTACGCCCACTGGTCCAACCGCCGGCTTGTAAACTCCGTGCCGTTGTCTACGCGGATGCGGTCGGGTAGATGCCCACGATCCAGGCCAACTCGATCCAGCACACGCGCTACTTCGGCACCGCCGAACCGGTGGCCGACCTCAACGGCCAGACTCTCACGGGTAAAGTCATCGACTATCGTCAGCAGCCGGATCCGCCGGCCGTCGAACAGCTCGTCGGCCATGAAGTCCATCGACCAACTCTCATTGGCCCGCTCAGCCTTCGGCCGTTCCAGCCGCGTCGGACTCGACCGGTGGCGCCTTGGCTTGTGAGGCCGCATCGACAGGCCCTCAAGGCGATACAGCCGGTAGACACGCTTCTTGTTCACCGACCAGCCCTCGCGACGAAGTTGCACCCACACGCGCGGGTAGCCCCACGTCACGTGCCGCTCGGCGATCTCACGGATCCGCTTCCTCAAGTACGCCTGATCGTCCGCCACGCTTCGGTAACGCTGCGTCGCTCGTGGCTGCTTCAACACCGCGCACGCCCGACGCTTGCTCACCCGATACGCGGCCGTCGCCGAATTCACCAGCGATCGACGACGATCAGGCGTCAGAGTTTTCCCTTCAAGGCATCCTGAAGCATCGACTTGTCCAGGCTCAGGTCCGCCACCAGCTGCTTGAGCTTGCGGTTCTCCTCCTCCAATTGCTTGAGCCGACGGACCTCCGCCACACCCAACCCCGCAAACTTCTTCTTCCACCGGTAGAACGTCTGCTCCGAGACGCCCATCTTCCGGCACACCTCCGCCGCCGACACGCCAAGCTCCGCCTGACGCAACGCGAACGCGATCTGCTCGTCCGTAAATCTCGTCTTCTTCATCCGATCCGGGCTCCTTCCGGGACGCCCGATGATCGCCAAAAACTCACAACACCGCTGGATCAGGATTCGGGGTTACGCGCA
>JBCBUE010000155.1:0-1268 GCA_039818285.1 Planctomycetota bacterium | reverse complement strand
TGACCTTCCCCCACGGTTGTGTCCACAGTCTACGGTAGACCGGAGGCAATGTGCTGAGGCGGGCGGAGCGTAGCGGAGCCCGGCTCAGCATCGATGGTTTCCGGGGCTGGCGGTCTGTATCCCAGGGCGGAGTGTGGGCGCTTGGTGTTGTAGTGCCGTCGCCAGCGTTCGATCATCACCTTGGCTTCACGGAGCGTGTAGAAGATCTCGCCGTTGATCAGCTCGTCACGCAGCTTGCCGTTGAAGCTCTCGACGTAGCCGTTCTCCCACGGGCTACCCGGCTCGATGAACAGGGTCTTCACGCCCACGCGGCTGAGCCAACCACGCACGACCTTCGCGGTGAACTCCGGGCCGTTGTCTGAACGGATGTGCCCGGGCACCCCGCGTGTCGCCATCAGCCACGCCAGCCGCTCGAGCACGTCGTCGCTCTTGAGCTGGCGATCCACGTCCAACGCCAGGCACTCGCGGGTGTACTCATCCACGACCGCCAGCACCCGGAACGGTCGGCCGTCGTGCGTCCTGGCCTGCACGAAGTCATACGCCCAGACGTGATCCTTGTGCTCCGGCCGCAGCCGGATGCACGATCCGTCGTTCAGCCACAGCCGACCGCGTTTGGGCTGCTTCTTGGGCACTTTCAAGCCTTCACGCCGCCAGATCCGCTCCACTCGCTTGTGGTTCACTCGCCAGCCCTCTTCGTGCAGCAAAGCCGTGATCCTCGGCGTCCCGTATCGCCCGTACATCGAAGCCAACTCGACAACCCGTCTCGTCAACGGCCCCTCGTCGTCCCGCTCGATCGGCAGGTAACGCTGCACCGCCCGAGGCTGACCCAACACCTTGCACGCCCGACGCTCCGACACTTCAAGATGGTCCATCACCTCCCGGACCACCCGGCGACGACGCGTCGGGCTCAGCGTTTTAGCGCCGCTGCCTCTCGAAGAATGGCTTTGTCCAACTCCGACTCGGCCAGCAGCTTCTTGAGCCGGGCGTTCTCACGCTCCAGCTCCTTGAACTTCCGGGCTTGATCGACCTTCATCCCGCCGTACTCCCGTCGCCAGCGGTAGTACGTCTGCTCGCCCACCCCCAGCTGCCTGCAAGCCTGGGCCACCGTCCGCCCCTGGCCCAGCAGCACATCCGCTTCACGCAGCTTGTTGACGATCTCCTCGGCCGAATGACGCTTCCTGCTCATCTTTGATCTTTCCTTCCTGATGGCGTCCGTGCCGTCGGGAGTCTCCCATAACGGACGGACCGGGTTCAGGGGGAAAGGTCAC
>JBCBUE010000154.1:0-1408 GCA_039818285.1 Planctomycetota bacterium | reverse complement strand
GCCAGGTGCTCGGCCGGGTTCTGCGTCCAAGGCCGCGACAGCGGGCTCTCGCCGCGCCAGTGCATCTCCGCCTCCTCGACATATCGTGGCGGCAGCACCGCGATGTACCCCCGCTCGCGGTCGTTGATCGGCCGGACCACCTTGGCCGGCACGCCCATCGCCACGTGCTCGTCCGGCACCTCCATCCCCTCGGGCACCAGCGCCCCCGCGGCGACGATCGCATTCCGGCCGATCTTGCTCCTCCCCAGCAGCGTCGCGCCCATGCCGATCAGCGAGCCGTCGCCGATGGCCTGGCCGTGGCAGATCGCGCCGTGACCGATCGTGACGCACGCCCCGATTCGGTTGGGGTACGAGTGATCGACATGAATGACGGCGTTGTCCTGCACGTTGGTCTCGTCGCCGATGGAGATCGGCGCGACGTCGCCGCGCATGACCGCGCCATACCAGATGGAGACGTTCTGGCCGAGCGTGACGTCGCCGATGACGCGGGCGGTGTCGGCGATCCACGCGTGGTTGACGCGACGCATCGTCATGGGCCGGAGTGTACCGCCTGCCTCGCCGCCGCCGGGGTCTGGCCGAGCACCGGCCGCGTCGTCGGCTCCACGTCACCCCGCCGCCACACGTCGTGCACGCAGAACGCCTCGTCCGGCGTGTCGAAGTCCACCCGGTGGTGCGTCCCGCGGCTCTCCCGACGCCAGACCGCCGACCGCGTGATCAACGCGCCCACCGTCAGCAGGTTCTGCACCTCCCAACCCGTCCGGTCGTCGAAGATCTTGTCCATCGTGTACCGCGCCCAGAACGCGATCATGTCCTCCACCTCGGTCATCCGGTCGCCGTCCCGCTCGATCCCCACGTGCCGCCACATCACCGACCGCAGGCTCGACCGCACGTCCGGCAGGTCCAACTCGGATCGATCGCTGATCGGGATGTCGCTGACGATCTTGATCGGCCCGCGCACCCGGCTCTCGTCGGCCAGTTCCTCCAGCGCCGCCCGCCCCACCGCCGCGCCCATCACCAACCCCTCCAGCAGCGAGTTGCTCGCCAGACGGTTCGCCCCGTTCAGCCCCGTGCACGCCGCCTCCCCGCAGCACAGCAGGCCCGGCAGGCTCGTCCGACCCGTCTCGTCCGTCCGCACCCCGCCGATCTGATAGTGCGCCGCCGGGTGCACCGGGATCGGCTGGGCCCTCGCGTCGATGTCGAATCGCTTGAGCGTCCGGTCGATCCCCGGAAAACGCTCAGCGAAATGATCCAGGTGACGCACGTCCAGGTACACGTGGCTCGTGTCCGTCGCCGCGCACTGCTGCAGGATCGATCGGCTCACGATGTCGCGCGGCGCCAGGTCGCCCCGCTCGTCGTACTCGTCCATGAACGCGTGCCCCGACCGATCGATCAGCCGCCCGCCCTCGCC
>JBCBUE010000153.1:0-1668 GCA_039818285.1 Planctomycetota bacterium | reverse complement strand
CGTTCTCCCGCGTCTCGAGCACTTGCACCTCGTACTTGCCCATGAGGTAGATGCCCGAGTTCCCGCGGCCCTGGCTGCGATCGGAGGCCTCGCTCTGCGGCACGTACCACTCGGCGTGCAGCTGGATGTCGCCGAACTTCTCGTCGGTGGCCAGCCAGTTGCCGCCCTCGGGCGGGCACTCGAAGTAGCCGTCGTGCACCGGCCACGGGTCCTTGGCGGACGACCACGCCGACAGGTCCGCGTCGGCGTCGGTGCCGTCGAACAGCACGATCGCGTCCGACGGGATGGGCGCCGGTTCGCTCGGGCCCGGCCCGGCGTCCACGCGCGGCGGCAGCGGGCGGCTCGGGTCGTGGACCTCCCACGCGTGCACCCCCTCGCCGGTCTCGGCCGAAGCGGCGGGCAGCCCCATCGAGAACAGGCCGCCTGCAATCAGCCTCGCCAGCGCAGCGGATCGAAACACGGACATCGTCAGACTCCAAGAGACATAAAGAATCAGGGCAGCGGCGGCATCACGCGCTGCGACGCGTCCGCGAAGCCGCGCTCGACGATCTCCGACGCGTGGTGGATCGTCGTCGTCGTGATCTCGCGCAGGACCTCGGGCGGCCACGACTGCTGCGAGGACCACAGGTCGGCCGGCACGACGTTGCGCGTCAGCTGCGCGACGTAGTGCTCCATCTCGGTGCGCCGCGTCTCGGCAGCGGTCTCGTCGCCGGGCTTGATCGGCTCGTGCAGGTCGCGGGCGAGCATCAGCGTCGTGACCTGCCAGTCGAAGTACCCCTGCCAGGGATTGCGGTCGTGATTCTCAGACATCGGGGGAACCCTCGTAAGCGGCGAGCGCCTGGTCGATGGTGAACTTGCCCTCGTACAACGCCCGCCCGACGATCGCGCCGGCGACGGGCTCGCGGGCAAGCGCGGCGAGGTCGTCGAGCGTGCCGACGCCGCCCGACGCCACCACGGGCACGTGCGTGGCCTCGGCGAGCTTGCGCGTCTCGACCAGGTTCGGCCCGGTCAGCATGCCGTCGGTGGCGATGTCGGTGTACACGATCGCCGCCAGCGGCCAGTCGGTCACCTCCCGCGCGACATCGACGGCCAGGCGGTCGGTCGTCTGCTCCCAGCCCGACACAGCGAGCTTGCCGTCCCGTGCGTCCAGCCCGAGGACGAGCCGGCCGCGATATGTCGGGTTGCCCATCAGCGACTCGAACCACGCCCACTTCTTCAGCGCCGCCGTGCCCAGCACGACGCGCGTCACCCCGGCCCGCAGCATCGCGTCGATCGTCCCCTCGCTGCGCACCCCGCCGCCGACCTCCACCTTCAACGGGGTGCGCTTGCAGATGTCGGCGATCACCTCCCCGTGCACGATGTGACCGGCCCGCGCCCCGTCGAGATCGACGACGTGCAGCCAGCGAGCCCCGGCGTCGGCGAACGCCTGTGCCTGCGCCACCGGGTCGTCGTGATAGGCCGTCTCCCGGTCGTAGTCGCCCTGCGTGAGGCGGACGACCTTGCCGCCGCGCAGGTCGATCGCCGGCAGCAGATCGCGGGTCCGGCTTGGCGTGGCGGGCGGGTGGGTGGTCATGACGCGTCCACCTCGTTGGGCGCCAGGTCGCCCCGCTCGTCGTACTCGTCCATGAACGCGTGCCCCGACCGATCGATCAGCCGCCCGCCCTCGCC
>JBCBUE010000152.1:0-1770 GCA_039818285.1 Planctomycetota bacterium | reverse complement strand
CCTCGTCGTGGATGACGGCTCGACCGACGGCACGCACCTCCGCGTCCCGGCCTTCGCCCACTGCGTCCGCCTGCCGTTCAACCTCGGCATCGGGATCGCCGTGCAGACCGGCTACAAGTACGCCGCCGAGCACGGCTACGACGCCGCGATGCAGATCGACGCCGACGGCCAGCACCCCCCGCAGCACGCCGCCGCGTTGATCGACACGCTCGCCGAGTCGGGGGCCGACCTTGTGATCGGCTCGCGCTTCCTCGACGACACGCCGGGCAACTACCGCCCTCCGGCCAGCCGCATGATGGGCATCCGCGTCCTCCGCGCGGTCATCCGCGCCTTCGGCGGGGCGTCCGTGACCGACTGCACCTCCGGCTTCCGCGTCGCCGGCCGCCGCGCGATCCGCTGCTTTGCCCACTGGTACCCCGACGACTACCCCGAGCCCGAGGTCGTCCTCCTGCTCGCCCGCAACCGCATGACCGTCGTCGAGGCCCCCGTCGTCATGACCGACCGCGCCCACGGCGAAACCAGCATCCCGCTCCGACGCGGCGTCTTCTACGTCCTCAAGGTCAGCTTCGCCCTCGCCCTCGACACCGTCCGCCGCCCCTGGCCGGCCCCCCTGCTCGAGCCCGACCCCGTCACCCCTTCGGAATCCTCGCCGTGATCTTCAGCCCCCCCGCCACCCTCGCGGTCCTTGACCAGCTCATCCACCATTGGCCGCGCACGCTCATCCTCCTCACCGTCGGCCTCGCTGTCATCGGCCTGACCCTCCGCTCGCTCCGCAAGCAGCGCCTCAACGAGCGGTACGTCCTGCTCTTCGTCCTCACCGGCCTGCCCCTCATCGCCGTGGCCATCTGGCCCAACGCCGTCGTCTTCCTCGAGCGCGTCCTCGTCATCGAGAAGGCCACCATGCTCACCCTCGGCGTCAGCATCTACTTCCTGCTCACCACCTTCGCGTTGCTCTCCATCGTCAGCGTCCAGGAACGCCGCATCCAGACGCTCGCTCAGCTCGTCGCCATGATGCGCGAGCAGCGCGGCGGCGACGCCCCCGCCCCCGACAACACCGCTCAGCCGTCGCCGGACACGCCCGGCTGACGACGCCTCGGCCACGCCGCCATCGCCGTCATCCCCGCCGCCGCCGTCGACGCCCCGATCGCCATCGCCAGCCCCGCGCCGTACAGCGTCAGCCCGTCGAACCACCACCACATCAGCCCCGCCTCCACCCCGACGCCCAGCACCAGCCACACCGGCTGCCACGCCACCCGGTCCCGCGTCATCGCCGCGTACCCGCTGACCGTCACCACGTTGTACCCCGTCGCCCCGATCATGATCCACGCCAGCGCCCCCGAGTGCCCGGCGTACTCGGGCGTGTACACCCGGGCCACCACCGGATCGGAGATCAACAGCGCCGCCGCCGCGCCCAGCAGGCCCAGCACGATCAGCCCGCCGTTGACCTCGCCCAGCAGCATGCCGAACCGACCGGGCTCGTCGATCAGCCGCGCGAACCCCGGCGTCGCCGCCTGACCCCACGCCAGCCCCGCCAGCGTCAGCACCAGCCCGCCGTAGTTCAGCGCCCCGAAGACCCCCGTCAACGCCGGATCGATCGCGTTCAGGTAGTACGCCGGCACGTACACCAGCAACGCCCCCAGCCCCCCCCCCCCCCCCCCCCGCGCCCCCCGCCCCCACCCCCCCCCCCCCCCCCCCCCGCGCCCCCCCCCGCCCCCCCCCCCCCCGCCGGCCGGTATGGGGTTGGTCTAGTCTATCATATCATAGGTAGTG
>JBCBUE010000151.1:0-2025 GCA_039818285.1 Planctomycetota bacterium | reverse complement strand
CAGCTCGACCTCAGCCGGCTCGCCGATGCGCCTCAACCACGGATCGACCGCCTCGCCCCACGCGCCCGCCGCCGCCGCCTCGGCGTACAGCGGCAGTTGAAGGTCCAGCCAGCCGCGCTCGCCGCCGAGGTGCGTCTCGCGCGGCGTCTTGGCCGTGTCGCCGGTCTTGTAGTCGATCAGCCGCACGCCCCCGTCCTCGTGCACGTCCACGCGGTCGATCCGTCCGCCGATCGTGACCGTCACCGGCCGGCCCTCGTGCTCGACCGCCACCCCCCACGTCACCCCCACCTCATGCCCCGCGACCCGCCAGCCATCCGCCGCCAGCCCGGCCTGCCGCTCGGCCAGCACCGCCAACCGCCCGGCCATCACCTCCCGCTGCGCCCGCACCGCGGTGACCGGCTGGCCGCCATAGCCGGCGCCGATCGCCCGGTCCATCGCCGCGATCATCGCGTCCCGCAGCCGACCGGGATCGACGCACGAGCACAACTCCAGCGACGCCAGCACCTCCACCGCTCGGTGCAGCAGCCGCCCGAAGCCCAGCGGGTCGAGCTCGAGCGCCGCGCGGCGCTCTTGCGTCTCCATGCCCAGGACGCGCTCGATGTAAAACCGATACGGGTCCTGCAGGTAGAGCCGAAAGTCGCCCACCCGCAGACGCCGGTCGGCCGGCCACGCGTCGAGCGGCCGCGGGACCACGAATCCGTTCGCGTCATCGTGACGACCGATCGGCCGAGCCGCCGGCACCGATCGGCGGTCGTCGAACAGGTCGAGCACCCCCTCAGCCAGATCACTCCCCGCTTGACCCTGAATCAACAGACGCGACGCCGTCAACGGCTCGCCGTCATCGCCGTGCATCGGCACGATCGCCTCGACCGCCCGGCTCGCGACGACCGCGCTCATCAGGTACCCATCGCGCGCCCAGCGCCGCCGCGCGTCGACCAGGCCCAGCCGACCCCGAAGCCGGTCCGGCAGCCACGCGTCGGCCACGCCGCCCGACGGGATCACCCCTTCGGTCACCCCGCACACCACCGCCGCCGGCGCGTCGTCCAGCGCCAACTCCAGCCAGCCCGCCAACTCG
Source organism: Planctomycetota bacterium (assembly GCA_039818285.1). Taxonomy (GTDB): domain Bacteria; phylum Planctomycetota; class Phycisphaerae; order Phycisphaerales; family Phycisphaeraceae; genus JBCBUE01. The sequence goes on along the minus strand of JBCBUE010000151.1, from coordinate 950 downwards.
ACGTCCCCGTCCCCCGACGCCACCGTCAACGATCGCTCCGCCAATTCGGCCAGCGTCAGCCGCAACGCCTCCGGCCACGTCACCCCCGGCAACGCCTCGCCCGACCGCTCCCAGCCCTCCCAACAACTCACCAACGCCTCGAGCGCCTCCCACCGCAGCCGATCCGCCTCGTCGCCCGACCGCGGCGACCAGCCGTCGCCGTACACGCCACGGATCAGGCCCCGCACACGGGGCGCCCACGCGCCCAAAGATCGCCGATGCTCGGCCTCGGCGTCCGTCGGCAGCCACGACTCGACCACGGCCCGAGCCTCCCGCAACGCCGCCCACCGCGCGTCCGCCGCAAGCCCGTCGTCCCACCGCTCCGCCAGCGTGTCGTCGATGAACGCCGCCAGCCGCCCCGCCCAGCTGGCCGCCGCCCGACCCGACAAAGACGCCTCCTCGGCCTCGGGCAAGACCTCGCGCAACCGACGCTCAACATCCGGGTGACGCAGCACCCGCCCCAGGTCCGTCAGACGCCGAACGCCCCCGTAAGCCGCGACGGACTCGATCAACACGCCCACCACCGACGCCCCCCACGCGTGCGCCGCCGCCGATCGCCCCCGCGCCGCGCCCCCGCTCGCGACCTCGATCGCCCGAGACACGCCCGCCGCGACCGACTCGTCCCCCAGCCCGACCGTCACGTCCGACGTACTCGCCAACGCCGCCCCCGGCTCGTCGATCAACCGATCGATCGCCTCGACCACTGCCGCCCCCTGATCCGACACCCGCGGCACGCGACGCACCGACGCTCGATCCAACCCCGTCGCTCGCCCCGCCCACCAGTCCGTCCGCAGCCCGCCCCACGCGTCAAACCCCTCTTGCATCTCCGCCTCGGCAAAAATCAACGCCACCACGCGCCCCCCCGACGACGCGACCGACTCGGCGATGCGTCGATCGATTGGCCGCAAGTC
>JBCBUE010000150.1:0-2402 GCA_039818285.1 Planctomycetota bacterium | reverse complement strand
GGACGTGCCGGGGTTGTTGATCACGGACCCGCGGGTGGTGCCGGGCGCGTATCCGATCGAGGTGGTGACGTACAAGGAGTTGCGGGAGCTGAGCTACTCGGGGGCGCGGGTGCTTCACGAGGACGCGGTGTTTCCGGTGCGGTCGGCGGGGATCCCGGTGCGGATCCTGTCGACGCTGGAGCCGGAGGCGCCGGGGACGTGGATCGTGGCGGCGGCGGACCCGAAGGCCGAGCCGGTGTACGAGATCACGGGGATCGCGGGGCGCAGCGGGTTCACGGCGTTCACGATCGAGAAGGCGATGATGAACGCGGAGGTGGGGCTGGGGATGCGGGCGTTGGCCGTGCTGGACCGATACGAGATCAGCTTCGAGCACATGCCGTCGGGCGTGGACACGATGACGCTGGTGATCGACGACGGTTATTTTGACGGGGCGTCGGCGGCGATCTCGCGGGAGGCGCTGGTGTCGGAGCTGGCGTCGGCGGTGGACGCGGACGAGGTGGCGTTTGACCCGTCGATCTCGCTGATCGCGACGGTGGGCCGGGGGATGAAGCGCAAGCCGGGCATGGCGGCCAAGCTGTTCGGGGCGTTGGCCGAGGCGCGGGTGAACATCCGCATGATCGATCAGGGGTCGAGCGAGCTGAACATCACGGTGGGCGTGGACGACGGGGACTACGCGGCGGCGGTGCGGGCGATCTACGCGGCGTTCGTGGGCGGCGTCGAACCGACGGGCGACGGCTGATGGACCCCGCGACAACCCAGTTTTTGATCTTCACGGCGTTCAACGCCGCGTGCCTGGTGTCGGGCTACGTCGCGCGTCGGCGGGGTTGGCTGAGCCCGGGGTTCAGCCGGGGGCTGCACACGTTCACGGTGGCGGTGCTGTGGGCGTCGATGAATTTCTTGTGCGTGTGGGCGGTGCCGTTGGAGGCGTCGCTGGTCTGGTTGGCGGTGTTTCCGACGGTGCTGATCGGGGTGGGGGTGACGTGGTCGTGGGCGGTGGGCAAGGCGATGCGGCTGCCGCGGATGTCGCTGGGCGTGGTGATGATCTCGTCGGGGGTGAGCAACACGGGGTTCACGCTGGGGGCGTATCTGTGTTATTGCCTGCTGGACGACGGGCAGGGGGCGGGGGGGCGGGCGTTGGCGATGGGGGTGGCGATGGTGACGGTGATGCAGATCGCGGCGATCCCGATCCTGTATCCGCTGGCGAGCCACTTCGGGCCGGCGTCGACGGGGCACGCGGTGTGGCGGCTGGTGCTGAAGAGTTTCTGGGACGTGCGGGCGATGCCGCTTTATGCGGGCGGGGCGGGGCTGGCGTTGAACGCGCTGGGCGCGACGGTCGTGCCGGCGGCGGCGGCGCCGGAGAGGCTGCTCGACGCGTGGTGGGTGCAGGTGCTGATCTATGCGGGGGCGTTTGGCGCGACGTTCGGGATCGGGATGAACCTGCACCCGCGCGGGATGCTCACGCCGTGGCGCGAGCACCTGACGCTGGCGTCGGCGAAGTACGTGGCGTTCCCGCTGGGGACGTGGGCGTTGCTGTGGCTGACGCAGTGGACGTTCGCGCCGGTCGAGGGGTTGCTGGCGCGGATGCTGTGGATCGAGTCGTTCATGGCGACGGGGCTGATGAGCGTGATGGTGGCGAACATGTTCCACCTGGACGCGCGGCTGTCGGCGAACCTGTGGGTGGTGAACACGGCGTTGTTTGTGGCGGTGCCGTTGCCGTTGCTGATCTGGTGGGCGTGAGCGGGTTGGGCGTAGACTGCGGCGATGGCGGACGGGCCGGCGATCGATGAGGTGATGGAGCGGGCGAGCCGTGTGCTGGTGGATCGCGATTACGTGGGTTGCGAGCTGCTGTGCCTGGAGGCGTTGCGGCTGGCGGAGGGGGCGGGTGACTGGGCGATGGTGTCGGCGATCGTGCTGCCGTTGCAGGAGGCTCGGCGTCAGCGTCGGTTGATCGCGACGGAGGGGGTGCTGCGGATCGGTGAGCCGGGGGATGGGGTGTGGCCGGGGTCGTGGCGGGCGCAGCGGGCGGGGTGGTGGGTGGAGGTGAGCGAGGCGTCGGTGCAGCGGGTGTCGGGGGTGCGGGGGGCGATGCGCGGGGCGGGGGTGATGGGAGAGGTGATGTCGATGGTTGAGCGTGAGGGGCGGTGGTGGGCGCGGGGGGTGTCGGCGGAGGGTCGTGAGATCGAGGCCGAGGTGGAGGCGCCGGACTGGGGCTGGCTGGGTGGCGAGCTGGGGCCGGGGGACGGTCAGCACGAGGCGGCGGGGGGGTGGTTGATCGAGGCGAGCGAGGCGTTGGGGGACGCGGCGCTGGCGGCGGTGAGGCCGACGGTGCTGCTCGACCCGCCGGAGCCGGCGGAGGTGGTGCTGATGAACCCCGAGGGGCCGTTGATGAGTCTGCGGTGGCG
>JBCBUE010000149.1:0-2427 GCA_039818285.1 Planctomycetota bacterium | reverse complement strand
CCGTGGCGCCGACGCTGCAGGCCCCGCCGTTTTTCGGCAACGGCTACCGCGTGATCGAGGTGCTGCTGGACCCGGCGACCTACGGCGTCGGGCTGATCGCCGCGATCGACGGCGCGGCGACGACGCAGGACGGCGTGGTGCTCACTGCGCGGGTGACCGTGATCATCCTGCTCGCGTTGCTGGTCGCCAAGGCGATCGGCACGGCGATGACGATCGGCTCGGGCGGGGCGGGCGGCTTCTTCGCGCCGTCGCTGTTCCTCGGGGCGGTGCTCGGCGGGGCGTTCGGCGTGGTGCTGCGCGAGACCGGCCTGTACCCCGACGCCAACCCCGCGGCCTACGCGCTCGCCGGGATGGCGGGCATGATCGCCGCCGTCGCCCACTGCCCCAACACGGCCTACCTGCTCGTCTTCGAGCTCACCGGCGACTACAAGGTCATCCTGCCCATGATGCTCGTCGCCGTGCTCGCGATGACCGTCGCCCAGGCCCTCAAGCGCGACTCGCTCTACACCAGCGTCCTGCGCGACATGGGCGTGCGGCACGGCTCCAACGCCGACATGACCCTGCTCCGCCGGCTCGTCGTCGACGACGTCCCCCTGCAGCCGGCCGTGATCCTGCACCCCGAGGAGCCGGCGTCGCGGCTGGTCGAGCTGCTCGAGGACTACGCCGCGACGGACTTCGTCGTCTGCGACGACAGCGATCACTACACCGGCATGATCGTCGGCCAGGACCTGCGCACCACGCTGCTGCAGCGCGAGGCGATCCCGCTGATGATCTGCGGCGAGCTCGCCCGCACCAACCTGCCGACGGTCTCGCCCGGCGAGACGCTCGACCAGGTGCTCGACAAGTTCAGCCAGCACGACGTCGCGTCCTTGGCCGTGGTTGACGCGACGATGACCGTGCGCGGCCTGCTGTCGCGCTCGCGTCTGATCCGTCACTACCAACGGCTGCTCGAGCAGTGACCGACGCCGCGCCCAAGCCGCGTTTCACTTACCCGCGTCGCTTCCGTTTGACCGGGCGACGCCAGTTCTCCGCCGTCTTCAGCCACCGCGTTCGGCGCTCGGCCGGGCCGCTGACGATCGCTGCCCGTCCCAACGGGCTCGGCCACAACCGCGTCGGCCTGTCGGTCCCCCGCCGCGTCGGCAACGCCGTGGCCCGCAACCGCGTCAAACGCCTGATCCGCGAGGCCATCCGCCTCAACCAGCACGACCTCCCCGCCGGCTACGACCTGGTCATCTCGGTCCGTCCGCACGAGCCGGCCCACACGCTCGACGGGTGCGCCAAGCTGTTGGCGACGGCCCTGGGCCGCATCGATCGCAAGGAAAATGCCGATCTCTGCCGGGAGGGATAACCCCGGGGGTCGCCTCGACGAGCGATTGCGACGATACTCCGGCCATGGGCGTGATCAGCAACATCAAGGACAAGGGCAACGCGCTCCTCGCCCGCGAAGCCAGCGAACTCAACCGCCTGCAGAAGACGGTCCGCTTCAGCATCCGCCTGACGCTCTACTGCGCCCGCCAGCTGTCGGTCTGCCGCGCGGGCCAGATGGCGGCGGCGCTGACCTATCACACGCTGTTCTCGCTGCTGCCGACGATCGCGTTGATGCTCGTCGTCGCCCGGGTCTTCATGACCGACACCCGGCTGGACGAGATCACCGATGGCACCGTCGATTACATCATCCGCTCCTTCGACCCCGAAGCGGCCAACGACGGCGACGCGCCGATCACGGTCGACCAAGAGACGCCGACGTCGGTGGACGGGGCCTTGCCAGCAACGCCGACCGATGGGGTGACTCTCGCCGACCCCGAGGAGCCGATTGATGTTGTCTTGCCGGCCGACGCGGCCGGGGGCGAGGAGGTTGGCCGCCAGGAAGAGTTCGAGCAGACCCGCGAGGCGTTGCGTACGCAGATCGAGTCGTGGATCGCCCAGCTCAAGAGCATCAGCTTCGGCTCGATCGGCGTCGTCGGCGTGGCGTTCTTCATTTACGGCGCGACGGCCCTGCTCGCGACCATCGAGCGCAGCTTCAACCGCATCTACGGCACCGACGCCGCCCGACCGATCCAGCTCCGCATCCCGATGTACTTCACCGTCATCGTCCTCGCGCCCCTTGTGCTCGCCATGGGCCAGGTCGTCAGCCAATCGCTCAAGCCTTACCTCATGCTCGACACGCTGACCGAGACCGCCGAGCAGATCGGCTTTGTCGGCTGGTTCTTCACGTGGCTGGGGAGCACCTTCAGCCCGCTGATCACGACTTGGTTCGTGCTGCTGGCCATGTACGTGCTGCTGCCGACGGCGAAGGTGTCCCTGCGCTGCGCGGCGATCGGCGCGACCGTCGCGGCCATCGGCTGGACCCTGCTCGTCGAGCTCTTCGGGCTGTACGTGGGCGGCTTCACCGGCGAGGGCTCGGCCAACTCCAAGCTCTACGGGGCC
>JBCBUE010000148.1:0-2475 GCA_039818285.1 Planctomycetota bacterium | reverse complement strand
CCCCCCCCCCCCCCCCCCCGGCTGCTTGACGGCGCGGTCGGTGTCGGGGTCGGCGGCGAAGGTGACGGTCCAGGTCGAGGCCATGGACGAGAAGTCGGCGAGCTGGTCGTGGCGTCCGTAGGTCAGCCGCGTCGCGCCGCCGATCTTCAGCGGGGCAAACGGGGTGAAGGGGTTGGCCTCGGTCGCGCGTCGGGCGTAGGCCCGCTTGATGGCGCGGCGGACGGTGAACCACGCGGCGTTGAGCGCGAGCAGGCCGGAGGGCTGCGAGCTGGGCGAGGTGAGGTCGAGCCGGGCGATGATCGCCGTCGAGACGGGCACGGTGTACTGGTCCTTGGTGTCGCCCTCGATCGAGTTGACCTCGCCGTCGATGATCACCTGGGCGACCGCGCCGGTGGCGTTGTGCAGGTCGTTGTCCGGCCAGTAGCCGACGCGGACGGGGTCGGCGGGGTTCACGCCCGCCGTGTTCGCCATGGCGTCGTGCATGACGCGCTGGAACGCGACGAGGATCTCGCTGAGGGCGTCCTGGCTCACCGCTCACCCCCCGCCGAGGGGTCGAGCGCGGCGTTGATGCGCGTCTCGAGAAGCCGCGCCGAGACGTCGGCGCGTTCGGTGGCCAGCCGCGCCAGGGCGTCGGTGCCCTCGATCTCGACGCGGTCCTTGAGGACGAACATCACCCCGCGGCCCGGCAGCACCGCGACCAGGTTGCCCGCCGCCGAGCGGAACACCCGAAGCGCACGCCCGCCGCGCGGGCCCGGCACCTGCATCGCCTCGCGCGGCGTCAGCCGCACGCGGCCGGTGCGGGTGAGGTTGCTCGCCACCGGCACCCAGAGGTGCTTGGCGCGGCGCGGCGTGATGGTCGTGCGGCCCGGCCCGAGGATCGTGCGCGCGTAGGCGGAGGTAGGCCCCGTGGTCGTGCCGACGACGCCCGAGGTCGGCGAGTCTTGGCGGTGCGAGACCGCCTGGCGGAGGTTGCCCGTTCGCGTGCCGACCCGCCCGCCGCCGGGCGAGGGCGAGCCGGCGAAGGCCTGGGTCTTGACGTGGTTCTCGAGGTCGACCAGCACGCGCTGCAGCCCGTCGGCGACGGCGGCGGCGAGCCGCTGCGGCCCCCCCGACCACTGGTCGATCACGCGACGCGACGCGTCGGTCAGCCCGATAGCGACGGTGGCGCTCACAGCGACGGCCTCCGCAAGGCGTGGGCCGCGCGCCGCAGCGCGGGCAGCGCGTCGGCGACGAGGTCGGCGTCGATCGAGGACGAGCCCGCGCCCCGACCGCCGCCGCCGCCGCCGGAGACGTTGGTGAAGCCGGCCGTGTTGCGGTGGGTCCACCACAGCGCCGCCTGCCGCACGATCGCGCGCTGCAGGTCGGCGGGCGGGCGGGTCGCGGCGGCGGGCAGGCCGTCCTGGCCCGGCGTCAACGACGGATCGGCGTAGCCCGCGGTGTAGACGACGCGCAGCCATCGGGGGCCGTGGGCGAAGCGGTCGTGGTCGCAGCGGATCAACCGCCCCTGCCGGGCGTCGTCCACGACGTAGTCGGTGTCCTCGACCAGCAGCGCGTCGGTGGCGTTGGCGACCGCGTCGTCGAAGTCGGCGTCGGGCGTCGTGTCGTAGAACTGAACGACCGACGCGATCGACTCGATCGGCGCGAGGTCCAGCCGGAGGTAGATCGAGTACGACGACGGCCGGCCCGACGGCGAGGCGGGGAACTCGACGCGGTCGGCGACGCGGCGCAGCCCCCCCTCGGGCCGGCCGGCGAGCTGCTCGGCCAGCGCGGTGGCGTCGAGCAGCAGGCCGGTCAGGCGCGCGTCGTTCTGCGTGTGGTCGAACGACAGCTCGGCCTTGAGGTCGTCGAGCGTGGCGAGGGGGAACGTCATGGCGCGGGTCAGTCGTCGCGTTCGTGAAGGTGGTCTTCGAGGCCCTCGTCATCCAGAGCGGCGGCGGCGTTCCAGCCGTCGTTCCAGGCCAGGTGGTCGGGAGTACGGATGCCGTAGGGGTTCGACGAGTCGTCGAAGCCGCTGTGGTACGCCTCGACTCCCTCGGCGTAGGGGTCGTCTTCGGGATAACTGTTGGTGTCCATGGGTGGCTCGGCGTTCTCCGCGTCTCCGTGTTGAATGGTGTGGATCAATCCCCCGGCTCGGGCACGTCGCCCGTCTCCGGGTCGGGGTCGCCGGTGGAACGGTCGAGCGCGAGGTCGGCGGGTGGGCTCGGCTGGGTGAGCACGGCGGCGTCCAACGAACCGACCACGCTTCGGGCGATGTCAACGGCTCGGACCGACTCGGTGCGCCCGTTGCCGTCGGCGGTGATCTCGTACGTCTGGCCCTCCTTCAGCGGCGGCACGACGGGGCGGGGGTCGTCGCCGGCGATCACGTCGTAGCGGTCGTCGGCGATCAGGCCGTCGAGGAGGTCCTGGCGGAAGACGCGGTGGACGGGCGTGCCGGCGGGCCAGACGCGGCCGCCGCCGCGCGGGATGTCCTTCGTG
>JBCBUE010000147.1:0-2613 GCA_039818285.1 Planctomycetota bacterium | reverse complement strand
CAGCGGCCAGATCGCCGCCTGCAGCACCAGCCCCACGCACGCCCACTCGATCAGCGCCGACCACGCCACGCCCCCCCGCACCGTTCGCGGCCCCCCGTCCCCCGCCCCCGCCACGCTCAGCCGCCACACCGGCCACACCAGCCACAGCCACGCCGCCATCGCCCCCAGCATCCACCGCGACGCCGGCTGCGGCGAGTCCCGCACCAACACCACCGTCCAGCTGCCCAGCAGCCACAGCGACGTCATCAGCGACACCCACTGCACCGGCCGCGGACGCCCCACGCTCAGCCGCATCGATCGCACGCCCACGCTCATCGCCTCATCGTAAGCCCGCGGCTCGGCTCACAGCGTCGGCTGGCGCGTCACGGCGATCTGCGCGCCCGTCACGTCCACCGTCTGGCCCCCCGCGTCGATCGAGCCCAGCTCCTCGTGCACGTGACGCACCGCCTCGAGCTTGCGGGCGGCGATCGGCTCCACCGCCATCTCCGAGCCCGGCGGCAGGCCCCACGTCACCCGCCCGCCGCTCACCGTCTGCATCACCAGCCGAACCCGCCCCCGCGCGTCGCGCCCGCCGATGTCGAACGCGGCGATCTGATCCGCATACACCTCGCCCGACACCCACGCGATCAACGACAGCCCGCCCCGCAACGCCTCGCTACCCCACGCCTGCCCCGGCGCCGGCGGCCGCTCCACGCAGCCCACCACGATCGGCAGCCCCACCCGCTCCGCCTGCTGCGCCGCGTAAAGCCCCGGCAGTCGCACCCCCGCCGCGTCTACCAGACGATACGCGTCCGCCCCCCGCACCAACGCCACCGGCCGGCGATACGTCGCCTCGATCACCACCCGCCCGTCGGTCGCCCGGCTCACCTCCCGCACCGACGCCACCCACGGCTCCTCCGCCAGCGCCATCGCCGCCAGCCGAAGCCCCCGGCCCCGCGTCCACGACGCCTCGGCCCACTCGGCCGCCACCCCCGTCACCCGACGCTCCACCGCCCCCGACATCCACGCCGGACGATCCGCCAGCTCCACCACCGCCGCCTCGTCGACCGCAACCGCCCGCGCCGCGTGGTAGCTCGCCAGCTCCCGCTCCGCCCACCACAACCCCCCGGCCAGCCCAGCGACCACCGCCAAACCGATCAACACGCGTGCCGTCGCCGCCACCCCGACAGGCTGCACGATCGCCTCGCCCTCGCCTTCTTCGCCCCAGCCCAGCCAGTCGCGCCACCTGTTCAGCATGCAGAGTCCTCGTCGTCCCACCGGCTCAGCCCCCGCCATCGACCGACGGGACGCGACGCCGACAGTATCGCACGCCCGATACCGTCGCGCCGCCGCGTCGCGTTCACCCCCGACCTTTATCGGCCGCCGCCGCTCGCGCCAGCCGGTCGCACAGCGCCGCGAACCCGAGTCCCGTCGCCCCCGCCGCCTTGGGCAGCAGCGAGTGGTCGGTCATCCCCGGCAGCGTGTTCACCTCCAGCACCCACGGCCGACCCAGCCCGTCCACCATCAGGTCCACCCGGCTCAGGTGCCGACACCCCATCACCCGGTATGTCGCCTCGGCCAATTCGACCGCTCTGGCCGCCGTCGCCTCGCTCAACCCCGCCGCCTCGGCGCCGACGAGGTACCGCGTGTCGTCTCGCGCATACTTGGCCGCGTAGTCGTACACCCCATCGACCTCCGTCGACGGCACGACGCGAATCAACGGCAGCGCCCGCCCCACGCCGTCGTCATCGTCGAGCACGCCAACCGTCAGTTCCGGCCCCTCAATCACCGGCTCGATCAGCACCCGAGACGACACCGCAAACGCCGCCTCGATCGCGCCCGGCACCTCATCAGCGTCGCGACACACCCGCACCCCGATGCTCGACCCCTGATCGATCGGCTTCACCGCCACCGCGCCCTCGATCGGACTCGGGCCCGGTGCGTCAAGCACCGCCCAGTCGGCCGTGTCGATCCCCGCCTCCCGCAACGCCGCCTTCGTGGCCGCCTTGTCCATGCACCGCCGCGCCGCCGCCGGCCCGGTACCGACATACGACGCGCCCAGCCGCTCCAGCACCGCCTGCATCCCGCCCCCTTCGCCCCACGGCCCGTGCAACACCGCGAACACCACCCCCTCGGGGTGCGTCGCCACCCACGCCTCGACCGCGTCCAGCCCGATCTCCCCGTCGGCCGGCCCCGCGTCCGCCTCGCTCACCCGGTGCCCGACCTCCCGCAACGCCGCCGCCACCCGGCCGCCGGAATGCAGGCTCACCGCTCGCTCCGCGTCCGGCCCCCCACGCACCACCAGCAGGTCCAACGCCTCCGTCATCACCCGCCTATCGACCGCTCCACCAACCCGCCGCCAACCCCAACCCTCAGTCGCTCAACACCACCACGTCCTGCGCATCCACCGTCACCACCACCTCCCCACCGCTCGCGCCCAGCCGCGGGTTGAGCTCAAACACCTTCAACGGCATGTCGCCCACCGTCACGCGGTGCTGCGCGATCTCCCCCAGGTACACGGCTTCTTGCTGCTCGGCATGGAATCGGTTGGCCGCGCCCGTCAGCACCCGCCTATCGACCGCTCCACCAACCCGCCGCCAACCCCAACCCTCAGTCGCTCAACACCACCACGTC
>JBCBUE010000146.1:0-2623 GCA_039818285.1 Planctomycetota bacterium | reverse complement strand
GGGGGCGGGGGGGGCAACGGGGCGGGCGACCGGGGGCGGGGGTGTCGATGGGTCCTCGGGCATTGCTGATTCAGCAAGATACCCGCTGGCCACCGGCCGCCCAACGCGTGGCTCTACACTGCCAAGAGCATCCGCCCGCCCAACGCCGCCTCTCCGGGCTTGTCGAGGACCCGCCATGAGCCAGGACGCCCCCAAACGCATCATGCAGATCAGCACCCACGGCTACGTGTCGGCCGATGTCGAGTTCGGCATGCCCGACACCGGCGGCCAGGTGGTCTACGTCCTCGAGCTCTCCAAGTGCCTCGCCCGCTTCGGCTACCACGTCGACATCTTCACCCGTCAGTTCGAGGACCAACCGCCCGTCCAGGAGGTCGCCGAGAACTGCCGCATCGTCCGCATCCCCTGCGGCGGCAAGCAGTTCATCGGCAAAGAGACGATGTGCGACGTCATCCCCGAGTGGGTCGAAAACGCCAACGCCTTCATCAAGAAAGAAGGCCTCGCCTACGACTTCATCAACTCGCACTACTGGGACGCCGGCCTGGCCGGCATGGGCGTCGCCAACGCCTTCCACATCACCCACATCCACACGCCCCACTCCATCGGCGCCTGGAAGCGCGACAACATGGACGGCGACCCCGACGAGCTCGAGAAGAAATACAACTTCAAGCGACGCGTCCGCGACGAGACCGTCCTCTTCGACGAGTGCGACGGCCTCATCGCCACCACCCCCCAGCAACGCGACATCCTCCAGGGCGAGCACTACTCGGTCGATCCCCACAAGATCAGCGTCATCCCCCCCGGCTACGACGACACCCGCTTCTACCCCGTCTCCAAGGCCTCCCGCGCCGCCCTCAAGCTGCAGTACGGCTTCGAGGGTCGCATCGTCCTCGCCCTGGGCCGCGTCGCCCGCAACAAGGGATACGACCTGCTCATCCAGGCCATGGAGAAGGTCTGCCACCGCAACGACGACGTCAAGCTCCTGCTGGCCATCGGCTCCACCGAGCCCAACAAGCAGGAGCGCGAGATGATCGAGGAGCTCAAGCAGATGGCCCGCAAGCTCCGCCTGGCCAAGCGCGTCATCTTCGCCGACTACATCCCCGACGACGAGCTGCCCGACTACTACCGCCTCGCCGATGTGTTCGCCCTCTCGTCGCGCTACGAGCCGTTCGGCATGACCGCCGTCGAGGCCATGGCCTGCGGCACCCCCCTGGTCTGCACCACCGAGGGCGGGCTCTGGGAACGACTCGACTGGGGGCTCAACGGCCTGTACGCCAACCCCTTCGACCCCTACGAATACGGCTCGGCCATCCACCACACCCTCGCCCACCCGCGGCTGTGGAACCAGCTCTCCCGCAACGGCGCCCACCGCGCCCGCGCCGACTTCACCTGGATCGGCATCGGCCAGCAGGTCATCAACATGATCAAAGGCCCGTCCATCGCCCGAGGCGACAACGGCGCCGACGACGAAGACGACGGCTTTGCCGACATCGCCGGCGCCCCCTCCGAGATCGTGCAGGCGTGACGCCCGAGTGGCTGCTCATCTCCGACGTCGACCACACCGTGCTCGGCTCGCCCGAAACCACCGCGCGGCTGGCCGCGTTCGTCGAGGCCCACCGCGACCGGCTCGCGACCTGCTTCTCCTCCGGGCGGTTCTGCCGCTCCATCCTCGACTCGGTCGCCACCACCGCCCTGCCCACGCCCGACCTCGTCACCGGCGGCGTCGGCACCGAAATCCAGCCCGCGCGCGACACGCCGCTGGCCGACGCGACGCGGGACGCCGCCGACGCCTGGACCCGAAAACTCGACGTCCGCTGGGACCCCGACGCCGCGCGAGCCATCGCCCAGCGATTCGATGAGATCACCGACCAGCCCGACGAGCAGCAATCGCGCTTCAAGCAGTCGTTCTTCTGGCACGACGCCCCGCCCGACGGCCTCGACGACCTCCGCGCGGCGCTGGCCGACGCCGGGCTGGACGCCAAGGTCGTGTACTCCTCCAAACGCGACCTCGACGTGCTCCCCGCCGCCGCCGACAAGGGCGCCGCCGCCCGCCACCTCGTCGACCACCTCGGCTACCCCGCCGACCGCGTGATCGTCGCCGGCGACTCGGGCAACGACGCCGCCTTCTTCGACCACGGCTTCCGCGGCGTCGTCGTCCAAAACGCCCTGCCCGAACTTAAGGCGGCCGCCCCCCACGCCTACCACGCCACCGCCCACGAGGGCGACGGCGTCATCGAGGGGATCCGGCATCACTGGACAAACGCTTAGCCGGCGAGCTTGCTCGCCGAACACCAGCGGGTAACGTCACTGCATGGACCTCGACGCGGCACGGACGCTCGCCGAACACCACCTCGACCGCCACGGCCTGACCGCCCGCGGCTGGACCTTTGCCTACAACCGCCGCAAGACCGCATGCGGGATCTGCAACTACGCCGACCAGCGCATCGAGCTCTCCCGTCATCACGCTCAGCTCAACGACGAGCCGGTCGTGCTCGACACCATCCTGCACGAGATCGCCCACGCCCTGGCGGGCCTGCAGGGGCCGCCACCAGTCCTCATTGTCGAGATACCACTGAACGGTCTTCTCAAGGCCCTCTTCGAGCGTCACAGAAGGTCTCCAGCCCAG
>JBCBUE010000145.1:0-2743 GCA_039818285.1 Planctomycetota bacterium | reverse complement strand
CGGGCCGACGCTACGATCCCGCCCATGCCCGAGCCGCTCCAGCCGCGCTTCTACAACTCGCTGACCCATCGCCCCGAGCCCTTCGAGCCCGTCGAGCCGACCGGGCCGGACGGCGCTCGGCCGGTGTCGATGTACAACTGCGGGCCAACGGTTTACGACTTCGCGCACATCGGCAACTTCAAGACGTTCGTGTTTGCCGACGTCCTTCGCCGCACGCTCGAGCTGCTGGGCTACGACGTCACGCAGGTGATGAACCTCACCGACGTCGGGCACATGACCGACGACGCGATGGCCGACGGCGGGGGCGAGGACAAGATGCAGGTCGCCGCCGAACGGCTCGCGGCCGCGAAGAAGATGGGCGACGCCCACGCCGCGGCGATCGACGACCCGTCGGACCCCTATCAGATCGCCGCGTTTTACATCGACGCCTTTCTCGAGGACGCCCGGGCGCTCCGGCTGAAGGTCGCCGACGACCCGGCCGAGCACCGCCCCCGCGCGACGCAGTACGTCGCCAACGCGATGGTCCCGATGATCGAGCGGCTCATCGAGTCCGGCCACGCCTACGTTGCCGACACCGACGAGGGCGGTGGGGCGGTGTACTTCAGCGTCGAGTCGTTCCCCGAGTACGGCCGGCTGTCGGGCAACACGATCGACCAGCTCAAGGGCGGGGCCGGCGGGCGCGTGCAGGCCAAGAACCAGCTCATCAAGCGCCACCCGGCCGACTTCCTGCTGTTCAAGCCCGACCCCAGCCACATCATGAAGTGGGACTCGCCGTGGGGCCCGGGTTACCCCGGCTGGCACATCGAGTGCTCGGCGATGGCCAAGGCCGTGCACGGCAAGGACGTCATCGATATCCACACCGGCGGCGAGGACAACATCTTCCCGCACCACGAGTGCGAGATCGCCCAGTCCTGCGGGGCCAACGGCACCGAGTCATTCGCCCGGCTGTGGATGCACTCGCGCCACCTGATGGTCGAGGGCGAGAAGATGAGCAAGTCCCTGGGCAACTTCTACACCGTCCGCGACGTGCTCTCGGGCAAGGTCACCGGCCGGCCGGTCGACCCGGCGGTGCTGCGGTTCGAGCTGCTCAAGGCCAAGTACCGCTCGACGATGAACTTCACCAAGCAGTCCCTGCTCGACTCGGGCGGGGCGGTCAAGAAGCTCCGCGACGCCTGGGCGGCGTGGGGCGGGAACGATGCGGGCGACATCGAGCCGATCGGCTTGGAGCATCCCGCGACGCGGCGGTTTGCCGAGGCGTTGGCCGACGACCTCAACACGGCCGGCGCGATCGGCGTCGCGTTCGAGTACCTCGCCGGCCAGCACGGCCAGCCCGAGGACGACAACACCACCCGTCTGGGCGTCCTCGCGACGTTCGACGCCGTGCTCGACGTGATCGGCGAAGCGTCCACCGAGTCGACCGAGTCCAGCGACGCGTTCGACGCCGACGCCTTGGCCGCCGAGCTCGACGCCGCCCGGGCCGACAAGCGCTTCGACGACGCCGACGCGATCCGTCAACGGCTCATCGACGCGGGGTACGAGGTGAAGACGACGAAGGACGGGACGGTGGCGAGCAAAGAACTGGCGTGACGACCGCGCGTTCTTTCACTTGAATTCGCTGCAGAAGAACGCGATCGACTCGGTGAGCAGCTTCTGCCGGTCGGGGTACTCGACGAAGTCGTGTCCGCCGACGGGCGTCAGTCGCAGGTCGCACGGCCGGGCGAGCTCGAGGCAGCGGGCGTGGAGGTCGCGGCTTTCCTGGGCGGCCACGACCTCGTCGTCCTCGTTGTGGAAGACGGTGATCGGGCAGGAGCCGTCGGCGAGGCGGGCGGGGGTGTCGACGGCGTCGAGGGAGGCGGCGAAGCCGACGCCGATGCGCAGGCCGCGATAGGGGGCCCAGCCCTGGTGCTCGAAGAGGGCGTTGAGGCCGGTCTTGGCCGTGTGGCTGAACACGCGGGGCATGTCGTAGACGGGGGCCCAGAGGGCGAGGGCGGCGGCGGGCTTGTCGGCGTCGGAGGCGACGACGGGCAGCGAGCCCATGCTGACGCCGACCAGGCCGATGGCCTGCGGGTCGCACCAGGGCTGGCGTTCGGCCCAGGCGCGGACGGCGGCGAGGTCGGCGACCATGCGGGGGACGGTGTGGTCGACGAAGTCGCCGGCGGACTCGCCGCAGCCGGACTGGTCGAAGCGGACGCAGTGGACGCCGCGCTGGTTGAGCCGGCGGGCGAACTCGACGAGGTGGTACGACCGGCCGAGGCGGTTGCCTGAGAGGCCGTGGGTGACGAGGACGGTGGGCTGGGGCGTGGGATCGGCGCCGGGGGCCTCGGCGAGGTCGACGGAGGTGGCTAGGCCGCCGACGGGGCCGGGGACGTAGACGTGGTCGGTGAGCCGCATGGGGCCATCGTGGCGGCTGGGGGCGGGGCACGCAAACGCCGAGCGGATCGGCTTTGCCCCGTGCCGGGCGGCGTCGTACAACATTGCGATGATCGATCCCCTCCCCCGTCTCTCCTGGCGTCAAGCGGGCCTCGCCCTGGCCCTGACCGTCGCGGTGACCGCCGTCGGCTGCAAGTCCAAGCCCAAGCCCGAGCCCGCCCGGCCGTCGTCGCTGGACGCGTCCCGCGAGCCGGCGTACGGCACGGCGACCGAGCGCGAGCCGGTGACGACGCCGATCTCCTTCGAGGAAACGACGACCACCACCACGACCACCGAGGTCGTCGAGGAGCGCGAGCCAACCGTGCTGACGATC
>JBCBUE010000144.1:0-2763 GCA_039818285.1 Planctomycetota bacterium | reverse complement strand
GATAAAGCGCGACCGAGTACTTATGGATCTGACCGACCGAGTAGCTCATGTTGAACAGCGGCAGCAGGCCGGCGGCGTATCGGGCGGCGATGATCTCGGGGTGCTCGGCGAAGACGCGGCGGAGGTTGAACGCGGCCGAGCGGAACATGCCCGCGCCCAGCTGAGCGTGCACCAGGCCGACGCGGATCATCGGGTCGTCGGGCGCCAGCTGCTGGGCCAGGCCGTACTGGCGTTCGGCCTCGATGTACGCCCCCTCGGCGAGCGAGGACTCGGCCGACTTGAGCGCCTCGCGCAGCCGGGCGTCGTTGTCTTCGGCCAGCGTGTCGACGGCCGGCAGGTCGTAGTCGATCAGGTTGAGCAACTCGCCGAGGCTCGCGTCGCGGATGGAGCCCTCGGCCGGGTCGTCGCCGGTGATTGGGTCGTCCATGCCGAGCATGCTGCGCAACGCCTCACGACGGGCGGCCTCGGCCTGCTCGATCGCTTCGGCCGACGGGCCTTCGAGCCGATCGGCCAGGCCCGATCGATCCCGCTCAACCGTGCCGCCCGTGCCTTCGACCCGCTCGCGGGCCTCGCGCAACAGCCGGGCGTAGGGCGACTCGTTCTGCGGTTCGGCGTCCTCGGCGGGGGTTTGCTCGGCCAGCCGCGCCGACTCGGCGGCCAGGCGCTCCGCGGTCACCCCGGCGGCCGAGACCGTCGGGTCGAACTCGCGGCGGAGCTGGCGGCCGAGCATCAGCCCCAGCGGCGAACCATCGGTCGTCGATCTAGCGAAGCTCGCGTCTTCGCTCGGCGCGGTCAGGGGCGAGCGGCCGGCGTAAAAGCCCAGGCGGTAGTCGAGCAGGTCCACCGCGCCCAGGCCGTCGCCGGTCACCGGAACCTCCTCGGCGCCCTGGCCCGGCAGGCCGAACACCGTGTTGCCATCGGCGTCGCGGGTCTGCGGGACGACCTCGGTCGTGACCTGTCCCTGCCCGATGTTGGCCTCGGTGTCTTGCTGCTCGCCGGGGTCGATGTCGACCGTGCCGGGGTTGAACGCGCCCGGGGCGGCGGGCGAGGTGGGCGTCAACGCACGGCCGGTGGTCAGCGGGGTCTGCCGGACGCCCAGCAGCGGCGAGGCGATGAGCTGGCTGAGTTGGCCGTCGCTGCGGCGGGTGAGCCCGAGGGTCTGCGTTCTCGGTAGGCCGGTGAGCGAGCCGTTGGGCACGAAGCGCACGACCTCGCCGATGCCCGACGCGCTCGATCGGAACCCGACGGGATCGAAGTTGGCGCCCGGCCGGACGGTGTTGAAGGTGCCGAACACGCCGACGGTCTGATCGGTGCCCTGGCCCACGAGGGTCGCGCCCTGGACCTGCGGGGCCGACGGCAGGGCGTTGGCCGAGAAAGAGAACAGCGAGTTGGTCGCCAGGTCCGAGCGGTTGAACCCGAACTCGCCCGGCGCCGAGTACGGCACGTCGCCGCGGAAGCCGCGACCGCCGGCGACGTTGCCGGTGATCAGGTTGTTGCGGGCCGCGTAATCGATGTTCTGATTGGGGTCGAGCTGGTTGAAGCCGGCGCTGCCGGCCTGGGGGTTGGCGTCCAGTGCTCGGCCGTTGCCGCCGGCCGCGACCTGAGCCTCCGCCCCCGCGCCCACGACCGCCGCCGCGACCCCCGCCACCGACCACGCCCATTGCCGTCGCATCATGCCGTCGCTCCGATCACCCGACGACCCGCCGGGGCTCGCCCAATCATACGCCCCGGCATCGCGATCGCCGCGCCACTCGCGGATCGATCACACGATCTCGACGACCTCGAACCGCTTGCTGCCCCGTGGCAGGTCGACCCGCACGGTCTCGCCCACGCGGGCCTTCATCAGCACCTCGCCCATGGGGCTGCCGGCCGTGACCTCGATCGCGTCGCCGTCGAACCGCCCGCTGGACTCGCCGACCAGCTTGTACAGGTCCTCGGTGTCGTCGTCGGCGTCGCGCAGCTTGACGGTTGCGCCCAGGAACACCATGTCGTCGGGCACGCCCTCGTCGTCGGCGACCGAGGCGTTGGCGATCCGCTCCTCGAGGCGGCGGATCTCGGCCTCGTTCATGCCCTGGTCGTCTCGTGCCGCGTGGTAATCGGCGTTTTCCTTGAGGTCGCCGTCGGCGCGGGCGGTCGCGATGCGCTGGCTGATCTCCGGTCGGCGGGCCTTGAGCTCGTCGAGCCGTTCCTGGAGCCGTTGCTGTTCTTCCTGGGTGATCAATTCCATCGCGTCTCTCCAATCATGGGGCCCGCCGCCGTCCGTCACGGCGAACGTAGCAGCGTAACAGCGGTCGCCCCGTGCTCGTCAAGCCCCGGCGGCGCCGCGGCGCGACCCGCCTGCCCGCCGTTGGGCCAGCGCCGCCGCGGCCCACGCCAGCAACGCACTCACGCCCACCGCCAACGCGGCCGCCCACATCCCCTCGGGCAGCCGGCTCGCCTGGTCGCCGAGGTTGACCCGGATCGCCGCCCCCAGCCCGCCCCAGGGGTTCAGCCACATCGGCAACCCCCAGCCGCTCACCCCCGACACCGCCCCGGCGCCGAACATCACCACCAGCCACCCGCCCGCCGCGATCGTCCCCGCCACATGAACACCCCAACCATCAGGCCATGCCTCATGAACACCATCGGCCGCCAACCGCCCCACCGCTTGACCTGCTGCCAGTCCTGCAGCGGGCGGAAGCCGTACAGCATCTGGTGCAGGTGCGGGCTCATGCGGATCTCGTAGAGGCACAACGGCACATACAGCAGCCCGCCGATGAGCAT
>JBCBUE010000143.1:0-2775 GCA_039818285.1 Planctomycetota bacterium | reverse complement strand
AGCGGGCTCGAGGCGTTCGTGCGGGCCGCCGCCGTGCTCACGGCCCTGTTGCAGCTGCGGCGGGAGATGCGTCGGGCTCGCAAGCCGGCGGACGCGTGACGTGCGAGCCTTCTGACCTCTCGCCGGCGTCATGAGCACCTTTGGCCAGCAATAGATATTCGCCGAGTCGCTCTTCGGCCACGCCCCCGACCCGCCCACGCCCGACCTCCCCGCCCACTTCGCCGACGGCCTCGCCGAGCACGAGCGTTCGAACTGAGCTCACCCGCTCCGTGCATCCCGAGTACTTAGCCAACGCTGCTCACGACACAACTGGATAACCGCGAATGCAATAGCTGTGATCAGACCTAGAATAAGCGTAAACACGCTAACCTCGTAACCCAGCTCTAAAAACTTGTCTTCGCCCCAACTCCAGCGATATCTGACTCCTAGAGAGCTCAACAGCCCGCCACCTGTGGCCAAGGCGAAGGAGGCGGGAAGATATACCAGAGGCCAGTATGTCTTGTGATATTGAAAGTAAGCCTGAAGCGTTAGTACTGCCGCAAAGACGAATGCCGCTGCGTCCACCGTAATCACCCACCAAGCTGCCTGACCAAACCAGTTGATCGGAATAAGAATCGCTGCGATGGCAGCAAAAATCAGAGGTAATAAATAAGAGCTACTCAATGCACTGGCTACCCACCGTCCCATAGGTGTCAGCCGAGGCTTATCTGACAGCGGGCCGTACTGATCAAGCCCGAGCACTGCGCCTAATCCATGACGGTTCTGGTCTCCTGACGCACCGTCATCGGGAAAATCATTGAATTCAGTCGCCTTATCGCCATGGTCATCGCTAAAACCGCCTCCCCCGCCAGCAGACGCGATGGGTTTGTTCAACTCGAGGCTTGATTCGTCCCCCTCCTCCAGCCTCGCAGGCCGTCCCGTGATCTCCATCTGGTCTCGACGACACATCGTCTCGAATTCGCGGCGGACACGATCGACCAGCATGGCCGAACGCTGTCGGTCTTGCGCCGCGGGTACGAGGTATGAAACCTTAGCCTCATTGACATCGACTTTGATCAACAGTCTTTCTCTTTGCCGCGTCGATTGCGTACCGTCTTGTTCATCCGCTTGTCCGTCCGTTGCGTCAAACGTAAAGACTGCCCAATTCCGAGACACATCTTTCCATTCGTCATCCACGTATGGACGCCACAGCCGCCCGATGACCCGCGGCAGATACGCGTCACCCACAAACGTGTACCGATGTTGATCCCCCACAAGCTCCCAGCAACCGGGTTCTTTGACGTCGTACGGCTTGCTGTCTGTCCGAAGCCGATCGACCACAAGGTAATGCGTGGTCAGGTCCGCATCGTCGGTCACGTCGAAAATCAGTCGCCCGGCCCGCAAGATCGCGGTCATCGCATCGATCTCGGCACCGCTCAATTCCGCTTCGCGACAGATCGACTCCAATGCCTCGGGCGTCGTGACGCAGGAGGGCAAGCCGACATCGATGTTCTGCTTCTCTTGCCCTCCAACGAGCCGGTACATCGGTCCTTTAATCCAGTCCGGATGGAACACATGGCGTTTCACCATTTCGGCGCCTGCCACGCTGCTGTCCTGCAGGCTCCCGAACCAGCAGAGCACGCCCAGGTCGCCAAGGATCTGCACCCAGAGCATCAGTGTCGCCGCGTTCTCACACCCCACGGCGTGGCACGCCGGCATCAAGCGGTCTTTAATGTCCAGATACGTCTCGAATCGACCGTACGGCTTAAACCACGGCGACAATCGTTCGTTCGACGACGCGGTGAGCCAGTCCACCACCTCGATCATCCCCGGGTCGTACGTCCGGCTCAACGCCTCACCGGATGCGGCGACGGCGTCGGCCAGGGCCGTCTTGATCTCGGCCAGCACGTCCTCACGGAACTCGGCCTCCTGCACGCGATGGCCGATCGTCTGCCCCGCCGGGCGGTCGACGTACCCCTCGATCCATTTCGGGCTCAGGCCCAGGTCTTTGCACAGCGGGTGATGGGGGCTCCACGGGGCCCAGCCGGCGTGCCGCGGCTTGTCGGCGTGGGAGACCACCACGATCAGCGGGGCCTTGGGCGCGAACTGGGCGATCATCCGCAGCCAGTACGGCAGGCGTGCGTCCTCGGGGCTTGCGCTGCCGTCGCACATCACGACGTACAGGTTCCGCTCGCTGCCCAGGAACAGGCGGTGCGCCCCGTGCAGCGCATCCTGCCCGCCGACGTCGAACAGCCGGATGCGCACGTCCTTGAGGTCGCCGCAGGCGAACGCGTCCGGGAGCGTCACGATGTCGAACGCATCCGTGCTCTGCGTGTAGTCGGGCGGGGCCTCGCCCATGAGGCGGTGACGCAGGCGGGTCTTGCCGATGCGCCCCTGGCCGAGCACCATCGCCTTAAGCAGCGGGAGCGGGCGGTAGTTGGAGACGGCGGGCGCGGCCGCTGCGTCGGCCAGGCCGTCGCGCGGGGGGAAGTCTTCGGGGCGGGCCCGGCGGGCCTCGTTGAGGATCAACCTCGCATCGCTTTGGCGCATGACGTTGTCGTCAAACCGATAGCGCGATTGGATGCCTTTACAACTTAAAATGTCCAACGCCGTCAGCGACCCGCGTGGGGTCACGCGGGCATCGAAGGCGCTCAGGGACTGGATATTCTTGTTGAAACTCAGGTCGAGCGAGGTGAGGTTGGGCAGGCGTTCGGCGATGGCCCGCGCCCCGGCTTCGCCGATGTCGTTGTTCCAGAGGTTGAGCGAGGTGAGGTTGGGCAGGCGTTCGGCGATCGC
>JBCBUE010000142.1:0-3053 GCA_039818285.1 Planctomycetota bacterium | reverse complement strand
CCCTTGCCGTCTGCGTAGCCGGCCGCGTCGACGACCTGCCCGACGACGTCCGCGGCGTCCGGCGACACCGCCACGGCAAGGGGAGCGACGGCGACGGCAAGCTGGGGGTGGGGTGGACGGTGACGCTGACGGTGTTGTTCGTCGTGGGGATGCTGACGGTGGG
The DNA here is from genome assembly GCA_039818285.1 of Planctomycetota bacterium. Classification (GTDB taxonomy): domain Bacteria; phylum Planctomycetota; class Phycisphaerae; order Phycisphaerales; family Phycisphaeraceae; genus JBCBUE01. The sequence continues at coordinate 2,890 of JBCBUE010000142.1, read as the reverse complement.
GCGTTGGCTGTGCCACAAGGCGGTGGTGCGGGTGCAGGCTCACTGGGCATGGCCGGGGGGCGTGCTGAGCTTTGTGTTCTTCGTGGCGCTGCTGTGCGCCGCGGCGACCGAGCGGATCGGGGTGCACTCGATCCTCGGGGCGTTCATCGCCGGCGTCGCGATCGGTGACTCGCATCACCTGCGCGAGCGCACCCGCGACGTGATCCATCAGTTCGTGATGAACATCTTCGCGCCGCTGTTCTTCGCCTCGATCGGCCTGCGGCTGAACTTCGTGGAGGACTTCAACCTGCCGCTGGTCGTGACGGTGCTCGTGATCGCCGCGTCCGGCAAGTTGATCGGTTCGTACGCCGGGGCCAAGATCGCCGGGCTCAGCCACCGCGAGTCGTGGGCGACCGGGTTCGGCATGACGGCCCAAGGCGCGGTCGGCATCATCCTCGGCCAGCTCGCGCTCGAGGCCGAGCTCATCGACACCGAGCTGATGATCGCCATCGTGATCATGGCCCTGACGACATCGGTCATGGCCGGCCCGGCGATGCAGCGCGTGCTCCAGTCGAAGCGCAAGCTGCGGCTGATCGACACCCTGACCGAGCGACACGTGCTGATGACCCCCTCGGCCCGCAACACCGAGCAGGCCATCCACGAGCTGAGCGAGCGAGCCGCCGACCTGACCGGTCTCGATACCGAAACGATCCACCGGGCCGTCATGGAGCGCGAGCGGATCATGCACACCGGCCTGCCGCACGGCCTGGCGGTGCCGCACGCGCGGCTCGCCGACCTCGCCAAGCCGTGCGTCGTGGTCGGCCGCAGCCGCGAGGGCGTCGACTTCGACTCGCCCGACGGCGAGCCCGCCCGACTGATCGCGCTGCTGCTCACGCCGACCAACCAGCCGTCCACGCAGATCGAGCTGCTGTCCGACTTCGCTCAGACCTTCGACCGGCCGTTCGTGCGGACCCGGGCGATGTCGGTCGACACGGCCACCGAGTTCCTGGCGATGCTCAACCAGGCGGCCGCGACGAGCGACATGATCGAGCACGACGACGAGACGCTGGGGATGCGGTGAGCGACGCGCGGCTAAGGTCTGGCATGGACGAACCCCCACGGGCCCCGGCCGCGCCGAGCGAACCCGCGATCCGCCGCGCCGACGGCCTGTCGCCCCGGACGACCAAGGCGCTGGTCATCGCGATGGTCGTCGGCATGATCGGGCTCATCCTGGCGATCTCGATGCTGTCGCCCAAGCAAGTGCGTTTCCCGCTCGACCCCGACGCGCCGTGGGACGAGGCGTTGATCGTGGATCGCTCGGCCGACGCGTTGCGAACGCTCGGGCACACGCCGCTGAGCGTCGTCCGCCCCAACCCCGACGCCCCGGACGGCGACGACGCCGCGGTCGCCGACGACCCGGCCAACCCGGTCTATCAGACGGTCTACTGGACCGTTGCCGAGGGCGGCGAGTCAGACGGCGCGATCGGCACGCCCCGACGCTGGCGAGTCGCCGTCAAGCAGCTCGACAACGAGTTCATCGCCTGGCCCAATCGGGCGGAGTAGCGACGCGACCGACGGGCTGGCGGCTTGGGTCGGCTACCATCGGGCATGCAAGGAAGCACGGCCGGCCTGAGGTGCGCGGTGGGGCTGAGCGAGGCGGGTCTCGCCTCGGACGGCGCGACCGAGGCGATGGACGCGCTCGGCGAGACGATGGCGGGCTGGGGAGCGGTCGACCTGGCGGTGGTGTGGGCAACGCTGGACCACGCGGCGGAGCTGGCGGACGTCTGCGAGCGGGTCGCGGCGGGGACGGCGGCGCGGCACGTGATCGGCGCGACGTGGCAGGGCGTGGTCGGCGGTGATCGGGTGATCGAATCCGGGCCGGGGCTGAGCGTCTGGGCGGCGTCGCTGGGCGGCGGGCAGGCGGGCGTGTTCAAGCAGCCCGGCGGCGGGGCGTGGCCCATCGGCGAGGACGACGACGAATGCCTGCGCCGGCTTATCGGCGGCGGCCAGCGGTGGGGCGGGGGCGGCGACGAGCCGGGCGGCGAGGGGCTGGTGTGCCTGCTGGCCGACCCGTTCACCACGCCGCTGGTCAAGCTGCTGCCGGCGATGGACCGCGCGCTGCCGGGCGTGCCGGTCGTCGGCGGGCTGCTGTCGGGGACGCAGAAGCCCGGCAAGCACCGGCTGTGGGTCGACGGCGACCTGATGACCGGCGGGGCGGCGGGCTTCACCCTCGGCGACAGCCCCCGGCGCCCCGAACGACACCTCGATATCGCGACCACCGTCAGCCAAGGCTGCCGACCGATCGGCCGACCGCTGATCATCACCAAGAGCAAGCGTCACGTCGTGCAGGAGCTCGGCGGTCGCAACGCGTTGATCGTCGTCAAGGAGCTGGCGGACGCGCTCGGTGACGACGAGGCGGACCTGGTGCGCACGCAGGGCCTGCACGTTGGGCGGGTGGTGGACGAGTACAAGGACCGCTTCGGGCCGGGCGACTTCCTGATCCGCGGGCTCGTCGGGCTGGACTCCACGGCCGGCTACATCGCCATCGGCGACCCGATGGTCAAGGTCGGGCAGACGATCCAGTTCCAGGTCCGCGACCGCGCCGCCGCCGCGTCCGACCTCGAGCTGATGCTCGACAGCCAGCGGATGCACGGACCGGCGGCGGGGGGCCTCGTGTTCACCTGCAACGGCCGGGGCACGCGGCTGTTCGACTCGGCCGACCACGACGCGCAGCGCGTGAAGGATGCGCTCGGGGGCGCGGTGCTGGGCGGGGCGCTGGCGGCGGGCGAGATCGGCCCCGTCGGCGGGCAGAGCCATGTGCACGGTCACGCGGTGTGCGTCGCGGCCTTGCGCGGCGAGTGAAACGGACGCGGCGGCTAGCATGCCGGCCTCAATCACCTCGGAGGCCTGC
>JBCBUE010000141.1:0-3196 GCA_039818285.1 Planctomycetota bacterium | reverse complement strand
CGTTCGACTTCGCCGCCGAAGTCGGCGTGTCCGGGCGTGTCGACAACGTTGATTGTTGTCCCCTGCCACTCGACGGAAGTGTTCTTTGCCAGAATGGTTATACCTTTTTCGCGCTCCAAGTCGCCTGAATCCATGACCCGGTCGGCCACTTCGGCGTTTTCGCGGAAAGCCCCGGTTTGGCGCAGCATAGCGTCGACAAGGGTCGTTTTGCCGTGGTCAACGTGAGCGATAATCGCCACGTTTCGCAGACCGACCGCCGCCGGCGTTGTGCTGGCCGTTGAACTTGGGGGCATCGGGCCTTCCTTTCTCAGAGCGATAGTAGGTCCGCCCACCGGCCCTCCCCAATCCCTGGCACACCGGTTGCGGATGAACAGACGCTGACGCTGCGCCCCCGGATCAAGTCGAGACCCTCAACCGCCGATCTCCCCCACGAATGCCCGCACCGATCGACACCATCCACAGCCTCGAAGTCCCGATCGTGGTCCTGTTGGGGGAGCGTCAAATGACCGTTTCGGGCGTTCTCGCCCTCAGCCCCGGCTCGATCATCGAGCTGCCCAAGCCGGCCGAAGACGAGCTCGATCTGCTCGTCAACAACCGGAAAATCGGGCGAGGGGCAGCTGTGAAGCTGGGCGAGAACTTCGGGATCCGGATCACCGCCATCGGAGACGAGCAAGAGAGACTCGACGCGGTGATCGACGAAGACGACGAAGGACTCATGTCCGACAACGACGCGGCGGCCCTGGCCGAAGCGCTGCTCTCGGGCCAATAAAGCCTTTCTGCGTCACAACTTCCATACGCCACGGTCCGTAATCCGCTCGTGGCCCGATCCGGATAGCCTCCAGTTATGCCAAGAGACATCCCCGTCGGCAACGGTGACCTCCTCATCACCTTCGACGAGAAATACCGTGTCCGCGACCTGTACTACCCGCAAGTCGGGCGGCACAACCACACCCAGGGCCACGTCCAGCACTTCGGCGTCTGGGCCGACGGAGAGTTCGCCTGGGTCGCCGACGAGGGCTGGACCCGGGACCTCCGCTACAAGGACGGCACCCTCATGACGGAGGTCACCCTCCGACACGAGGAACTGGGCCTTGAGATCGTCTGTAACGACGCCGTCGACTTCCACGAGCCGGTCTACTTCCGGCGCTCAACCGTCCGAGACCTCCTGGGCCGCAAGCGCGACGTGCGGCTCTTTTTCCATTGCGACCTGTCGATCAACTCCAACCCGGTCGGCGACACGGCGAACTACGACCCATCGATGGCCGCGCTGGTGCTCTACAAGGACGCCAGCTACTTCCTGGTCAACGCCTGCGATCACCACAAATGCGGGATCGACCACTGGGCGATCGGTCACAAAAAGATTGGCGGCGCCGAGGGCACGTGGCGCGACGCCGAAGACGGTGACCTCGGGCGCAACACGATCAGCCAGGGCTCGGTCGACGCCACCGTTGGCTTCAACCTCGAGGTGCCCGCAAACGGGGAGTCGAGCGTCACGAGTTGGATAGCGTGCGGAAGTTCCTACGCCGACGTCAAGGCCCGCAACCAGCGGATCTGGACCAAGGCCCCGACCGCATGCTCGCCAGGACCGAGGCGTACTGGAAGCTCTGGGCCCAGAAGGAACCGGTCGACCTCGGCCCGCTCCCGCAGCGCTCCCGCGATCTGCTGCAACGAAGCCTGCTCATCCTGCGCACCCAGATCGACAATGGCGGAGCGATCATCGCCGCCAACGACTCGGACATCACGCAGTTCGGTGGTGACCACTATTCGTACTGCTGGATGCGCGACGGCGCCCTTGTCACCTACGGGCTTGTCCTCGCCGGACAGTCTGAGCTAAGCCGCGCGTTCTTCCGCTTCGCCGAGCGTTGCATCGAAGAAGAAGGTTACTTCCTCCACAAGTACACGCCGAGGGGCGACCTCGCCAGCTCGTGGCACCCCTGGATGATCGACGGGCAGAAAGTGCTCCCGATCCAGCAGGACGAGACCGCGCTCACGCTCTGGGCGCTGCGCCGACACTTCGAGGCGTTCCGCGACGTCGAGTTCATCAAGCCGATGTACTCCCGCCTGATCGCGCGTCCCGCGGAGTGGATGCTGAGCTATCGCGATCACAACGGTTTGCCCAAGCAGTCGTGGGACCTCTGGGAAGAACGCCGCGGCGTGCACACCTTCACCGTCGCCAGCGTCATCGGGGCCCTGCAGGCCGCGAGCGCGTTCGCCGAAGACTTCGGTGAACGCGACCGCGCGAGCGCGTTCCGCGAGGGCGCCGAACGCATGCGGGGCGCTCTCAAGCGTCACCTGTGGAACCCCGACGAGGGCCGCTTCGCCCGCATGGCGATCCCGAAGGACGACGGCAACTACGAGCTCGACATGACCCCGGACTCGGCCAACTTCGCCCTGTTCGCAGTCGCCGGCTTCGACGCCCGGGACCCGAGCATCGAGAGCGAGATGACCAAGCTCCGCGAGCTGCTCTGGGTCAAGACCGAGGTCGGCGGGTGCGCCCGATATGCCAAGGACTACTACCACCAGGTCGAGACCGAGGACGTCGAGGCCGTGCCCGGCAACCCCTGGGTTATCTGCACGCTCTGGCAGGCGCAGTACCTCATCCGCCGCGCCGAAACAGCGGATGAGTTGGCCGAAGCCCTCCCGCTGATCGAGTGGGCGTGCGACCGAGCCCACGACTCGGGCGTGCTCGCCGAGCAGTACCACCCGTACTCAGCGGCCCCGATCTCGGTGAGCCCACTCACTTGGTCGCACTCGACCTTCGTCGCGGTCTGCCACGAGTACCTCGATAAGCACCGCCGGCTCACCACCGGCGCGCGCCGCAAGGAAGACGCGCTCATCCCCGCGATCTGAGTTGATCTTCGCGCGACCGCATGACTTTTGCGTAGAGCGAGTATCGACAGCGACCCGGGCTCGGGCATTAGGTGACGTATCGCACGTCGCCCGAGCCTTCGGTGATCGTCCCGATGGGGTAGACGGTCTCGCCGAACTTGCGGAGCTTTTCCGCGACGCCGTCCGCGAACGTCGGGCGAACGACGAGGCAGTAGCCGATCCCCATGTTGAAGACACGCTCCATCTCCGCGTCTTCGACACCTCCCTGCTCTTGCAGGAACTCGAAGACCGGGAGCGTCGGCCACGCGCTCGCGTCGATCACCGCGTCGACCTTTTCGTGCAGCGCGCGTACGAGATTCCCGCTCAG
>JBCBUE010000140.1:0-3416 GCA_039818285.1 Planctomycetota bacterium | reverse complement strand
TCCACCTCGGCGTCGACCGTCACCTCTTCTTCAGCCTCGGCCTCATCCCCCTCATTCTCATCCTCATCCGTCTCCGCCTTGCGGGGCTCCTCGTCCGTCGATTCGACCCGACGCAACACCGCGATCTCGTCCGTCTCGGCCTGCCCCACCGCCGTGGGCTCAACCTCGCTTGCCTCCTCCTCCGCCAGCGCCGCCGACTCGCCCACCACCTGTCGCGCGGCCGCTTCCTCGATCGTTGTCTCGCCTAGCGCCACCGTCAGCAGCACCGTCTCGCCGCCCCGCACGCGATCGCCCACCGCCACCTGCGCCTCGGGGCTCCGCTCCAACGGCACATACAGCTCGGCCGTCGATCCCAGCTTGATGATCCCGATCCGCTGCGACCGCTGCAGCACCTCGCCGGTCATCACCCGCAGGTGGATCGTCCGCGCAAACGCCCCGGCGATCAGCCGGATCGACGCCAGCGCCTGATCCCGGGCCGGGTGACGCACGATCAGGTGTTTGGCCGTGTTGACCTCGGGCGACTCGGCCCGAAGGGCGTTGATGAACCGGCCCGGCTGGTCGTCGACCGCCGCCAGCCGGCCGTGCAGCGGCGCCCGCACCACGTGCACGTCCATCAGGCTGATGAACACCCGCACGCAACGGGCCGGCCCGTTGAACGGTGCGTGGTGATCGACGTCGTGCACCGAGCTGACCTTGCCGTCCACCGGGCTCACCAGCGCCCCGCGCTGCGAGGGCGGTCGGCGGTCCGGGTCGCGGAACATCGCCAGCACGGCGGCGGTCAGCCCGACCACGATCGGCAGCCCGATCAGCCACGCCGGGCCGAGCGGCAGCGCCAGGAAGACGTTCGCGACCGCCAGCATCGCGCCCGTGCCGAGCACGGCAAGCCATTCGGGTCGAGCATCGCGTGCGAGCATGGGCGACGTCGATCGGGGAGCGGGGCGGCGGGGTCAGCAGGCCGGCGTCGGCGCGGTCTCGTTCGGGCGTCGGTTTACTTGGCCGAGGCCTTGCCGATGACCATGCCCACGGCGCCAAGCACGAAGGCGAGGATCAGCAGGCCCGCCATCACGCCCCAGTAGGCGACTGCCGAGCCGGTCAGGAAGGCGGTCAGGCTGGTGCTCACGCCGGCGATCGCGCCCGCGGCGACGATCAGCCCGATCACCACCGCGATCAGCACGCCGAGCATCGCGCCCGTCGTGAAGCCCGACCACGCCGGGTCCAGCTCGTCTTCGGCCGACCCGCCGAAACTGCGGGCCATCACCGGCGAGCCACCCGCCATCGCGGGGCCCGCGCCGGTCGCGCCCGCGCCGGCCAGGTTCTCCAAACCCGACGGGCCCGACGCCCCGGTCTCGCCCATGCCGCTCTCGAATACCCCCGACGAGCCCACGGCCGACTCGCTGATGCCCGACGCCCCCGCCGCCGTCTCGCCGCCGGGGAAGATCTCGTCCAGCTCGGCGCCCAGGCTCGTCTCGTCGCTCTCGCGCGTCAGGTCCAGCAGGCCCGACCCCGACCCCACGCTGTCCAGCTGCACCTCGTCGTCGGTCACCTGCGGCGAGGTCACCTGCGTCTGATCCATCGGGTCGGCCGCCTCGACCTCGCCCGGCGAGAACACGTCGACGCCGCTGCCCGACAGCGAGTCCGCCTGCGTGCCGCTGCTCGAGTCGCCCAGCCCCAGCGAGTCGCCCGACGAATCGGCCAGCGTCATGTCACCGCCGGCGCTGTCCGCCAGGTCAAACGTCGTGCCCGTGTCGCTCAGCTCCAGCCCCATGCTGTCGGCCATCGTCCCGCCCCCGGCGATCGCCTCGACGTGCTCCACCTTGAACATCAGCTTTTCGCGGTCGCGGAACTGCTGCAGCTCGCCGCTGCCCGCCATCTCCCGCACCTCGTCTTCGCTCTTGCCCAGACGGTCGGCCGCCTCTTCCAGCGTGTAGAACATCTTGTCGGCCATCGGTCAGCTCCCGGCTATCGCCGAAGGGGTCGTAGAAATCATGAATCAAGCCAAACCAGACAACCTTCTAGCATAACACGACGCCACGACTCGGCGTCGTCGCCCCGCCCCTTCCCGACCCCATGTCCCTGTCTTACGGCCTGCTCCAGTCGGTGGACCTCCACCACCCCCGCCTGCCCCCCGCCCTGGAAGGCCTGCGCATCGCCCACCTCTCCGACCCCCATCTCCCCGTCGCTCAACGCACCGTCGATCGCGCCGTCCGCCAGCTCGCCCGCGTCCGGATCGACCTGCTCGCCCTCACCGGCGACTACATGGATCGCCGCGCCAACCGCCCCCGCGCCGTCGCCGCCGCCCGGGCCCTCATCGACGACCTCGCCGCCACCTTCCGACCCCGCCACGGCATCGTCGGCGTCTTCGGCAACCACGACCACCCCGACCTTATCGACCCCCTCCTCCACGCCCACCCCGCGGCCTCGGACGCCGACCCGCCACCCGGCGTCCGATGGCTGCACAACACCGCACTCGACCCCCCCGGCCAGCTCTTCCGGCTCGCCGGCCTCTCCGACCACGGCCGCGTCCCCGCCGACGCCGTCCGGCTAAGCCTGGCCCTCCAGCCCGACGACCCGGCCCAGGCCCCGGCCACCCCCGACGAACGCCCCTTCACCATCGCCCTTACCCACCGCCCGCTCAACATCGTCCAGGCCGCCGCCCTCGGCGTCGACCTCGCCCTCGCCGGCCACTCCCACGGCGGCCAGGTCCGAACCCCCTGGGGCGCCTGCTTCCACAACTCCTCCGACCTCCCCCTGCACACCACCGCCGGCCTCATGCGCCACCGCGACACCCTCATGGCCGTCTCCCGAGGCCTCGGCCGAACCGCCTGGACCCCCGCCTGTTCTGCCCACCGCACCTGCCGATCTACACCCTCCGCCGCGGCCCCTTGCCCACGACGGACCCCACCGACGTCGTGTGTTTCCGTCCGTGGTGACGTGAGATCGAGCGCCAAATCGCCCGATCACCAAATCGCCAAATGCCTCACGCCGCCTCGAGCCGGGGCAGCTTGCGGAACACCGTCCGCGTCGGGTCCAGCTCGCGCAGCCGCTCCGCCAGCCGGTTGCCCAGCGAGCCGAGGTGCCCGACGAAGTACCCCACGAGCGACGGGTGATGGCTCAGCCGCTCGACCTCCTGCGCCATCGTCCGCGCCCGGCTGCCCTGCCCGTCGACCGGCACGCACTGGATCGCCAGGATCCCCGCCCGGTCGGCCGCGTCGAACAGCTGGTCATCGCCCCAGTGGTCCCGCACCACCAGCAGCGAGTCGCCGCCCGCCGGGAGCAAGCGAGTCTGCTGCACCCGATCGACCACGATCAGCGACGACAGCACGCACAGCTTCCCATTGACCAGCAGCGTCGCCTCCCCGGCATTGAGCAACTCAGGGTCGCGGCGCACGCTCGTCAGCCCCACGGCCACCTCGCGC
>JBCBUE010000139.1:0-3551 GCA_039818285.1 Planctomycetota bacterium | reverse complement strand
ACGTCGGCGAAGGAGCATCGGGCGTCACGCGAGGCTCGTTGGCAATTCAGCCCTCCCGTTAGCTGCGGCGCGACGCGTTGCCGCTAGATGTTGACCGAGGCGGCCAACAACGGGCGGTGAGTCGAGCCGTGCTTTACGCCAGGCGCATCCAGCGTCGGCCGACCCACTCGACACCGAGCAGGACCAGCGCGATGGCCAGGCCGATGAGGCCGTGGACCAGCGACTCGCGCGACTCGTCGATGACGATGCGCGAGCGGTTGGGCAGGAGGGTGTCGATGGCGGCGAGCTCGTCGAGCGCGAGGAGTTGGCCGCCGGTGGCGTCGGCCAGGCCGGCGAGCAGCTCGCGATCGGGGCGGACGTCGCGCAGCTCGGCCTCGCTGGGCAGGACCTCGACGGTGATCGGCTCGATCGCGCCGGCCCCGCCGCCCACGACACGCAGCTCGTAGGTTCCCGGGCGGCGCGCGACCCATCGGCCGGTCCAGCCGGTCGGCCCGCTGAGGACGCCCGGCCGATCGCTGGGCGTTGTCGGCTCGGCCAGCAGGGTCACGCGCTCGGGCGCGAGGGGGGCGGCTTGATCGTCGTCGGCCCGGACCTCGACCTCGACGCGCTCGCCCCAGTCGGCGTCGCCGCCGTCGAGCCCGCCGCTGAGCCGGACGACCAGGGCCTGGCCCATGCCGACCTGCTCGGCGCTGACCGCGAGGGTGGCGTTGCTCTGACCGATGTCGGCCCGGCCGCGCGCAAGCAGACGGATGAGCTGCACCCAGGCCTGCTCGTGGTAGAGCTCACCGCGGCCGTAGCGCCACCGCCAGGCCTCGTCGGTCGCGAGGTACAGCGTCTGCCCGGCGCCGGATCGCATGCGCACGATCGCCGGCAGGCGCGCGTCGTCGGTCGGCATGTCCGGCTCGGCGGCGACGGCCCAGGCCAGGACCTCGGCCGTGGGCTTGAGCTCGCCCAGCCGTTGGACCCATCGCAAGGGCGACAGCCCGGTCGGCCAGCCCACGCCCGTGGGGGACGCGACCTCGGGGCCGGCGAGCTGCAGCACGCCCAGCGCGTCGGCCAGCGCGCTGGGCTCGAGCCACCACGCGCCGGCGGTCGGGACGGTCTCGCCGGGGCGTCGCATGGGCAGCAGGTCGGCCAGCGTGGCGCCGACGTAGGCGTTAGGCGTCGAGCGGTCGCCGCCGATCCACGCGAGCCCGGCGCCGCGGCGGACCACCTGGTCGCGCAGCGCGGCCGAGGCCGTGGCGTCGATCGCGCCGGAGGGGACGTCGCCGAGGATGACGACGTCGTAGTCGGCCCACTCCTCGGCCTCGCGCGGCAGGCGGGCGATGGGCTGGTCGCCCTCCTGCGCAAACCCGCGGTCGGCGCTGAGCAGGTAGGTGCTGCTGGCGATCGATTGCTCGCGCAACAGCAGGTTCTTGAGGTAGCGAAACTCCCAGCGCGGGTAGCCCTCGATCAGCAGCACGCGCAGCGGGCGATCGATCACCTCGTAGGCCGCGAGCGCCGCGTTGTTGCGGGTCTGCCGCTCGGGATCGGCCGACTCGACCAGCTCGGCCTCGACCCGCCAGCGCACCGCGCCCTCGACCGACGGCGCCCGCCCGCCCAGCCGAACCTCGCCCAGCCTCGACGTCGCCTCCCAGCGCTGCTCGTCGATCGTCTCGCCGGTCAACTCGTCGAGCAGCCGAACGACCACCGCGCCCGCACCCTCGATCCCCCCGTCGTCCGTGCCCGCCCCGCCCGACACCCGCAGCCGCGCCCGCACCGGCACCACGTCGCCGGCGAACACCCGATCGGGCAGCTCGACCTCGCCCAGCACCACGTCCACCGGCGGGTCCGCGTCCCCGACCGCCGCCGCCCACACCCCCACGCCCGACCGCTCCAACGCCCGCACCCGACGCGTCGGCAGCCCCTCGGGCACCCGCCCGTCGCTCACCAGCACCACCCCCGCCAGCGCCCCCTCCCGGCCGCCCGCCGCCTGCGCCGCGGCCAACGCCTCGCTCAGCCCCGTGCCCCCGCCCACCCCCGTCAACGCCTCCGGCCCACCGACCTCACGCACGGCGTCGTCGAACGCCAACCACAACACCTCGCGCGACCCGTCGCCACGCCACGCCACGCCCTCCAACGCCCCCCGCGCCGCCGCCAGCCGACTCACCAACCCCTCGCCCGACGCGTCCCCGCCCTCGGCCACGTCCTCCACCCCCATCGACGCCGACCGATCCACCAGCACCACCACCCGGTCCCCCTCCACCCGCTCGCTCCGCCGCACCAACTCCGGCCCGCACAGCAGCACCACCAGCCACACCAGCACCAACGCCCGCAACGCCGCCAACACCCCCCGCCCCAGCCGCGACCCCGCCAACCCCGCGTACACCCACGACGCGTACGCCGCCGCCGCGATCACCACCGCCACCCACGCCCAGTTCGGCAACGCCCACCGCCAACCCAGCGACAGCCCCCCGTCCAACAGGCTCAGCCGCTCCAGCCCCAGCCACGCGTCCAGCCACTCCAGCCCGCTCACGCCGCCCTCCCCCGATCAGACAGCCGGCCCGACACCGGCTCGTGTCGAAGCAACGCCATCAACCGACCCACCCGACGCGCCAGACCGACCCGACTCGTCACCCCCGCGTGACTAAACACCCGCGACAGCCACGCCTCGATCAACGCCAACGCCAGCACCGCCCACAGCAGCACCCACGTCCACGTCCCCCCGCCCCCGCCCCCCGCCATCGCCTCGCTCGCCGAACCCGGCTCCAGCCACGCCCACGCGCCGCCGCGACCCGTCAGCCACTCGGCCAGCCGCTCATCATCCATCACCGCCGTCTCCCCCGACGCCGGCGCCAGCCCCACCGCCACCCACCGCCACGCGCCGCCCCCGGCGGCATCGCCCAACCGTTCGGCCCGCTCCACCCGCCATAAGCCCGGCCGCCCGGCCACCCCCGACAACGCCTCGGCCTCATCCGACGACACGCCCCCCAGCCCAGCGACCCAGACACCCTCCCCCGGCAACGACGAGCCCACCACCAACGGCTCGGCCACCACCCCCGACGCCTCGCTCGGCCGAACCCGACCCCGCAACCCCTCGTGCAGCAGCGGCACCACCAACGGCCGAACCACCAGGTTCGTCCAGTCCGCGTCAAACGCCATCCCCATCACCCACACCCCGCCCCGCTCCACCGGCAGGTACCGCAACACCGCCATATCACCGGGCCCAACCGCTGCCTCATCCAACCCCTCACCCACCCCGCCCTCGCCCGCCAACGACAGCCACGCGTCCCCCCCCAGCCCCGACACCGGCACCCACCGCCACACCCGCACCGGCGACAGCAGGTCCGCCCACTCCACCCCCAGCGAACGCAGCGCCGCCGGCAACGCCGCGTCACCCGACAGCCGCCAGCCCACGCCACGACCCCCGTCCGCTTCCGTCGGCCACGCGATCGGCTCGCCCACCATCCCCCCCAGCCCCAGCCCCGACACCCCCGCCGACAACGCCGACGCCCCACCGCCGCCCCCGGACCCCGGTGTCAGCCACACCAACCCGCCCCCACGCATCCACG
>JBCBUE010000138.1:0-3710 GCA_039818285.1 Planctomycetota bacterium | reverse complement strand
TCTCGGCGAACGCGCCGCGCTTGGGCAGCAGCAGGGAGACGAGCGCGCGGCCGACGCCGACGCGGGCGATCGAGAGCTGGTACACGCGGTCGGGCCGCCCCCCGGAACCGGAATCGCCACCGCCCCACTCGTCGGGGAAGGCGGCCGGGCTCACGGTGAGCCGGAAGCCGCCGGCGTTGCACACCGCCTCGACGGCGTCGAGGACGCCCAGCCCGGTGACGTCGGTCTCGGCGAGCACGGCGTCGAGCCCCTCGAACCGCCCGCGGGGGTCGGTGGACGCGTCGAGCGTCTCGGCCATGAGCGCGGCGGCGGTGGCCGCCTCGACGGCGACGTGGCGGGTGAGTGGCGCGGCCGCGTCGTCGCCGTAGAGGAGGCGCACGAGCAGCGAGCGCAGGGCGTCGCCCACGGTCCAGAGCCGGCCGGCGGGGTCGTGGTCGTGGGTGAAGGGCGCGGCGGTGAGGGCGACGCCGCCGGCGGCGGGCGCGCCGGCGGTCATGAGGCGGGCGTCGTCGCCGTCGCGGTTGGGCCGCCCGCGGAAGTTGAAGGCGGCGGGCACGCCCGGATCCTCGAGGGTAACGGCCGGCGCGTTGGGCTCGCCCTCTTGCGGCGCGTCGGCGCCCAGGTCGAAGAACCAGCGGCCGCGGACCAGGTGGTCGGGGTGGCGGTTGTCCAGGCCGGGCGTCCAGGTGGCGACGACGGAGAGCTCCTCGGCGTCGCGGCCGTTGATCGAGCCCAGCGCGAAGGGGCGTCGCACGACGACGCCCTCGAACAGCGCCTCGCCGGCGGGGTTGCCGACCTCGTACGCGGCGTCGACCGGGGGCGCGACGAACACGCGGACCAGCGCGTCGGCGGGCACGATCGCGAGCTTGCCCTCGACCGAGTCGGGGACGGGCGAGAGCGCGACGGTGTCGAAGGTGGCGGTGTCGTTGGCGGCGCCGGGGCGCATCTCGATCGCCAGGCACTCGCCGTCGGGGAAGCCGGTAAAGCCGGTGTTGTCGTCGGCCGCCCGGCCGTCGGGCAGGGCGCCCGCGACGACCTCTTGGATCATGGAGGCGTGCGTCAGGGGCGCGCGGACGCGTTGGGTGACCAGGGCCATCAGGTCACGCCCCCCTGGTCGAGACGCTCCCAGAGAAGCACGACGGGGCGCCTGAAGGTGATCACGTCGCCGTCCTTCTCGGGCTGGTGGTCGCCGGTGGGCCGGACGGACACGCAGGCGCAGTTGGTGAAGGGCACGCCGCTGATCGCGAGGTCGTGCGCGAGGCCGTCGTCGGTGTAGGCCTCGAGCGCCTCGAGGGCGGCGGGCAGCGCGTCGAGCGAGGCGGCCTCGATCCGCCCGACGACGACGACCTGGCCCGGGCGGCGCGGCCCCTGCATGACGTACTTGCTGGTGCTGCCGGCGAAGGCGTAGACGCGGCCCCGCGCGACGCGGCCGGGGCGGACGGCGTGACGCCACACGGCGTAGTCGTTCACGGGGCTGCCGTCGATGGTGAAGTTGCCGGGCATCGCTCAGCGGCCCTCCAACGCGTCGGTGTCGCCGTCGAAGGGGTTGGCGCCGGTGACGACGGGGCCGTTGAAGACGTTGGTGACGCCGGCGGGCTCGGCGCGGCCCAGCGGCCCCACGCCGTCGGGCAGGGTGCCGTCGTCGTCGAGGAGGTCGGGGTCGACGACGCCGCCAAAGAACCCGGTGGTGATCGCGGCGTCGACGCGGCCCGGGCCCAGCGCGTCGGGGTTGGTCGCCGCGACCTCATTGACGAAGGCGGCAAGCTCGAGCAGGCGATCAATCTCCTCGTCGCTGAAGCCGCCGAAGGGGTTGGCGCGGGCGATGAAGGCGTCGAGGCCGAGGCCGGCCTGCGTGAGCTGCCGGGCGGGCGCGACGACGCCGCGCGCGCGATCGATGCGGTCCTGGAGGGTGGCGATCAGCTCTCGGGCCTGGGCCTGGCGATCGGCGGCCTGGGTGTTCTGCACCGCGGCGCGTTGCTGGCTGATGGCGGTGTCCAGGGCGAGTCGGTCGTTGCCGGCCAGCTCGCTCTCGATGCCCTCGACGGTGACGCTGCGGGGCGAGGCGGCGGCGGGGACGATCGACGCGAGGGGGCCGTCGATGAGGTCGAGCCCGTTGTCGGCCGTGAACGCCTGGGCGGCGAGCAGGCCCTCGCGGCCGCCGATGACCTCGAGGTCGTCGGGGTCGAACCGGCCGTCGCCGATCGCCGCTCGGAGCGAGGCGAGGTCGTCGAAGAAGCCGCCCGAGCGGTCGACGCCGGCGGCGTCGAGCAGCTCGTTGGTCTGCGGCGTGCCCCGGCCGCTGAGGCCCAGCAGGAAGGCGCGGACGCTGGTCGCGCCGGCGTCGGGGGCCTCGCCGAGGTTGGTGGACGCGGCGACCAGCGCGGCGGCCTCGGCCGGCGCGAGCCCGCCGGTCTCGACGGCGGGCCGGCCGAGCCGGGCGAACAGCGGGCCCAGCGCGGCGGGCGAGCTCACGCCCGCCTCGACCTGGGTCTGGCGGAGGACGTTCTGCGCGGCGAGGTCGTCGAGCCCGAGCTGGGTGAGGTTGATGAGCGGGCCGACGACGGACTGCAGGGGCGCGTCGGTGGTGACGCCGAGCTCGACCGCCCGCTCGAAGAGGGCGCGCTGCTGGTCGTTGGTGCGCGAGGCGGTGCGGCTGCGCAGGTCGGCGAAGGCGCGGGCGACCTCGTTGGGGTCGCGCCCCCCGCGGACGGCCTGGCCCTCGACGAAGGCGAGCTCGCCGGCGTCGAAGCCCTCGGTGAGGAAGGCGAGGTCGCGCTGGGCCTGAATGGCGTCGCGGGCGGCCTGGGCGTTCTCGCGGAGCTCGCGGGTGTTGGCGGCGAGCAGGGCGTTGACGCCGACGGCCCCGGCCAGCGAGGCGGCCAGCGTGCCGAACACGCCGCGCAGCGCGCCGACCGCCGAGCCGAGCACGCCGGCGCGCCGGCCGCCCTCGTCCTGCGCCCGGTTGAGCTCGCGCTGCTGATCGGCCGCGCGGTCGGCCTGGTCGCCCGCGCGATCGGTCGCGTCGCCCGTCGCGCGCGTCGCGGCGCGCAGCTCGCGCTGCTGGTCGGCGGCGCGGTCGGCCCGGTCGCCGGCCTCGTCGGTGGAGCGCGCGAGGCGATCGGTCGAGCCCGACACGCGATCGACGTTCTCGGCCGCCTGCTCGGCGCCGGTGACGTCGATGCGTTGTTCGATCGGGTCGGGCATGGCGGGGGGGGTCGGTCGGGGCGCGGGGCGGAAGGAGCGGCGGGCGGCGGCCGGGCTCAGGTCAGCGCGTAGTCCGCGCAGTCGACCTGAATCTGACCGAGCTGCTCGCCCTCGTTGTTGTTCATGGGCGGCAGGTTCAGGCCGCGGAAGACGGCCGTGGTGAGGGTGAGCGTGGCGGTGCCGCCGTCCATGGCGTTGGTGCCGGTGACGACGACCGACGCGGCGGTGGTGTCGGCCAGGGCCTTGATGGCCTCGGAGGTGTGCGACAGGCGCCCGCTGTACTTCGCGCGGTTGCTCGGCAGCTGCGTGAAGCCGCTGGGGCGCATCGCCCCCTCGCCCCGGGTCGCCCGCGTCGGGAGCGGGTTGATCGTGAGGCTGAGGTCGCGGGCGCCCTCGTAGATGTCCGAGCCGATCGTGAGCGATCGGATGTTGACGATGATGACCTGGTCGAGCGTGGGCATGGCGGGTTCCTTTCGGCGGTCGGGGCGGGTGCGGGGTGAGGGTGA
>JBCBUE010000137.1:0-3880 GCA_039818285.1 Planctomycetota bacterium | reverse complement strand
GACGCTGGTGCCGTTCGCCTATCTCATCTTCTCGGCGTTCAAGACCCGCGAGGCGTTCTTCACCGGCGCATTCTGGCCCATCGAGGACGGCGGGCCGTGGTGGAACGTCGACTGGGGGGGCTTCACGGTTTCGAACTTCACACGCCTGTGGACCGAAGTAAAGATCGGCAACTCGCCCTTCATCCGGGCCGTGCTCAACTCGTTCTTCTTCGCCTCGGTGATGAGCGTATTCTCGACGCTGGGCGCAGCGATGGGGGGCTACGCGCTCGCGATGTTCCGGTTTCGAGGGCGCAACGTCGTCGCCACGCTGGTGCTGGGCGCCCTGGTGATCCCGGGCGCTCTGCTGCTGGCGCCGGGCTATTTCCTGCTCTACCAGTTAGGCTTGCTCGACTCGTACGCCGGGCTGATCCTGCCCGGCCTGGCGCCGGCGTTCGGGGTGTACCTCTTTCGTCAGGCCTTCATGTCGTCGCTGCCGACCGAGATGATGGAGGCCGGCCGGATCGACGGCTGCGGGGAGTGGCGGATCTTTTTCCAGCTCGGCCTGCCGATGGTGCGGCCGATGACCGGCGCGTTCGTGCTTATCACGTTCCTGGGGACGTGGACGAACTTCATCGGCCCGCAGATCATCCTGCAGACCCCCGAGCGTTACCCGTTGGCGGTCGCGGTTGCGCAGCTGCGCGGCCCGTTCAGCATCGAGTACGGGATGATCATGGCGGGCACGCTGGTTGCCGTCGGACCGGTGCTCGCGCTGTTCCTCATCCTGCAGAAAGACTTCATCGCCGGACTGACCGCCGGGGCGGTGAAGGGCTGACGCATCCCCGGGCGCACGTTACTGCGCCCGGCCGTACCCGCCCCCGCCCGGCGTTTCAACGGTGAGCACGTCGCCGCGATTCACCGTCAACTGAGCCAGCGATGGCAGGGTTTCATCGCTCGCGCTGCCTGCTCGTCGCAGCAGATTTTGTCCTGGCTGCCCCGGCTCGCCCCCGTCAACGCCGAAGGGCCGCGTCGTGCGGCGCTCGGTGAGTAGTGAGACGTCCACCGTGCCGAGAAACTCGATCGCACGAACCACCCCGTCGCCGCCGCGATACCGCCCCGCGCCGCCCGAAGCTTGTCGCACCGCGAAGCGCCTTACCCGCACGGGGTACTGCCGCTCCATCACCTCGACGTCGGTCAGCCGGGTGTTGGTCATGTGCGTCTGCACGGCACTCGCACCGCCAAAGGTCGGTCCGGCCCCGGCCCCGCCACACAGCGTCTCGTAGTAGCCGAAGTGGTCGGCGCCGAACACGAAGTTGTTCATCGTCCCCTGGCTCGCAGCCAGCCGCCCCAACCCGCCCAGTACCAGGTCGACCACACGCTGAGACAACTCGACATTGCCGCCGGCGACGGGGACGTGCCGCGTTGGGTCGGCCAGCGCCGGCGGGTTGAGCACGCTCTCGGGCAGCACGAGCTCAACCGGCCTCAGCACGCCGGCGTTCAGAGGGATGTCCTCGTTCATCAGGCAACGCAGGCAGTACAGCGCGGCCGCCTCCACGATGGCCGGGTTGGCGTTGATGGGGTCTGCCCGTGGCGGGGCGGTGCCGGTGAAGTCCAGCCGAAGCGCTTCGCCATTGATCTCGACCGCCAGGCGGATCGGGTCGCCATTATCCAGCGAGTCGGCGATCTCGGTTCGGCCGTCGGGCAGTCCGCGGATGACCGCCTTCGCCTTGGCCTCGGCCGCGTCTCGGATGTGGCCCATGTAGGCGTGCACCACCGGCCAGGTCTGCTGATCGATGATCTCGGCCAGCTCGCGGGCGCCGAGGGTGTTGGCCGCGAGCGCAGCGCGGAGGTCGGCCACGTTGTCGTCCGGCGCTCGCGAGGGGAACGGCGCGCCGGCCAGCGCCGCCCGAAGGCCCGTCTCGTCGAACTCGCCGTTGCGGCAGAGGCAGAAGTGCCGGAAGACGACGCCCTCGTCCGCCAGGCACCGGGCGGTCGGGGAGATGGATCCGGGGTGACGCCCCCCGATCTCGGCGTGATGGGCCCGGCTGGCCGTGAAGAAACGCAGCTCGCCGCCGTTCGGGTCGAACACGGGCGTCATGATCGTCAGGTCCGGCAGGTGCGAGCCCCCGAGGTCGGGCGCGTTGGTCAGATAGGCGTCGCCGGGGCGCAGGTCGCGAACGTGATCGATGAGCCCGCGCACCGTGGCCGACATCGCCCCGAGGTGGACGGGGATGTGCGGGGCGTTCACCACCAGCGCACCTCCCGCGTCCAGCACGGCGCAGGAGAAGTCCAGTCGCTCTTTGACGTTGACCGAGACGGACGTTCGCTGCAACGCCACGCCCATCTGCGTTGCGATGTGGGTGAAGCGGTTGTTGTACAGCTCCAGCCGGATCGGGTCGCGATCGGTCGCGGCGATCTCGGGGTTGGTCTTGTCGGCTCCAGCAGACCTGGCGCCGGCGCGATCTTCGAGGAGCAACTCGCCGCGATCGGTTACCCGACCGGCCCAACCGGGATCGATCACGATCGTGCTGAGCGCTTCATAGACGATCGCCGGTCCCTGGATCCGATCGCCGGGGCGTAGGTCGTCGCGGATATAGCACGGCGTGTCGCGTGGCCGGCTGTCGAAGTACACAGTCTTCTGGCCGCGCGGATCGGGCGTGCGGTCGACCGGCTCGGCAACGCTGGGTACGGGCTTGGCTCGCCGGCCGGTCACCTCGACCCGCAACGCCGCGATCTCGATCGCTCGGCCCGATTGGATGTAGCCATAGAGTCGGCGGTGAGCCTCCTCGAACGCCGCCTCCCAGCGTCCGTCGATCGGCCGCGCGATCGTGATCGGTGTCTGCTGGCCGACGTATCGCAGATCGAGCAGACGCAGGGGCGGGTCGATCATCTCGGCCGCGATGCCTTCGCCCAGCACCTCGGCTCGCAGTCGCTCTTCGTGGTCGGCGAACTCGGTATCCAGTTGTCCGAGCGTCTCGGGTGTCAACGGGTCGAGCACGCTCTGCTCCGCGAAGCGGCGCACGTCGGCAACGCCGATCCCGTGTGCGCTGAGCACGCCCGCCAGCGGGTGCAGCACGATCCGCTCGATCCGCAGCGATCGCGCGATCGCGCACGCGTGCTGGGCCGCCGCGCCACCGAAGGCGACCATCGCGTGGTCCGCCGGATCGTGACCCCTGGCCGAGCTCACCTGGCGGATCGCCGAGGCCATCTTCAGGTTCGCCACCCGCGTAAAACCGTCCGCCAGCTCGTGCGGCGAAGCATCGAGCCCCGGGCGGGCGACCAGCTCGTCGAAGCGCCGACGCACGGCATCGACGTCGAGCGGGATCGGGAAGTGTGCCGGGTCGATCTTGCCGTTGAAGAGGTTGACATCGGTGATCGCCAGCGGCCCACCCCGGCCGTAGCACGCCGGCCCGGGGTCCGCGCCCGCGCTGTCCGGGCCGACGGTCAGGCGTTGGCCGTCGTACCCGCAGATCGAGCCACCGCCCGCGGCGACGGTCTCGATGTCCATCATCGGGGTCACGACCCGCACCCCCGCGACCTCGCCGGAGTAGCGGTAGTCGTGCCGACCGGCGTACCGGCTGACGTCCGTGCTCGTCCCGCCCATGTCGATGCCGATCGCCCGCTCGAAACCCGCCGCACTCGCCACGCTCCCGCACCCCACGACGCCGCCCGCAGGGCCGCTCAGCAGCGAGTCCCGCCCGGCGTACGCCGACGCGTCCACCATCGCCCCCGCCGACGTCATCACCTTGATCGTGGCCTGCGGCAGGGCTTCGCGCAGCCGGTCCAGGTACGACCGCACCACCGGCGAGAGATACGCGTCCACGACCGCCGTCTCCCTGCTGCACGCCTACGTCAACGCCGCGCACGAGCGTGCCGTCGGCGAGGCCGCCCGCTCGCTGGGCTT
>JBCBUE010000136.1:0-4278 GCA_039818285.1 Planctomycetota bacterium | reverse complement strand
CAAGCAGCTCAAGATAGAAGACCTGAAGCAGGACATTGATTCGTCAGACCTGAGCGGCCTGAAAGATATCCCGGATGTCTTCCTGTGGCGTCAGTACAACCGCGGGCAGGAGGATCGTTTTGAAAACGTGGTTGTGGAACTGAAGGCCCCCTTGGTGAACATCGGCAGAAAGGAGCTGGAGCAAGTACGCCGGTACGCGAGCGCCATCAGCCGTAACAACCTTTTCGATAAGACTCGGACACGTTGGAGGTTCATCGCACTGAGCGCGGGGATCAAGGACGAGATTGAATCTGAGGTGCACCCACGGAACGCGCCACAAGGCCAAGTGACAGATACCGACGAGTACGAAATATGGGTCAAGACCTGGCCCGAAGTCATCCACGAAGCCAAGGTGCGTCACCGCTATCTGAAACAGAAGCTCGATTACGCAATCGAAAGCAATGACGAGGGGATGCAGTATGTTGCCGACCGCTACGGCTATCTCTGGGACGGCCAGCCCCCCAAAGCAAGCGACGCGAAGCCCGAGGGTCGAAAGAAGCGAAAATCACCCAAGAAGTCCGGCAACAAGAAGGCTGTGAGAAAGCGGGATAATCGGAAAAGCTAGCAATGATTCGGTTATCGTCGGGCGATCCCGTATCGGGTTTCAAGTCGGCGAAGACGAGGCCTTGACTGACTGATCCAGGCATCGCGCGTCCAGTTTCCCCGGCCGTGGTACCAACGCTTGAGCCGACGCTCGAAGAGAAGCGCGCTGTGCTTATCCAGGAAGCACTTGACCGCCAGCAGGTGCCAACGGCGACCACTGGTAAAGCGTCCTTTCTCTCGGCGGTTATGCCGCTTAAACCTCCTTCGCAGGTTGGCTGTGTAGCCGGTGTAGATCGTCCCGTCCTCACGGGCGATGAGCAGGTAGACGTAGAACCGCGGCAGCCGCTTCATCCGCCTGGCTCGGCCGTCGGACGGGCGGCATCCCGCCCGGCGGGATCTCCGCGTAAGACATCGTTCCAGTCCGCACCGGCGGTGGGGGGGTGGTCGATACCTAGAATTAGGTCGTTTCGGCCGAGCGTTTCGCGAACGTGCTTGAAGACCGGGCTGATCGCGGCGGCCAGTTTCTCGCCCCCCTCATCGTGATCGACCGCGAGCACGACGCGCGACCCCTCGGGCAGGTTGCGGATCGCCCGGTTGAGCAGGGCGGGCTGCTGGGGGTTCATCGCCCCGGACGTGGAGACGTAGCGGGTATAGCCGTCGTCTTGCAGCGCGGCGTAGGACAAGGCGTCGATCGCTGTCTCGGCGATCACCAGGCGTCGGTCTTCGTCCCGGCGGTGGCTGGCCCACAGGCCCTTGACGCCTCCTGGCGCAAAGCCAGTGAAGCCCGCGTTCTTGATCTCGAACCCGCAGACGCCTTCTTCGTTCCAGTGGGGAAACAAGGCGTTGCCCCGCTCGTCGATACGAACGTGATCCGCGAAGCGATCGGACGCGAGCAGGGCGGCTGGAACGGCCCGCTCGCCACAGAGATAGGGGTGATGGCCCTGACGCTCGCCGAGGCTTTCGGCGGCAGCAAACCGGGCCCGGACGCCGATCATATCTCTCGCCACGGGCGCGAGCTTCGGGCCGAAATCCGAGCGTTGACTGGGCAATAGAGGGTGTGTGGATGCCCCGGTACGGGTCGGCCCCGCCAAGGGCGGGGCGGCCATCGAGCCCTCATCCAGCCAGGGCCGCAGCTCGCGTCGGACCTGCCCGATGTTGTCGCCGGTGCGGCGCTGCACAAAGTCGATGATGCTGCCGTGGTCGGCCGGGTCGTGGACGGAGAAGTAGACCCAGTGCCCGTCGTGCGCGGCGACGCCGATGATGATCTTGTCGCCATCGGGGTGCTTCATGCCCGCGCTGTTGCGGCTGCTGGCCTTGCGGTCGACCTCGTAACCGTGCGACTCCGCATACGCACGCAGATCAATCCGGCTCTTGAATGCCTCCAACTCGTCTTCTCGGTCGTCAATCATCCCTTAACCCCTCAATTAGCGTACCCCAGGGCAGGGCGGCAGGGAAAGTAAAAACTGGACTGGTGGGCGTTTTATGCGGTAGAATAGGGGGAAATCAACCGATAGAGATAAAGATGGCCAACTGGACGATATCCGATGAACTCGACACCCGCTTGCGAGAACGCCTGGGCGTAGAAGACCCGGCGGCCTTTGCTGAGCAGGTAATCGCCGAACGTCTCGACGAGGCCGAAGACCCCGAAGAGCGTGCGATCGTGGACGCTCAGATCGAGCAAAGCGAGGCCGAGCTTGCCAGGGGTGAGGGCGTCGATGCACGCGAAGCCATGATCGAGATTGCCGACGAGTTTGGGATCAACCTCGATCGATGAATTACAAGGTCATTTACTCGCCCAGGGTCCGGGCCGATATCCGTGAACACGTCCGACGGCTGATCGAAGACGAGCACGTCTCGCCGGTGACGGTTGAGCGTTGGTACAAGCCGCTCTTTGAAGCGATCAACAACCTCTACGACATGCCACGTCTCTACCCGGTCGATGAGCCTTACAGCCGACGCCGCGGGGTCGAGGTCCGCAAGCTCACC
This sequence comes from Planctomycetota bacterium, assembly GCA_039818285.1. GTDB lineage: Bacteria > Planctomycetota > Phycisphaerae > Phycisphaerales > Phycisphaeraceae > JBCBUE01. The sequence continues at coordinate 1,710 of JBCBUE010000136.1, read as the reverse complement.
TACAAGAAATACATCGTGCGTTACCGCGTAGACGATGACACGCGGACGGTCAACGTGATTTCGTTCTTCCACGGCTCACGCCGCCGCGAAGCCTGATCTTTCTTCCTGCTGCCCACCGATCGAAACGCTTGCGCTGAACCCCCGAAGCGTGTTACGTTGACATAATCAACAACACAACGCCGGGGGGCAGAGATGACTGACAATTCGGGAAGCAGCGATAAGCGTTTTGTTTATCAAGATCAGCTCCAACCGAATATCTCGGCGGAAGAACTGCAACGCACTTTAGACGTTACCTCCGACGAGCTGCAACGCCTGGGCATTGAAGGGCGTGTTCAAGTCACGCCGAACGAGGGGTACTCCATTGAGTTCACCAACGAAGCGGACTACCTGATTATCAGCAACATGATGGAGCACGCGAATCCGAAGTACGAAACTGCTTCGCACGTACAACATTTCAAGAACTGCGAGCCCGAGTTCGAGCGATCCTGGGTCAACGCGGCCGGACGGACCTTGTCGGAAGCCGGAATGGCGTTTCAGCACGACTACCACCCTGGCCACTCGGTGAAGTTCTCGTTCCCGACGATCCTCGGCCGGACGATGTTTCAAAAGCTCATCGAGACGGGATTTTTTGACCGCGAGGCCCAGCTTTCCGTCGATCATCCCGAGGAACCCGCAGCCGGAACTTCGCAGCCAGAAACGCCGGGCTTTTAGCGTAAAATATCAACATGGAAACGGGCCTGGCCCTTACCCATGACAACGTGATGCGTCGTCTGGGCTCGCACGAGCTGACGCGGCGGTGGCTATCGGAGCACCCCGAGGGGTGGGACGATCAGGCCTTCGAGCGGTTGCGATCGGAGCTGGCCGTCGCGGGCTTCGGCTCCCTCGACGCGGACGCCCTCGAAACCCGGCTGGTCGAACTCAAAGCGATCGCTCAAAGTAAGCCGAGGCGGGTTTCACCCCGGCGGGCACCGACCCACGACCAGGTTTATCAAGTTGATCGATTGGCGACGGCCGAGTGGGCGGACCCCGAAGACTTCGCCGCCCGTAACCGGTTTCGCATCGGTGATCTCTGGCTCGGCCGCTCGCCCCTGCACGGCGAACCCCTCGGTTACAGCGACGACCGCCACGCCCTGATCGCAAGCGGCACGCGGGGCGGCAAGGGGGCGAGCCTGATCCTGCCCAACCTGATGCTGTGGCCGGGATCGATGGTGGTCATGGACCCCAAGGGCGAGAATGCGTCGGTGGCCGCTGCCAGGCGAGGGGACGGTAAAGATTATGTGATGGGCATGAAACAGAAGGTGGCGGTCCTCGATCCGATGCGGATCGCCGAGGTCGAAGACAAGTATCGCAAGCGATACAACCCGCTCGACATGATCGAGGTCGGCAGCGACGACATGGAAGATCAGGCGGCGGTGCTGGCCGAGGCGATCATCATCCGCACCGGCAACGAAACCGACGACTACTGGAAAGACGAGGCCGAAGCGGCGTTGCAAGCGATCATCCTGCACGTCAAAACGACGCCATATCTCAAGGACGAAGACCGCAACCTCGTCACGGTGCGGCGGTACATCCTCCGCGGCGACGTGGAGCGGGTCGAACGGCTCAAAGAGCACTATGCGAAACAAGCGGACGAACAGGGCACCGAGGCACCATCCCCGCCGAGCCCGCATGCGTTGTTGTTTACGGGGATGAAGAACAACGAAGCGGGCG
>JBCBUE010000135.1:0-4490 GCA_039818285.1 Planctomycetota bacterium | reverse complement strand
GCCGGTGCCGGGGCCGACGAGGGTGACGCCCTGGGCGCCGGGCGATCCGCCGGTGGCGCCGCCCGACCCGCCGGCGGAGCTGCCGCTGCCGCCGCCCGAGCCTGAGCCCATCCCCGTGCCGGCGCCGCTGCCCTGGCCTTGCCCCATGCCCGAGCCCGTGCACATGGCCAGGCACTGAGCGAGGGTGTCGATGTCTTGCGGGTCGAGCGGCTGGCCCTGCTCGAGCTGATCGGCGAGTCGGCGAGCGGCCTCGGCGGCGTCGCGGGCTTGCTGGGCGGAGGGCAGGTCGTCGGGCCGATCGTCGGTGGCGTCGAGCTGTTGGGCGAGTTGGTCGAGGGCGTCGGCGAGCTGGCGGAGTGTTTCGGGTGTGAGGCCTTGATTTGGCGAGTCGTTGGGGTCGAGGCTGGGCTCGGGGGGTTGGGCGGTCTTGGGGTCGGGCTCGCGCGTCCCGTAGAGGGGGTTGGCGGCGGCCATGGCCTGGGCGAGCGCGTCGGCGAGGGCCTGCCGTTGTTGGCGGCGTTGCTGCTCGGCGAGCAGGGCGTTGAACTCGTCGAGCGTGATGATCGTGACGGTGTGCGTGTCGGTGGTGGCGTGCTGCGGCGGGTCGGGGTGGGTGTCGACGGCGGCGGCGTGGTAGGTGACGACGTCGCCGGGGGCGAGGTTGAGGGCGGCGGTGTCGAGGGTGTGGGTGGCGGCGAAGCGGGTTGCGGGTCGATCCAACCGGGCGCTGCGCTTCTGGTTGGCTTGGGTGTCGGGGGTGTGGGCGTAGAGGTCGACGGGGTAGGGGCGGCCGTTGGGCAGGCGGAGCTGGAGCATGACCCGCGCGAGGCCGACGTCGTCGTCGGCGGTGAGGCCGATGTCGATGGGGTAGCCGACGACGACGCGGGAGTGCCGGGTCGGTCGGTCGATGGCGATGTCGGGCGGGTGGTCGGGCAGGGCGGTGAGGGTGCCGGTGCGCGGCTCGCGGAGGGTCAGGCCCGTGGGGCCGACGAGCTGGAGGGTGTAGCGGTAAGAGCGATCGAGGGCGAGCGTGGCGGTGGCGCGTTGGGGCGTGTCGGGATCGACGGCTAGCTGAAGACGGCGGGGCGTGGGGGCGGGGCGTTGGTCGGCGTGCGGGGCGGTGTCGTTGTCGGGGAGCGGTTCGAGCGTGAGATGGGCCTGATCGAGCGTGACGTTGGCGAGGACGTCGAGGGTGAGCTGGCTGTTGACGAGGGCGGGGAGGCGATCGGGCAGGGGGACGGTGCGGTCGGGGCGCTGGGCGTAGGCGGGGAGGGTGACGGTGACGTCGGCGAGGCGGAGCTTGGGCGTGGGGCTCACGTCGACGCGTTGCCATGCCGATCGGCCGTGGGGGGTGGCGACGTGGAAGCGGAACGACCCGTCGACCGAGGGCAGGACGGAGGCGAAGGTCGCGCCGATGGGCGTGGGGGGCGGAGCGCTGCGTTGGATGACCCGTCGGCGGGGCATGGGTAGCGTGACGGTGTCGGTGGCGTGGTCGCTGAGGGCGTCGATGACGAGCGTGGCGTCTGGCGGGAAGGGCGGGCCGAGGACTTCGACGGCGAGGGTGACGTCGTCGCCGAGGTCGGGACGGGCGGGATCGACCGAGAGGGTGAAGCGCAGCGGCGTGTAGGGCGGGAGGTCGGCCAGGGGGGCGAGCAGGCGGGGGAGCGTGGCGTGGAAGACGCGCGGCACGGCGAGGTAGCAGGCGGCGATGGCGAGCCCGGCGAGCAGCATGACCAGCAGGCCACGCAGGGCGGGTCGGGCGGTAACGACGCGATCGGTGTTGACCGAAGGGACGAGGGCTTCGCCCTGGGCGACGGCAGCGTCGGTGAGCGCGGGGCTGAGGCCGTGGGCAGTGGCGTCGAGGCGAGCGAGCTGCCAGGCGTTGACGAGGCGGTTGTGCCGCAGGCCGCACGCGAGTTCGATGCGTTGGAGCCAGGCGGCGGTGGTGCGCCGCGGGGCGAGGTGGCGCGTGATGGCGATGGTGAGGCCGATCAGCCAGGCGACGAGCAGCGCGATGTCCAGCCCGACCCGCGCGGCAGGCCCCGGGGCAAACGCCGCGTCGATCGCGACGCCCAGACCGACGACGCCGAGCGTGACGGCCACGCCCCAGCCGACCGCGCCGAGCCCGCGCCACGCGCCGTCGATCGCGCGCGTGCGCTGCACCAGCCCGTCGATCTGCGGCGTGGTCATCGTCGTCATGCCTAGATCATCCCCGTCGTGCGTCGCCCAATCCACTCCAATCCCAGCCAGCTCAGCAAGGCGGCCATCACCCACCACCGATCCCACAGGTACTCCGGCCGAGGCGGGACGACCCGCGCCGCGCGTTGTTGCTCCAGCAAGGCAATCAGTTCGTCGGGCCGATCGGGGTCGAGCAGCCGGCCGCCGGTCGCGACGGCCAGGGCCTCGAGCATCGCCGGGTCGGCCGAGGTGTCGAGGCGTTCGCGGTCGGCGTCGTACACGCTGAGCATGGCCTCGCCGAGCAGACGGTCGTCGAGGACGGCCATGACCCGATAGACGCCGGGCTCGTCGGGCTCCAGCGCGGCGCGTTGCCGGAGTTGGCCGCCGCCGACCGCGACGGTGGGCAGCGGGCGGGTCGTGCCGTCGGGGCGCTCGACCTCGAGCCGGATCGCCAGCCCGTCGTCCAGCGATCGCCGCACGACATCGACCCAGACGGTCTGCTCGGTGTGCACGGCCCGCTCGCTGAGCCGAAGGCTGACGTCTTCGCCGGGGCGGAACGCGCCGCCGAGCGCGAGCCAGCGCACGGTGTTGGACCAGAACCGATCCCAGGCACCGGCGGCGGTCTGTCGGTCGGCCTCGAGCATGGCCCATCGCCACATGCCCTGGGCGAGGATGGCCGTGACCACGCCGCGGTCGTAGGGCATCGTGACCATGGCGGGCGGCGGATCGCCATCGCGCACCGCCGCGGCCGAATCGGCGGCCGTCGCGGTGGCCAGCACTTCCGCCGCCGGCGACATCCCCTCGGGCGAGGCCACCGCGTCCACGGTCGGCAGGGCGTCGATCACCCGCGCCGCCATGGCCGGATCGAGCGAAAACGCGAACGCCGGGTGCTCGAACGCCGCCGATCGCGGACGGACCCGCACCGATCGATCCAATCCCTGCCCCCAACGCACCGGCTCGATCGCCCGCCACGCCTCGGCGATGCGTCGGCCCTGCCGCGTGCTCGGGTCGTACGGGCGGCCGTGCGCAAACACCACCCGGCCGCCCTGCTCGGCCACGTAGTCCGGCAGGGTGTCGATCAGGCGATCGGTCAACAAGCGATCCATGCCGCCGCCGAGGATGACGACGTCGTAGTCCGCCCAGCGCAGGCCGTCCGGCCGCGGCTCGCCATCGGGCGTGTCGTCCTCGCTCACGCGCGCGGTCAGCCGTTCGAGCCGGTTAGCCGACAGCCGCGTCATCTGCGTCAGCGACACGCGCTCGTCGCGGCGCAGCGCCCGCGCGATGAACCGCGTGTCCCACGTCGGCTGCCCCTCGAGCAGCAGCACGTCGAACCGGTCCGCCAGCACGTCGATGAACACCGGCTGATGGTTGTTGCGCAACTCGGCCTCGCCGTCGGCCGCGTCGACCGAGACGGTGTACGCGAACGTACCGGCCGACTCCTCGACCACCGGCATGTCAACCGTCGCCAGCCGACGCCCGTCGAACCGCACGCGCTGCACCTGCTCGACGTCGCCCCGCGTCAGCCGCACGCTGGCCTCCTCCACGCTCGGCCCGCCCCGCAGCACCCTCACGCGCACCCGGCCCGGCTCGCCGACCAGCAGGTACGTCGGCTCGACCTCCGCCGTCACGGCCAGGTCCGGCGCGTCGAGCGTCGTCCCGAACGTCGCCGCGTGAACCGACACGCCCGCCCGCCGCGCGGCGTCTGCCACCGTCAGCGGCGACACATCCGTCGACTCCCGTCCGTCGGTCAGCAGCAACACCGACCACGGCGCCGCGCCCTCCAACGCCGTCGCGTCGTCCTCGCCCGCCACGCTCGACACCGCCTCGCTCAGCGTCTCGCGCAGGGCCTCGGTCAGTCGTGTCTCATCGCCCGTCGCCGCACCGCCGCCAAGCTCGCGCAGCCGCTCGACGCCCACCGCCCGCCCGCCCGAGTCGAACGCCCGGACGCGAACGTCGTGCGTCGCCTCGACCTGTGTCAAGACCTCCGGCGACAGCCAACGCTCGATCGCTCGCCCCGCCCGGCTCGGGCTCACGTCGTCGCGCGCCATCGACGCCGACGTGTCGAGCAGCACGCACAGCACGCCACGCATTGGTTCCGTCGCCGACCGCACCACCACGCTCGGCCCCATCAGCACCAACACGATCGCCCCCGCCGCCAACACCCGCATCCCCAGCAGACCCGTCGCCCCCACCCCCCGCCAGACGCCGCCCCCGCCCACCGTCCGCCACCACGACCACCCCCCCGCCGCCGCGACCACCCCCCCCACCAGCCACGCCCACGCCACCGGCCGCACCCACGGCCGCCACACCAG
>JBCBUE010000134.1:0-4497 GCA_039818285.1 Planctomycetota bacterium | reverse complement strand
GGCGCGGGCGCGGGCGGTGGCTCGGGTGAGGGGCAGGGCGGCGTCGGTCTCGATGACCCAGGCGGCGGCGCGGGCGGGCGGCGGCCCGTCGAGCGGGGGATCGTCGGTGGGTGATGCGGCCGGCCAGTCGTCGGGGATCGTGACGCGTCGGCCCGTGGCGTCGAGCCAGGGGCGTGCCTCGATCACGGCGTTTCGGGCTTCGGGGGAGAGGCCGTCGTCGTTGAGCAGGTCGTTGGCGAGACGTTGCGCGCCGTCGGCGTTGCCGGCGTCGCGGTAGAGCTGGAAGAGCATGAGGCGGGCGGCGCGTTGACGCGTGGTGTCGATCGCGGGCGGGTCGGTTGGCGTGGTGGGTGGGGCGGCGAAGCGGCTGACGCCGGTGAGGTCGAGGTAGCGCTCGAGGGCGGCGACGGCGCCGCGGTGGGCGCGCGGGGTGGGGTAGCGGTTTCGGTCGAGGCGGTTGGCGTCGGCGAGGTCGGCGTTGAGCTTCCACCAGGCGCCGGCCTGGCGGGCGGGCTCGGGGCCCTGGCGGTTGAGGGACTCGGCGGCGGTGCGGGACTGCATGAGTCGCAGGCCGGTCTCGGTGGGGCGGTCGCGCTGCTGGGCGGCGTTGGCCAGGGCGTTGTAGGTCAGGGCCTCGAGCTCGGCGGCGCGCTGGCGTTCGGCGGGCGGTGCCGGCGAGGCGGCGATGCGCGAGGCGGCGGCGGCGGCACGGTGGAGCGGGTCCAGGTTGTCGAGGTCGGTGGGTTGGCCGTCGGTCGTGAGGACGAGGTCGATGGCGCGTTCGAGGTCGTCGAGGGAGGTGGTGGGACCGACGAGGTCGAGCGAGCGCGACGTGGAGGGTGTCGCGTCGGCGGGCTGCGTCGCGGGTTGAGCGCGGGCATGGCCGGCGGCGAGCAGGGCGGCGATGAGTAGTGGGGCGAGGCGTCGCGTCATGCGGGCAGGGGGTCGCGTTGGGTGAGGCGGGCGAGGGTGTGGGCGGCGTCGGCGAGGATAAGGCCGGGCAGCAGGGCGGCGGCGGGGCCGGCGGCGGTCCAGTTGGCTTGGGCGTCGTGCAGCTGCTGGTCGGCGAAGGGGATCGCTTCGGGGAAGTAGGCGAACGCGGCGACGCCCCACGGTTGAGCGGTGGTGTGGTCGGGCTGGGTGTTGTCGAGGTGGTAGAGGACCGCGGAGCGGAGGCGGTCTTGCTTGTGGGGCGCGGCGTGGGCGACGAGGTTGGCCAGGCCGTGGATGGCGGCGAGTTCGCGGTACCACCAGACGTCGATCAGTTCGTCGCCGTCGATGTAGGGGTGCAGCGGGGTGGGCGTGGTGGTGTGGCTGTCGAGTTCGGGGATCAGGTCGTGGGCCGGTGCATCGATGCACGCGGCGGCGAGGCAGCGCACCTCGATGGCGTCGTCGTGCGGCGTGTCGAGCGCGTCGGGCGCTGGCGTGGTGCCGGCTTGCCGGGCGAGGTGCGTGGCGAGCCATCGATAGGCGGGGCGGGTGTGGCCGTGGGAGTCGCGCAACGGTTCGGACGAGGCCGCGCGGGCGTTGCCGGGCACATCGGGGTTGAGCAATCGACGGGCGGCGGGCAGTGCGATCGCGAGCGAGCCGGGCTCGGCCGGGTCGACGTGCGGCTCGGCGAGGTCGAGGGCTTGGCCGGCGAGGTGGGCGATGAGCTGTTGGTAGCGGGGCAGGTGCGGGGCGTTCATCGGTTGGTCTATGGTACGTGGGGACGACGGAGCGAAGCGATGGCGCAATGGGTTGATGTGTGCGAGCGGTCGGCGTTGAGCGAGGCGGAGCCGAAGGTCTGCGTGCGGGTCGGCGACCGGCCGGTGGTGGCGGTGCTGGCGGGCGACGCGGTGCACGTGGTGGAGAACATCTGTCCGCACGCCGGGCTGCCGCTGGGCGACGGCGACCTTCGGGGACGCGTGCTGACCTGTCCGTACCACGGCTACGCCTACGACACGAAGACGGGCCGCAACATCGACTATGCCGACGACGAGCCGCTGGTCACGTTCCCGGTGCGCGTTGAGGGCGAGATGATCCAGGCCGTCCTCGACGGGAGCGACGCATGACCACGCCCCTCTCGCCCGAGTCTCCCGAGGTCCAGCGGCTGCTGGACTACGTGAAGATCGCCTCGGTCGGCACGGACTCGGCTTTCGACGCCGAGACGCGCCGTGCCGCCGATTGGACGCGCGACCACCTCGCCGAGTCCGGCCTGACGACCGAGATCATCGACACGCCGGGCCAGGCCTGCGTGCTGGGCGTGAGCCCGGCGGAGATGATCGCGCCCGGCGGCGAGGGCGTGACCGTGCTGTACTACGGGCATTACGACGTGCAACCGCCCGACCCGCTGGAGCTGTGGGAGAGCCCGCCGTTCGAGCCGACGATCCGCGAGGCCCCGACGCCCGGCGACGGCCGGGCGATCTACGCCCGCGGCGCCAGCGATGACAAGGGCCAGATCCTCTCGATCATGGAATCGATCCGCCGCGCGACGGCCGACGGCGGCAAGCTGCCCTGCCGGGTCAAGGTCCTCGTCGAGGGTGAGGAGGAGGCCGGCAGCGTGCACCTCAACGACGTGCTCGATCAGCACAAGGGCGCGCTCGCGGCCGACATCGTCGTCGTCAGCGACAACGCCATGTGGAACCCCGACACCGTCGCCATCACGTACGGCATGCGGGGCCTCGTGTACTTCGACCTCAAGCTGCACGGCCCGTCGCGCGACCTGCACTCGGGCGTCTACGGCGGGGCGCTGGCCAACCCCGCCACCCTCGTGGCCCGCGTGCTCGGCAGGCTCTTCGACGACGACAACCGCATCGCCATCCCCGGCTTCTATGACGACGTCGACGCGGTGAGCGACGCGGAGATCGCCCGCTGGGAGGCGCTGGGCTACGACGAGGCGGAAGACCTCGGCGCGGTCGGCGCGACGCCCTTCGGCGAGGCCGGCCTGACCACGCTGCAGCGCCGCTGGGCCCGGCCGAGCTGCGATGTCAACGGGCTGTACAGCGGGTACATGGGCGAGGGCGCGAAGACGGTGATCCCGGCGATGGCCGGGGCGAAGGTGAGCTTCCGCTTGCCGACGTCAATGGACCCGACGAAGGTCGCCAGGCAGTTCACCGACTGGCTCGCCACGCACGACGTCGGCGGGTGTCGGTGGGAGGTGACGAACCACGGCGAGGCGTTCCCGTGCATGACGCCGATCGACTCGCCGTTTATGCAGCCGGCGGTGGACGCGCTCGGCGAAGTAACGGGCACGCCGCCGGTGCTGGTGCGCGAGGGGGCGACGATCCCGGTGGGCGCGGAGTTCAAGCGTCGGCTGGGGATCGACACGCTGTTCGTCGGGTTCGGGCTGCACGCCGACAACCTGCACAGCCCGAACGAGTCGTTCAGCCTGCGGCGGTACGGGCTGGCGATCGACAGCCACGTCGCGCTGCTCAGGGCGCTGGCGCAGGTGCGCAAGTGAGCCCGATCGCGCGGCGGGCGTGGGGGAACGCCGACCTGCTGATCGCTGCGATGCTCTATGCGGTGGTGTGGTGGTGGTTGGGGGTGCTGCCCGCGCCGATGCAGCTGGATTTCGACGAGGGGATCCAGGTCGGCAAGGGGCTGCTCGTGCTGGACGGGTGGCGGATCCACGACGACGTATGGTCGGACCAGCCCCCGGTGATGAGCCACTACCTGGCGTGGTGGCGTGTCAGCGGGCTGGGCGGTGACGCCGACCCGCTAGTGCAAGGCCGGCGGATGGTCGCGCTGTTTGCGATGGGTGGCATGGTGTTGGTGGGGCGGCTGACGCGGCGGATGGTCGAGAGCGATCGATGGAGGGAGGACGCATGGCGGGCGGCGCTGGTGGCGGGAGCGATCGCGACGGTGCTGGTGCTGGGCGGTCGGCGGTACGCGCGGCTGGGGGTGTCGGCGATGGTGGGGATCCCGGCGATCACGACAGCGCTCTTGGCGGTGTGGGTGGCGTGGGGGCCGCGGGACGAGAAGGCGGCGTGGCGGTGGGCGCGGCTGGTGGTGTCGGGCTTGCTGTTCGCGGTGGCGCTGCAGGTGAAGCTGTTCGTGTTCATGCTGATCCCGGCGACGGTGGGGCTGGTGGCGTGGCGGGAGTGGGTCGACGCGGCGACGGGCGGTCGCGGAGCGCGGGCGATCGGCGGGCCCGTCGCTTGGTTGGCGTCGGTCGGCGTGGGGTTTGCGCTGGTGGCCGAGGCGTTCGGGTGGTTGACGGTGGCCCAGAACGTCGCGCCGCACATGGCGGAGGTCGGCGAGGGGGGCGGGCAGCTCGTGGCCTCGGTCGCGGACAACGTGTACCGCATCGGCCAGTTGCTGCTGGAGGACGCGCTGCTGTGCGCGTGGGCAGGGATCGGCGTCGTCTTGGCGGTGCAGCGGCGGCGGTGGGGCACGATCGCTTGGCCCGGGGCGTGGGCGGTGTCGTCGGTGATCGCGCTGCTGTTCGCCGACCCGCTGCAGAGCCATCACCGGCTGATGTTCACGATCCCGCTGGCGATGATCGCCGCGGCCGGG
>JBCBUE010000133.1:0-4555 GCA_039818285.1 Planctomycetota bacterium | reverse complement strand
ATCTTTCCTTCCTGATGGCGTCCGTGCCGTCGGGAGTCTCCCATAACGGACGGACCGGGTTCAGGGGGAAAGGTCACTTGTCCGAGAGCCGAAACTCAAGTTTTCACGTGCCGATGGGCAGGGTACTGCTCTTGATACGCATGCACTGCGTGGCATCGTCGAGAATCGACCTTACGACTTTACAATCACCCGTCAAGGGCTCAATCAAGTCATCCGACTCGGCGTGATATGTCCACAAGCCGAGCAGCAGAAGCTTCATGAGCATCTTCACACAGTGCATCAGCGGCACGCTACTGGGCGTCCGAACGCAGAGTATCTCCTTGATTATCCAGGCTATCAACAGGCCTTCGGGCTTCCAGTTGAAATCCCTGACATCGGCTCGGCCAGTTGGCATAACTGCCCCGAACCACAAGGCCAGTCGGCAGAAGAATGCTCGGTCGCACTTGGCCGCTTGATTACAACCGCGGTCAACCAAATCCAGGCCGCGTCGTCCCCTGATGCATTGATTGTCTATATTCCCGATCGGTGGCAGTGGTATCGAGGGTTCCGCAACGAGACGGAGCGTTTCGACCTGCACGACTTTGTTAAAGCGTTCTGTGTGCAGCGGGGAATCCCGACTCAATTCCTGAACCAACAGACCCTGTCAAAGCCCGGTCAATGTGAAGTCTGGTGGTGGCTTGCTCTGGCGCTGTACGTCAAGAGCATGCGTACGCCTTGGATACTCGACGGGATGAATAATGACACTGCGTTCGTGGGGGTTGGCTTCAGCGTTGATACCACGCGTGAGCGAGGCAGTCATGTGATTCTAGGATGCAGCCACATCTACAGCGCGAGCGGAGAAGGCCTTCAATACCGGCTTAGTAAGGTTGAGCAGCCCAAAATAGTGCGCGGCAACCCGTTTATGTCAGAAGACGATGCGCGACGTCTGGGTGAGACCATACGTCATCTGTTTTATGAATCGAGGTCCGCTTTACCTCGTCGGGTGGTGCTGCACAAACGCACTTCATTCCGGCGAGAGGAGCGCGACGGACTTGGCCAGGGCCTCTCGGGGGTCGAATCTATTGACATGCTGGAAATAGCCATCGACCGGTCGATGCGGTACGTGTCAGCACACGCGTCAGGAAAGAAGGCCGACAACTTCCCGGTTCGTCGCGGCACCACCGTCAGATTGGACGATTATTCTGCGTTGGTTTGGGTTCATGGCGTCACTGACGCGGTGACGCCCGGCCGTCGCTACTATCAAGGCCGCCGACGAATCCCTACGCCACTATTGCTGCGACGCCACGCAGGTCACACGCCACTCGGCCAATTGGCGTATGAGATCATGGGCTTGTCGAAGATGAACTGGAATACGTTTGACATGTACACGAAGCTGCCGGCCACGCTGCAGTCGTCGAGCGAGATTGCTCGTATCGGTTCACTGCTGGAGCGATTTGGTTCGGCGTCGTATGACTACCGGCTGTTTATGTGATGGGCAGTGCCGGTCAAGCTGTTGTAATCGATTTTCTGATTGCTTCGTTGATTATGTTTATGCTTAGTGACTCGTCGTTGATATCGGTTCTAAGCTCATTACAGGCATCTTGACGGTGCCGGGAATGGGTGGCAACGACAATACCAGCGGGCGAGCAACCTGTACTTTCGACTTGGTAGTGTGGGCCCGTAGCGGGGCGACCTCGTAACCTACGACACTAGTGGTACGCTCCCGGCGCGATGTGCGTCTCCTCCACCCCCCGGCTCGTGAACCCTCCCCAAAAAATCCGGCTTTGTGGGACGGGGTTCTCTAGGGGTGAATAGCGGGGGTAGGATTCGAACCTACGACCTCCGGGTTATGAGCCCGACGAGCTACCAGACTGCTCTACCCCGCAATGGGTTGAGCTGCGTATTATCTGAACGGCGGCCCTGGCTGTCAACTCGGGTGCAGCGATGGGCTCAATGGCTCGGGGAGGCGTCGCTGTCGGGAATGTCGGGGCGTTGGGTGTGGCGGAGCCGATCGAGGATGTTCGAGTAGATGCGCGTGTCGACGTTGCTTGTTGAGGGCGACGACGGCGGATCGGCGGGCTGAGTGGCGTCGAGGGGGTGGGAGGGAGGTCGCTTGGGCTCGGCTGGCTCGGCGTTCGGCGGTGTGGTTGGCGAAGGGGCGTGCGAGGTGGGCGGTGCGATCGGTGGACCTAGCGGGTCGCCAGGTTGGGGCGAGGCCTGCGTGAGGCTGCTGACCAGCCGGGTGAGGCGCTCGTAGGTTTGTTGGGTCTGCTCTTGAAAGGCAGCCTGCTGGCCCCGCAGGTCGTCGATCGCCCGGTCGTGTTGCTCGCGTGCTGATTGGGCGTCTTGGAGCGCCTGTCGCACGGTGTGCTCGAGTTGGTCGAGGCGTTGCAACAGTTCGGGCGAGTGGGTGACGGGTGTTGATTGACGCAGGGAGTCGACGCGTTCGGCCAGGGCGTCGAGGCGTTGGTCGACGCGCTCGCCGAGCTGGGCGTGTTCGGTTCGCAGCGAGCGGGCGAGGTCGGCCTGGGCGGAGAGGCGAGCCTCGGCCGACTTGAAGAGCTGCATACCGAGCTTGACGCGATTCTCGGCTTGAGACTGCACGCGACGCAGGGCGTCGAGGCGTTGCTCTTCGGAGAGCTCTGCGCTGGGCAGGCCGAGCACGACCGGCCGACGCGGGGCGATCCCCTCGGGGCGCGCGGGGGTGTCGGGCGTGGCGGCGGGGGAGGCGTCGTGCATGGCGATCGCGCGGGGCTGCGTTGCTACTCATATGAATCGGCACGGAGGGCGGGTTGGGCTGCACATTTTGAAGTCAACCGTTAGCCTTGCGTTATGCGGACGGCGGACGTGATCGCTGCGATTGAGGCTCTCGCCGACCCCGGGCTCGCTGAGTCCTGGGACAACGTCGGCCTGCTGGTCGGTGCCCGTGGCGATGGTGCCGAGATGGGGCGGGTGCTGCTGTGCATCGATCTCACGCCAGACGTCGCCCGCGAGGCCGTTGAGCTTGGCTGCGGGCTTGTGCTTACCTATCACCCGCCGATCTTCAAGCCCATCACCGCCCTTACGGACGCGGACTGGAAAGGCGCGGCCTTGCTCGCTCTTGCGCGTGCCGGCGTCGCCGTCTATTCGCCGCACACCGCCCTGGACGCCGCCCCCAATGGCCTCAACGACTGGCTCGCCGCCGGCCTGGCCAACGGCAGCGCCGTCACCGACCTCCGCCCCATCGCCCCTCACCCGCCGGACCACGAGCACCGGGCCTACAAGATCGTCGTCTTTGTCCCCGCCGCCGAGCCCCACGCCGCCGCCGCGGTCTCCGTCCGCGAGGCCATGGCGGCCGCCGGTGCCGGCGTCATCGGCAACTACCGCGAGTGCTCCATCGAGATCCCCAGCTCCGGCGGCTTCCGCCCGCTCGACGACGCCAACCCCACGATCGGCGCGCCCGGCCGACGCGAAGAGGTCGCCGAGGTCCGTCTCGAGATGGCCGTCACCCACGACCGCCTCCACGCCGTCATCACCGCCGCCCGCCAGGCCCACCCCTACGAGGAGCCGGCGATCGACGTCTTCGAGCAGGCCCCCGCCATCGCCCACGCCCTCACCGCCGACCTCGACGCCGGCCCGCCCGTCGGTCCCGGCCGACTCCTCACCCTCGACGCCCCTATCGATGCCGCCACGCTCGCCCAGCGCGCCCGCCACCACCTCGACCTCCCCCGCGTCCGCCTCGCCGGCCACCCCGCCACGCCCGTGACCACCGTCGCCCTCTGCGTCGGCGCCGGCGGCTCGCTCTTCGACGGCCTCGACGCCGACGCCTACGTCACCGGCGAGCTCTCCCATCACGCCGTCCTGGACCTCGCCCAGCGCGGCAAGGCCGCCGTCCTCGCTGGCCACACCAACACCGAACGCCCGTACCTGTCGACCTACGCCGCCCGCCTCGTCCAAGCCACCGGCGGGGCCGTCGAGGCCCTCGTCAGTCGCGCCGACGCCAACCCCTGGGCCGAGGCCTGACTACACCCCGCCCCGCCCGCCTCGCTGGACGCCGCCCTCAATCCCGCTACACTGCTTGGCTCGACCCGTCGCCCGCGGCCGTGCCCGTGGGCTTCACACCCACGACGGAAACCCGCCATGTCACGATTCGCCGCCTTCACCAGCCCCAAGGAGACGCAGGTCGTCTCCACCTCCTCCCTCGGCACCGCCTACGTCGACTACCGCCGCTCCGAGGACCTCCGCCGCTTCCTTACGCCCAACGGCAAGATCCAGGGCCGCAAGAAGACCGGCCTCAACGCCCGCGAACAACGCATGGTCGCCCAGGCCATCCGTCGAGCTCGCTACATGGGCCTCCTGCCCTACACCTCGGCGACGCTCTGAGCGACGCCTCGAGCCGAGCGACGCAACAATCAAACTTGAGCAAGTCAGCCGAGCTATCCGTGCGCGCAGCCTGTCCCTAGCTGCGACGCCACGCGTCGCTGAAAGACACGTCGTGCGTCGGCGTGATTCCTTCAGCGACGCTTGGCGTCGCAGCTACGAGCGGTGATGAATTGTCAACGAGCCTCGCGTGCCCGTCGATGCCGCTTCGCCGACG
>JBCBUE010000132.1:0-4763 GCA_039818285.1 Planctomycetota bacterium | reverse complement strand
TCTACTATTACCGCGCGTGGTGGAGCGATCGCGACGTACTGCACCTGCTGCCGCACTGGACCTGGCCCGGGCACGAAGGCCAGATCATCGACGTGTGGGCGTACACCAACTGCCCGAGCGTCGAGCTGCTGCTCAACGGCGTCTCGCAGGGCCGTCGCGAGGTCGAGCGCTACGGCCACGCGGAGTGGAAGATCGAGTACGAGCCCGGCGTGCTCGAAGCGGTTGGCCGCACGAGCGACGGTCAAGAGCGCCGCGCGCGTGTCGAGACGGCGGGCCATCCCCACGCCATTCGGTTGCGCGCCGACCGTCCTGCCTACCGCGCCGATAGTCGTGATGTCGCCATCGTCACGGCTCAGGTGGTCGACGCGCAAGGGGTGATCGTGCCCCACGCCCAACACGGCCTGCGGTTTACCGTCGACGGCGACGCACGGATGATCGGTCTGGGCAACGGCGACCCCAACTCCCACGAGCCCGACCAGCCCCAGCGTGGCGTCGGCCTGCGACGTGCCTTCCACGGTCTTGCCCAGTGCCTGGTCCGGGTCGGGAGTACGGCGAGCACGCCCACGCTGCACGCCACCGCCGACGGCCTTCGGCCCGCCACGCTGCCCCTGCCGTGCGCTTCAACCCATGTCAGCGACGAACCCGTGCCTCGAGACCTCGCCGCCAAGGACCTCGCATGAGACGCATCGCTTTCCCGCGGCTTACCGCCTGGCTGGTGATGTTCGCGGGCGTTGGCCTCACGACGGCATCGGCGGCAACACCCGCGCCGGCGTCCGTCGACTCGATCGCGATGCAGCGTGGGCGGCAGCTCACGCGCTGGCTGCCGCCCGAAGACTGGCAGCCAGGTCCGGCGGAGCTGCGCTTCTGGATCGCCCGTGAGCCCATGGACGGGCCGGTCGTCGTCACGCTCCAAAACGCTTGGTCGGACCTGAGGTACCGGGTTGTGCCCATGGGTCACGCTGAGCGACACGCCACAGACCCGCTCAACGCGTGGTGGGTGCGGCAGGTTGACGTGGATTTCACGCGTCGACCTCTCAGCGACATGGAGCGGCGGCCTCGCGGCCTGGCGGTCGCGATCGGCGAGCTGCTCAACACGACCCACGACGCCAAGCATCATGAGCTCAGGCTAGATGGACCCGAACGCAGCGCCCTCGTCCGGCTCGAACAGATTCACCGCCAAGACCGATTCCCCGAGCCCGCACCCACCTTGCGCAGCGTGCGGTACGGCCCGCACGCCCGCCACCTGCTGGACTTCTACCCCGCGGATACCACGACGCCCGCCCCGCTCGCGATCTTCATCCACGGCGGCGGCTGGGGCGCGAACGACAAGCGGATCATCAATGGCGACACCGTTCGACGCCTCAACGCCGCGGGTGTGTCGGTGGCCGCGATCAGTTACTGTTTCTTGTGGATGGCCCCCGATGAAGGCGTTTCGCCGCCGGTGCGAGCGCCGATGGAAGACGCGCGTCGGGCGTTGCAGTTCTTGCGGCTGCACGCCGATCGCCTGAGGGTCGACCCCACGCGTGTCGCGGCCTGGGGCGGCTCGGCGGGGGGCTGCACGGCGCTGTGGCTTGCTTTCCATGACGACATGGCTGAACTCGACGCCGATGACTCGCTCGCTCGGCAATCGACCCGGCTGGCCGCCGTGGCCGCCGTCATGCCTCAGACCACGCTCGACCCGCACCAGATGCGCCGGTGGATCGGCCCGGAGATCCGCTACGGCGCTAGCGCTTTCGCCGCCGGCGGCTTCGACCGCTGGCACGACCGTCGCAGCCTTTACATCGACGAGATCGCGGCTTACTCGCCCTACGCCCACGTGACCGCCGACGATCCGCCGGTATATCTCGACTATGGCGACCGACCCAACGTCGTGCCCAGCCCGCCTGGCGATCAGCCCCTGGCGACGCACCACCCCGCCTTTGGCGTCCACTTGGCTCACCGACTCGACGCCGTCGGGGTCCCGCACGATCTCACCTTCCGTGATCGTCCGCCACGTCACTGGTCAGACCTCGAGACCTTCCTCATCGATCACCTCGTCGATCGTTCCGCCAACAGACCTCAGGCCGAAGAGGCCGGCCCTCATCCGGAGCCCGGCCGCGCGAGACTCACACCATGAAACGCCTCCAAGACCTGATCGCCCGTGCCGCCGCGCCCCTGCTGGCCTGCGGCGTCGCTCCGTTCACGCTAGCCGACGCCGCGACGACGCCCGAGCGTCCCAACGTCTTGCTGATCGTCTGCGACGACCTGAACGACGCCGTCGAGTGTTTCGGCGGTCACCCTCAGGCTTACACGCCGAATCTCGATGCCTTCGCGCAGACAGGCGTTCGCTTCCAGCGGGCCTACACGAACAACCCCGTCTGCGCTCCCGCGCGGGCCAGCTTCCTGCTCGGTCAGTACAACCACACCTCGGGCAACCTGTTCTGGGGCAAGTGGCGAGAGAACGAGGTACAGCGCAACTCACACACGCTGATGTCGTTCTTCCGCGAGAACGGCTACCACACCGCGGGCACCGGCAAGCTCATGCACCACTTCCATCGGCCCGAGTGGACGCAGTGGGGGCACGATCAGGACTACGGCCCGACCGCGTGGAACGGCGAGAAGCGCGTCGGGCACCCCGACGTGCCCGCGCCCTTCCGCGAGATCGGCCCGATCGACGGGTCCTACGGCCCGCTGTCAGGGGTGACCTTCGACGGGGCCGACGGCGGTGGCTGGTCCGTTGGGCCGTGGAACGACATCCGGCCGTGGCGCTACGACAGCGAGAGCGACCGCGACCCGACGCCCGACGAACGCAACGCGGCGTGGGCCGCCGACTTCATCCGGAACTACGACGGCCGCGGGCTGGACAAGCCGTTCTTCCTGGGCGTCGGTTTCATCCGCCCCCACACGCCGATGCACGCCGCCCAGCGGTTCTTCGACCTGTTCCCGATCGAGAACGTCGAACTCCCGCCCATCAAGTGGGACGACACCAACGACACACACTGGATCGAGGTTTTCGGCAAGGACCGCAAAGGGCCGAAGTACTACATCGAGATCGGAAAGTCCTACCCGACGATCGAGGACGGCCTCAAGGCCTACATCCAGGCCTATCTCGCCTGCGTCGCCGCGGTCGACCACAACATCAGCGTCGTGCTCGACGCCCTCGACAACAGCCCGCACCGCGACAACACCATCGTCATCATCACCAGCGACCACGGCTTCCACCTCGGCGAGAAGGAGCAGCTCTTCAAGGGCTCGCCGTGGGAGGAGAGCACGCGCGTGCCGCTGATCGTCCGCGCGCCGGGCGTGACACCCGAAGGTGCGGATGCGGGCCACCCCGTGTCGCTCGTCGATCTCTACCCCACGCTCATCGACCTCTGCGGCCTCGAGGGCGACACTCGCAAGAACGCCAAGGGCAAGCCGCTCGACGGCTTCAGCATGCGGCCCTTTCTTGAGAACCCCGAGCACGGCGTGTGGGACGGTCCGCCTTCGGCGCTCACCATGGTCTACGGCGGCTGGGACTACCGCGACACTACGGACCAGCACAACTGGACGCTCCGCTCGCAGCGCTACCGCTACATCCGCTATCGCGACGGCGGCGAGGAACTCTACGACCACGACGCCGACCCGCACGAGTGGCACAACCTCGCGAACGACCCGGCCCAGGCCGACACGCTCGCCTCCTTCCGGCAGGAACTGCATGACCGGCTGCCTGAAGCCTATCGGCCCGCGCCGCGCCAATAACGACCCGCATGACGCAAGCCCGCCCCAATCTGCTGTTGATCACCTCCGACCAGCAACACTGGTCGACGCTCGGCGTGCTCAACCCGAAGATCAAGACGCCCAACCTCGACCGCCTCGCGGCCATGGGCACGAACTTCACCCGCGCCTACTGCCCCAATCCCACGTGCACGCCGACGCGGGCGTCGCTCATCACCGGCATGTACCCCTCAACCCACGGGGCGTACACCCTCGGGACCAAGCTCGACGAGCGGGTGCCGACGCTCGGCGACCACCTCCGGCCGCACGGCTACCGCAGCACGCTGATCGGCAAGGCCCATTTCCAGCCGCTGCGCTCGACGCCAGACTGCGAATCGGTGGAAAGCTATCCGACGCTCCGCGATCTTGGATTCTGGCGCCGGTTCAATGAGACCCACACGCCCTGGTACGGCTTCGATCGCGTCGAACTCGCCCGCAATCACGCGGACGAGAGCCACGTGGGACAGCATTACGCGATCTGGCTGGAAGAGCGGGGCCTGACCGACTGGCGCGACTACTTCCACGCCATCGAGGGCCGGGCCGACATGCGGGAGACCTGTCCGACGGCCGGGTCCAAGGCCCCACCGATTGTCGAAGGCCCCGGTTACGGATGGCGCGGCGACATGAGCTGGCAGCTGCCGGCCGAACTGCACTACACGGCGTGGACGGCCGAGCGGACCAACGCCGCGATCGAGGCGGCGACCGACGCTTGCGAGCCGTTCTTCGTCTGGTCGAGCTATCACGACCCGCACCCACCGTACTGCGTGCCCGAGCCGTGGGCGTCGATGTACGACCCGGCAGATATGGAGGTGGGCGGCTTTGTCGAGGGCGAATTCAACGACATGCCCGAGCCACATCGAATGACCCGTGACCCCGACGCCGACTTCGGCCGGTTCAATGCCGACGGCAAAGGCAACCACGGGTACCACTCGCACGTCGGCGTGACCGAGGACGAGCTGCTGGGGCGCTGATCAGTAGGTCCAGGACGTGGTCAGGTAGAACGACCGGGGAAACCGCGGCCCGAAGAC
>JBCBUE010000131.1:0-4795 GCA_039818285.1 Planctomycetota bacterium | reverse complement strand
ACCACGCTCGACGCCAACGACCCCCGATTCGCCTCCCCCGGCGACATGCCCGACAAGCTCCGCCAGGCCGCCCGCGAGACCGACCAGCCTGTGCCCGAGACGCCCGGCCAGCTCGTCCGCACCGCCCTGCTCTCGCTGGCCAAGTGCTACGCCGACACCATCGACCACCTCCGCGCCCTGGGCAACACCATCACCAGGATCCACCTCGTCGGCGGCGGCGGCCAGAACCGGCTCCTCAACCAGATGACCGCCGACGCCACCGGCCTGCCCGTCGTCGTCGGCCCGACGGAAGCCACCGCCATCGGCAACCTGCTCACCCAGGCGTTGGGCGGCTCGGCCGAGTCGCTGGAAGGGATCCGCGAGGTGGTGCGGGCGTCGACGGCGTTGACGGTGATCGAGCCGAAGGGCTGACCGCCTTTCATATACCTTACAAATTCAAGTCTTGTTCGGTCTTTGATCGATATACTACGCTAGATGCTTCGAGAGCTCCACATCTCGAATCTGGCGGTGATCGAGGACGCGGCGGTCGAGCTGGGGCCGGGGCTGAATGTGTTTACGGGGCAGACCGGGGCGGGCAAGTCGCTGGTGATGGGGGCGATCGAGCTGCTGCTGGGGCTGCGGTCGGGGGCGGGGATGTTGCGGGACGGGTGCGAGCAGGGGCGGGTGACGGGGCTGTTTGAGGTGGGTGAGCGGCTGGCGGCGGGGATCGCGGGGGTGATCGACCAGCCGGCCGAGGCGTGCGGCGAGCTGCTGGTGACGCGGAAGCTGTTCGCGTCGGGGCGGACGGGGGTGTCGATCAACGGGCGGCCGGCGACGGCGGCGATGGCGCGGGCGGTCGGTGAGCTGCTGGTCGACGTCCACGGGCAGCACGACCACCAGCTGCTGCTTCGCCCGGCCAATCAGCGGGCGGTGATCGATGGATACGCCGGGCTGGACGGCGACGGTGGGCCGCTGGCCGAGTACCGGGCGGCGTGGGAGCGATGGCGGGGGCTAACGCAGCGGGCGGCGGAGCTGGCCGAGTCGGCCGAGCTGCGACGGCAGAAGCTCGACCTGGCCGAGTTCCAGGCCGGCGAGATCGACGCGGCCGAGCCGCAGGCGGGCGAGCTGCCGGAGCTCGATGCCCGCCACGCGGTCCTGAGCAACCTGTCGGCCATCAAGGGGCGGGCCGGTCAGGTCATCGAGGCCTTGAGCGAGGGGGATGGCGCGATCGTCGGCCGACTGGAGGCGATGACGCTGATCCTGCTCGAGCTGGCGGAGCTGGACGAGGGGCTGAGCGAGGTCGCCGAGGCAGTGCGCGGGGCGACGCTGACGCTGGGCGAGGCGGGGTTCGACCTCGGCCGGCGGATCGATCGGCTGGAGGCCGACCCGAGCGAGCTGGCGGAGGTGGAGGATCGGCTGAACACGCTGAATCGATTGGTGAGCAAGTACGGCGAGGGCCAGCGGCGGCGATCGGCCTTGGTGGAGCACGACGAGCGCGAGAGCGACGCGATCCAGCCGGTGCTTCGGCTGCGGGCCGAACTCGAGGAGCAGCTGGCACGCCTGCGGGGCGACGACGAGGCGCTCGACGGGATTGAGGCCGAGGTGGCGAAGGCGCGGGGCGAGGTCGATCGGCTGGCGAACGTCTTGACCGAGCGACGCGCGGCCGCGGCGCGGGAGATGAACCCGCGGATCGAGGCCCAGCTCGGCGAGCTGGGCATGGCCGGGGCGCGGTTCGAGGCGACGGTCGTCGAGCTTGAGGAGGGTCCGGGGCCGAGCGGGGCGGACCGGGTGGCGATGCGGGTGGCGACGAACGTGGGGCAGGGATACAAGCCGATCGAGGCGGTGGCCTCGGGCGGGGAGCTGAGCCGGGTGATGCTGGCGATCAAGTCGATCGCGCCCGGCGGCGGGCCCAGCGGCGGGGGCGGCGGGGTCGACGTGCTGGTCTTCGACGAGGTCGACGCGAACATCGGCGGTCGGCTGGGCTCGGTGATCGGCGAGAAGATGCGGGCGCTGGCGGCCGGGGCCGACCGGCAGGTCCTGTGCATCACGCACCTGCCGCAGATCGCCGCCTTCGCGGATCGGCACCTGCACCTGCGCAAGCAGGTCGAGGGCCGGGGGAAAGCCCGGCAGACCCGCACGACGGTCACCCCGCTGGCGGGCAAGGCGCGGATCGACGAGCTGGCCGAGATGATGGCCGGCCGCGAGGCAACGGCGACGACCCGCCGCCAGGCCCGCGAGCTCGTCGCCGCGGCGGGGGGCTGAGCGCTGCCGTACACTGCCGCCATGACCGATGCGTTGATCCCCACCCTCGCTCAGGGCGTTGAGTTCGTCGATCAGCCCGACGACTTCTTCCTGTACGGCGCGGTGGGCATTCTCATCCTGATGGCCGTCGTCTTCGGCGGGTTCAACGTCGTGATGTCGCAGCACCTCTTCGGCCCCAAGCGTCAGGGGCGGACCAAGGGCATCCCGTACGAGTCGGGCATGAACCCGATCGGCGACGCCCGCCGGCGGTTCAACGTCCGCTTCTACCTGATCGCCATGGTCTTCCTCGTCTTCGATGTCGAGATCGTCTTTCTCTATCCGTGGGCGATGACGTTCCCGTCGCTGAACGACATGGCGGGGTCGATCGGCGCCGAGATGACGCCCTGGTTCATCGGGCGGATGCTGTTCTTCGTGTTCACGACGGTGATCGCGTTCGCTTACGCGTTCCGCAAGGGCGTGTTCAAGTACGACTGACCCTGCGAAGGAGCGGGGTCGATGATCACGCGGGTATCGGGCACGCTCGAGGGGTTGGGCGAGAACACGGCGGTGTTGGCGTTGGCCGGCGGCGTGGCGGTCGAGGTGTTTCTGCCGGGGTTCGCGGTGGCGCGGCTGGGGGCGTCGATCGGGTCGCCGGTGGTGCTGCACACGCTGCTGTTCATCGAGTCGACGGCGCAGGGGGCGACGATGTTCCCGCGGCTGGCGGGGTTCCCGTCGGCGGCTGACCGGGCGTTTTTCGAGCTGCTGGTGACGGTCAAGGGCATCGGGCACCGCAAAGCGCTGCGGGTGATGGCGTTGCCGACGAGCCAGATCGCGGGGGGGATCGCGGACCGCGACGCGGCGTTGCTGCAGAGCCTGCCGGAGGTGGGCAAGCGGCTGGCCGAGACGATCGTGGTGACGCTGAAAGACAAGGTGGAGGGATACGCAGGGGCAACGACGGGCAGCGGGACGAACGGCGTGGCGGCGTCGGCCGACCTGGCGAACGCGGAGGCGGTCGAGGTGCGGGGCGGGTCGGTGGCGCGGGAGGCGATCGCGGCCTTGGTGGCGCTGGGCGAGCCGCGGGTGGCGGCGGCGCAGTGGGTGGACCGGGTGATGAGCGAGGACGACGCGCCGGGCGACGTGGCCGAGGTGCTGCAGGGGGTGTACCGCGTTCGCTCGGGGGGATAAGCTGCTGTAGCCGATAGAGATGCGGTGGCGTGCCGCTGTGGCGGGCCGACCGAACAAGCCGGGGAAGGATGCAACGATGACGCTGACGGACTGGCGTGAACGGCATGGCGAGGCGTTCGAGGGGGCCAAGGCCCTGGTGACCGGCGGGGCCGGGTTCATCGGCTCGCACCTCACCGACGCCCTGCTGACCCTGGGGGCCGAGGTGGTGGTGATCGACGACCTGTCGGGGGGCGACCTGGATAACCTGGCGGCGGCGACCGCGTCGGCCGGGCCTGGGCTGCGGGTGATCGAGGCGAGCGTCACCGACGAGGCGGCGATCGACGACGCGGTCCGCGGATGCAAGTACGTCTTCCATCAGGCGGCGCTGGGGTCGGTGCCGCGGTCGATCGAGATGCCCGAGGCGTTCTTCGAGGCCAATGTCGTCGGCACGTTCCGCGTGCTGCGGGCGGCCCGTCGGGCGGGGGTCGAGCGGGTGATGTTCGCGGCGTCGAGCTCGGCGTACGGCGACTCGGAGGTCCTGCCCAAGGTCGAGACGATGCCCGTTAAGGCCAAGAGCCCCTACGCGGCGACCAAGGCGGCGGGCGAGGCGATGCTGATGGCCTGGGCCGACTCGATGGGCCTGGACACGGCGAGCCTGCGGTACTTCAACATCTTCGGCCCACGTCAGAACGCCAACTCGGCGTACGCCGCGGTGATCGCCGCGTTCGCCAAGGCGCTGCTGGCGGGCGAGCGGCCGGTGATCTTCGGCGACGGCAGCCAGTCGCGCGACTTCACCTTCGTCGACAACGCGGTGCACGCCAACCTGCTGGCCGCCCGGGCCGAGGGCAGGGTCGGCGGGAAGGTGATGAACGTGGCGTGCGGCCAGCGGATCGACGTCAACGAGCTGGCCGAGCGGATGGCCGGCAACCTCGGCCGACCGGACCTCGCGGCCGAGCACCACGCCCCGCGGCCGGGCGACGTGATGCACTCGCTGGCGGACCTGACCGCGATCCGCGAGACGATCGGCTACGAGCCGGTGGTCCCCTTCGCCGACGGGCTGGCCGCGACGATGCGGTGGTACGCCGACCCGACCGCGGCCGCCGCCTGAGCGGCTGTCCGAAGCCCGAACCATGGCGACTCGATGAGCCAGACCCCCTCCGCCGAGCTACTGCCCCCCGGCTTCGAGCCGCCGTCGAACACGCAGTTCAACGTGTTCCTCGAGAACCGCGTCGGCAAGATGCTCGACCTGATCGACGCCTTCGCCGGCCAGCCGGTCGTCATGGCCGGGTACTCGGTGGTCGACTCCAACGACCACGCCGTCGTCCGCGTCGTCACCAGCAACGCCGTGCTCGCGGCTCGCCTGCTCAAGCGGCACGGGCTGGCGTTCTCCGACGTGCGGGTGCTGGTGGTG
>JBCBUE010000130.1:0-4891 GCA_039818285.1 Planctomycetota bacterium | reverse complement strand
GCTCGATCGTGAACCGATCGAGCGCTTCGAGCGCGCGGCGACGGGCGGCGGGTCGCGGGTGGCTGGGCATGGTGGTGGGCATGGGCACTCAATGGGCTCGACGTTTGTAGTGACAGACAGGGTCAACCTAACCTGAATCGAAGTCGGCTTGTGGTCCGAATGAAAAAGCCGGCGCCTGCGAGGCGGCGCGCGCCGGCTTTCGGGAGTCTTCGCGTTGCATTCGGCGTTTGGTACAGGCTTACGGTGCCTGATTGGCATAGCCTGCCGTGCCGCCCAGAACCCAGACCGCGTTGGAAGACGCGCCGTTGGTGGCATTGCCGTCATCATCGATAAACAGGTTGTCGCCGTTGGTTCCATCGGCTTCGTTGAACGGGCCGCCGCCCATGCGGGTAGAGAGGGTTTGGTTGGTCTCGAAGACGACGTGGTTGTCGTTCCAGGCCACGGACCCGCGCCAGTCGCCGCCGTCCTGCTCGGTGTGGATCGACGAGATCTCAGCGTCGGCGTCGTTGCCGGTGTTGCGATCACCCATGACCGGGGCCTCGGTGTTGAGGGTCTCCGACCACTCTTCAACGACATCGTCATGGCCGTCCCAAGTCTCGGCCGTGTTGGGTAACTCAGCGATTCGCAGCATCGCGAACGAGATGTTGTTGGCAGTAATGCGGGTGCCGGTCGTGGTCCACTCCGTTTTGCCGGATTCGGCGGGGGAGATGGCGTATTCCCCGGTGAAGTAGTTGCCGTCGAGCAGGATCACGAACCGACTTGGCGCCGTCGATCCTCCAACATTGAGCTGTGCCCCGTCGATCTCCGAGTTGATCAAGACATCGCCGTCGCCATCGAGGCCGGCGAACTGTGAGTTGTTGGACTGGGCGTACATCACCAGGGCCTGATGGATGCCGCGGACCTGCGTGTTGGACTGCATCTGGCGTGCGGTGCGGCGTGCAGCGCCGAGGGCCGGCAGCAGGATGCCGATGAGCAGCGCGATGATCGAGATGACCACGAGCAGCTCGATGAGCGTAAAACCCTTCTTCATAGCTGAGAACTCCAAAAAAAAGACGCGGAGCGATCCAGAGATCGATCAGGTTGAGTCAGAACGAGGCGGCCCGATCGGAGCGGCCTCAGCGGCAGCACCGGGACAAGCGAATGGTTGACAATGGCAAATGAGGGCGGGCCAAGCACGACTCACGAGAAAGACCCAAGCCAGCCGAACCACTCGGACTGGCCGGGCACCGGCGGGATTTTGCAAGCATTAACAAGAGACTCGGGCCAATGCCAACATTGAAAACTAAATCATCGATGACAGACGGTCAAGCCAAGTCGGGCTTCCAAGCCAGAGCGAGGGTGTCTTTTTGTCGATATGCGTCGGCGTGGACACGCACGACGCATCGAAGCGGAGAGGGCGGGATTCGAACCCGCGGTAGCGGGGGTACCCACTACGACGCTTTAGCAAAGCGTTGCCTTCAGCCACTCGGCCACCTCTCCGGAGGACCGGCGAGTGTATCGATGCGGGGAATCAAAAACCACCGCCGCGGGTGGACGCCGGCGGCGGTGGTTGCGATGAGGGAAGCGAGCGACGGCCGGGGGTCGGGCCGTCGCCCGTGGTCACCCCCGCACCTGACCGGGTAAGCGGCTTGGGGGTGGTGTGGCTGGGGGGTTTTCTCCGCTCCGCCCCGTTACCGGGCACACCTCTTGCACATGTCGTGCCAGTGCGTTTGGCTCCGAGCGAATGGGCCTTATCGGAGCGTTGGCGGCGTGTGGCCGTGGCGCCGGCCGGGTTGAGAACGAGGAAATTGGGTAATTGGCGGGTGATCTGCACCCAAAAAACTGCCCAGAGCATCAGTTATGTCGCATAATCCCCAAGTGACCGTCGCCGCCGCCGCCCCCCCGACGATCGATCGGCCCGCGCTGCTGGCGCTGATGCGGGCCAGCCAGGCCGTGGCCGACGGGCAGGACGCGATGGCCGTGTGCCGGCTGTTGGCCGAGCAGGCCGCGACGGTGCTGCGGGCCGAGGGGGCGTCGGTGTTGTTGTTGGATCGGTCGGCTCAGCGGCTGCGGTTCGAGGTGGCGACGGGGCCGGCGCAAGGGACGCTGGAGGGCATGGAGTTCGCTGCGTCCGAGGGGATCGCCGGGCAGGTGGTCCGCACCGGGCGGGCGGTGCGGGTGGATGACGTGTCGAGCAATCGCAACTTCTTCCCGGATGTCGACGAGCGCACGAAGCTGAAGACGCGGTCGCTGATGGCCGCGCCGCTGGTGCACCGCGACGAGGCGTTCGGCGTGGTGGAGGTGATTAATCCGATCGATCAGCCGCGGTTTACCGATCGCGATCTCGAGCTGTTCCGCGTGTTCGCGAGCCTGACCGCGGCCGCCGCGGCGAACGCGCAGACGATCGATCGGTTGACCCGTGCGAACCGCACGCTGACGCAGTCGGCCGCGCCGCCGCGTGTCATCGGCGAGAGCCGGGCGATGCGCGACGTGCTCGGCTTGTGTCGCAAGGTCGCGGGCACGCAGACCGGCGTGCTGCTCAGCGGCGCGTCGGGCACGGGCAAGGAGGTCGCCGCCCGCGCGATCCACGCGCTCAGCCCGCGGCGCGAGGAGCCGTTTGTCGCCGTGAACTGCGCGGCGTTCTCCGAGTCGCTATTGGAGAGTGAGCTGTTCGGGCACGAGAAGGGCGCGTTCACGGGCGCGAGCGAGCAGCGGGCCGGCGTGTTCGAGGTCGCCGATGGCGGGACGTTGTTCCTCGACGAGATCGGTGAGCTGCCCTCTGGCTCGCAGGCCAAGCTGCTGCGGGTCTTGCAAGAGCGTCGGTTCATGCGGGTCGGCGGGTCGCGCGAGCTGAGTTGCGACGTGCGGATCATCGCGGCGACCAACCGCGACCTCGAGGCCGAGGCCGCGCTGGGGCGATTCCGCGAGGACCTGTATTACCGGCTGAGCGTGTTCCCGATCGCGATGCCGCCGTTGGCCGAGCGTCGCGAGGACATCCGCCCGCTGGCCGAGCACTTCCTCGAGCAGGTGCGCGCGGAGACCGGCTTGGCCGTGCAGGGGTTCGGCGAGGCGGCGGTGGCTCGGCTGGAGACGTACGCCTGGCCGGGCAACATCCGCGAGCTGCGCAACGTGGTCGAGCGGGCCGTGCTCGTGTGCAACGGCGTGATCGAGCCGAACGACCTCGCGCTGCGGCCGGACCGCTCGAGTTTGAGCGAGCCCGCGGCCGCGCCGCAGCCGATGCCATCGGACGTCGCCCGCCCGGACAGCGGCGCTGTCGGTGCGGAAGAGTCGGCGGAGGACGCCGAGCGGCGGCTCGTCGAAAACGCACTGTCGGCCTGTCGATGGAATGTGTCGGCGACGGCTCGCGAACTGGGCGTCACGCGCGACGTGCTGCGTTATCGCATCCGCAAGTTCGGCCTGCGTAAGCCGCCGCTGGGGCGGTCGGAGCTCGGCTGAACGCCGGGGTCAAGACACGCCGGACGGCGAGGACGACGGCGCCGACTTGACCGGCAGGACGTGGATCGTGGGCGAGGCGGAAGCGTCGTCTTCGTCGAACTCGGGCTGCCCGTAGTCGTGCGTGATTTCCTCGCCGGGTTCGATGACACGGATCGCGGCGACCTCGCCGTCGTCGAAGTAAGCGGCGTTGGGCGCTTCGCTGTGGTTGATGTAGCGGAGGTCGTTGTGGACCTCGACGCCGAGCGACTCGTTGATCCAGAGGACGTAAGGCCCGTCGTCGGTGGTCAGGCGGCCGACGATCTGGCCGATGACCTCGCCTTTGCGGATGCGCCGGGCGGCGAACAGGCCTTTGCCGTGGATGGGGCTGTCGCGGACGTCGACGAGGTTGGATTGGATCAAGGGGTGCTGCTGCGGCGGGTGCTGTCAGAGGGAGGGGATCGAGGTGGGCTCGACCGATGCGGCCGGCACGGTACGCCGCCGCCGCCAAAGGCGGAAGAAGAATACCAGGGCTCCGATGACCAGCGCGGCCGCGATGACGGGCACCGCCAGGGCGAGGATGGACAGCGTGGTCGCCGCCGCGGCTTCGGTCGTCGAGACGACCGGGTTGGCGACGCCGCCTGAAACCAGCGTCGAGGCGGCGCGGGTCGCGACGGTCGTCGCTTGCACGACGCCTGCCGTGCCGCCGCCGGCGATGATGCCGAACGACCACTGCAGGACCGGGTCGATGTTGGTGATCTGGCCCGTCGCGGCCGCGGCCGCGATCGTCCCCGCCACTACCGCCGCCGGCGAGGCGATCGAGTCCAGCAGGTTGTCCACCCAGGGCACGAAGTACCCCGCGATCTCCACCACCGTCGCCACCCCAAGCAGCAGGCACGCCAGCGGCGAGCCCAGCCAAGCCAGCGACGGTCCCGGCGTCACGTGGCCGCTGGCAATGGCCAGGCTGATCACGAACAGCGGAACAAACACTCGGAAACCCGCCGCCGCCGCCAGACTTACGCCCAGGCAAACCGCGATCAGAACTTCAGCTAACTGCATGGGCGTGTCTCCTCATCCCGGACCGCATCGGATGGGCAAACCAGGCTCGCGAGATGGTAACCCCTTTGCCCCGTGCCACGCCAGCGCAAACACCCAATTCACCCTCCGCTGCAGGTTCGGGTCGCTAACGTCTCACCCGTGGGCAACACCCCCCCCGCCAACGCCGCGCCGCCCCCCGACCAGCTCCAGCGTTCCGTCGGTCTGACCGGCGCCGTCGTGCTCGGGCTCGGGTCGATCGTGGGCACCGGCGCCTTCGTCAGCCTCGGCCTGGCCTCCGCCTCGGCCGGAGCCTGGCTGCCGCTGGCCGTGCTGCTCGCCGGCCTGCTCGCGACGTGCAACGGCCTCAGCTCTGCCCAGCTCGCCGCCCGCCTGCCCAAGTCCGGCGGGACGTACCTCTACGCGTCTCGCCTGCTCAACCCCA
>JBCBUE010000129.1:0-5006 GCA_039818285.1 Planctomycetota bacterium | reverse complement strand
GAGGTGGCCGTGAGTTAGGTCGATGCCGTGGAACGTCGGCGAAGCGGCATCGACGGTCACGCGAGGCTCGTTGACAATTGAGCGGCTGCAGGCGCAACGGCGCGCTAGGGTGCTGGCATGAAACACCACCTCCGCCGCCTAAGTTTCTTCTTTGCTTTCATCTCAATGGCTCTCGTGGCGACGACCCGCACCGTGTCGGCTCAGGACACACAACCCGGCGAGGCGACGCCGTTGGCGACGGACAACGCGACGCTGGACGGGTGGGTCCGCGACGTGGTGGAGGAGGTCGGCTCGGACCGGCCGGGGCATTGGCAGTTTGTGGTGGCGGACCGGCCGGTGATCGTGCTGACCGACGAGCAGGCCGGCCGGATGCGGATCATCACGCCGATCGCCGAGCTGCCGGACGACCCGGAGCTGCTGCGTCGGTTGATGGAAGCCAACTTCGACACCGCGCTCGACGCCCGATACGCGGCGTGGCGGGGTCGGCTGTGGTCTGCGTTTATCCACCCGCTGCCGACGCTGACGAAGGAGGACTTCTACAGCGGTGTCGGGCAGGTGGTGACGCTCGCGGCGACGACGGGGACGACGTACTCGAGCTCGGGGCTGAACTTCGGCGGCGAGCCCGCGGCGGAGCCGGAGGGGCCGGCGAGCTGAGCCTCGGTGCTACGGGCGGATCTCGGTGTCGGCTTCGAGGGTGTTGATGCGGGTGGTGGGGACGGCGGTGTTGACCTGGCCGGTGGGGATCTGGCCGTCGAGGCGCAAGGAGAAGGGCGACGAGCCGACCTGTCGGGTGCGATACGGTTCGGCGGCGCGGGGGGCCTGGGCTCGGGCGGGGGCTTCGGCGGCAGGCGGGGCGGGGGTGTCGGGCGCGGCGTCGCCGGCGGGGACGATGGTCGCGAGGGCGGAGCGCATCTCGTCGACGGTCAGGCGGGGGGCCTCGGCCTGGTGGGCGTCGCGGAAGCCCTCGCGCAGGGCGGCGGTGTCGACGTCGATGCCGGCCTCGGCCAGGCGGTGGGCGATGACGTAGCCCAGGGCGTAGCTGGCGTCGGGGCTGGCCTCGATGGGGCGGGCGTCCTCGGCGGCGGGCTCGGCCTGTAAGTGGATGCCGAGCAACGACATCGAGCCGATCGCGACGGCGGCCAGAGCGACGAAGGGGGTGCGGCGGGGACACGCGGGGCGGGTGGTGATCGTGGGCATGGGGCCTCCGAGGTGAGTCGGTCCATGATACGGTCGGGCGGCGCGAATCCGAGTTCGTCCGGATGGTGCAACATTCTCGGTCGCGTCGGCGTTCTGCCCGCTGGACTGAGAGCAGCGGCCGGGCGTACCGATAGAGACGCTGGATGATTCATCGGTCGATTGAACGGCGGCGGGGCGGAGCGTGGCGACGCGTGTCGATGGGCGCGGCGGTGGCGTGCGTGTTGTTCGGTGGGCCGGCGTGGGGTGACGAGGGAGCGGAGGTCGTGTCGGCGACGCCGCGCGAGCTGGTGGAGCGACTCGAGGTGCCGACGCGTGACGACGCGGTGACGATCGATCACATCGACGCGGCGATGAAGGCCATGCGGGCGTACCTGCTCGAGCGTCAGGACGACGACGGGTCGTGGCAGCGAGCCAGCCGGTACGGGCGGTCGTTCCCGGGCGGGGTGACGTCGCTGGTGACGTTCGCGTTGCTGGCGAGCGGGCAGCCGTATCAGACGCAAGAGGTGGCGGCCGCGATCGACTGGCTGTCGACGCGGGAGGACGCGTCGCCGAACTCGACGTACGTGCGATCGCTGCGGGCGCACGTGTGGGCGGCGTTGCCGGATCGGTTCGGCCGGGAGCTGACGACGGACGCGGGCTGGCTGTCGACGGCGGCGTACGGCGGGCTGTTCGACTATCAGCGGCGCAACGACGACCTGGCGCGCTACGACCACTCGGTGACGCAGTACGGGCTGCTGGGGTTGTGGGAGGCGAGCAAGCGCGGCCGCGCGACGCCGGTGCGGGTGTGGCGATCGGCGGTGGATCACTTCGTCGACGTGCAGAACAGCGACGGCGGCTGGGGCTACACGGCCGGCGGCGGGTCGACGCCGACGATGACGGCCGCGGGGACGACGGCGCTCTTAATCGCTCAGCGTCGGCTGACGGCGGGGCAGCACCGTCCGCACCTGCAGATGGAGGCGGCGATCGAGCGGGGCGTGCGCTGGCTGGACCTGTACGAGCGGAACGAGGCGTCGCGCGTTGGCGACATGTGGCGCTACTACTACCTGCTGTCTTTGGAGCGCGTGGCGCTCGCGAGTGGGCATCAGCGGTTCGGCGGGCGGGATTGGCTGGCGGCCGGGACGCGCGAGATCTTGGGGGACCTGGTGCGTAACCGCGACGGTTCGGCGGGCGTTGGCGTGGTGGACACGGCGTTTGCGCTGGCGTTTCTGGCGCGCGGGGCCGAGCCGGTGTGGATCGGCAAGGTCGAGCTGCCGGGCGGCGCGTGGAATCAACGGCCCAACGACATCGCGCGGTTGACCGACGAGCTCTCGCTCTGGCGCGAGCGTGGGCTGGGTTGGCAGGTGGTGCGCGTGTCCGACCCGCCGAGGACTTGGCTCAACGCGCCGCTGGCGTATGTGTCGGCGAGCGAGGCCGAGGCGATCGACGAAGAGGCCGCGGACGCGCTGCGGCGGTACGTCGAGTTGGGCGGGCAGTTGATCGTGAACCCGGTGGGGCAGCGGCCGGCCGTGATCGAGCGGGTGCGCGAGCTGGGCGAGCGTTGGTTCCCCGGGGCCCGGTGGTCAGGCGAGCTGGACGGGCGGGTCGATCGGCTGAGCCACGGCGGGCGATCGCTGGTGTGGCTGTTGCGGGAGGACTGGGGCATCCTTTGGCAGCGTTCGGGCCGGACCGAAGGGCACGCCGCGTGGCGGTTCATCGTGGATCGTTTTGTGGAGAGTCACGGCTCGGGCGTCGTGACGAATCGCTTCGACAGCCCGTGGTCGTTCGCGCGCGACCCGAAGCCGGACGGGGTCCAACTTCAGCTCTCGAGCGCGAGGCCGGACGCGGGTGACGCGCGGGTGATCCGCGCCACGGCGGAGGGGTCGGCGTGGCTGGAGCCGGCGGCGTGGGCACGGGTCGGGGCGATGCGTCGGGCGGACGGCGCGTCGGGCGTGCGCGTGGCGGATCGCGTGCTGAGCGAGGTCGAGCCGGGCGGTGCGGCGGTGCTTCATGTTGCGGGTGCGGGGGCGGCGCGCTGGAGCGACGACGAGCTGTCGGCCGTGCGTCGGTTCGCCGAGGAGGGCGGGCTGGTGCTGGTGGAGACGATCGGCGGGCGCGGCGCGTTCGCGCGGTCGTGGGTCGATGCGTGGAACGTCTTTGACGATCGGCCGCCGCGCGCGTGGCGCGGCGCGACCCCCAGACATGCCCTGCGCGAGGCGGGCTACAGCGCTCGCTGGTGGCAGGGCAAGACGCAGGCGGAAGACAAGCCGGGCGTCGCCGCGAGCGATGCGCTGAGCGACGCGCTGCTGGCGGCGACCTGGCGTCAGAGCACGTCGATCGGCGGGGTGATCGACGGATACCCGCCGTTCCAGGCGGTGCACTTCGGCGACCGCGTCGGCATCGTCGTCACCCACACCGACCTCACGCTCGGCGGCATGGGCGTCCGCAGCGACGAGGTCCTCGGCCTCGATCCGCCCTCGGCCACGCGCGTGCTCAACGCCGTCCTGGCCATGAGTCGGGCCCAGGGCCGCTCGGATCGGAGCGGGCCGGCCGTCGTCGATGTGATCAATGAGCCGTCGCCGCCCTGATCGAGCGGCTACGCTTGGCCATGATCGCACCCAACACCTCCGAGCCGGTCGAGCGGAACGTCCTCGGCACGCAGCTCACGACCTGCGGGATCGACCCCGTCACCGGCTTCTTCCGCGACGGCTGCTGCCGGACCGGCGACGAAGACACGGGCGTGCACACGGTCTGTGCGGTCGTCACCGACGTCTTCCTGGCGTTCTCGCTCTCGCGCGGCAACGACCTGGTCACGCCCCGGCCGGAGTACGGGTTTGCCGGCCTGGCCCCGGGCGACCGCTGGTGCCTGTGCGCCGCCCGCTGGCAGGAAGCCGAGCGCGCCGGCGTCGCCCCGCCGGTCGACCTGGCCGCCACGCACGAGAAGACGCTCGACCTGATCCCGCGTGACGTGCTCGAGGCCCACGCCCTGACCGAGGCGTGACGGGTCCGCTTGACGCTTGCCGCCGATGCAGGACAATGATTCGTCCGACGCCCGGCCCCGCCGGGCCGCACGCCGGCCGCGTGCCCGAGTGGACTAAGGGGACGGATTGCAAATCCGTTTGGCTTCGCCAGTCGTGGGTTCGAATCCCACCGCGGCCTTTCGCGCTTCTTCGCATAAACCCTTCAAGATCAGTTGCTTGGATGAGTTGACTGGCTGCGTCTTATCGCGTGGTCTTGCGTCCACTCGCAAGGTTTCGCGCCACATAAGGTGGCATATTGGGTGACACTGGTTCTGGGGGATGGGGAGCTGGATCCGCTCCACTCGCTTGTGATTCACCCGCCAGCCTTCCTCATGTAGCAAAGCCGTGATCCTCGGCGTGCCGTACCGCCCGTACAGCGACGCCAGTTCCACGATCCGCTGAGTCAACGGCCCCTCGTCGTCCCGCTCGATCGGTAGGTAACGCTGCACAGTTCGCGATTGACCCAGCACTTTGCACGCCCGACGCTCCGACACCGCGAGGTGATTCATCACCTCGCGGACCACCCCTTTCCATCGCGTCGGGCTCAGCGCTTTAACGCCGCTGCCTCTCGAAGAATGGCTATATCCAACTCCGACTCGGCCGGCAGCTTCTTGAGCCGGGCGTTCTCACGCTCCAGCTCCTTGAACTTCCGAGCCTGGTCAACCTTCATCCCGCCGTACTCCCGTCGCCAGCGGTAGTACGTCTGCTCGCCCACCCCCAGCTGCCTGCATGCCTCGGCCACCGTCCGCCCCTGGCCCAGCAGCACATCCGCTTCACGCAGCTTGTTGACGATCTCCTCGGCCGAATGACGCT
>JBCBUE010000128.1:0-5041 GCA_039818285.1 Planctomycetota bacterium | reverse complement strand
CGCTGGCCGTGTTCGTCTACGACCAGAGCCCCGCCACCGGACCCGGCGGCAACTACAACCGCGTCGCCGCCCGCCTCTCGGCCGTGGGTTTTGTCGTCGAGCAGTGGTCGCCGCGCGGCCAACAGATGCCCGGTCAGTTCGGCATGCCCGGCCAGTCGATCCCCGTCCCCGCGCCCGAGCCCGACCCCGGCCAGCGGGCGGTGTGGATCGTCCTGCCGCCCGACCCCACGCCGTCGCAGAACCCCATGGCCGGCCTCGACGGCTCGCAACGCCCGCCCGTCGCCGACCTGCTCGCCCGTCGGCTCGCGCAGGGCGACGCCGCCATGCTGCTCTTCGCCGCCAACCCCGGCGCCGCCTTCGGCCAGGCCGACCCCGTCCTCGACCTGCTCGTCGATCGCTTCGGCGTCGAGCCCCGCCTCGACGAACTCGTCGCTCGAACCCAGCCAACGCCCAACCGCGACGACCAGACCGTCTATCAATTCAGCGTCACGCAGTGGCCCGACGCCTCGCCGATCGACGGCGCGCTGCGCGGCCTGCCCGCCGTGTTCAGCGTCGCCAGCCCGATCGACGCCGCCGAGGTCGAGGGCGTCACGCACACGCCGCTGGTCGAGCTGACCTCGCCGCGCATGTGGCTCGTCGACGACTTCACCTCCATGCAGACCCTGCAGTCGGCCGAGTTCGATCCCGAAAAGTCGATCGACGACGTCACCATCGCCCTGGCCGCCACGATCGACCCCAGCGACGACGCCCCGGGCCAGCGCGTGCTCGCCATCGCCGACGCCGCCTGGGCCACCGACTACATCACTTCCTTCGGCAACCTCGGGCCGGGCACCGCCGACCTGGTCGGCGCGACCTTCCCCGGCAACGGCGAGTTCTTCGTCAACGCCGTGTACTGGCTGGCCGGCACGGACGAGCTCATCGCCGCCACCCCGCGCTCGCAGGACATCCGACGCGTCGGCGCGATGTCGCCCGCGGCCGGCCGGTTCGTCGGCGTGCTGCTGTTGATCGGCCTGCCGCTGCTCGCCGCCTCGGTCGGCGTCGCCGTCGCCGTTGTCCGCCGTGCCGGCTGACCCCCGACCCATCCGCCACGCGAGGCGCCCATGAAACCCAAGACCACGATCGTCCTCGTCGTCCTGCTCGCCGTCGTGATCGCCGGCTACCTGATCATCACCCGATCGGCCCCGCCCGCCGGCCCCGGCACCACGACGACCGCCGACCGGCTGATCGATCTGGACCCGGCCGACGTCAATACCATCCGCGTCGAACGCGGCGACCGCCAATACACCCTCGGCCGAGTCGACGGCGCGTGGACGCAGACCGAGCCGACCCGCTTCGGGGTCGAGCCGTTCCGCGTCGAGGACCTGCTCAACGCGGCGGCCGACATGGAGGTCGTCGAATCCTTCGCGCCCGGCAGCGGCGACCGCCCCACGCTCGCCGAGCTCGAGCTCGAGCCCCCGACCGCGACCGTCGTGTTCGACGACACCACCCTGCACCTCGGCCGGCTCGCGATCGGCGGGCGCGCCTACGCCACCGTCGCCGGCTCGGGCACCGTCGCGGTCGTCCCCGATCGCCTGCACCGCTTCGTCGCCGACACATCGGTCAACGACCTGCGAACGCGCACGCTCGACGGCGCGGCGGCAAGCGGGCTCGAACGCCTCGACGTCGCTTGGCAACCGCCCTCCGTCGGCGGCGCGCCGCCCGATGAGACCGAGGCGACCCGCTTCTCGCTGATCAAACAGGACGGCGAGTGGTACCTCGGCGAACCGACCGCCAACCGCGCCGACCGCGCGACCATCGCCGACTACGCCCGCCGATTGGCCGGCCTGCGCATCGACGGCTTCATCGACGACGACGGCGACCTCGCGACCTTCGGCCTGGACCAGCCGCACGAAATCTATGTGGCCTATCAATCGGCCCGCAAGGTCCCCGGCGACGGCCCCAGCGAAGCGCCGCCCGACCTCGGCACCCTCCGCGTCGGCAACCCCGCCGACTTCGCCGGCGACCTGCGCTTCGCCACGTGGTCGATCGGCGACACGCCTTCCACGCTCGTCTTCACCCTCAACGACTCGGACCTCGACGACCTGCGTCAGTCGCCCGACCACTTCCGCGACCCCAACCTGCTGGCGACCGACGCGGCCGCGATCACGTCGGTCACGCTTCACGGCCCGGCCGTCACGCCCATCACCGTCCTGCGCGACGGCGCCGCCTTCGCCTTCGCCCCCACCGACGACACACCGCCCCCCGCCTACACCGTCGACAGCCAGGTCGCGTTCGACTGGTTCAACAGCCTCGCCGGCCTGACCGCCGACACGTTCGCACCGCTGCCGCCCGACGACGCGACGCCCGATGCCACGATCGCGATCGTGACCACCACCGACCTTTCGCCCACCGCCATTCAGCTCTACCGTCAGGCGATCGAGGCCACCGACGACGCCCAAGCCGCGCCCGCCGTGTGGCTCGCCGTCGTCGCCGACGAGTCGGCCGCTCGCGTGCTCAGCGATGACCGGGTGAGCTCGCTCACCATCACGCCCCTGGCCCTGCGCAACCTCGACGTCTTCGACCTGAGACCGGCCGACATCCAACGGATCACGCTCACCGGCCCGGGTTGGGCCGAGCTAACGCTGCGGCGTGAGGACGGCGTCTGGATCGGGAGCGACGGCGGAACGCTCGACGCCGCCGCGGCGGATCGATTGGTCGCCTCGCTCGCCACCCTGCGAGCGGCCGAGTGGATCGAGCCAACGTACGACCAGTGGCGGTCGCTCGATGCGCAGGCGGCCGTGGACATCGCGACCGAGTCGGGCGAACCCGTGACCCGCGTGCTGAGCTTCAACCCCGAGTCCGGCCTCGCATTGCTCGACGGCCAGGCGGACGAGGCGTTTGCCCTGATGCGCCTGCCGGCGTCGGTCGTGGATCGACTTAGCGCCGAGCTGCGCGACACCGCGCTGCTCGATTTCCCGGTCAACCGCATCGCCCGCGTCACCCTGACTCGTGACGGCGACACGCTGACGATCGACCGGCCCGCCATCGGCCCCGTCGTCGCGTCCGGCGATCTCGCGGACGACGCCGACGACGCACAGGCCACGCGGCTGCTCGAGACGCTGGCCGGCCTCGAAGCTCAGCGTTTCGCCCCAGCGCCCGCCCCCGAAACCGTGACCGATGCGCTGGCCGAGTGGCAGATCGTCCTCGACGACGGCACGAGCCGACGGCTCGCCGCCTATCGCGACCCCGACGACCCGTCGCGCACGCTGTGGTGCACCGCCGGGCCGGACGGCACCCGATGGTTCACGCTGCCCGTCGCCGACGCCAACGCCCTGGGCCTGCCCGTCGACGACGGCGACGCCGCGGCCGACGACATGAAGTAATCCATCGCCCCGGGATTCGCCCTTTCGGGGCGTTTGCCTCCGCGTCGAGCCCGATCGACAATACACCGGTGAAGCCCGAGACGGTCACCCCCGCGCCGCCCCCCACCGCGCCCGAGTTGTTCGCCGGCTACCGGCCCAGCACGGGCGCGTACGACGAGCTCATCGACGCCGACGGCCACCCGCGTCGCAAGTGGACCACCGCCCTGAGTGGCCTCGACGCGCTCGGCCCCGATGCGCTCGACCAGCGGTGGGCCGCCGCCCAACGCGTCATCTCCGAGAACGGCGTCACCTACAACGTCTATTCCGATCCCCGCGGCGTCGATCGGCCGTGGCAGCTCGACCCCGTCCCCCTCGTCATCGATCAGCGCGAGTGGGCCGCCCTCGAGGAAGCGCTGATCCAACGCGCCCGCGTCCTCAACCTCATCCTGAAGGACCTCTACGGCCCGCAGCGACTGCTCCAGGACAACCTTCTCCCCCCCGAGCTGCTCTTCGCCCACCCGCACTTCCTGCGACCGATGCACGGCACGGCCGTCCCCGGCGACCAGTACCTCAACCTGTACGCCGCCGACCTCGCCCGCAACCCCGACGGCACCTGGTGGGTCGTCAACGACCGCACCCAGGCGCCTTCCGGCTCGGGCTATGCGCTGGAGAACCGGGTCGTGCTCTCGCGCACCGTGCCCCTGCTGTTCCGCGACTGCGGCGTGCAAAGGTTGGCCACGTACTTCGCCCGGATGCGCGAGAACCTCATCCGCCTCGCCCCCCACAACAAAGACAACCCGCGCATCGTCGTGCTCACGCCCGGCCCTTACAACGAGACCTACTTCGAGCACGCCTACCTCGCTCGCTACCTCGGCTTCCCGCTCGTCGAGGGCGGCGACCTGACCGTCCGGGACAACCAGGTGTTCCTGAAAACGCTCGGCGGGCTGCTGCGCGTCGACGTCATCCTCCGCCGCGTCGACGACACGTTCTGCGACCCGCTCGAGCTGCGCGGTGACTCGATGCTCGGCGTCACCGGGCTCGTGCAGGCGGTCGCCGCGCGGCAGGTGAGCGTGGCCAACCCGCTGGGCTCGGGCGCCGTCGAGGGCTCGGCGCTGACGGCGTTCATCCCCGCGCTGTGCCAGTCGCTGCTGGGCGAAGAGCTCAAGCTGCCGTCGGTCGCGTCGTGGTGGTGCGGCCAGCCGTCGGAGCTGACGTACGTCCTGGAGCACCTGGACCGACTGGTCGTCAAGCCGGCGTTCCCCGGGCTGTCGGGCGAGCCGGTGTTCGGCCCGCAGATGACATCCGACGAACGGGCCGAGTTGGCCGAGCGGATCAAGGCCCGACCGCACCACTTCGTCGGGCAGGAGTCGGTCGCGCTGTCGACGGGGCCGGTGTGGCAGGACGGGGCGGTGAAGCCGCGGCACCTGATGTTCCGGGCGTTCGTCGCCGCAACGCGCGACGGCTACACCGTCATGCCCGGCGGGCTCGTGCGTTGCTCGGCGGACGCCGACTCGATGGTGGTCTCGATGCAGCGCGGCGGGGGGTCGAAAGACGCGTGGGTGCTCACCGACGAGCCGATCTCACGGCTGTCGCTGCTCAAGGGCGTCGAGTCGCCGGTCGAGCTCGACCGCAGCAGGCGCGCGAGCATGTCGGCCCGCTCGACGTATCGCCCCAGCCAGTAGAGCGAGTCGGCGAGCCGC
>JBCBUE010000127.1:0-5135 GCA_039818285.1 Planctomycetota bacterium | reverse complement strand
CCGGGCTCTTCCAGCACGAGCGTCTTCATTCGGCGATCTCCAGCACCGGACGACAGAACGCGCCGCTCGCCCCGGCCAGGCGGATGGGCAACGCCCAGAACCGCACGGGTTGTCGCACCGCGTGCGCCTCGTCGGGGAAGCTCAGGTCTTCGACCACCCACACGCCGCTGCCCAGCAGCGTCTCGTGCGTCGGCACGTTGATGGCGTCGTCGTTGCCGCCGATCGAGTAATGGTCGATGCCGACGCCGCGGACGCCGGACTCGACGAGCCACGCGGCGCCGTCGGGCGTGAGATACGCCGGCGAGGCTTTCCATCGCGGGTGCTCGCGCAGCTCGCCGAAACCGGTGCACAGCAGCACGGCGTGCCCGGCCAGCTCGCGCCCGGCCAACGCAGACTGGAGCACCTCGGCGTCGATCGCCAAGTGGTCCCGCGCCGGCCGCAGGTCGACCAGCCACGCGCGCGCGACCCACGTCTCGATCGGCATGTCGTCGAGGCTCGGCCCGCTGGCCATCTTGTGCAGCGGCGCGTCGCAGTGGCTGCCGGTGTGCGTGGCGCAGGTCAGCAGTTCCATCCGCCAGCCATCGGCGGGGTGGTCCGCGATCCGCTCGAAGCGCACGGGCGGGTGGGCCGGGCAGTTCGGGCCGGCGTCGGAAATCGGCTGAGACAGGTCGATCAGTCGCATCGGGAACCCTATACCTCACGCTCAGCGACGCTGAGGGTCGCTGCTAAAGTACTTTAGTATAGCCGCTCGGGTCTTCCCGCACGATCCGCTACCATCTCGCCGCCTGCCTTCGGTCCCGACGCCACCGGCCGGGCTCCCTATCCCATCAGACGCCCGGCCCCGCCCATGCTGTTGAACTACTTCCGCGCTCAGACCGCCACCGCCAAGGCCGACATCCTCTCGGGCCTCACCGTCGCCCTGGCCCTGGTCCCCGAGGCCGTCGCCTTCGCCTTCGTCGCCGGCGTCGACCCGCTCATCGGCCTGTACTCGGCCTTCTTCATCGGGCTCATCGCCGCGGTCATCGGCGGACGGCCCGGCATGATCTCCGGTGCCACCGGCGCCATGGCCGTGGTCGTCGTCGCGCTCGTCGCCACTCACGGCGTCACCTACCTGTTCCCCGCAGTCATCCTCTGCGGGCTTATTCAATGCGCCGTCGGCATCGGCCGGCTCGGCAAGCTCATCCGCATCGTGCCCCTGCCCGTCATGCTCGGCTTCGTCAACGGCCTGGCGATCGTCATCGGCTGGGCGCAGCGGCACTCATTCATGACTCTCGGAGACGATGGAACCTTGGAGATGATGACCGGCGCGCCGATGGCCATCATGATCGCCCTCGTCGCCGCGACCATGCTCATCATCTGGGGCCTGCCCAAGCTCACCACCGCCGTCCCCTCGTCGCTGGTCGCCATCCTGGCCATCTCCTTCGCCGCCGCGGGGATCAACTACCTCGCCCCCGCCTCTTGGGCGCCAACCCACTCCACCAACGTCACCCCCACCGTCGGCGACATGCTCGCCACCAACCTCCGCGCCAACGAGGTCAAGCACGCCCTGCACGACGCGCAGGAACCGGCCAAGCACGACATCGAGGGCATCGCCGACACCGCCGGCCTGCCCGTCTCCTTCGACGCCGGCGCCCACGGCGGCACCCACACCCCGCCGTCCCAACTCCTGACCCAAGATCAGATCGACGACGCCATCGCCTCGGTCACGCCGGAGGACGCCTCCCTCGCCGGCGGAGTACCCGAGCTCTTCTTCCTTGATGCCCAGTACGCCGGCCTGCTCCCGCCCTTCACGCTCGAGACGCTGTGGATCATCGCCCCCTACGCCTTGATCCTCGCCGGCGTCGGGCTCATCGAGTCGCTGATGACCATGACGCTCATCGACGAGATCACCGAGACCCGCGGCAAGGGCAACCGCGAGTGCGTCGGTCAGGGCGTCGCCAACATCACCTGCGGGCTCTTCGGCGGCATGGGTGGCTGCGCCATGATCGGCCAGTCCCTCATCAACACCAACTCCGGCGGCCGCGGCCGGCTCTCCGGCGCCTTCGCCGCCGTCATGCTCCTCGCCTTCATCCTCTTCCTCGCCCCCTACATCCAGCTCATCCCGATGGCCGCGCTGGTCGGCGTCATGTTCATGGTCGTCATCGGCACGTTCGAGTGGGCCACGCTGCACATCTGGCGCAAGGTCCCCGTCGCCGACTTCTTCGTGATGCTGCTGGTCACCGGCTACACTGTCTTCATGCACGACCTTGCGACCGCCGTGATCCTCGGCGTCGCCGTCTCGGCCGTCATCTTCGCCTGGCGACACGCGACGCACGTCTTCGCCGACGCCAAGTACAACGAACAGGGCTCGAAGATCTACCAGCTCCACGGCCCCCTCTTCTTCGCCTCGGTCCCCTCCTTCAAGGAGCTCTTTCACCCCAAGACCGACCCCCCCGACGTCGTGCTCGACTTCTATTACACCCGCGTCTACGACCAGTCCGCCCTGGAGGCCATCAACGCCGTCGCCGAGAAATACCGCAGCGAGGGGAAGCGACTGCACCTCACGCACCTGTCACCCGAGTGCCGGCAACTGCTCGGCAAGGCCGGAAACCTCGTCGAGGTGAATCTCTCAGAAGACCCGCAGTACCATGTTGCGACGGACCGGCTTGGATGAACAATTCCCAAAGTCCAAGCTCGCCCGCGACCTCCTCGACTCATAAGCGAACTGAAAACTGCTAAACGTGGTTACCAATAAACAAACCTCGATTTGACACTCCCTTAATTCGGTTGAGCTAGCCTCGGGTGTAACCCATCGCTTTAAATGGTGACTCGAGTAGAACGCCGTGCCGAAACCTGCAACAACTAGCTCCGCGAGGTGTTCGCTAGCGCTCTGTGCTGGCTCCGTAGTGGCGGGCGTTGTCGGTGCATCCGAGTCTTTTACGGATCGAGCCCGGTGGACGGCGGCGACAAAGCAGTCCGTCGACTTCACCGTTGACTTCGAAGACTTCACAGACGACACGCCTGTGTTAGAGCGCAACGCACCTGTCGACGCAGGGCCGTTCGAGATCACAGAAGAGAGCGATATC
Organism: Planctomycetota bacterium; assembly: GCA_039818285.1. GTDB lineage: Bacteria > Planctomycetota > Phycisphaerae > Phycisphaerales > Phycisphaeraceae > JBCBUE01. Next base: position 2,070 of record JBCBUE010000127.1, on the reverse strand, counting down.
TTCTTCCCCGCCAGCGGCGTTACGCGGATCGAAACCGCCCCTTATCCGACGCGATCGCGGACGTTAATTACAGTCAACGGCACTAATTTTATGGACACGTTCGTTGGCGAAAGCACCAACACCCGCATCACGCTGGCGATGGATGCGCCGATCAAGAGATTTGGAGCTTCATTCCTGAATCCAGGAGATGAAGGTGACACGCTATCACCTCTCCAGATGACGCTAATGACTGAGTCACTCGAAGTCGTTGACGTGCTCACCTTACCGGTGCTTGAGGGTGTCACTTTCTTTGGCTTCACGTCGGATACACCGGTCACATCGATCGTATTTTCGCAGGAAGAGTCGTCCTTTTTCGGCATCGACGACATCCTCGGAGGCTACACCATTCCAGAGCCGAGCAGCTTGGTCTTCCTAGCTCCGAGCCTCTGGTTCATCGCCTCCCGACGACAGTTCGCCCATCGATGACAATCGTTGATCCGCTCGGCTCACTCACTCACATCCACCACCACTGGCAAGTGATCCGACAACAACGTCGACTCACCCAGGTCGGCGACAAAGCTGCGGATCACTTTGAGCCGTGGATCGACCGCTACGAAATCTAAACGGCCCGGCGGGAAGCCGCCGGGTTGCCAGTCGTCGGGGGTGCCTTGGGCTTCGCGGGGGTCGCGCCAGGTGGCGGCGGTGTTGTCGTGGGTCTGGACGGGGACGAGTTCGACGAGGCCGGTGGTGAGAAGCATGTCGAGCGGGTCGCGGGAGCCGACGAGGTTGTAGTCGCCGGCGACGACGAGGGGGGCGTGCTGGAAGCGGTCGGGGACGGGCTTGACGATGGGGCGAGTGCGGGTCGCGCGGTCCCACTCGCCTTCGACGCCGCCTTCGCGCAGACGCCAGATGGCTTTGAGGGCGTGGAGCGCGTCGTCCATGCGCTGGAGGTCTTCGGTGCTGCCGGCGCGGCCGCAGCACTTCCAGTGGGAGGACACGACGACGATCGGGCCGACGGGGGTGTCGATGCCAGCGAAGAGGTTGCGGCGGTTGGCCCATGAGTCGCCGCGCTGATCGGCGTCGTCGGAGAGCGGGGCGAGGTCGAGCGGCGTCATGGGTAGGTTTGTCGCCACGGCGACGCCGCCGGACTCGACGACGGACCAGTCGGGTCCGCAGAGGGCGCGGACACGGTCGGGCAGGTCGTCGATCTCCCAGACCTCCTGGAGCAGGAGGACGTCGGCGTCGAGCGCGGCGAGGACGGCCCTGCCGTCGGCCTCGCGGTCGGGGTCGCCGAAGGGCCCGCCGTGCAGGACGTTCCAGGCGACCACACGCAGCGGGGTGTCGCCGCGGGCGATGTCGATGGGCGGGGGGTCTTGCCAGGCTTCCATTGCGCCGAGGCGGAGCGGCGCATCGAGGGTGTCGGAGCCGGCGACCGAGACAGTGACCGGGCCGGGCGCGGGGGCGAGGCGCAGGCGGATCTCAAAGGTGTCGTCGGCGTGGGTGGGCAGGCCGATGTAATCGGCCTCGGCGAAGGGGATGGGCGTGCCGTCGCGTTCGAGCTGGCGCAGGCCGGTGTCGAGGGTAAGGGACTCGGCGGCGTTGGCGACGGTGATGCGCAGTCCGCCACCGTCGTCGGGCTTGTGAAGGTTGGCGTCCTCGGCGAGGCGGAGCTTGAGATAGAAGGCGTCTTCGGTGCGTCGGGCGGCGAGGGCGAGGACGTCGGTCGGGCCGGCGGCGTCGCCGCGGGGGTCGGCGGCGCGGGCGGCGGGGGCGGCGGGCCAGTCGTGGGTGAAGCCGTCGACGACGATCGGTTGCGGCGCGGTGCAGCCGAGGAGGCCGGTGGACGCGAGGAGCAAGGCGGCGAGGAGAGTGCGCATGGGGAGAGGGTAGACCGTTCGTGGTTGCCGCCGGGCGGCGCTGTCGCGCGAATTTGGCAACACCCCGCGACACGCCGTGTCGCGGCTGCCATCGGATTGATCAGCGCGGACGGTGGCTTCGCGCGCGCCACGGATGCCGATGGTCCGCGGGTAGGAACGCCCCGTGCGCCGGCTCGTCCCCCATCGGCAGGGCACGTACGAGCTCATGCAACAT
>JBCBUE010000126.1:0-5138 GCA_039818285.1 Planctomycetota bacterium | reverse complement strand
GAGCCCGACGGACGCATCCGCACCGACTCGTCGATCGCACCGGCCGCTCGCAGCCCGGCCTCGACCTCCTTCACCAGGTTGACCGCCACCTCCAGCGGCATCGTCGGCGGCGGCGTAAACACCAGCTGCACGACCCGCTCCTTGAGGCTGCGGCGGATCTGCTGCGGCGCCAGCGTCCGGTCGAACGTCGCCACCTGACCCAGCTGCACCGTGCGGACCCCCCCGTCTCGCGTCTCGGCCGCCAACGGCAACCCGGCCAGCGACTCGGGCGAGATCGACTCGGTCGCCGCATCGGGGTCCCAGCCGCTGCGCGTCGCGAGGATGTCGATCGTCTCCCCGCCGTCGCGGAACTCGCCCACGAACGCCCCGTCGACGAACGCCGACACCGCCCGACCCAGCGTCGACACGTCCAGCCCCAGGTCCGCCGCCTTCACCCGGTCGATCTCGACCGTGATCTCCCGCGACTGACGGTCGAAGTTCGTCGGCGTCGGCTGCACGGTCATCATCCCGAACTGCATCCGAAGCGCCCACATCATCGCCTCGGCCGCACCGGTCACCGCGTCCAGGTCACGCCCCACCACCTCGATCTCCACGCCGCGCGACCCCGACAGCCCGCGCCCGAAGATCGACCGCTGCCGCGCAAACGCCAGCGTGCCCGGCACCCGCGTCATCGCCGCCGACGAGATCGCCGGCTCCAGCGACGCCACGTTCAGCGGGTCGGCGCTGATCGCCCCGTGGAACGCCGATCCCTGGAACGACACATGGAAGTAGTTGTCCACCGGCGGCACGCCCGTGACCAACTGCCCGGTGAACGGGTCGGGCAGCGGGCCGAAGTTCGCCTCGATGTCCTCGTACCCCTCGGCCTCCCACAGCGGCGACAGCACCGACTCGACCCGTCGCGCGTCCTGCTCGTGCTTGGCGATGTTGAAGCCCGGCGGCTTGATCATGATGCCGAACACGATGTTCTGGTTGCCCTGCGGCAGGTAGTCGGCCGGGGGCATCAGCAGGTATGCCCCGCCCAGCGACAGGCCGGTGAGGACCAGCGCCGCCAGACCGCGCGAGGCAAAGCCCCAGAACGTCCGCTCGGTCAGGTGGTAAATAAACCGCGACCAGCCACGCGTGATCACCCCCGCCGCGCTCGCGACGCCGAACAGCTCGTGCACCGACCGCGACAGCCCCGGCGGCTCGGGCCGAATCCCCCGCAGCATCCGCGAGCTGGCCGTCGGGATCACCGTGATCGACACGAGCAGGGACAGCGTCACCGCCGCGCAGATCGCCAGCGCGATGTCGCGGAACAGCTGGCCGACCTCTTCCTGAATCGTCAGCACCGGCACGAACACGGCCAGGGTCGTCAGCGTCGACGCGAGCACCGCACCCCACACCTCCTTGGTCCCGTCGTACGCCGCCTTGCCCGGCGACTTGCCCATGCTCAGGTGACGATCGATGTTCTCGGTCACCACGATCGCGTTGTCGACGACCATCCCCACGGCGAACGCCAGACCCGCCAGCGAGATCACGTTGAGGTTCCGCCCGAACGCCGTCATCGCCACGAACGTGCCGATCACCGACACCGGGATCGCCAGCGCCACGATCAGCGTCGGCCGCCACCGCCGCAGGAACAGCAGCAGCACCACCACCGCCAGCGTGCCGCCGATGACGAGGTTGCTGCGCACCAGCGCCAGCGCGTCGTAGATGTAGTCCGTCTCGTCGTAAACCTGGCGGATCTGCAGGTGCGGTGTTTCGCCGAGCCCCTGCTCCGGCCCCGCCGTCCGCGCGACCTCCGGCAGGATGAACTCGTTGATCTCGGCGATCTGGTCCTGCAACCGGCCCATCACGGCGATCACGTTCGCGCCCGACTCGCGATACACCGGGAACGCCATGCCCGGCTTGCCCTTGACCCGGACGAACGAGTCGCGCTTCTCCAGCCGCTTGGCGATCCCGTCCTCGTCGTCAACCAGGTCGCGTACGCGGATCGGCCCGGCGGGCGTCTGCTTGACCACCGTGTCGCCGATCTGATCGACGTCGTCGTACTCGCCGACCACGCGCACCCGCGTCTCGTACTGCCCCTCGCTCAGCTCGCCGGCCGAGACGTTCACGTTCTCCTGCCGAAGCGCCGCCTCGAGCTCGCTCAGCGTCACCTCGTTCTGCGCGACCTTGCGGGGGTCGATGCGGATGTGCACCTCGGGCTCGCGGGCGCCGTACACCCGCGCCTCGCTCACGCCGACCACCCGCTCGATCGCCGGGCGGATCTGCTCCTCGGCCGCCTGACCCAACGCCTGCACGTCGAACCCGGGCGTGTCGGACTGCAGGATCAGCCACGCGATCGGGTTGCCAGGCCCGGCCTCGCCCTCGGCGGGCACCGGCTCGTCCACGCCCTCGGGGTAATCGCCCACCTCGTCCAGGGCGATCGCGATATCCAGCAACGCCACGTCCGCATCCACGCCCAGACCGAACTCGAGCTCGATCTCCGACGAGCCCCGGCTGGCCGTCGACGTCATCTTCTGCAAGCCCGGCACGCTGTCGAGCGCGTCTTCCTGAGGCTCGATGATCGACTTCTCGATCTCGTCGGGGCTGCGCCCGTCCCAGTCGGTCGTCACCGTGATCACGGTCTCGTCGACGTTCGGCGTCAGCTGCACCGGGATCGTGATCAACGCCACCAGCCCGAACAGCAGCAGCAGGATCACCCCGACGGAGACCTTGACCGGGTTGCGGATGCCGAACGCAATGGGGTCCATCGCCTTACTCGCCCCCCGTAGCGACCGACGACTCATCACCGCCGCCACCCCCGGCGCTCGCCTGCGGCCCCGGCGGCCCGCCCGCCATCAACGGCTGGCCCGGGATCAATCGCTCCGCGCCCGCCACCACCACCGCCGCCCCGTCACGCAGCAGCGACCCCTCGCCCCCGCCCAGCGGCTCGACGGCAAACCGATCCCGCACCCCCGTCAGCACGCGCACCGGCACCGGCACCGCCGCCCCCGCGAACGGCCCCTCTCCCTCCATCGGACCCGACACCCACACCACCGAACCCGTCGGCCCGAACTGCACCGCGTCCCGAGGCACCGTCAGCCGCGGCGTCGCATCGCCCACCGACATCAGCCCCGTCACGCTCATCCCCGGCTTCAACGCCCCCGCTCGATCGTCCAGCCGAACCTCCACCGGGTACGTCCGCGCCGCCCCCGAACCGTCCGGCGTCACCGACACCACCGCCCCCTCGACCTCCAACCCAACCGCCTCCACCATCACCAACACCCGATCTCCGTCGCTCACCTCGTTCACCAGCGACTCGGGCACGTCCAGCCGCGCATCCACCTCGCCCCGGCTCACCAGGCTCACCACCGATGCGCCAGGCTCCACCCACTCGCCCTCCTCAACGTGCTTGGCCGTCACCCACCCGTCAAACGGCGCCGTGATCCTCGCCCGCGCCAGCGACTCGCGCTCACGCCCGAGCTGCGCCTTCAGCGCCACCACCCGCGCCTCGCGCGACGCCACCTCGGCGCGCGTCTCGTCCACCTCGCGCGGCCGCGCCGCCTGGCTCGCCGCCAACCGCTCCAGACGCTCGAGGTCGAGCACGCTGTTCCGCAGGTCCGCCTCCGCCGCGACCACGTCCGCCTCGGCCCGCTCCACGTCCAGCCGCGCCCAAACATCATCGACCGTCGCCAGCTGCGTCTGCCCCGCCGACACCGCCGCCCCCACCTCGACCCCCACGTCCAGCACCTTGCCCTCGACCTCCGACGCGACCACCGCCTGACGCACCGCCTCCAGACGGCCCGTCACCTCCGCCTGACGCCGAACGTCCTGCTCGCTCGCCTCGCGCAGCTCCACCAACGCCGGCGGCGGACCCCCGCCCCCCGGCGGACCGCCCCCGCCCGGACCCGCCGCGCCAGGCGGCGGGCCGCCCACCCCGATCACCCCCACGAAAATCACCACCACGATCACCGCCGCCGACACCGCCCCCGCCAACGCCGACGCGACGATCACCGCCGCCATCGACCGTTTGCCGTCGCTACGTCGCTCGCCGCCGTTGGCTGATGAGTTCATCGAGTCCGCCTGATCTTGGGTGCCGTACGCTGTACGAAACGTGTCGTACGGCGTACGATAGCTGCCGCCCATGACCGAGTCGAGCCCGAGCCCCGCCCTCCTCGAATCCGTCGGCCCCGCCGACGCCAGCCCCCGCGGCCCCGAGCTCGCCACCCCGCCCATCGTGGACGACGTGCCGTGGCGATCCGCCACCCCCGAGCAGCGGCACGAACTCATCCTGCAGACCGCGATGGCGCTGCTCCGTGAGGCCGGCCCCGACGCCGTCACCATGCGCGGCATCGCCCAGCACCTCGGCGTCGGCGCGATGACCCTCTACACCTACGTCGAATCGGCCGACGCCCTCCACCGCGACATGATCCGACGCGGCTTCGAGACCCTCCACCAGGCCTGCTGCGACGGCGGCCACGCCAAGCCCGACGCCGGCGACTACTGGCGCGGCGGCGCCGAGGTCTACCTCGACTTCGCCCGCAACCACCCCAACCTCTATCGGCTGATGTTCGAGTCGCCCCTGCCCGAGTCGGACCACGACCTCCTCGAAGCCGGCTTCTCCGGCCTGCTCATGGTCGTCAACCAACGCCTCGCCGACACCGGCGTCACCGAGCCCGAGCTCTCCCGCCGAACCCGCGTCGAGGCCGGCCGCTACTGGATCGCCCTGCACGGCCTGGCCATGATCCTCATCGCCGACCGCACCTCCGTCCTCGAAGGCTCTCCCGACGACGTCCTCACCGACCTCCTCGAACACGCCGCGCCGCGCTGCTGAGCACCAATAACCCACCCCCACCCCAAGCCAAAAAATCAGAGATAGCAACTCGCCCCAACCCAAGCCAACCGAAAATGAAGCGCCCGGTTGGGTCGAGCCCGATCACTCGTCCGCGTAGTCGTAGATCACGACGTCGAGGTCCTGCACGCCCCACTTCAGCGCGATCTCGTGCGTCGGGTACAGCACGTCCAGGCGGTGGCCCTTGATCTTGCCGCCACGGTCGAGGACCTGCACCGGCTGGCCGCCGTTGTAACCCGGGATGGAGACGATCGTGCCGAACGGCAGCAGCCGCGTGTCGGCGGCGACCAGCTTCATGCCGTTGGTCCACACCGAATACCCA
>JBCBUE010000125.1:0-5267 GCA_039818285.1 Planctomycetota bacterium | reverse complement strand
GTTCGGGCGCGCTTCAGGTCCGCTTCGTGATTCGAGGGGATGGCCAGGTCGTGAAGAGCGACGTGGTCGGCGCGACCAACGCCGCCGCCAAGGCCATCGCTCCCTGCGTTGAGCGTCGAGCCCGCCGCGTCGGTGCGGCCGACGATCTACACTCTTTGCCCCATGGCCTACGACTTCGCCGCGATCGAATCCAAGTGGCAGCAACGCTGGGACGAGCAGCACGCCTACGCCGCCCCCAACCCCGGCGACGACGGCTTCGACGCGTCCAAGCCCAAGTTCTATTGCCTCGACATGTTCCCCTACCCCTCGGGCGTCGGGCTGCACGTCGGGCACCCGCTGGGGTACATCGCGACCGATGTCGTCGCCCGCTTCGAGCGCATGCTCGGCCGAAACGTGCTGCACCCCATGGGCTTCGACGCCTTCGGCCTGCCGGCCGAGCAGTTCGCCATCGAGACCGGCGTCCACCCCCGCGTCACGACCGAGCAGAACATCGCCAACATGGTCCGCCAGCTCAAACGCCTCGGCCTGGGCTACGACTGGGACCGCACCGTCTCCACCACCGACCCCGGCTACTACCGCTGGACGCAGTGGGTCTTCCTGCAGCTGTGGAACAGCTACGTCGACCCCGCGACCGGCAAGGCCGAGCCGATCGGCGAGCTCGTCGCCAAGCTCGAGTCGGAGAAGTACCTCGTCGGCCCCGACGCCGAGCTGATCGCCGACTACGACGGCCTCGACGCGATCGAGGGCCAGCCCATCGGCTCGCGGCCGTGGTCCGACCTCACGCAAGAGCAACGCCATCGGTTGCTGGATGAGTATCGACTGGCTTACCTCGCCGAGGTCGACGTCAACTGGTGCCCTGCGTTGGGGACGGTGCTGGCCAACGAGGAGGTCACCGCCGATGGCCGCAGCGAACGCGGCAACCACCCAGTGTTCAAGCGCCCGCTCAAGCAGTGGATGCTGCGCATCACGGCCTTCGCCGACCGGCTGATCGATGACCTCGACCTGGTCGACTGGCCCGAGTCGATCAAGCTGCTGCAACGCAACTGGATCGGCAAGTCGATCGGCGCGGAGGTGGACTTCCGCGTCACGATCGACGACCCCGACACCCACGCGACGATGGACACCGAGATCCGCGTGTTCACGACCCGCCCCGACACGCTGTTCGGCGCGACGTACATGGTCCTCGCCCCCGAGCATCCGCTGGTCGCCTCGATCACCACCGACGAGCAGAGCGAGGCCGTGCGGGCGTATGTCGCCGAGGCGGCCAAGAAGACCAACGTCGATCGCCAGCAGGACGCCAAAGAGAAGACGGGCGTCTTCACCGGCGGCTATGCCGTCAACCCCGTCAATGACCAGCCGATCCCGGTCTGGGTCGCCGATTACGTGATGATGGGCTACGGCACCGGCGCGATCATGGCCGTGCCGGCGCACGACACGCGCGACCACGAGTTCGCCCGCACCTTCGACCTGCCCATCACCGAGGTGATCAAGGGCAGCATCGACTTCCGGGACGAGGCCTACACCGGCGAGGGCCCCTACACCCAGTGGGCGCAGAACGACGAGGTCTCGCTCGTCGGCTGCACCATGGCCAAAGCGAAGGCGAAGATGATCGACTGGCTGGGCACCAAGGGCCTTGGCCACGCCAAGGTGCAGTACAAGCTGCGCGACTGGCTGTTCTCGCGGCAGCGCTATTGGGGCGAGCCGTTCCCGGTGCTGCACGAGCTCGACGACGCGGGCAACCCGACCGGTCACGTCATCGGCGTGCCCGAGGCAGACCTGCCGGTCGAGCTGCCCGAGCTGGACGACTTTAAGCCCGAGCCGATGGACGACCCGGACGCGCCGCCGCGCCCGCCGCTGGGCCGGGCGCCCGAGTCGTGGCGGATCGTCGAGCGCGACGGCAAGCGCTACGCGCGCGAGCTGAACACGATGCCGCAGTGGGCAGGCAGCTGCTGGTATTACCTGCGCTACCTCGACCCGCACAACGATGAGGCGATGGTCGACCCGGCCACCGAGCGGTACTGGATGACCGGCGATGACCGGCGCAGCGGCGTCGACCTGTACGTCGGCGGCGTCGAGCACGCCGTGCTGCACCTGCTTTACGCGCGGTTCTGGCACAAGGTGCTGTTCGACCTCGGCCACGTCTCGACGCCCGAGCCGTTCGGCAAGCTGTTTAACCAGGGCTACATCCAGGCGTATTACTACGAGGACGAGCGCGGCGTCCGCGTCCCCGCCACCGAGGTCACCACGACCGACGGCAAGCCGGCTTACGAGGCCCAGGGCACCAAGGGCGCCACGTTCACTTACGAGGGTCAGCCGGTCAACGAGAAGTACGGCAAGATGGGCAAGTCCCTGAAGAACGCCGTCGCGCCGGACGAGATCTGCGAGCAATACGGGGCCGACACGCTGCGTTTGTACGAGATGTACATGGGGCCGCTCGACCAGAGCAAGCCGTGGAATCCGCAGGACATCGTGGGCGTGCATCGCTTCCTGCAGCGGGTCTGGCGAAACTTTGTCGACGATGAGGCCGACGCGCTGCTCGTTGACGAGCACGCCCCGGACGAAGATCAACTCCGGCTGCTGCACAAGACGATCAAGGCGGTGACGGACGCGATGGGGTCGATGAGCGTGAACGTGGCGATCGCCAAGCTGATCGAGATGAACAACGCGATGGTGGCGATGGACAGGCTGCCGCGGGCGTTGGCCGAGGACTTCGTGCGGATGCTCGGGCCGTTGGCGCCGCACCTGGCCGAGGAGCTGTGGGAGCGGCTGGGGTTCGGCTTCAGCGTGACGGTGGCCGACTGGCCGCGGCACGACGAGCGGTTCCTGGTCGAGGACACGATCGAGCTGCCGGTGCAGGTCAACGGCAAGCTGCGTGGCCGGGTGGTCGTGCCGGCCGACGCCGATCGGGCCGCGATCGAGTCGTCGGCCCGGGCGGCGGCCGAGTCGGACGAGGCGGTGGCCGCGGCGGTCACGGGCAAGTCGATCCGCAAGGTGATTGTCGTGCCGGGCCGGCTGGTCAACCTGGTGGTGGGTTGAACGTCGGTCCGCACGGTGGTCGGCGGCGGGTCGGGCGTCGTAGGGTTGAGCCATGAGTGATCCGCGCGACGTCTACGAGCTGGCCGACGACGACGAGGGCCGTGCGCGGTCGCTCAACGATCGGCTGGACCCCGACACGCTGCCGGAGGTCCGCGGGGTGGCGGGCTCGCTCGACGCGGTCGAGGGCTACGAGGTCGAGGACCACGAGGCGTCGCTCGAGGCGGCCGCGACCCGGCGTGCGGCGCCCGCGCCCGCGCCCGAGGTCGCCGAGTCGACCGGGCCGGCCTACGACCTGGCCGAGCCGGAGCCCGAGCCCGGCGTGTCGGGGGGCGCCGGCGGCCGACCGGTCGCCAAGGGGTCGCTGTCGCTGCGCCCGGTCTCCCGCGAGCCGCTCGTTCGCGACGGGCCGATCTTCGCCGACGTCGATCGCTACTGCCTCGACTGCGGCTACAACCTCCGCGGTCTGCACGAGCCGCGCTGCCCCGAGTGCGGGTCCTGGTTCGACCCCGAGCGACCGAGCACGTACTACGCCAAGGGCGACGTGTCGCAGGAGTTGCTTCGGCAGGACCAGACGGTGCGCGTCGCGCTGATTGTCGTGCTCACGGTCGTCGGGATCGCTGGTCTGCCGGTCATCTTCTTCGCCGACGACTTGATCGCCGGGCGGTTCCGATGGATCGGGCCGCTGCTGGTGGTGACGCCCTGGTCGGCGATGTGCTCGTACGCGCTGCTCTGGCTGGTTGAGCACGATCGGTTGGTCACGCTGCCGGCGTACTTGATCGCGGGCGTGGCGATCGGCGTCGGGCTCGGCGTGATCGCTGCGATCATCGCGATGATCAGCACGCTCGCCTTGATGCACGTCTTCGCGTTCGAGCTGGGCTATGTCTTGCTCGGCGGCATGGGCGGCGTGTTCGCCGCGTTCGTCCGGCGGTACAACACGCTCTCGGCGATCTGAGACTCGCCCCCCTCAGCCCGTTGCCGGGCGGCATCCGCGGGGCCTACTCGCGAATCGCCGACCCGCCCATTCTCTGTAGAAGCTTGTCGAGGTTGGCTTGCACGCCCGTATCGTCGGGGTCGAGCTGCAGCGCGATCCGCCACGCCTTCTCGGCCTCAGCCAGGTTGCCCACGCTCGCCCAGGCGATCCCCAGGCTGTTCCACGCCCCCGCGTCGTTTCCGCCGACGGCTACCGCTTGCTCGGCCGCGCGCAACGCCTCGTCTACCTCGCCCTGGCGACGCATCGCCGTCGACAGGCCCCGCCACGCCACCGTCGAACGCGGGTCCATCGCCACCGCCCGACGCAGCCAGCCCGCCGCCGTCTCCGGCCGGTCTGTCTCGATCAGCGCCAGCCCCATCGTCGTCGCCCCCCCGCTGTCCAGCTCGCCCAGCGCGGCCGCCCGATCCAGCATCTCGACCGCCTCCGCGGGCCGACCCGACCGCAACGCCACCGCGCCCAGGCTCGCCCACGGCCCAGGCCGCGACGCGTCCGCATCCGTCGCCCGACGCAGCGTCAACGCCGCTCGATCCAGATCGCCGCGATCGACCCAATAGCCCCCCAGCTGGTTCATGATGTCGAGCGCCTGCGGATCCACGGCGGTGGCCACCCGCTCCAGACTTACTCGATAAGCCGCCTCCGGCACCGCCGGGTCGAGCATCCGACGGGCCTGCTCGGCCTCGAGCACGCGCTCGAGCCGCGCCGCCATCGCCCGCTGCTCGTAGCCACGCTCCCCCTCTGGCAAGCCACGCGACGCCGCGATCATGCCCAGCCCACGCAGCGACTTCCAGTACCCGGGGTCCCGCTCCAGCGCCCCCTCGAACGCCGCCGCCGCCCGGTCCAACTCCCCCCGGTCGAGCCAGGCGTTGGCCAGCGCGTTCCACGCCAGCGCCGAACCCGGGTCCTTCGCGATCGCGTCTTCCCACAGCGACACGCGGTCCGCGTACACCGTCAGCCGAGCCGCCGAACCCAACGCCGCCGTGATCACCAGCACGCCCGCCAACCCACCCACCCCCCACGCCGCCCAGACCGCGCCCCAACCCGCCGCGTCCGATCCATCGCCCACGGGCGCCCTCGACCGACGCTCCGCCCACCCCGCGACCCCGACCGACAACAGCCCCAGCACCACCGCCAACGGCAGGTACATCCGCCGATCCGCCGCCACCTCCGTGATGATCGGCAGCACGCTCGACGTCGGCGCCAGCCACAGCCACACCCACGCCGCCGCCCACCCCCACCGCTT
>JBCBUE010000124.1:0-5268 GCA_039818285.1 Planctomycetota bacterium | reverse complement strand
CATGACGGGTACCGCCCACGCCGCCCCTCCGCCCCGATGGACGCCGACGGTCTACAAGACCGTCGATGGTTTCGATTTAAGCCTCTACGCCACCCTCCCGGACCCGGCTGCCTTCCCCGGCCAGCGGCCGGCGCTGGTGATGTATCACGGCGGCGGCTGGAACGGAGGAGAACCGACGCAGTTTCGGCACTTCGCCGACGACCTGGCGGATCGTGGCGTCGCGGTGCTGAGCGTGCAGTACCGATTGAAGTCGGTGAACGATACGACGCCGTTCGAGGCGGTGATCGACGCGTTCGACGCGTTCCGCTGGGTGACCGAGCACGCCGACGAACTCGGCCTGGACCCCGCGCGCCTCGGCGCGGGCGGCGGGTCGGCCGGCGGGCACCTGGCCGCGGCCGTCGCGACGCTGACCGCGCCCGACCTCACCGGTGACCACGGCGACCGCCCGCGCCCCGCCGCGTTGGTTCTCTTCAACCCCGTCTACGACAACGGCCCCGAGGCCGGGTATGGCACGGACCGTCTCGGCGATCGCTGGCCGGACTTCAGCCCCGCGCACAACCTGCACGCCGCGATGCCGCCGACCCTCACCATGCTCGGCGACAACGACCGGCTCATCCCCGTGGCCGTCGGCGAGAGCTTCCGCGACCGGATGCGGGCGCTGGGCGCCCGGTCGGAACTCATCATCTACCCGGGGGAGCAGCACTCCTTCTTCAACTACGCCCACGGCGCGACCGAACCCGGGCAGCCCGGGCCGATGTATCTCAAGACGCGCGACGACACGATCGCCTTCCTCGCGTCGCTGGGTTGGATCGACGACTAGGCAAGGACAAGAGCTCAAATCTCCGACAAGCCCCTTGAACGCACGACAACCAAGGGTATCCTTTGCGGCTCGTTTGCCTTTAACCGGAGCGCACGCTTGCTGATGTCCGTGACACAACCCGAAGAGACGTCTCGCGGCCTTGGCCGGCGGGGTCGGGTTGCGCCGGCGACATCGGTCGGCTGACGCCCTGCCCCACCACCTTCCACCGCCGCGTTACTCGTGTTGTCTTTGGTGCGCTCGTTGCGCAGCAAGACAACGATTGTTATCCCTGCGCGAAAGCAACGAGATGAGCACCACCCACGGAATGAAGATCAAGGCCGTCCGGCCGCTGGCGGTCGAGGACCTGCGACGCGGCGACTTCGTGGTCGTGACCCACGGCACCTGCCAGGTGCTGCGGATCGACTGCGACGCCGCGTGGGGCGAAGACGGCCTGCGCGTGGACCGCGTGCGATACGTGCCGTTCGACGCGGGCCGGCCGATGAAGGTCCGGGCCGTTTGCCTGCCGTTCGTTTACGCGGTGTCGCCCGATGAGGACGGCGAGGCGATCGACCTGCGCCTGGCGTCGATCGCGCGCCTGCCCCGCGAGGCGGGGCGTGCCGCGTTCGACGCGATGACACCCCACTGGGTCCGTGAGCAGCGTCGGATGCGCAAGGCCGCGAAGAAGGCCCAGGACAGTCAGGGCAATAAGGAAGACTGACGCCCGGCGTGCTGCGGCGCGCCGGGCTTTCGCGTGCGCTGCTTACATCGCCGGTCGACCGAGCCCAATCGGGTCGAGAGGGATGTCGGGCGGATGCTGGAGCTGTTCCTTGTAGCTCACCTCCGGCAGCCGTGCGAGGCGGTCGCGGCAGGCGAGGACGCAGAAGCCGATCGCCAGGTAATGGCGGGACAGCGTCATGAAACGCCGGGACAGGCCGACCTCGGAGGCGAGGTGGTGCTTGGTGGGCGAGGAGAACAGGCGGCGGGTGGTGAGGCGGATGCCCAGGCAGCGGGCGGTGCGGCCGTGGATGTTGCGGGCGAAGAGGTGCTTCTCGCCGAAGCAGGCGACGGAGTAGCGCTTGCCGCCGTAGATGCCGCGGGTCCACGGCAGCGAGTCGGGGTAGAAGGAGCAGACCAGCGCGCCGTGCTCGTCGTGCATTCGATACGAGCGGCGGCCGTCGGGGGCCTGACGGACGGCGTAGCGGCGCATCGTTCGGCGGTCGACGACCTGCATCGCCCATCGGCGACGGCGGAACGGCTCGTGGGGCAGCTCGTGCCCGACGACGACGTCGCGGACCTCGCCGATCGCGAGCGTCGCGGCTTTGCCGTCGCTCAGGCTCTCGAAGAGGCCCTTGTACACACCACAATCGTACCCTGGCGTGGGACTACGACCAAGAACACCGCGGCGGAGAAGGGTCGCTTCGGGAGGGGCGCGGCGAGCGCCTTGATTAGACGTGCGCCAACTTGTTCAGCCCGTTGTACGCGGCGACCTTGTAGGCCTCGGCGAGGGTGGGGAAGTTGAAGACGTTGTCGATAAAGAACTCGGCCTTGCCGCCCAGGCCCATGACGGCCTGGCCGATGTGGATGAGTTCGGTCGCGCCGGTGCCGATGGCGTGGACGCCGAGCAGCTCGTGGGTGTTCTGGTGGATGAGCAGCTTGAGCATGCCGGTGCGGTCGCCCAGCAGTTGGCCTCGGGCGATCTCGTCGTAGGTGGCGATGCCGGCCTCATAGGGGATGCCCTCCTTGGTGAGCTGCTCCTCGGTCTTGCCGATCATGGAGATCTCGGGGACGGCGTAGACGCCGAAGGGGAAGACGGTGTTGAAGTTGTCGACGTCGTGGCCGAAGGCGTGCAGGACGGCGCGTCGGCCCTGCTCCATGGAGGTGGAGGCCAGGGCGGGGAAGCCGATGACGTCGCCGGCGGCGTAGATGTGGTCGACGGTGTGGAACTCGGGCGTGTCGGGGACGTCGTCCTTGACCTCGGCGTGGGTGGCGGCCTCGTTGCCGATGGCGGCGGTCTTCTCGGCGTGGCCGTTGTTGGCGGGGTTGAGGGTGAGGGTCTGGTAGTTCGAGTTGACCTTCAGGCGTTCGCGGTCGTCGTAGGTGATGCCGACGTTGTCGAGCCCGAGCTCGCCGCAGACGCCCTGGCGGCCGACGCAGTACAGCAGCGTCTCGGCCTTGAGGGACTTGCCGGACTCGAGGCGGGCCTCGACGAGCTTGTGTTCGTCGCCGTTGATCGCTTCCTCGGTCTCGCCGATCTTCTCGACCTTCTCGCCGAGGCGGAGGGTGATGCCGGACTGGCGCATGAAGTACTGGAAGGCCTCGCCGATCTGCTGGTCGAGGAAGCCGAGGACCTGGTGGCGTCCCTCGACGAGGGTGACGCGGACGCCGAGGGTGGCCATGATGCAGGCGTACTCGGTGCCGATGACGCCGCCGCCGACGACGATCATGGTCTTGGGGAGCCGCTGGAGGCGGAGGAAGGAGTCGGAGGAGAGGATGTTGTGGTTGTTGAAGGGGACGGTCTTGGGCTTGGCGGGGCGGGTGCCGACGCCGATGAGGAACTTATCGGCGGTGATCATCTCGGTGGAGTCTTCGCGGTTGATCTGCAGGAGGTTGGGCCCCTCGAAGTGGCCGGCGCCCCAGATGAGGTCGACGTTGTTGCGCTCGAACTGGTCTCGGATGACCTCCCACTCGTGTCGGATGACCTGCTGGGAGACGGAGACGAGGTCGGCGATGGAGATGTGTTTCTTGACGCGGTAGGACTCGCCGAAGAGGCCGCGTTTGTTGGCGCCGGTGAGGTGCAGGGCGGCCTCGCGCAGGGCTTTGGAGGGGATGGTGCCGGTGTTGATCTGGGCGCCGCCGAGGACGTTGTTCTTCTCGATGATGGCGACCGACTTGCCGAGCTTGGCGGCCTGGATGGCGCCCTTCTGGCCGGCGGGTCCGGTGCCGATGATGGCGACGTCGTAGTGTTTCATGGCGGCGGCTCGGGGAGGGGGTCAACGCGAGGGGCTGGGAGGGGTATCGGCTGATCCGCCGGTGTGGCCGTGGCGATGGGTCCGAATATACCGGGGCGTTGGGGCGGGGGGTGCGGCGATGAGCGCGTCTCTTACACTCCGCCGATGCCCGACGCCGTGACCGCGACGAAACTCCGCGCCCTTTCGGGCGTCCAGCCCTCCGGCCAGCTGCACCTGGGCAACTGGGCGGGGGCGATCCGCCAGTTCGTCGAGCTGCAGGGCACGCACGACGTGTACATCTTCATCGCGTCGTATCACGCGATGACCAGCGTGACCGACCCGGCCGAGCTGCGGGCCCACGTCCGGCAGGTGGCGATCGACTACCTGGCGTTCGGGCTGGACCCGGCCAAGGCGGTGCTGTATCGCCAGCAGGACGTGCCGGAGGTGACGGAGCTGGCATGGATGCTGGGGTGCGCGTGCCCGGTGTCGCAGATGCAGAAGGCGGTGGCGTACAAGGACAAGGTCGCCAAGGGGCTGTCGCCGAACATCGGGCTGTTCACTTACCCGATCCTGCAGGCGGCGGACATCCTGGCGGTCGACCCCGACGTCGTGCCGGTCGGGCAGGACCAGAAGCAGAACGTCGAGATCACCCGCGACTTGGCGCAGCGGTTCAATCACGTCTACGGCGAGGTGTTCAAGCTGCCCGAGCCTCGGTTCCGGGCGCACGCGGCGGTGCTGCCGGGGCTGGACGGCGAGAAGATGAGCAAGTCGCTGAACAACGGGATCGACCCGTTCATGCCGGAGAAGGCGCTGCGCAAGACGGTCATGAAGATCGTGTCCGACTCGACGCCGATGGAGGCGCCGAAGGACCCGGAGACGGACACGACGTTCCAGGTCTATCGGGCGCTGTTGAGCGACGACGACCCGCGGACGGCCGAGCTGGCGGAGCGGTATCGCGCCGGCAACTTCGGGTACGGGCACGCCAAGCAGGCGCTGTTCGAGCTGATCCTCGACGTGTTCGGCGAAGCACGGGCGAAGCGTGAGGAGCTGATGGCCGACCCCGGGGAGGTGGAGCGGGTGCTGGCGGACGGGGCGACGCGGGCGCGCGAGGTGGTGAGCGCGGTGACGGACCGGGCGCGGGCGGCGGTGGGGTTGTGATCGGGTTCAGGCGTTACGCCGAGCGGGCGTAGGCGCTGATGGCGGTGCGGCGGGCGGGGTCGCTAGCGGCGGGATCGGCCGACGGGGTCGGCTGGGTGGGGACCGCGGCCTGCGTGGCCTCGGCGTTGAGGTTGGCCGACTGGCGGGTCTTTTCGATGAGCATCCGCCAAGTGTCGCGTTCGTACTCGATCAGGCGGGTGGCCTCGTCGAGCGGGGCGGCGTTGCGCTCCATGTTCGCGTCGACGAGCTTGCGGTAGATAAAGGTGTAGAGGGCGCCCATCTTCTCGGCGACCTCGGGGGCCTGCTTGCGGTCCATGCCGACGGAGAGCTCGAGGACGACTTTCTTGGCCTTGGCGAGGGCCT
>JBCBUE010000123.1:0-5334 GCA_039818285.1 Planctomycetota bacterium | reverse complement strand
CGACGATGATTTACACGCACGTGATGGAAGAGGCGGGCAAGGGGGTGCTGGGGGTGGTGAGCCCGTTGGATCGCCGCATGCTGGACGCCGCGGTCGCGTGATGGGCCGGGATATGGCGGGTAGCATCGGGAGGATGAACCGAATCGAGCGGTGTTTTGCGGCGATGCGTGAGCGGGGGGGCAAGGGGTTGATGCCGTTTGTGACGGCGGGCGACCCGGACCTGGCGACGACGGCGCGGGTGTTGGAGGCCGCGGACGCGGGGGGGGCGGTGGTGGCGGAGGTGGGGATTCCGTTCAGCGATCCGATCGCGGACGGGCCGGTGATTCAGGCGTCGATGACGCGGGCGCTGGACAACGGGATCACGCTGCAGGACACGTTCGACATGGTGCGTGGGCTGCGGGGGAAGGTCGGGCTTGGGTTGGTGGCGATGGTGTCGTACTCGCTGGTGTTCCGGTACGGCCCCCGGAAGTTTGCGCAAGATGCCGCCGAGGCAGGTTTTGACGGGCTGATCGTGCCGGACCTGCCGAGCGAGGAGGCGGAGGCGATGGTGGGGGTGGCGCGGGGGGCGGGGCTGACGATGAGCCTGCTGGTGAGCCCGCAGACGTCGGCGGATCGGGCGGCGGAGATCGCGGGGCTGTGCTCGGGGTTTGTGTATGTGTTGAGCCGGTCGGGGGTGACGGGCGAGCGGTCGGACGTGCCGGCGGACCTGGCGGAGCGGTTGGCGATGCTTCGGGGGGTGAGCGACCTGCCGATGGCGGTGGGGTTCGGGGTGTCGACGGCCGAGCAGGCGGCGATGGTGGGCAAGGTGGCGGACGCGGTGATCGTGGGGTCGGCGTTGGTCAAGCGGGTGCACGAGGCGGCCGAGGCCGGGGGATCGGACGCGGCGGTGGACGCGGCGGGCGCGTTTGTGGGCGAGTTGCAGGGTGGCCTGGCGAGGGTGTCGGCGGCGGGGCGGTGATGCGCTCGCGACGGTGGGGCTGGCGGGTGTTGCGGGGGCTGGCGGTCGGGCTGGGCGGGGCGTGGGCGCTGGGGTTGATGTGGGTGGCGTGCGAGCTGTGGGCACGGTCCGGCGAGGGGTGGCGGGTGGGGACGGTGGAGGTGTCGGTCGGGCCTTGGTGGCCGTGGGTGGTGGGGTCGGCGGGGGTGTACGTGTGGTTGTTTCTGGTGTGCGACGACGTGTGCCCGCGGGGGTCGCGTCGGGCGGGCGGGCCGATGAAGGCGGGGGCGGTGCTGGTGTGCGGCGTGGCGGCGGCGGGAGAGGTGGCGCGGTGGGTATGGTGATGCGATGACTGGACGACTGGCCGTTGCGGCGTGCGTGGTGGTGGTGCTGTGGGGGGTGCTGGGGGCCGCCTCGTCGATGGCGCAGGCGCCGGGGTTCCGGGCCGAGCGGGCGGGGGCGGATCGGTGGATGGCGGCCGAGGCGCAGCGGATGGCGCTGGCCTCGCTGGCGGGGGGGGATCGGCCGTCGCCGGCGCAGCTGACGCTGGCCAAGGCGTGGCTGGGGCAGGCGCGGGCGTTGGACCCGACCTGGGCCGAGCCGTACCGGCTGAGCGTCGAGCTGGCGCGTCGGGAGGAGGACCCGCAGGCCGTGATCGACGCGCTGTCGGCGTTGCTGAAGGTCGATCGTGGCAACGAGACGGCGCAGCTGGCGTTGATCGAGGCGCGGGTCGCGCTGCTGCAGACCGTGGACGAACGGCTGAGCCAGCTCGAGCGGGTGTTGGACCTGGGGGAGCGATCCGGGTTGAGCGAGGCGGTGCGGTCGCGTCTGGCGTCGTCGGCCGCCGAGCTGGCGTTGGAGCAGGGCGATCAGACGCGCTACGGGCGATGGTTGAAAGAGGCGATCCGGCTGGACGCGGCCAACCCCGCGGCGGCGGAGTTGGCGTACCGGCTGGCGGTGGATCGGGACGCGTCGCCGATCGAGTTGGGGACGTCGGCGGTGTTGCGCGTGCGGGGGCGGCCGACGGACGCGGACGCGCGGATGGCGCTGGGATCGATCTTGATGAGCGAGGCGGCGTACGCGCAGGCGGCCGAGCAGTTCGGGGCGGCGGGGCAGGTGGGGTCGATCGAGCTGACGCAGCCCTACGTGGAGGTCGCGGTGTTTGCCCTTGGAGCGGCCAATCGGACCGAGGCGGCGAACGGGCTGATCAATCGCTACCTCGGGCTGCTTCAATCCCGGCTCGAGCCCGGCGAGTCGATCGAGCCGATTCCGTCGCTGGCGGTGCTGCAGGTCGTGTTGCTGGCGACGTCCGAGGGGGACGTGTATGCCGAGGCTGAGCGGCGCGTGTTCGACGTGGTCAAGCAGCAATGGCTCGAGCGTGCGGCCGCGGGCGACGACGACGCGGTCCTCGAGCTGGCGTGGCTGTCGGGGCTGACGGGGTTGGACCTTGAGGAGGCGGAGGCGGCGTTGGCCGAGGCGGACCTGGCGTCGCCGTTGGCCCGTCGCGCGGCGGGGTGGGTGGCGATGGCGTCGGGGCAGACGGATCGGGCGCGGGACCTGCTGGCGCCGCTGGCGGATCGTGACGCGTGGGCGCGGCTGGGCATGCTGCTGATGCTTCCCGAGGCGAACGGCGAGCGGGCGGGTCGATTGACGCAGTTCGTGCAGGCGTACGCGGCGCAGACGGCGGCGCTGTACGCGGTGCGGGTGCTGACGGAGATGGGCGAGGACGTGCCGCCGACCCCGACGGGCGAGGCGCTGCTGCGGCTGATGGATCGGTTCCCCGAACGCCTGTGGAACCCCGAGCCGCGCTACGAGCCTTGGACGCTGCTCAAGCTGACGCCCTCGGCGCTGAGCTACTCCTTCGGCGAGCCGATCGAACTGACAGCCGAGTTGCAGAACCGTTCGCGTCTGGCGGTGGCGATCGGCCCGGGGGGGGCGCTGCCGACGACGGCGTTGCTGTCCCTCACGGCGGCGCCGCCGGGGCGTCCGCTGGCGACGGTGCCGCCAGTGGCGATCGACTTGGCGCGTGAGCTGCGGCTCGAGGCGGGCGCGTCGGCGGAGGTGACGGTTCGGCTGGAGGCGACGGGGCTGGGCGATCTGATCCGGCGGTCGCCGTGGACGCCGTGGGGCGTGCGGATCGGCGGCCTGCTGAACCCGGTCGCGGGGCCGGCGGGTCGTCTGGTCGAGGGTAAGCTCGGGGCAAGGGCGGACGCGGGGCCGATCCAGGTCGACGGCGCGGGGATCGATGGGCCGATGATCGCGTCGGAGATCGACGGGTTGGGGCAGACGAGCGGTGAACGCCGGATGCTGGCGCTGGCTCGGCTCGCGTCGCTGGGGCGGTGGGTCGAGGCCGATCGGGCGGCGGCGCAAGCCGTTGACGACGCCGTGGTGATCAAGGCGGGCGACGCGTTGGCGTTGGCTTGGGACGGGTTAGACGACGCGGAACGGGCGATGACGCTGCGTCTGATGGGGGCGAGCGTGGCGGGCGATCGGTATTACGGCCGCGTGCTGGACCTGGCGCGACGCGACGAGTCGGCGCTGGTGCAGATGGTGATGTTGTGGGAGTTCGCGGACGGTCCGAACGACGGGCTGGTGTCGGGGGTGATGCGGACGAGCGGCGGGGCCGTGCGCGATTACGCGACGGCGTTGGTCGAGGCGTGGGCGTCGGGCGTGCTGGCGCCGGGCGGGGACGTGCCGGCGGCGGGTTCGAGCGAGGCGGCGGTCGAGGGCGACGGATGAATGGCGGCGCGGCGCTGCCCCGCCTAACCGAGGCGCTCGAGCAAGGCCTGGAGGAGGGCCGGCATCTCGGGGCCGTGGCGTGCGTCGATCGCGGCGGCTCGGGCGGCTTGGTCGCGGTGGCGGTCGGTGAAGCCAGGCCGGGCGAGCCGCTGACGCCCGACACGCCGGTGCTGTGGATGAGCATGACCAAGCCGATCACCGCGATGGCGATCGCTTGGCTTTGGGAGCGTGGCGACGTCGAGCTCGATGCCCCGGTGGCGCGGTACGTGCCGGAGTTCGCGCAGCGAGACAAGGGTGGCATCCTCGTCAAGCACCTGCTGACGCACACCGCCGGCTTGCGGCCAAGCCCGTTCCGCTACCCGGACGACGATTGGGCCACGATCGTCGAGAAGGTCTGCGCGATGCGCGTCGAGTCGGGCTGGGCCGTGGGGAGCGACGCCGGGTATCACGTTCACTCGACGTGGTTTATCCTCGGCGAGATCGTGCGTCGGGTCAGCGGAACCGCGCTGTCGACGTTCGTGCGGAGCGAGTTCTTCGAGCCTCTGGGGATGACGCGATCGTGGATCGGCATGAGCGACCGAGGTTACGAGCAGGACGGCGAGCTTGTCAGCCCGGTGTACGACACCAGCGGTGCCGAGCCGATCGAGCAGCCGTTCACCCAACGGGCCTGGCTTACCGGAACGCGGCCGGGCGGCAACGGCGTGGGGCCGTTGAGCGAGCTGGTCGCGTTCTACCGGGCGTTGCTCGACACGCTGCATCGTCGGCGGTCCTCGCCTTGGACGGCGACCACGGTCGAGCGGTTCGTGCGGCGGGAGCGTCGCGACACTTACGACAAGACGTTTCAGCACGTCATGGACTGGGGGCTGGGGATCATGGTGAACTCGGCGCGGCACGGCCGGGAGACGGTGCCGTATGCCTTCGGCCCGGCGGCGTCGGACGATTCCTTCGGGCATGGGGGTTACCAGTCGTCCGTCGTGTTCGCCGACCCGGTGCGTGACCTCGTGGTGGCCGTGGCGTTCAACGGGTTCCCCGGCGAGCCCGCTCATCAGGGCCGGATCAAGGGCGCCCTGCGAGCGATCGAGGACGACCTGGCGACGCTTGGCGCCGAGGCGAGTGAACTGGCGCAAGACGCGGGTGGGGCGCGGTGAGCGCCGAGCCTGTCGCGACGCCGGCGCCGTCGATCGAGCCCGTCGCCGGCGCGTTTCCCGAGCCGTCTGGCGGGGCGATCAAGGCGTGGCTGGGGCTGGCGGTGGTGCTGCTGCTCGCGGCCGCGCCGCTGACGGTTCGGCTGGGCCAGGCGGATTCGCGAAGGACGATGGAGAACATCACGATCGCCTCGGCGCAGGAGACGTGGCTGCGTCAGCACGGCCGGGCGGATCGCGGGATCGAGGCCGAGCCCTGGGCATGGGTAATCCCGTCGCGCAACGACGAGCCGCGCGTGCGAAAACCGCCGCTGGTCGTGTGGGCGCACCTGGCGTTGGCGTGGCCGGACCTGCGCCCCGGCGACCCGCAGGCGACCCCGCCCGATCTGATCCGGCGCGGGCGGATGCTGGCGGTGGCGATGGCGCTGCTCGTGGCGGGTGCGGGGGCGCCGCGGCCAACGGCCGCGTCTGCAGGCGAGCGCGAGCCGCTCTTCAAGCTGTGCGCCGCTGGCTGCG
>JBCBUE010000122.1:0-5581 GCA_039818285.1 Planctomycetota bacterium | reverse complement strand
GACGGGCGTGACCTCCCACTGCGCGTCGAAGGCGTAGCCGGCGGGCAGGCCGGTGTCGGGGTCGATCGGGGGCATGCGTCAGGCCGCGCCGCCGGCGGGCGAGGGCAGGCGGTCGATGTGGGTGTACTGGTCGAGGTTGCAGACGATCAACTCGCCGTCGTCCTTCTGCAGCTCGAGGCGGTCGAGCCAGAGGCGGTCGTCCTTGCTGTGGGCGAACCACGACCCTGTCTTGCGCTGGCCGACGCTGACGACGGTGCCCTCGACAACGGAGGCCCATCGCTTGTGCTGCACCTGCTGGGTGACGCGGACCCGGTCGCCGGGTTGCAGAGGCGGGGGCGGCGTCGGGGCGGGCTCGGGGGTCGGATGCACCATGGGAGCCGTGAGCTTAGCGGATCGCTCCGGCGGGTTGGACCGACCGGTTATACTGCCCGGCTCGCCGCGTGGATCGTGGCCTCACGGAGAGGTGTCCGAGCGGCTGAAGGAGCCGGTTTCGAAAACCGGTGTGCGGCTTTGCCGTACCGTGGGTTCGAATCCCACCCTCTCCGCTTTCTTTCGAGATACGAGCCCGAAGTGACGGAGACCGCCGGTCGAATCGGCGTATTCCTGCGGAATTTCGGTGCTCAGGGCAACATCAGAGACGCGACTGCTGACGCCAAAACAGCAGCGCATAGCCCCAAATTGGGCGATGTTCTCTGGGGCCGATTTTCGAGGTTAATTGCTCAATCTCGGCCCTGCGTCAGCAGGGGTTAGGACGGCTGATTTGAGGTCAACCCGAGTTGGCTGGCCTGCAGGCCCCAGTCGAGTTGCCCAGTTGCGTTCAGCAGGTCGTCCAGATTGGTGCGTGGAGGAAGAGAACCAACCAAGGCGGCTTCGAGGACCGGCGGGCCGAGCAGGGTGAGCCGAAGCATCTTGTGCACATAGGGAGAGGTGATGCTCTCGCGTTCAGCGAGCTGATTGACTGTGATCGCCGATGACTTCAGTTCCTCGTGCCAGGCATAAGCCTGTCCGATAGCCTGGACGATGTGGGGCTTGGGTTCCGGCTGCGAAGGGATGACGAGGTCGTTGCCGTCAGGTGCGAGGATGATGCGTCGGCCGTCGTGGCGCTTGATCTGGATGTTGAGGTCGAGGGTGGTGCGGTCGCTGCGTCTATGGACGGTGGGTTGGTAGGCGCAGGTGGGGCGGGGTTCGGGGTCGGCAACTTCGTCGAGCTCGTGCTCGGCGAGGCGTTGGCAGGCTTGCGGGTCGAGCTCGATGCGTAGCCAATCGGGCGAGAGTTCGACTCGGGCGATGGCTTCGCTGATCCAATGATCGCGTGTGATTTGGGGTTGGCTCGCGAGGTCGGGTCGATCGAGATGATCGAGCACGGCGGCGCGGACCAGGTCGTCGAGGTGCTCTGCGTTAACGGATTTGATCGGGCAGGAGGCGAAGCCGTGCTTGATGGCCTGCTGGCTGACGTAGTAGCGGACGAGGCGCTTGCGTTTCTTGCTGTTGGGGCTGCTCCCAGAGGTGGGGGCGGGCCGATGGGTGGAGGTGGGGCTCATCGCGGCGCCGTCGGCGGTGCGGAGCTTGCCCTTCAGAAGATGGCTGTGGGTCCAGCGGTAGCGGCGATCGCGGTCGTGGGCTTGGATCAGGCCTTGAACCTGATCCCACGTGGATTGATCGATTAGAGAAGCGTGCAGACCATCGAAGACCTCGGTCTTGCCACTCTGCGTGCGCGTGATCTTGCCGATGTAGGCGAGGTTGGTGAGGACGCGATAGACGTACTTCTGCGTGAGCGGCTTTGCACCGTGGACTCGCCCTTTGCTGCTGGTCCATCGACGAGTGGTGTGGCCATCGCGATTGAGTTGCTCGGCGACTTTGACCAAAGATCGTGTTTCGATGAGCGCATCGAACATCAATCTGACGAGCGATGCTTCATCTTCGACGACGTACAGGCCGCGTGGCTCGTCTTCTCTCTGGCGTCGGTACCCCAGCGGCGGCTGTCCGCACACCCAATAACCCTGCTTCTTGGTGGCGGCAATCTTGTCGCGGATGCGCTCGCCGGTGACCTCGCGCTCGAACTGGGCGAAGCTGAGCAGCATGTTGAGGGTCAACCGGCCCATCGAGGTCGTCGTGTTGAACTGCTGGGTGACCGAGACGAACGACACATGCTTGTCGTCGAATCGCTGCATCATCCGCGCGAAGTCGTGCAGCGATCGGCTCAGGCGATCGACCTTGTAGACCACGACGACATCAACTCTGCCGCGGTCGATGTCGGCGAGCAGTCGCTCCAGAGCAGGCCGCTTCATCGTTCCGCCGGAGTATCCACCATCGTCGTAGCAATCCTTGACGGCCTGCCAGCCCTCGTGCTTCTGACTCTGGATGTAGTCGAGACCGGCCTGCCGCTGGGCGTCGAGCGAGTTGAACGCCTGATCAAGCCCCTCCTCGTGCGACTTGCGGGTGTAGATCGCGCAGCGGAGTCGGGTCATGCTGCGCCCGCCAGCTTGTGGAGCCCGAAGAACCGAGGCCCTGACCAACGGGCGCCGGTGATGTGCCGGGCGATCTCGGAGAGGCTCGCGTATTCAACGTCATCGTAGATGAACCGCTTGTCGGGCTCGACCACTCGGACCTCATGATCCCGACCACGCCACGTGCGAACGAGCGTGGTGCCCGCTAGAAGTCGCGGCTTGTCGGCACGCTGCCGACGTGGCTCACACCGTGACGAATCACGGCCCGTCGATCGAGCGTTCCGAATTGCGGCCTTCAGCCTCCGCCGCGTCTCGGCGTCTAGGTCCCCGTGGCGATCTCTTTGCAGCCGCCAGGCGAGTTCGCGGACGAGCAACGCTTTGGTGTTGGGCGGTTCACCTCGTACACCAACTTCTTTCCATCGCTGTTTAAGCTGGCGGATGGTCATGCCGTTAAGCAGCGAGAGGTCGGGCGGCCCGGAAGATGATTTCTTGTGCTTTGCCATCGAGCACATACATCCCTATCTCGGCCGCGATAGCAACGCCTAGATGAGCAGGGCTATCCCTACACTCGACCGATATGATCCGAATTGCTGCGAATGCTGCAGATTCGGCGATCAGCTGCTGGCGACCTGCTCCATCGCCGTGATGATCGCGTCGACCTCGGCTTGGTGCAGCATCCGGCACGAGGTGCCACGTTTTGAGAGATGGCCGCAGACCGCCGTCTCGCGCGGGACGGCTTGGGTCCATTCGATCCCGACGCAGAACTCACCGCGTTCGTCGTCGTCCAGCCGCCCATCGTGGATGGTGCTGGCGATGGGCAGGTCCAGCAGCCGCTTGCCCTCGCTGGCGACGACGAAGTCTCTCAGCGGCGTGGCCTGACCCGTCACCGTGCCGAGGCCGACGTAGCCGTGGCTCTTCAGGTAAGCCAGCACACGATCGCCTCGATTCAACGCGGCCAGCTTGTCGCGGAAGCGAGGCCCGCCCCCGGCCTGCAGAAAGCCATACTTCCGGCAGTCCTCCCATCGGCGGTGGCCCGCCTTGTCTTCGCCGACATTGAAGAACGTGTAACCCGTGGCCGTCTTGACGGCCTGTTGTGTGGCTCGGTCGGCCTGTGCTTTCTCTTTCTGCCGAATGAGGTAATCCCCGGCCTCGGGTAGCGGCACCATTGGCTCGACGTTCAAAATGATCCGATCATCAAGCCGGTGTGGCTGTAGCCGGACGCAGGAGATGTCGAGCTGGCGTTGGTTGAGCCAGAGCACGGTGTAGACGAGTTCACGAGAGAAGTCGGCGGAGACCAGCACGATCCTGACGTCGGCGTTGAACTCGCCCGATTCGGGTGAATTCCACTCCAGGAACTCAAGCAGCTTCTCTTGGGCCTCTTCAATGGTCGACTCGTCGGTCACGGCCAACCGCGATACCACTTCGTCGAAGACCATCGTCCCCACCATGGCCGCGTAGCGAAGGGCTTGGAGCTCCATGTGGGCGCCGCGGCTCCCACGCTTCAGCTCGATCACCACGAGGTTGGCGTCCCGGTCGATGGCCAATAGGTCGATCCGACGCTGGCTGGCGTCCCAGTTGCCAAGTTCTTCTTCGATCAGCAGGACGTCCAGGCCGAGGGCGCTGAGGTCGTTCTTGAACAGCCGCTGCAGATCCTGGCGTTCGAGGACGCCGTGGTCGGCAAAAGTCGTGGACTCGATCGGGTTCAGGGCGTCTGAGGTCATCTCGTACAGGGGCAAGGCCGGTCTCCAAGGGTGGGCAAGACGAGGGCATAGTGCCTGACCACAAAGCGTTGTCAAGTGGGGTGAGGCCCGATTCTGCTTAACGTGGCTAAGCCGCAGACCCGCCCCGAATACACCCACCTGACCGAGCTGCTGGCCGAACTGCGCGCCAAGGCCGGGCTGACCCAGCGCGAATTGGCCGAGGAACTGGGCGTGCCACAGAACACGATTTATCGCATGGAGCGGGGCATTCGACGCTGCGATACGCTTGAATTCATCGCCTGGTGCCGGGCGTGCGAGGCCGATCCGGTCCGGGCCTACCGCAGGCTCCTGTAAAAGTATGGCGCTCTATATCTGGAACGAATACGAGTAATGCTTTGGGCCGTTCGCCGCGTTGACCGCCATTTCGAGCGCGTCGGGCCCGTCGTCGTGCCTGGCCAGCGGGAAGTCGCGGAGCTGCTGGATCAGGCGTTCGTGCTGCGAGCAGAAGCGAAGCCGGCCCGAAGCGACCAGGGGCTCGAGACCGAGGATCCGGGTGCGTTTGTTGCTCCGGTTGTTCACTCGGTTGACCTGGCAGTACGTCCCGGTCGACGTCAGGCGCTGCTCGAGCTCGTCGGCCATGATGGCCTGGAACTGATTCGACTCGATCACCACTTCGTCGATGGGGTAGACCTTGCCGAGCTCAACCATGTGTTCGATCATCTCGGTCGGCGTGCGACGCTCGATCATCGCGTGCACGACATAGATCTCGTCGCCGCTGTCGGAACGGTCATCCCGAATCACCACGACCACCGCCCCGTAGTCCCCCTCGCCACGCCGCGTGCCGAGGCTGGGATCGCAGGCCATGACGAAGTGGGCACGGTTGCCCAAGGCCCGGTGCAGGTCGTCAACGTCGCTGTAAACGCCGATGTCGCCCGACGCCGCGGGGCGGTCCCAGTAGCGGAACCGTGCGTTGGCGAAGAGGCAGGTGGCGGGGTCGATCGGCTCGTTCTGCTTCTCGGCCTGGAAGCTCGCCTCGCCCTCGTCCTGCTTCATCTTCATCAGGTCGAGGTAGCTCTCGCGCTGCGGCCACAGCACCTCAGCGCCCCTCAGCATTTCTGCCTGATGGGCCTGGAAGTAGGCATCGGCCGCCTCGTCGCCCGAGTCGCCCTCGAACATCGATTCGCCCGACCGGATGAGCCGCCACTCGTCCCACAACGCCGCCGCCGCGGCCTCGGACTGGACCGCGCGGTATCGCTTGGATCGCCAACCGCCCGTCGCTTGGCGTTCGTCGGTCAGCCGGCCGAGTAGGCTGTCGTGGTGGAGCACGGTGCCGATCAGCACGACGTTGGTGTTCGGCTGACCGGCCTTGAGCACCGTGCCCATGAACCACTCCCACAGCTTCTCGCGCTGCTCCTCAGACTCGACCCCCTCGAG
>JBCBUE010000121.1:0-5597 GCA_039818285.1 Planctomycetota bacterium | reverse complement strand
CTCGTACGTGCCCTGCCGATGGGGGACGAGCCGGCGCACGGGGCGTTCCTATCTCTGGCGAGTGGGCGATCGTGGCGCGCGCGGACGGGAGTTAGCCCCGGGTCATTGACCCGGGGCTAAGTGAAGTAACACCTACGCGAGACGCTGCTCAGGGGCGGTGGCGCACGACTCGCCGAAGGTCGCGCGTCGCGCGGTGGGTCCAAAGCGCCGTGAGAAACCAGACCGTTCGTGCGCCCAGCGCGTCGTGTTGACGCCTCGGCGCAACGGGGGTGTGGCGTGGCGTCGACATGCGGCGCAGGCGGGTCTGTGAAGATGGGCAATTCATCATGCGCTAACCGCGGTTTGACACGCTCTACGCCGTTCGACCGGCGGGTCGGTGTGGTTGGCACGCCGGTTGATAAGGAAGTGCGTCGCCCGGAGGGGCGTGGTCAGGGAGAGAGGTCGTTCCGTTTGCACGGGGCGGACGGGAGATTGGGCGGCGTCGACGCCAGGACGCGTCGAGTCGGAAACCTGGCTGGAGGGACCGACGGTCGGGGAGGGCCGTTGGTCACGCGACCCGTTCCAGGGTCGAGCCGGTGGGGGTCCACGCCCGGTTGCGTCGCCGACAGGCGGCGGGCCGGCTTGACGGGTTGGCCGGTGTGGCGACCCGCGGAGACGAGAGAGAGGACCGTCGGCGGCCGCCACGATGGCACGTCGGTCGGCGGTCGGATCGGAAGGAGTCGAAAGAGAGATGAAGACCCAGCCCTACATGATGGTCGCTGTCGCTGCGCTGTCGGCGATGGCGTGGATGCTCCCGGCCGCGGCTCAGTCGAACCGCGCCTACACCGTGTCGCGTGGCACCCCGGCGATCGCCCGGGCCGAGCGCGTCCCGCTCGTGCCCGGCCGACAGACCTCGACCTACATCGCGGTCCGCCCCGTGCTCGATGGCTCGGCCGTGGTCGACCCGGCCCTGGCCGCGACGCCGACCTTCCCCGAACTGGTCAAGGTCGTCTACGCCAACTCGACCGCCGTGTTCATCAACCCCGCCGACCGGCGGTTCATCCGCTCGACCGACGGCATCGGCCATCTCGACGACAACCACTCGCTGCTGCGGGCCATCCGCGTGGCCGAGAGCGTCAACCGACCCGGCGCTTATGTCGTCTCGCGCGTCCCGCGCGCCACGGTCGATCGCCCGTCCGCCCCGGCCCGGCCGATCCTGCGGATCCGCAAGCCCGACCCCGTCACCACCCCCCAGCCGGTGGCCATGGCCGACCGCGACTGAGCGTCGCCCGGCCCGATTCCGACATCCCTGCCCTGATCGAGCGCGGCTCGCGGCATCCCCTGCCCGGGCCGCGTTTTTCGTGGTCGTCCCGGCTCCGCCTCGCCCTCGCGAGCGGCCCGGGCGGGGGTCGGTTGACGCGGCGGTGGGCGCGAGGCCCCTGTTGGGGCTAGACTTGCGCGCTTAGGCCCGCCGATGAAGCAACGCACGACGAGCACAACCCGGGTGGCGGTCAAGGGCGTGGCACGCCGATGGATGGCGCAGACCACCTCGCGGCCGATGGGCTGAGCGACGGACGACGGAGAGACGGATGGCCGCAGAGACGACCCAGGCGTGCGTGGAATTGGTGCGGGGCATCGAGGGCCCGCACGACCTCAAACGACTGCCGGTCGACCGACTCAGCGGCGTGGCCGTGGGTCTGCGCGAGATCATTTGCGATCAGATCCAACGCACCGGGGGTCACTTCGCCTCCAACCTCGGCGTCGTCGAGCTCACTATCGCGCTGCACTACGCATTCGACTTCTCACGCGACCGCCTGCTCTGGGACGTCGGGCACCAGTGCTACCCGCACAAGCTGCTGACCGGCCGGCAGGACCTGTTCCCCAACCTCAAGTTCAAGGGCGGCATGGCCGGGTTCCCCGAGCCGCGCGAGAGCGACTACGACCTGTTCTCGGTTGGCCACGCCGGGTCGTCGATCTCGACGGGCGTCGGCCTGGCGATCGGCGACGCGGCGCGTGGCGAGGCGGACCGCAAAGCCGTCTGCGTCATCGGCGACTCGTCGATCATCAACGGCGTCGCCATGGAAGGCCTCAACGCCGCCGGCACGCTGCAACGCCAGTTCCTCACCGTCCTCAACGACAACGGACGGGCCATCGGCGACCCGCAGGGCGCGCTCGCCCAGTACTTCGACCGCGTCCGCACCAGCCACGCGCTCAGCGACCTCAAGAAGCGCGCCAAGCGCGCGCTCGATCGCCTGCCCGGCGGGTCGGTCATCGAGGAGGCCTATCACAAGGGCGGGCGCATGTTGCGCACGCTGATCGCCACCGATCACCTCTTCGAGCACTTCGGCCATGTGTGCATCGGCCCGGTCGACGGGCACGACGTGGCGGTGCTGGTCGAGCTGATGGAAGAGCTGCGCGAGATCGATCGGCCGATCCTGCTGCACGTGAAGACGACCAAGGGCAAGGGCTTTCACCTCAGCGAGGCCGACCCCTTCCGCTTCCACGCGCCCAAGCCGGCGCAGTTCGCCGAGCACCGCGCCGAGCAGGCCCGCCTCGAGCAGGCGCTGCCGGACGAGATGGAAGTCTCGGACTGCCGGGTCGAGAAGAAGCAGGCGGGCAAGTCGTTCACGCACGCCTTCGCGGATGCGCTGATCGAGGTGATGCGCGAGGACGACGCCGTGCACGCGCTCACCGCGGCGATGCCCGACGGCACCGGGCTGGACAAGGTGATGCCCGTCTTCCCGGATCGCACGCACGACTGCGGCCTGGCCGAGTCGCACGGCATGGCCAAGGCCGCCGGCATGGCCAAGGCCGGGCTCAAGCCGTTCTACGCCGTGTACTCCACGTTCAGCCAGCGGGCGCTCGACCAGACCTTCCAGGAGGTCGCGCTGCAAGGATTGCCGGTGCGCATCTGCATGGACCGCGCGGGGTACGTCGGCGGCGACGGGTCGATGATGCACGGGTTTATGGACATCAGCATGAACGCGGTGTTCCCCAACGCCGTGCTGATGGCGGCGATGGACGAGCCGTCGATGCTGGCGGCGCTGCGCTTCATGGCCGGGTACGACGACGGGCCGACGTTCCTGCGCTACCCGCGCGACGTCGTGGCCGAGGGCCCGGTTGGCGAGCTGTTGGAGACCCCGGCGTTCGAGTTGGGCAAAGCGGTGCGTGTGCGTGGCGGCCGCGATGGCAGCCCCGATCTCGCGATCCTCGGCTACGGCCACACGACGCTCACCGCCCTCGACGCCGCGAGCAAGCTCGAGGCCGAGCGCGGGCTCGACATCGCCGTGTGGGACGCCCGCTTCGCCAAGCCGCTCGACGTCGATCTCATCAAGTCGCTTGTCGAGGCCGGCGTGCCGATCGTGACGGTCGAGGACCACGGCCGCGTCGGCGGCTTCGGCTCGCTCGTCCTCGAGACGCTCAACGACCTCGGCCTGCCGACCGACAAGCTCCACCGCATCGGCCACCCGCCGCGCTGGATGTACCACGACTCCCGCGGCGGTCAGCTGCGCGACGCCGGCCTCGACGCCAATGGCGTCGCCGAGCAGATCGCGACTTTCCTGGACGGCCTCGTCCACCGCGCGGCCGAGGTCCGCGTTGAAGCGCAGCTCGAGCGATTCGTCGAGCAGCGGTAGCGATCAAGGAATCCCGCGCACGATCGGCGGGCCGACGATCTTGGTAACCCACACCGGCAGCTTCTGCCACGCCTCGATGCGGCGTTGATACGCCGGGTTGTCGGGGCGGGCGGTGGCGGTGTTGGCGGTGGGTTTCATCGCGGCGATGCACCAGGGCGTCGGGCGTTCGACGGCGCCCCACTGCTTCTTGAACCGGTGCGGGCCCGAGCCGGGGGTGGTGCGGCCGAAGTCGAAGCGGGCGCTGCCGCGCTGCATCGATCGGCGGAGCAGGTGGAAGTACATCCACATGTTGCAGGATGTGTGGTTGAACGCCCGCAACGCGCACGCCGAGGGCACCTGCGTCACGCGGCGATACGGGTCGTGCAAGAGGATCGCGCCGGCGACGACCTGCTCCCCGTGCGTCACGGTCACCAGCTCGGCCTCGTGCGGGAACGTGTCGAGCATCGTGCCGAACAGCCTGCGCGGGAACACCGGCGTGCCGACGTCGCGCATCGTGATCGCGAACGCGTCGTAGAACGCATGCAAAGCCCGCGGCAGGGCGGCGTCGCCCGACTGGTGGAACGCGATCGATAGCCCGGCCTTGTCGCCCTTGCGCACGAGGTTGCGCACCTTGCTGGGGATCGCCTGCATGACGAGCTTGCTCAGGTCGTCGTCCGACCGGTCGCTGTGGTCCCACTGGGCCTGCGGCAGGTCGAGCAGCATCACGACCTTCTGCTCGCGCACCTCGGTGAAGGCGTCGTGCGTCGGGGCGTGCCCGTCGTGGCGGAGCTCGAGGTGGTCGACGCCGAGGTCCAGGGCGAGCTCGTCCGCCGCGGCGATCAGGTCGTGGCGGTCGTTGGCGTCGGGCGCGAGCACGCCGGCGCGGTTGAGGTAGGGCAGGCTGACGAGGAACGACCCGAACAGCGGCGAGCGCACGCGCGCCAGCGGCAGCACGCCAGTGATGCGGCCGGCGGTGTCGGCCGATGTGATGAGCGTGGGTCGGTGTCCCAAGCCTTGTCGCAGCACGGTCAGCCAGCGCGGGTCGTGCTCGAGCGTGGCGGTCGGCGGGTTATCGGGCGTGTCGGCGACGGCGACGCGGTCCAGGAAGCCGCGCACGGCGTTGTTCAGCGACGGGTCGAACTCGTGGTGGGTCGTGATCGTCATGATCGGCGCAGCCGTCACGGTCGGTATCGTCGGCCGAGCGGCGCGACTTAACGGGTGACCGGCCTCCATGAGCAACCCCACCATGCCCCCCGCCCCCCGCCGCCCCGCCCGACCCGCCGCCCCCCGCGACCCGCGGGCCTGGCGCTGGCCGAGCTGCGGCGCCGCCCTGCTCGCCGCCGGCGTCGTGGCCGTGCTCGCCTGGCCCGGCGGCCCCGTCCACGCCCCCGCCGCCGAGCCCAACGCCACCCAGCCCGCCGCCTCGCCGCCCGCCGACCCCGGCCTCGACCGCCCCGACCGGCTCGGCATCACCGCCGCCCGGCAACGCCTCGCCGACGCCACCCCCACCGGCCGCGGGATCGACTTCGCCCACGTCGAGGGCTCGCCCGGCCACTACCTGCCTCACGTCAACAGCCGCGTCTTCCGCGGCGTCACCATCACCCCGCGCTCCGGCGCCTCCAAGCCCTTCAACCACGCCCACGGCACCGCCAAGACCCTCTACGGCCCCAGCGGCCTCGCGCCCGGCGTCACCGACGTCTCGGCCTACACCACCGCCGGCTGGATGCGCGACGTCCTGCGGCTCACCTCCGCCCTGCCCCCCGCCGAGGTCACCCCCCGCGTGCACACGCACTCCTGGATCGCCCCTCAAGCCCCCTACGCCCAGGAAGCCCTCCAGCGCACGGACCACCTCGTCGACACCCACAACCGCCTCGTCGTCGCCGGCGTCAACAACGGCCGCGACACCCCGATCCCCGCGCTGCTCGCTTCGTCTTACAACGCCATCGCCGTCGGCACCGCCTCGGGCGACGGCGCCAGCTCCGCCGGCCCCACGGGCGGCGCGTG
>JBCBUE010000120.1:0-6008 GCA_039818285.1 Planctomycetota bacterium | reverse complement strand
TTCACCGAGGTCGTGGTCCAGGCCGCCCGTGCCGTGGCCGAGGCCGGGTTCACCGGTGTCGAATTGCCCCTGCCGCACGCCGAGTTTCAGTTCAATCGGCTGCGCACCGCGGACTGGAAACAACTCGGCTCGCTCATGACAGACGCCGGCGCGCCCGCCCGATCGATTCACGGTCCAACATTCGCCCCGCTCGAGACGCCGTGCACACAAGCCATCGATCGGCTGATGCCCTATGTGGAGATCGCCCAGACGCTCGAGGTCTCGGCGCTCGTCGTGCACCCCACGCCGCACTCTCACCCGCACGTCTGCCCCATCGCCGAGGCCTTGCTCGAACGCGATGCCCAGATCAGCCAAGCCATCGCTCAGGAAATCGGCCCGACCACCAAGCTCGCCATCGAGAATCTGCCTACCTACGGCCTGGCACACCTCCGCCGTTTGATGGATCGCGTCGCCGACGATCGTGTCGGGGTGTGCTTCGACACCGGCCACTGGATGGTCCGTCCCGAGGGCAACATCGAAGACGCCGTCCGGGACTTCGCCCCGCGTCTCGCGCACGTCCACCTCAGCGATAACGACGGGCGCTGCGACGCCCACCGCCCGCCCGGTGCCGGCGCATTTCCCTGGCGAGCCTGGTGGGGAGCCATGCCGCCGAGCTGGTCGCGGCGGGCGATGCTCGTTGAGCTCAGCCTGCCGCTTCGGCGCGATCGTGAAGACGCTCCGCAGCGAGCCAAGATCCTGCTTAAAGAAGCCCAGGAGACCGCACGACGCACGCTTGTCGCCGCGGAGCTATCGCACCGTTAAAAATCCATTCAGAGCTGTTCTATATCTGCCGACACGCTTTATATTGAACGTTCAATAGACCAACTATCCGGGCCCCAAATCACCTAGCCAGCGACCCCGTCAACCGTCATGAACGCCACCACGACACGAGTCCGGCTCGCCGACATCGCCGAGGATGTGGGTGTGTCCGTGCAGGTCGTGAGCGCGGTGATCAACGGGCGTGGGCCGAGCTCGATCGGAGCCAGCGAAGAGACCCGCCGGCGTATCCGCGAGGCCGCCGATCGCCTGGGTTACCGGCGGAACGCCGCCGCCGCGTCGCTGCGTCGAGGCCGGCACGGCCGCATCGGCGTGCTCATGGCCGGCGCCGAAGCCGGCGTCTTTCTGCCCCAGGGCGTTCTCGCGGGCATGACCGACGCCTTCGCCAAGGCCGGCGTGGGCCTCACCCTCGACAGCGTCGTGCTCGCCGGCAAGCAATCGCTGCGTCAATCCCGCCTCGTGCAGGACGACTGCGTCGATGCCCTCGTGCTGGCCCTGTCCGAGCAGCCGTCTCGTCACCTGATCCGCAAGCTCCGCGAGATCGGCCAACCCGTCCTGTGGATGCATCAGGCCATGGCCTACAGCGCCATCAGCTAC
Organism: Planctomycetota bacterium; assembly: GCA_039818285.1. GTDB lineage: Bacteria > Planctomycetota > Phycisphaerae > Phycisphaerales > Phycisphaeraceae > JBCBUE01. The sequence goes on along the minus strand of JBCBUE010000120.1, from coordinate 4,595 downwards.
GACGAGGCCGGCGCCGCCGCGGCGATCGTCGACCACCTGGCCGAGCGAGGCCATCGGACGATCCACTTTGTCGACCTCAACCAACCCAAGGGCGACGTCCTGGCGCCCAAGCGACGAGCCGCCGGCTACGAGGCGGCCTGCCGACGCCACGGCATCCAGCCTCGCCTCGACTACGAGCACCGGGTCTATCGCGATGTCCGCGCCGAGTTCGCCGCCGACTGGCTCAAGCGTCACCCCGAGCCCACGTCCCTGATTGTCGGGAGCTGCACCGCCGCCCAGGTGTTCCTCGACGTCGCTCACCAGCTCGGTCGATCCGTGCCCGATTCGCTCGCCCTGGCCAGCTTCGACAGCGGCAACCTCTGCACCGCCAACGCCCCGTGGATCACCGCCGCGATCTTCCCCGAGCGCGACCTCGGGCTGGCCGCCGGCGAGATGGCCATCGAGCTCACCGAGCACCCCGACCAACGACTGACCAGCCGCCTGCTGCCCTGCAACGTGCAGGTCGGAGGCACGACGTAGTAAAGGAGGAATCAAAATGCGTTATGCGATCGCGATGGGACTCACCACCGCCATGACCGCCGGCCTCGGCCACGCGGCGTTCATCATCACCGACCCCGACACCACCGGCGGCATCTCCCCAGACGCCGCCATCACCGACGAGTACGGCAACACCTCGGCCACCGACTTCGCCGCCCTGCCGGGGCTCACCGTCGTCTCCTTCGATGTCGCTGACAACACCGGCGGCGACAACAACGTGCCCGGCACCGTCACCGTCACCGGCGAATACACCGCCACCCTCACGCGTGACAACATCCAGTTCGCGGTGCTCGGCAACGACAGCCTCGGCGCCAAGATGACCAGCGACGGCGGCTACCTCGCCACCCGCAACGCCGCCAACGCCAATCCGGGCGTCATCACCATCGACATCGATGGCGTCGATGCCATCGGATTCACCGTCAACGACTTCGCCTTCGGCGGCACCGTCACTGTCTTCAGCGGCACCGATGTCCTCGACACCGACACCATCGTCGACGGCATCGGCTTCTACGGCTATACCCGCGATACCGGCGAGGGGCAGATCACGAGCGTCGAGATCGAGCTGAACTCCGCCCCGTTCAACGGCGGCTTCGTCGGCTTCCAGGTCGGCATCGACGACCTCGCCGTGGTCGCGACCATCCCCGAGCCCGGTGCGCTGGGCTTCCTGGGCCTCGGAGCCCTGGCGCTCGTCGCCCGCCGCCGTTAACCGGTTCTCCCCCACCGGAGTCTCGGGGTGGCCCCACGACGGGTCACTCCGGGATTCTTTCACCGACGATCGGCATCGGATCACCATGCGACGCTCAGACGCCTTCACCTTGATCGAGCTGTTGGTGGTGATCTCGATCATCGCCCTGCTGATCGGCATCCTCCTGCCCGCCCTCGCTGCCGCCCGCTCCTCGGGGCGCGGCGCTGCCTGCCTGTCGAACCTGCGGCAGATCGGCATCGCCGCCTACGCCTACACCGCCGAGCACAAGGACTATTGGCCGATCGAGCTGAACGGCAGCCCCGCGTTCGGCGTCATCGATCTCTACGCCCCCGCCGACAGCGGCGCGTGGCACATCAAGGTCGCCGACTATCTCCCCGACGAGCAGGCCGACACCGGCTCAGCGGCCAACCGCTTCCAGCTACGCGACAACGACGGCGACTCCGTCTTTCACTGCCCCGAATGGGAAGGCGGCGACCCCGTCGGCGACTCCTTCCAGTATCCCTCGTACGGCGTCAGCAACTACTGGACGACCTGGTTCGACGGCGTCGCGTCGCAGCCATCGCCGCGATCGGCGCTACGGATCGACGAAGTCATCGATCCGTCCGAACGGGCCTTCGTCATCGACTTCGACAACCAACACCCGCTGCAGTTCCCTCTGCACTTCAACACGTTCAATCAGTACAACGCGGCCAACTGGGATTGCTTCCGCTACGACCACAACGGCGGAGCCTCGTGGCTCTTTTACGACGGCCACGCCAAGATCGATCAACAACGCGAGATCGAGTCGATCGGCCAGTGGATCTGGGCGCCCCGCCGCCCCCGAATCACGCCTTAATCCACCTCGATGCGAGGTTCGAGAACCCTTTTTGCTCACGCTCCTGATCGATATCGACAACACCGTCGTTCGCCAGACCCCGGGCTTACGCGAAGAGCGTGGCCACGGATTACTGGCCCTGATCCGCGACCAAGCCGAACGACGCGGCGCACCACCCGCGGCCGTGACCCGCGCGTTCGACGAGGTATTCGACACCGTCTGGTGGACGTGGGGCGATTTCCTCGACCGACTCGGACTGGATCGCGACGCGTTCTGGGCGCACGCGGATCGTGTCGAACTCAACCGATCTCGACCGGTCGACCTCCGGATTCGCGATCGCCTGATCGGTCTGCGTCGGCTGGGCTGTCGGCTGATCATCACCAGCAATAACCCCGCCGACGGGATCGCTCACAAGCTCCGCCTCGCCGGCATCGACGGCCGCGACCAGGCCGACCTCTTCGATCACCTGTTCGGCACCGACACGATCCACGCCGTGAAGGCCGAGCCCGTCTACTGGCGGCGCGTGATCCAGCGCATCGGTGGCGACCCGAATCTCATGGCCGTCATCGGCGACGACGCCGACGAAGACGGCCGCGTGCCTCGTCACGCCGGCATCGACCGCTGGATCCGGATCGACCACGCCGCCGGATCGACCTGGTCCGACGCGGAACGAAACCTCCGGCAGGTCATGCAACTCCTGGGAGCGGGAGCAGCCGGTTGAGCGGCCTCGACTGGTTGATCGTCGGCCTCGCCGTCACCGCGGCCGCCGCGGTCGCCTTCTCTTCGCCCGCCGCCTCAGCCGCGGCGTCAGCGGCTATCTCGTCGCCGATCGTTCCGCGGGACGTTACCTGCTCGTCGTCTCCAACGGCATGGCCGGCTTCGGCGCGATCGCGATCGTCGCGCAGTACGAGATGTTCTACGACGCCGGCCTCACCGCGAACTGGTGGATGCTGCTGTCGATCCCGGCCTCGCTCGTCATCGCCGTGAGCGGCTGGGTCTTCTACCGGTTCCGCCAGACCCAGGCCATGACGCTCGGCCAGTTCCTCGGCGATCGCTACAGCCAATCGTTCCGCGTCTACGCCGGTGTACTCGCCTTTGTCTCAGGCGTCATCAACTTCGGCATCTTCCCCGCCGTCGGCAGCCGATTTCTGATGGTGCTCGCCGGGTTTCCCGAAACGATCAAACCGCTCGGCCTACCGACCCTGCCGGTGCTCATGGTCGCGATCGTCGCCGCCGCCAACGCCGCGCTGCTGCCGATCGGGATGCACGGCGCGTTCTTCTGTCTGGTCCTCTTCGCGATGCTCAGCACGCACGACACGTACCTGCACGCCTGGAGCAGCGTGCTCGTCCGCGACGTCGTCAAGCCCGTCTGGCGAGGCCCGATGAGCGATCGGCTCGAACTCACGCTGCTCCGCCTTGGTGTTGTGCTCGTGGCTGCGCTCATCCTGCTGATCAGCCTGACGCTCAGCCCAGCGATTACACCCTCAAGTTCATGGTGCTCAGCGCCTCGGTCTTCATCGGCGGCGCTGGGGCCGTGCTCTACACCGGCTGGGGATCGACGTGGGGCGCTTGGGTGAGCCTCACCCTTGGCGCCGGCACCGCCATCGCCGGCATCCTCGGCCAGACGTGGTGGGCCGACGCCGTCTACCCCTGGCTGCTCGCCCAACCCCCCTGGACGCTCGGGCCGACCGAGATGGTTCTCGGGGTCATCACCGAAGCCATCCTCGGCATCGACTTCCGCCTCACGCCCGACGGGTTCCCCTTCGACGGCCAGTGGTGGAGCCTGCTGACCATGCTGATCGCGATCGCCGGCTACGTGCTCGGCTCGTTGGCTGAGCGCGCGGTGATCGGCCGCGAACCGACACCCCCGCAAACCTTCTTCAAGGAAAGCCCGCCTGAAAAAGCTCTGATCAGTCCGCCGCGAGCCGGGCGTGGCGCAGCCTGCTGCCCACCGCGGAGTGCACGCGCTTCGATACGGCGATCTGGGTGGCCAAGATGGTGTGGACCGGCGGGCTCGGGGTGGTCTTCACTCTCGGCACGCTCGCCGCCCTGGTTTGGGATGTCTCGGACGCCTGGTGAGGTGAGTACTGGCGCTGGTACATCCGCGCCACCCTCGCCCTCTCGGTCGTCATCACCGGCTGGTTCGGCATCGGCGCGGCGCGGGATGGGCTGGCCTTCGTAAGAAAGGTCCGCGCTCGACGAACAGCCACACCGCCGGGCGTCCGCGAGAAATCTGAGAGTCCGATCCCCGAAGCAGCCGGATGACCACCGAATAGACTGCCGCAGGTGCAACGTCGACATCACTACGAGCAGGCGTTCGAGCATTTCTTGCGAAGCAACGGCATCGCTTACGTCGCCGTGGACGAGGCCAAACGCGCGCTCTCCGGCGGCGCGACCAAGCTGCCGCTCAAGAGCTTCGACTTCGTGGTCTACGCCGAGGGCAAGCCGAACCTGCTGGTGGACGTCAAGGGCCGCAAGCACGCCGGGACGACCGGCAAGCAGTTGCAGAACTGGGTGACGCGTGACGACGTGACGTCG
>JBCBUE010000119.1:0-6021 GCA_039818285.1 Planctomycetota bacterium | reverse complement strand
CTCGTCGGGCAAGGTCGTCATGGGATTACGCCGCGGGGACCGTGTAGGTGTGGACGAACGACGCCGGCTCGACCGTGACCTCGTACGTCGCGGTGGCGCCGGGGTCCTGCGGGTTGTTGATCGACGTCACGAAAAAGTTGCCCACGGTTCCTTTGTTGTTCTGCGTCGCGATGTCGCCGTCCATCACGGCGAACGCGACAGCCGTCTTGTTGTCGAAAGCGTCCTCAAGCGACGTGATGAAGGCGTTGTTGGGCTTGTAGCCAACCGACAGGGTGAACGATCGCTTGGCGGGGCCGACCGTGGTGAAGGTCCCCTCTCGGGTCTGGAAGTCGGTTGTGTTGCGATTGCCGTTGCGGGTCAGGCGGTTGACTTCGGGCACCTCGGTCCAGGTTCGCGCCGAGACGGCGGCGTTGTCGGCCGCGGTCAGAACGGCGTCACCGATGTACGCCTTGAAGTCGTCTCCGTCGAGGTAATTGGACATGGTCGGCTCCGATCAGGTTTGGGCGGGGGTGTTGGAGGGGTAGCGTGCGTGGACATAACCCGCGAACTGGCCCGCCTCGCTGAGCGCGGTCAGGTCGACGGGGTAAAGGCTGACCGTGGGGGTTCGGTAGCCGGACGGCGGGGACTTGAGGAGGTGCGCGGCGATCCGTTCCTCAAGATCGATCAGGGCGTCAACTCGGTCCCCGTCCGTGCCGACCCGTTGCTCGACGATCACGGCGGCCTCAACAGGCTGCAGGAAGTCGCTGCGGCCAAGTCGCTGGAACTCCGAGGCATCGGCCTGCATCGGCACAACGCTGACGCGGAGATCGTCTGTCTGGCTCTGGTCGTACGGCTCAAGCAGCACCGACCCCGCCGCGGTGAAGGTCACGTCGAAGCCGGCGTCGTTGATGATCTGGGCGACCGCGTCGAGCAGGCCTTTCACACGGCTCACGGCGTCACCCCCCGATCGACCAGCCGCGTGCTGATGCGCAGCTGCGTGTGGCCCGAGTCGCTGTACCGGAACGCTGCGCCGCCGGCGTTGGGCCGCACTTCGTAGACGTGGCCGCCGGCGTCGGTGATCGTGTCCCCACGCCGTGGAAGCGTGACCTGGCCGTCGACGGCGTAGTCCGCGGCGGCGACCAGCCAGTCTGTGGCGTTCTCGACCACGTCCCCGTCTCCGCGACGTTGCGCCGAGGCGGCGGCGTCCCCACGAACGGCGTTGACGCCGGGCGTGGGTGAAGCCCCTCGCGTGACCGTCACGCTCTCCCCCGCGACCGCGCGGATGGAGGAGAGGACGGTCCCGATGCTGTTGGAGAAGACGCTCATCGCGTGGCCTCCCCGGGCAGCGTGCCCAGCTGGACCTCGATGCGGTGCAGCGAGTCGAGCTGTTTCTTGGCGTCGCGCTTGAGCTCGACGATCGCCGCCTCGTTGTCTTCGAGGCGCATCTCGGTTTCGGCCTCGAACCGCTCGCGTTGCAGCAGCATGGAGACGGCCTGGGCGACGACGGGCTGGAGCACGCCGATGGCCACGACGAGGGCCGCGCCGACCAGCCCCAGGCTGATCTTGGTCGTGCGGTCGATCCCCCGGGCGGGGGCGTCGGGCATGGCTTGGCTCGTGGGTGGATCGGTCACAAGAAACGCGCCAGCCGTCAGGCCGGCGCGGTTGAGCGGGGGTGGGGTCAGTCGAGGTCGTCGGGATCGACGAAGTCGTAGTCGTCGAGGTCGATCCACCAGCCGTCTTCGTCGACGTAGCCGCCGCCCTCGGCCTCGAAGGCGAAGCAGCGGTCGGGGCCGTCGTCGTCCGTGTCGGTCACGTACGCGAGCTCGCCGTCGTCGTCGAAGTGCGCCCAGGCAAACGTTGGTGCGTCGTCGGTTGGGGTCGTCATGGCATCGGCTCCGCTGGGGGGTGGGAGTGGGTTGGGGAACGGCGGACGAAAACGCCGGGCGGGGGAGGCGCCCGCGCCGGCGCGAGGCGATGGATTACGAGGCGACGGTGAGCGCGGTCTCGGTGTTGGTGATGGCGTCGGTCACGACGAGGGGGATGCCCTCCCACTCCGTAAACATGGGAGCGGGGGCACCGGTCGCATTCGTCGCGGTTCGGCTCTTGCGCAGCTGTTCGTGCTGGCGCTTGTTGAGCACGATGTGCGTCGGGCCGCGACCCGCCGGGAACAGCTCGTACAGCTCAAACAACCGGTCGTCGGTCAGGCCCTCGCCGTTCGCGGTGGTGAGGTTGCAGATGCGACCGATCGACTTGGCGGCGCCGACCTGCAGGCCCGTGTAACCCGTGCCCGGCGTGTAATACGCCGGGTAGTTCATGCTCGAGCCGTCCAGGGCGTTGATGACCGTCGAATCCCCAAGGTCGAACGCTCCGTCATTGCCCAGCACGCCGACCACGTCGTCGAGTCCTGCACGGATCATGTAGACCGAGCTGACGTTAGACGAGCCGCCGGCGTTCACGACCATGGCGTCGTCGGAGTCGTCGAGCACGTTGGCGAAGCCGGCAAAGCCGGCGGTGTCGCCGCCGCTGCCGGTGATCGTGCCGTTGATGAGCTGGTTCTCGTACTTGAAAAACGCGGCTCGCAGATGACGCGCGGCCTCTCGGCCGATCCAACCCTTCGCCCCACCGCGCTTGTAGGCGTCGGCGACGGCCTTGTCGACCTGAAACGAGAAGTCGAGGATCTGCAGCGTCGCCGTGACGGCGGTGTCCTCGGAGTGGTCGAAGTCGCGGCCCGCGTTGGCGGCGCGGAAGCCGACGACGGGGGCGCCCGTCTCCTTGGTGTACTTGTGAACGGTGCCGTGCGTGGCGGGCGTGTACGGCAGGGCTTGCATGAGCGGCGCAAACTGCTCCAGATCGGTCACGTCGAGATCGGCGAACGACGTGTCGTTGATCGTGAGCAGGTCGGCGAGGGCAAAGAGGTCATCGGCCATGGCGGGTTACCTTTCGGGGCGTGGGGTGCTTTCGTGTTCGTGTGGGTCCGGGTCAGTTGTTGCTGGGGTCGCCGGGCAGGCGGACGAGGCCGGCCCAGGTGGCGGGCTTGTTGTTCTCGTCGTCCGCGGGGGCGGGGGCGTCGTCGGCGTCGATGCCGGCGCGGACCTGGGCGAGCACGGCGGCGTGGTCGGCCTTGAGCTCTTCGACGGCGCTGGCGTGGGCCGCGTCCTTCTCGACCGCGACTTGCTTGAGCGCGGCGATCGAGTCGTCGCGGTTCTGCAGAGCGGCGGCCTGGTTGGTCATGTGCTCCGTGCGCAGGTCATCGAGGGCCTTGCCGGCCTCGATGGCGTCGAGCACAAACTTGTCGTCGCAGCCCGGGCAGGCGTTGCGGATGTCAACGGGAGAGAGGGCGGCGGCGGGTTCGTCTTTGGACATAACGCGTTCCTTTTTGGCGCTGGGTGGGCGATGGGCCACCGGCGCGGCGATGCGCTCGGCCGGCGTGCGGGCGAACCGGCCCGCGGGAATCCGGGCCTGCGCGGCGATCCGCGAGGCGGGGGTGATGTCGGTGATGAAACCCGCGGCGAGGGCCTTCTCGGCGGTCATCCACGTCTCGGCCTCGAGCAACGCCATGACCTCGTCCATGGCTTGCCCCGTCCGGGCCGCGTACGTGAGGGCGAGCTGTTCGCCGATCTTGTCGAGGACGTCGGCCTCCTTGCGCATGTCCCCCGCCGCCCCGATCGCGACCGACCACGGCAGGTGAACCATGAACGACGCGTTGGCGGCCATGTTGATGGTCTGGCCGGCCATGGCGATGACCGTGGCAGCCGACGCGGCGACGCCGAGGATGTTGATCGTCACGTCGTCTCGCCTCAGCAAGACGTTGTGGATGGCGAGCGCGTCGAACACCTCGCCGCCGTAGCTGTTGATGTCCACGACCACCGGCGCGTCCGGGGCCTCGGCCAGTTGCTTGATCACGTCGTGGGCCGAGACCTCGCCGGGGAACATCGGGTAGCTCGTGATGATGTCAAGCACCTCGACGCGGACGACGTCGCCGTCGGAGCCGCTGTCGACCTGGCATCGATAACCCATCCGCGTGGCGGGATCACTCATCGTCGGTCTCCGCATTGCCCTCGGCGTCGACGTCGGCCTTGTCGGCGGTTCCGAGGGTGGCTTGGGTGTTGGAGGCTTGGTAGCTCAGCGCGACGCCGGCCTCCGACGCGGCTTTCTCAACGCGGGCGCGGCTGGCGATGATGTCGTAGATGTCGGCGTTGCCGACCTCGAGGGCAACCTCTTCGGGGTCCATCAGGCAAGCCGCGATCAGCTTGAGATACCCGTCGGTGTCCTTGGCCAGGTCCCACCACTGCAGGCCCAGCCAGTGCCATCGCATCGCACGGGCGATGTCCCGGAAGTCCCGACGCCCCAGGCTGAGCTCGCGGTCGCGGACGCCGACGCCGAGCTGCCACAGCGACCACTCGCGGTGCCACCGGTGCATCGGCTCGCGCTTGCAGCGGGTCGTCCGCACGTAGCGCAGCACCGCGGCGCGGTTGCCGTGGAACACGCCCTGCGTCTCGTCCCAGAACGAGCGGGGGATGTCGAGCGAGAGGATCGCCGAGGCGATGACGTGGCGCTGGAACTCGAGGAACGAGTCGCCGGGCACGTCGGCCGTCTTGAAGTCGATGTCCTCGTCGATATCGAGGTCCACGAACTGCGGGCCGGCGCCCAGGTCGATCGACGTCGCCGAACGATCGCCTTCGGTCTGCGTCGCGTCACCCAGCGGTTCGGTCGCCGATCGCTTGAGCACCAGGGCGAGGTACTGCGCCACCTTGGCCTTGGCGAGCGCCAGCTCGCGAGACTCCGACGCATCGCGAAAGGCGTTGAGCGCGGCGGCGATCGGGGAGACGCCGCGGGTCTGATCGACGCGGTCGAAGTAGCCGACCTGCCAGAAAAACCGGGCGTCCAGGACGCGGCGGAGCTTGAGGGTGGCGCCCTCGCGGTCGCACACGGCGACCCGGACCGGGCGGCCGTCGCGGTCAATCCGCACGCCGTGTCGGTACTCTCCCAGGTCGTCAATACGGGGCAGCGACGAGCCGGCGGGGATCGCGACGCGGTCGCCCTCGATGAACTGAAGGGCGCCCGTGTTCCGTTTCAGCGGCCAGACGTCGCCATCGACTGACCGACAGGTCTCGACCAGCCGGGCCGCCTGCTGGCGGGAAAGTCGGCCCGCTGCATCGAACTGCGCGGGCTCGGACTTATGGGCGATGTACTGCTCGAGCTCGCGGTTAAGCCCCTCGTCGTCCGTCTTGGCCCGGAAGTCGTAGGCCGCGATCATCTCCGCGTTCATGCGGATGGCCCACGCCGCGTCGGGGAAGTTGCGGCGCAGGTCGCGCGCGTTAGCGACCAGTTTCTTGCGGCCGCGGCGGGTCTGGTGGTGGTCCTCGGCGGCGAGGCGGACATCGACCGAGCGGCGGCGCTGGGTGTCCTTGGCGCCGTCGTAGCCGTCCGTGCCGAAGACGAGGGCGTGGCGTGCGGCCGCGTCGCGGCGGTGCGTCATGCGTGGAGTGATCATCGACGCCCGGGTCACGCCAACACCCCCGACAGATCGATGCCGCCCGAACGCGGCCGCGACGGCACGGCGGTCGCGTCGTCGGTCGCCTCGAGATGGTTGATGACCGCGTTAATCTCAGCGAGCGACCGATAGCGAACCACCTGGCCGTCGACAGTGCCCTGCAGGACGCCCGAATCGCGGATAGCGCGGAGCTGCGCGAGTTGCGTGGTGTTGTCGGCCACGCGTTGATCGTCGCGCGAAACAGGCCCCGCTCATACCGTGAGTAACAATCGGGTTGCTACTTTTTTCGCTTCATCCCGTATTCGGCGAAGCTGGTGTGTCGGCCGCACCACTGGCATCGATAGAGTCGACGAACCAAGTGGTTGTAGGGCTTGCCATCTGGCGCGACGCCGGCGGCGGCGTAGCCCGCCTTGTCGCTGTCGTACAGCACGCGGACCGAACGAAGCTCCGTCGACGCGCAGTGCGGGCAGCGCTTGGTCGGCGCGGGGCCGCCCGGGGTCACCTCCTTGTTAGCGACGCCCTTGCGGCTGGGTCGTTTCTTCTTTGGG
>JBCBUE010000118.1:0-6067 GCA_039818285.1 Planctomycetota bacterium | reverse complement strand
GCGTGCTGGGGATCGTCGCCGACCAGTTTCGACGGGCGTCCGAACGCCTGGAACGCGAATACGACGCCAACGCCGCAAGCATCCTGGACCACGCGCTGGACGACGCCGAAGACGCCATGGTGCGCGCGTTCCCCGAGGACTCGGTTGGTGATTACGCGGAGGACGGGGCTTGATCGCCACGCTGGATAACCCCGGCCTGTCCATCGGCCGCGAGCTGATCGCCGCGTCGCGACGCCCGCGGTTCCGCCCGATCCTCGAGTGGGCCGAGGCCGAGGTCGTTATCCCCAAGCCCAGCCCGCGCCCGGGCCGCTACCGCGCCGCCACCCAGCCGGCGGTGGCGATGTTCCTCCACGAGCTCGCCGACGACCACTGGCGCGACACCGCGTTCACCGGCATCGCTCAGGGCGGCAAATCGCTTCACGGCTACGTCCTGCCCGGCCTGCACGCGCTGTTCGAGCTGCGCGAGTCCGTGGTCTGCGGCGTGCCGACGATGGACATGTCGGGCGACAAGTGGCGCAACGACTTCCTGCCGATCATCGAGGCCAGCCGCTACCGCGACCTGCTGCCGGCCGACGGCGCGGGCTCGCGCGGCGGCGAGGTCGACGCCATCCGCTTCCGCCACGGCGTGGAACTCAAGTTCATGTCCGCCGGCGGCTCGGACAAGAAACGGGCGGGCTACACCGCACGGATCATCCTGCAGACCGAGGTCGACGGTTACGACGAGGTCCGCCGCAACTCGCGTGAGGCCGACCCGGCCACGCAGATGGAGGCCCGCGGCAACGCCTTCGGCGACCGCCGCCGCGTCTATCGCGAGTGCACCGTCTCGATCGAGCGCGGCCGGATCTGGACCGCGTATCAACACGGCTCGGCGTCGCGGCTCGCCCTGCCCTGCCCACGCTGCGGGGGGTGGGTCACCCCGGAGCGCGAGCACCTGGTGGGCTGGCAGGACGCCGAGGACGAGGACCACGCCGCCGAGGGCGCCCACCTTGTCTGCCCGTCGTGCGGCGGGCCGTGGAGCGAGGACGAGCGGCTGGCGGCCAACCGCGAGGCGCGGCTGGTGCACCGCGGCCAAGAGGTCACCGCCGACGGCGAGGTCGTCGGCCCGCGTCCCCGCACGCGGACGCTGGGCTTCCGGTTCACCTGCGTCAACGACTGTCTGAACTCAATGGCGTCGGTGGGGCGCGACGAATGGCTGGCGTCGCGGGAGCTGAACGCCGAGGTCCGCGACCGTGCCCTGCGCCAGTTCCGCTGGGTGGTGCCGATCGAGTCGGAAGAGAAGGAGACCAACGAGCTCGACCACCACGCGATCGCGGGCCGCTGGTCCGACCCGCCGCGCGGCGTGCTGCTCCCCTGGATGGACGCGGTCGCGGTGGGCGTCGACGTCGGCCATCACCTGCTGCACTGGACCGCGGTGGCGGGCCGGCTGCGGTTCGGCGACGACCCGCCCGATGACGAGCGATGGGTTCAGCTCGTGGACTACGGCATCGCCGAGGTGCACACCCGGCAGCTCGGCCTCGAGCCGGCGCTGCGCGCGGCGTTCGCGGCGCTCAACGGCGACCTGCCCCGCCGGCTGACGCGGGTCACCGCCGACGGCGAGGTCGCGGCGCCCGCCGTCGAGCCGGCGCTGTGGGGCTACGACTCCGGCGACGGCGAGCACACCCCCAGCGTGTACCGGCACTGCCGGGAGATGGGCCCGGCCCACCTGCCGCTCAAGGGCTTCGGGTTTGGCCAGCGCGCCGGCGCGGCGTACCGGGGTCCGGCGCGGAACGGCCGCAACACCCGCAAGGCCGACGGGTACTACGTCGAGCGCGTCGAGTCGGGGCTGCCGGGCGTGGGGCGCGTGACGCTGCTCGAACTCGACGCCAACCTCGCCAAGTCGCGGCTGCACGACCGGTTGTCGGTGCCCGTCGGCACCCCCGGCGCGGTCATGCTGCCGCGCCCGGCGGACAACGCCGCCGGCGTGCCCACGCCCGGCGAGCACACGAGCTTTACCAAGCAGCTGCTCGCCGAGCGGTCGATGCAGGCCCGCAACAAGCAGGGGGCGGTCGAGACCGTGTGGGGCAAGACGCCCGGCCACTCGGGCGGCAACCACTTTCTCGACTCGACGGCCTACGCGCTGGTGCTGCTGGACCGGCTTCGCCGGCAGGCCAACGCCTCCAAGCGCCGCGCGACCGGCGCGTGGGCCCCCCGGAATGGAAACAAGACAAGGAGAACGTGATGCGAACCAACATCGACCCCCTGTTGCAAACGGCCGCCGAGGGCGACCAACGACTACGGCGGGTTTTACAGGTGTGGCTGCCCAACGGGTTCTTCGCGCCCAGCGGATCAAGGCAAGCCGCGATTGAGTGGCCGCAAGAAGGGTGCCGGGTCACGCTGATCGACGAATCAGGCGGCGAAACATTCGGCTTTGACGCCCTTGACGAGGCGCTGCAATACGCAAGGAGTGCGTGATGACCGACCCGGCTTACGCCACGTTCGCGCCGCACTGCCCCAAGTGCCGATCCACCGAAACCCGCGTGCGGAGAACGGTCCGCGGCTTTGCCGAGGCCGGCGGCGTTCGATATCGCGTTCAGTTCCAGTACCGACGATGCCTGGACTGCGGCCACTACTGGACCCACACCCACTACAAAAACCGCGTCTCCCCGGCCACTGTTGTTTCTACCGCGTAGAACGCGCCCTATTTCTTAACAAGTCTCGCCCCGTCATCTTGCAGGGGTGACCAACACCGCGCGGATCGTTGTTCTTCAAGAACGCCTGACCAGGGTGCAGGCGGCGATTGACGGCACGCTCGATCGCAACGCGGCGTCCTACATGATCCACGGTCGACGCCTTGACTCGTTCTCCCCCGTGGAGCTGGTCCGGCTTGAGACCCGGACGCTCAACGAGATCAATCGCCTGCAGCGCGGCTCGCGCTTCGGCGGTGTCCGCTTCTCGCGGCCCGGCACGGCCTCGGGTGGAGGTGTCGAGGGCGGTACGTGCGTGAGGTGCGGCTGCTGATGGCCCGCGTGCCTCACCGCGTCCGCAAGCCTTCGCCGGCCGCGAGCCGCCGGCCCGTCCCGGCCGCCGAGCGCGATCTCCGCGTCCAGCTCGCCAACGCCCGCCTCGCCCACCGACGCGCCCAGCTCGCCTACCACCGGGCCGCCGAGCGCAACCGCCTCAACGACGACTGGCGGGCCCAGCCCTCGTCCGCCGACTCGTCCATCTTCCCCGACCTCCGCGGCATCAACGCCCGCTGCCGCCAGCTGGTGGCCAACGACCCCTACGCCAAGTCGATCGTCCGGGCGTTCGTCCGCAACGTGGTCGGACGCGGCATCACCCCCTCAATCGACAACAAGAACTACCGGCGCGACTTCAAGCGGTGGGCGCGGTCCGCCGCCCGCTGCGACATTGAGGGCCGGCGAAACTTCCGCAAGATTCAGGCGTGGGCCGTCCGCGAGAAGAAGACCGTCGGCGAGGCGTTCGTTGTCCGCTGGGTGGTGCCCGGCCCGTTCAACACGCAGTCGCTGAAGCTGCAGTGCGTCGAGTCCGAGCAGTTGGACATCTACAAGCTGCAGGAGCCGACCACCGGCAACGACATCCGCATGGGCGTCGAGGTCGACGACCGCATGCGGATCGTCGCGTACCACGTCTACAAGCACCACCCCCACGACGTGCGCGGCCTCCACCGCCCGGCCCCGCTGCTGCTGGAGTCGATGCGCGTGCCCGCGGCGATGGTCTGCCACGTCTACGACCCCGAGCGGGTGCAGCAGAGCCGAGCGGCCAGCGAGCTCACCCCGTCGGCCCCCCGCCTGCACGACCTGTCGGAGTACAACGCGTCGGAGTTGAAGACGGCCCGCGCCGAGTCGGGCATCGGCCTGATCATCCGCGGCGCCGAGGACGGCGGCACGCTGGACATCGACGGCGTCAACGTGGCCTACGTCGACGACGCCGACGAGGTCACCTCGTACACCCCCTCGCGCCCCGGCGGGCAGTACGCCCCGTTCACCCGCGCCCAGCTGCAGGCCATCGCCGCCGGCGCCGGGACCAGCTACAACCAGGCGGCCCGCGACTTCTCCGACGGCAGCTACTCGTCGGCGCGGCTGGGCGCGATCGAGGACCACCGCGAGTACGCCGTCGAGCAGGAGGACCTGATCGAGCAGCTGTGCCGGCCGGTCCTCTCCGATTTCGTGCACCTGTGGTCGAGCGCCAACGACGCGGACGCGTACTTCGTCGACGACCTCGACCCCACCGAGGACATCGACTGGCAGGGCGACGGATGGGACTGGGTCGACCCCGAGGCCGACGGCAAGTCCATCGAACGCAAGATGCGGCTCGGCCTGACCAGTCGCACCCGCGAGGCGAGCCGCTTGGGCACCACGGTGGGTGAGCTGGACCGAGAGATCGCCGCCGACGGCACCGAGAAAATCATCGCCCGCCTTGGGGGTGACGGCCGCGAGAACCCCGCGCCCGACCGGCCCGACGCGCCCCACCACGACGCCACGACCGACGACCTGCCGGCCGTCCAGCCCGCGGGGGTGCCGGGTGCCTAACCGAGTCGCCCTGAATACCGCCGCGCCGCTCGCCCTCAGGGTCTACGCCCCGGTCACCGGCGCGGGGCTCGCCGTCGACCGCGACGCCGGCGCGATCCGCAACGTGGCGGTGATCACCCTCGGCGAGACCAGGCCCTCGGGCTCGGGCCACCCGCCGATGGTCGTTGACGAGGTCACGCTTCGGCAGGTCGCCGACGGCATCAACGCCAAGCAGGGCGTCAAGGTCCGGCTGACCCACCCCGAGGTCGATGGCGTCACCGACGACCTCGGCCACCGCATCGCCTACCTGAGCGCCGCCCGCATCGAGGGCGCCCGCGTCGTGGCCGACGTCGAGTTCCTGGTCCCCGACGGCGCGCAGGAGCGCCGCCTGATGACGATCGCCGAGAAGCGGCCGTCGGAGATGGGCCTGTCGATCAGCTCGTCGACCTTCACGCTCACCGAACAACGCCAACTCCGCGTGTCGGGGTTGGACGCCGTCGATCTCGTCGGCGAACCCGCCGGCAACCCCGCCGGATTGCTCTCCGCCGCCACCCACAACCCTCCCGCCATTGGAGCCCCGACCATGAACTACAACGAAGCTCAGATGAACTGCCTGCTCGCGGCCGGTCTCGCCGAGGGCGCGACGCCCGAGCAGGCCGCCGCGTTCGTCGAGACGCTGACCGACGAGCAGAAGACCGCGCTGCAGGCGCTCGCGAACCCCGCCGACCCGCCCACCGACGCCGTCGCCGCCAGCGCCGCCGATGACGACGACAAGGTCCAGGCCAACGCCGAGGACGACGACAAGCCGATGCAGGCGGGCGCGGACGCGACGCGAGACGGCGTCCATCTGTCCGCCGCCGATCTTGACCGACGCATGGCCGAGAACCGCAAGGCCGAACGCGCCCGCGTGCGGGGCATCAATCAGATCGCGCTGTCCTGCGGCCTGCCCCAGTCATGGGTGAACAAGCACGTCGACGCCGAGTCCGCCGTGAATGACGCCGCGCTCGACGCCACCCTGAACCTCAAGCGGAGCCCGGACGACATGCCCACCACCACCCACCGCGTCGCGGTCGGCTCGGATCGCAACCTCGACTCGCTCAACGAGGCCGTGCAGGACGCCATCATGCTCCGCGCCGGCGCGCGTCAGTTCGTCCGGTTCGACGACGCCGGCCAGTTGATGCTGTCGGCCACCGGCGCGCCCGAGCTTCGCCCCGCCCACGCCCGCGCCGACGAGTTTCGCGGCCACAGCTTCCTGGACATCGGCCGCCGCTACTTGCTGGCGCTGGGCTACGCCGCGGCCGACCGGATGCCGGGCCACAAGCTGGCGGGCCTGCTGATGAGCAAGGGCGACCTGCGGTCCGCCCTGGGCGAGCGGTTCCGCGCCGGTTCGGTGGGCGTCGTCCAGCTCGCCCAGGCGACCGGCGACTTCCCCTTCCTGCTGGCCGACACGATGGGCAAGTCGCTGCGACGCGACTACGCCCTGGCCCCGCACAAGTGGAAGCAGTGGTGCTCGACCGGCACCGCCCCCGACTTCAAGGACCAGAAGGAGATTCAGCTGG
>JBCBUE010000117.1:0-6120 GCA_039818285.1 Planctomycetota bacterium | reverse complement strand
AGATCCCGCAGCACTCCGGCATGGTCGTCAAGGCCCTGCGTGCCGGCACCGTCACGCACGTCGACGCCGCCCGCATCCCCTTCCTCGAGCACGACGACGCCAACCGCGCGTTGATGGGCTCCAACATGCAACGCCAGGCCGTCCCCCTGGTGAAGACCGAGCCGCCCTGCGTGGCCACCGGCATGGAGAAGGAGATCCCGCAGCACTCCGGCATGGTCGTCAAGGCCCTGCGTGCCGGCACCGTCACGCACGTCGACGCCGCCCGCATCGTGATCGACAACGCCGACGAGTACGAGCTCCGCAAGTTCACCGGCCTCAACGAGCGCACCTGCCTCAACCAGAAGCCCATCGTCCAGATGGGTCAGACGGTCGAGGCCGGCCAGATCATCGCCGACGGCGCCGCCACCAAGCAGGGCGAGCTCGCCCTTGGCCGGTCCTGTCTCGTCGCCTTCAACACCTTCGAGGGCTACAACTTCGAGGACGCGATCGTCATCTCCGAGCGTCTGGTCAAGACCGACACGTTCACCTCGATTCACATCGAAGAGTTCGACGTCGAGATTCGGGAGACCAAGCTCGGCAAGGAAGAGTTCACGCCCGACATCCCCAACGTCTCCGAGCGGCAGCTCGCCCGGCTCGACGAGATGGGCATCGTCCGCACCGGCTCTTATGTCAAGCCCGGCGACATCCTCGTCGGCAAGGTCTCGCCCAAGAGCAAGTCCGAGCTGACCCCCGAGGAGAAACTGCTCCACGCCATCTTCGGCCGCGCCGGCGAGGACGTGAAGAACGACTCGCTCGAGGTCCCCGCCGGCTCCGAGGGCATCGTGATCGGCGCCAAGCGCTTCAGCCGACGGATGCACCTCACCGACGACCAGAAAAAGCAGCTCCGCCGCGAGATGCGCGAGTACGAGCAGTCCATGGACGACCGTGCCGCTCAGCTCTTCCGCGAGATGGTCGAGCAGGTCAACGAGACCATCGGCTCGGCCATGGTCGACCCCTCGACCCGTCAGAAGGTCGGCGCCTCGGACATCACCGAGGTCGTCATCGAGCAGATCGGCGACTTCAACACCAAGTGGATCAAGGGCAATAAGGAAGTCCGCGAGGCCGGCATGAAGGTCTACGAGGCGTTCTGGCCCCGCATCCAGGCGATCGAGAAGGAAAAGCAGCGTCGCCTGGCCCACATGAAGCGCGGCGACGAGCTGCCCTCGGGCGTGCTCGAGATGGTCAAGGTCTACCTGGCCACCAAGCGTCAGCTCTCGGTCGGCGACAAGATGGCCGGCCGGCACGGCAACAAGGGCGTCATCGCCCGCATCGTCCCCGAGGAGGACATGCCCTTCCTCGAGGACGGCACGCCGGTCGACGTCATGCTCAACCCGCTGGGCGTGCCGTCGCGCATGAACGTCGGGCAGATCCTCGAGACCCACCTCGGCTGGGCCTGCGGCGTCCTGGGCTTCCAGGCCGTCACCCCCGTGTTCGACGGGGCCACCGAGGACGAGATCTGGGCCGCCGTCGAAGAGGCCAACGCCTACTGCGACAAGCGCATGGAAGAGACCCAGGGCGCTCACGAGCCCGACGAGATCCTGGCCAAGATGCCCAAGGGCGGCAAGGTCCGCCTCCGCGACGGCCGATCGGGCGAGCTGTTCGACCAGCCCACCACCGTCGGCCACATGTACCTGCTCAAGCTCCACCACCTCGTCGACGACAAGATCCACGCCCGCGCCACCGGCCCGTACTCGCTCATCACCCAGCAGCCGCTCGGTGGCAAGGCCCGCACCGGCGGCCAGCGCTTCGGCGAGATGGAGGTCTGGGCGCTCGAGGCCTACGGCGCCGCGTACATCCTGCAGGAGCTCCTGACCGTCAAGTCCGACGACGTCGAGGGCCGCACCAAGATCTACGAGGCCATGGTCAAGGGCACCAACAAGCTCGAGGCCGGCATGCCCGTCGCCTTCGACGTGCTCTGCAACGAGGTCAAGGGCCTGGGCCTGAACATCACGATGGAGAAGGCCGAGATCGAGGGCGTCTCGTCGATCCTCTGATCGACCCGCCCGTCGGCCCGTCACGCTTTCCGCCGCTTCTCGCGGCCAATCAAACGCACCTGCCCCTCCCGGTCAACCCCCAAGAGTCAACACACCACCATGGCTGACCTGCTCTACGACCGCGTCAACGACTACGCCTCCGTCAAGATCAACCTCGCCTCCCCGAACGACATCCGTTCGTGGTCGTTCGGCGAGGTCAAGAAGCCCGAGACGATCAACTACCGCACCTACCGCCCTGAGAAGGACGGCCTGTTCTGCGAGCGGATCTTCGGCCCCGAGCGCGACTACGAGTGCGCCTGCGGCAAGTACAAGGGCACCAAGTTCAAGGGCATCATCTGCGACCGCTGCGGCGTCAAGGTCACGCACTCCCGCGTCCGCCGCAAGCGCCTCGGCCACATCAACCTGGCCGCGCCCATCGTCCACATCTGGTTCTTCAAGGCCATCCCCAGCCACCTGGGCAACCTGCTGGGCATGAAGACCTCCGACCTCGAGAAGGTCGTTTACTTCCAGGACTACGTCGTCACCGACCCCGGCGACACGCCGCTCAAGCACATGCAGGTCATCACCGAGGACGAGTACCGCGTCGCCCTCAGCGAGCACGGCTCGTCCTTCACCGCCATGATGGGCGCCGAGGCCGTCAAGGAACTGTTGATCAACCTCGACCTGCACGAGCTCGCCGCGCACCTGCGCGAGGAGCTGGGCAACACCCGCAGCAAGCAGAAGATCAAGGACCTCTCCAAGCGGCTCAAGATCGTCGAGCAGCTGCGCGGCTCGGAGAACAAGCCCGAGTGGATGGTCATGGACGTGATCCCCGTGATCCCGCCGGACCTGCGCCCGCTGGTCCTGCTCGAGTCGGGCAACTTCGCCACGTCCGACCTCAACGACCTCTACCGCCGCATCATCAACCGTAACAACCGCCTCAAGAAGCTGATGGACCTCAACGCCCCCGAGGTCATCATCCGTAACGAGAAGCGCATGCTGCAGCAGTCGGTGGACGCCTTGTTCGACAACGGCCGCTGCCGTCGCCCGGTGCTCGGCTCGTCCAACCGCCCGCTCAAGTCGCTCACCGACATGATCAAGGGCAAGCAGGGCCGCTTCCGCGAGAACCTGCTCGGCAAGCGCGTCGACTACTCGGCCCGCTCGGTCATCGTCGTCGGGCCTGAATTGAAACTGCACCAGTGCGGCCTGCCCAAGAAGATCGCCCTCGAGCTCTTCCAGCCGTTCATTATCCGCCGCCTCAAGGAGCACGGCCTGGTCGACACCATCAAGTCTGCCAAGAAGATGATCGAGCGCCGCGACCCCGAGGTGTGGGACGTCCTCGAAGAGGCGATCCATCAGCACCCGGTCATGCTCAACCGCGCCCCAACGCTGCACCGCATGGGCATCCAGGCGTTCGAGCCCACGCTCGTGGAGGGCAACGCCATCCGCCTGCACCCGCTGGTCTGCACGGGCTTCAACGCCGACTTCGACGGCGACCAGATGGCCGTCCACCTGCCGCTGTCGGTCGAGGCCCAGGCCGAGGCGCACATCCTGATGCTCTCGCCGCACAACATCTTCTCGCCGGCGAACGGCAGCCCGATCATCTCGCCGTCGCAGGACATCCTGCTTGGCGCGTATTACATCACGATGCCCCACCCGGGCACCAAGCCGCAGGCCGAGAACGCCGTGCGTCGCTTCCGTGACCCCGAGGAGGTCGTCGCCGCGTACGACCTCGGCCAGGTGCACGCGCACGACTGGGTCGAGGTCCGCCTGCCGCAAGGCCGATGGGGCGACATCGTCGACGACCAGAAGTCGGCGCCCAAGAGCCTGCCCGAGAACCACCGCATCGTCACGACGCCCGGCCGGATCGTCTTCAACGAGATCCTCGCCGAGGGTATGACCTATTACAACTGCGCCCTGGGCTCCAAGGGTTGCTCGCGCGTGATCGACGATACGTACGCCCGCTCGGGCCGACCCGCGACCATCGAGCTGCTCGACCGCCTCAAGGGCATCGGGTTCCACTACTCGACGACGTCGGGCCTGTCGTTCGGCCTGACCGACCTGCGTATCCCCGACGCCAAGCACGAGCTGATCGCCGATTCGCAGAAGCGCGTCGATCGCGTCGAGAAGGCATACATGGCCGGCGCCATCACCGACCGCGAGCGCTACAACCAGCTGCTCGACCTCTGGACGCACTGCCGCGAGGAGGTCGTCAAGGCCCTGCTCCACGAGCTGCGCAACGACCGACGCACGGCCGACAACGAGCTGCTGCCGGCCGAGGACCAGGCTAGCGACCGCTACATCAACCCGGTGTTCGTGATGTCCAAGGAGGCGTCCGGCGCCCGAGGCAACGTCAGCCAGGTCCAGCAGCTGGCCGGCATGCGTGGCCTGATGACCAAGCCGTCCGGCGAGATCATCGAGACGCCCATCAAAGCCAACGCCCGCGAGGGCCTGTCGGTCCTCGAATTTTTCTCGTCGACGCACGGTGCCCGCAAGGGCCTGGCCGACACGGCGCTCAAGACCGCCGACTCCGGCTATCTCACCCGCAAGCTCGCCGACGTGGCGCAGAACGTGTTCATCTCCAGCCACGACTGCGGCAGCAAGCAGGGCATCGTCAAGCGTGCCATCTACAAGGGCGAGGAGGTCGACGTGCCGCTGCGCGACCGCATCTTCGGCCGCACGGCTCGCGAGACGATCATGAACCCGATCACCGACGAGGTGATCGTCGCCGAGAACGAGACGATCACCGACGAGGCGGCCCGCAAGATCGAGGACCTGGGCATCGACGCCGTCCGCGTGCGTTCGCCGCTGACGACCGAGGCGCCTTACGGCATGTCGGCTCTTGACTACGGCATGGACCTGTCGACCGGCAAGCTGGTCGAGCAGGGCACGGCCGTGGGCATCATCGGCGCTCAGTCGATCGGCGAGCCCGGCACGCAGCTGACGATGCGGACGTTCCACACCGGCGGCGTCGGCACCCGCGTCCTGGTCGAGACCGAGTACCGCGCCGCCGCGGCCGGCACGATCGAGATCCGCGACGCGGCCGAGGTGCCGACCATCGACGAGGACGGCAACGAGTGCCTGATCTCCCTTAAGCGTTCCGGCGAGGTCGCGATCCTCGACGACAAGGGCCGCGAGCTCGAGAAGTACAAGCTCGCGTACGGCTCGTTCATCCGCGTCAAGCCCGGCGAGAAGGTCAAGAAGGGCACGATCTTGGCCAACTGGGACCCGCACCGCACGCCGATCCTCGCCGAGAAGGCCGGCAAGATCGTCTACAAGGACCTGCTCCTGGGCGAGACGGTCCGCCCCGAGCGCGAGTCGGCCGGCACCAAGAAGGCCTCCCGCACCGCGCAGTCGGTCACGGAGGGCGGCGAGGCGCTGGTCGTCATCGAGCACAAGGGCGAGCTGCACCCCCAGCTGGTCATCGAGGACGCCGACGGCAAGATCCTCGACTTCCACTACCTGCCCGCCAAGGCGCGTGTCGAGGTGAAGGAAGGCCAGGAGGTCAAGGCCGGCCAGATGCTCGCTCGCCAGCCGCGAGAGGCTTCCGGCTCGGCCGACATCGTCGGCGGCCTGCCGCGTGTCACCGAGATCTTCGAGGCCCGCAAGCCCAAGGACTCGGCCGTCATGGCCGAGCTCACCGGCACCGTCGAGCTCCGCTCCGACAAGCGCAAGGGCAAGATGACGATCATCGTCAAGGACGAGTCCGGCCTCGAGGTCGAGCACCACGTCCCGCAGGACCGTCACCTGCTCGTCCACTCCGGCGACGCGGTCACCGCGGGCGACCCGCTGATCGACGGCCCGCTTGTCCCGCAGGACATCCTCCGCGTCAAGGGCGAGGAGGCGTTGTACTCCTACCTCATCGAGGAGGTGCAGAACGTCTACCGCGCCCAGGGCGTGCCCATCGACGACAAGCACATCGAGGTCATCCTCGCCCAGATGCTCCGCAAGGTCCGCATCGAGAACCCCGGCGACACCGACGTCTTGCCCAACGAGGTGGTCGACAAGTATCGCTTCAAGCAGGCCAACCTCGCCGTGTCCAAGATGGGCAAGGTCAAGGACCCCGGCGACTCCAACCTCGGGCTTAACACGCTCGTCGGTCGGGCAG
>JBCBUE010000116.1:0-6126 GCA_039818285.1 Planctomycetota bacterium | reverse complement strand
ACTTGTTGTCGAAGAGTGGCCAGACGACGGCCTTCATGCGCTCGGGCTCGCCGGCGATGAGCGTGGGTTCGTCGAGGCGGTCGACGAGGATGACCAGGCCGGCGTGGTCGAGGCGTTGGAGCAGCTCGATCAGCCGGCGGGTGAGCTGGTAGCGGGCGTCGGAGGCGAGTTCGCCGCCGTCGGAGGTGGGCAGCGGCTCGGCGGCGAGCTCGGCGGCGGAGAACGTCGTCAGCGAGCGGCGGAGGGTGCCGAGGTGACGCTCGACGCCGGGCGTCTCGCGTCGGATCGATCGGCCCAGCCACCAGCACTTGGCGTGACGCCACAGCCACCAGCCGCCGGTGGCGAGCGCCCCGGCGATGGACAGGCCCAGGGCGGGGATCAGCCACCAGGGGCGGTCGATCGGGTCGATGAAGAAGGTGGCGACGCCGATGAAGAGCGTGGCGAGCAGGAGCAGCGCGGCGGCGACGTACGCCAGGGGCAGCCAGACGCTGGCGTGGCTGCCGATCCTCTTGCGGAGCTTGAGGAACCGGTCGTAGGTCGAGCCGCCGGGCGGGGCGTCGTAGAGGGCGGCGAGGACGAGCAGGTCGCGTCGGCCGGTCGAGCCCAGGCGTCGGCGGAGGGCGCGGCGGTCGCCGTCGGGCAGGTGGATCGGGGGGTTCGCGGGAGTGGGCTGGCCGGTGCCGAGGAAGGCGTCGACGAGCTTGGTGACGGACGCGGAGAGCATGGCGTCCTGGTGGTCCTCGAGGCGGAAGTGCTTGAGGAGGCGTTCGGGGTTCTGGCCCTTGGCGCGGAGCAGGCGGTCGAGGACGGGGTTGAGGTCGTCATAGGCGACGCAGGCGACGCGACGGGCGGGGTGGTCCTGGTTGTGTTGGTCGATGAGGTGGGCGATGTGGAGGCGCAGGGCCGTCTTGCCGGTGCCCTTTTCACCGAAGACGACGGCGGTGGCGGGGCTGTCGATCTGGCCGAGGACCTTGGGCAGCTCGGGGTGGCCGGCCTGGGCGCGGGGGAGTCGGCTGAAGACGGGGTCGAGGCGGGCTTCCTCGGCCGCGAAGGGGTTCTCGCGGATGCCGTGGTGAGCGAGGAAGGTGTCGACTTGCATGAGGGGGGCTCGGCGGACCGCGACGACAGCAGGACTTATAGACTAGCCGCCCATGACCAGCCAAGCAGCCACCGAGCCGACGACGACGCCCGCCACCGAGTCCGCCGCCCAGCCCGAGGCGATCCGCAGCGAGAACCACGACCGCAGCCTCGAGGGGGCCGTGGTTGCGTGCGACAGCGACGCCAACCGAGCCGGGGCGATCGACGCGGCGTTCGACTACCGCGGCGACGTCACGCTCCGCCTGGCTGACGGCGGCGAGGCCAACGGGTACGTCGCCAACCGCGACGCGGGCAAGGGCGAGCTGACGTTGCTGACGCCCGACGGCGACCGACGGACCATCCGTTACGCCGATGTCGCCGCGGTGGGGTTCAGCGGCAAGGACCCCGCGGCGGGCAAGACGTGGGAGAGCTGGCTGAAGCGGTACGTCGAGCAGAAGGCGGCCGGTCAGCGGGCGTCGATCGAGTCCGAGCATCAGGGATGACGGCCGACCGCGCCGCGTTCGAGCAGGCGGTCGCCGCGCGCGACGGTCGGGGCTGGGTGCCCGTCACCCGCCGGGTGATCGGCGATGCGCTCACGCCCGTGCTGGCGTATCGCCGGCTGGTCGCGCCAGACCGGCGGGAGGCGCCGAGCTTTCTCTACGAGTCCGTCTTCGACGGCGATCGGGTCGGCCGATACAGCTACCTCGGCGCCCGGCCGGTGCGCGAGCTCATCGCCCGTGGCCACGAGGTTGAGCTGCGCGACCACCTCGACCCGGCGTCGGGCTGGACGAAGACGGCCGACGACCCGCTGGGGGTGATGAGCAAGCTGACGCGGGCGATGTCGGTCGCCGAGGTCGACGGGCTGCCGCCGTTCAGCGGGGGCTGGGTCGGTTACGCCGGGTACGACACGGTGCGTTACCTCGAGCCCGAGAAGCTGGCCGCCCCCCCGCCGGACGACCGCGGGCTGGCGGACCTGCATTTCCAGCTGTATCGCGAGGTCGTTGCGTTCGACCACGCGCAGAAGACGATCACGCTGATCACCCACGCCGACGCGCTCAGCGCCGCCGACGGCCTGCCGATCGAGGGGATGTGGCAGGACGCACAGGCCCGGCTGGACGCGATGCTCGACCTGCTCACCGACCCCACGCCCGACGCCCGGCTGCACCCCCGCGCCGCGGTCGACCTCGCCAGCCCGCCGCCCGCCCTGCCCACGAGCAACATGGGCGACGGCGGGTACGCCAACGCCGTCGACTCCATCAAGCAATACATCGCGGCCGGCGACGCCTTCCAGATCGTCCCCAGCCAGCGGTTCGAGATCGACACGCCGGTCGACCCGTTCGACGTCTACCGCGCGCTGCGCGTCGTCAACCCCTCGCCCTACCTGTTCTACCTGCAGGTGTCGGGGGCGATGCTGGTCGGCTCGTCGCCCGAGATCCTCTGCCGGGTGGACGACGCCCCGAACGGCGCCGGCCGACGCATCACCAGCCGACCGCTCGCCGGCACGCGACGCCGAGGCCGCGACGCGACCGAGGACGCCGCCCTCGAAGCCGAGCTCCGCGGCGACGCCAAGGACACCGCAGAGCACGTCATGCTCGTCGACCTGCACCGCAACGACGTCGGCCGCGTCGCCCGCCCCGGCTCGATCGAGCTCACCGAGGTCCTCACCGTCGAGCGCTACAGCCACGTCATGCACCTCAGCAGCGAGGTCCAGGGCCTCCTCCGCGACGGCGTCGACTGCTGGGACGCCCTGCGCGTCAGCCTGCCGGTCGGCACCGTGTCGGGCGCCCCCAAGGTTCGAGCCATGCAGATCATCGACGAGGTCGAGCCCACCCGGCGGGGGCCGTACGGCGGAGCGGTGGGCTACGCCGACCTGCGCGGCCGGATGGACATGGCGATCGCCCTGCGGACGATGGTGATCCTGCCCGGCAACGCCCCCGGCGCCCGGCCGAGCTGGCGGGTCTTCCTCCAGGCCGGCGGCGGGATCGTCCACGACTCCGACCCCCAGGCCGAGCACCAGGAAACCGTCAACAAGGCCGCTGCCCTGGCCAAGGCGCTCGACGTGGCCGCGGCCGCGTTCGGCGACCGCTGACTGGGCCAACGGCCGGCGGTTAGCCGATACCCCCTGAGCCCGCCGCCGCGAGGCCCCAAACCCGCCCATGAAGACCGAAGTCCGCCAGATCCTCGAGCTCGACGTGCCCGTCATCGTGACGATCGGGCAGCGGCGGATGTCGATCGACGACGTCCTCGCGCTCGGCCCCGGGGCGATCCTCGACCTCGACAAAGAGTCCGACGAGCCGCTCGAGCTGCGGATCAACAACAAGGTCCTCGCCACCGGCCAGGCCGTGAAGCTCGGCGAGAACTTCGGCATCCGCATCGAGCAAGTGGCGTCCAAGGAAACCCGCGTCCAGGCCCTGGGCGGCGGCTGAACCGGTCGGCCGGCTCGCCCGCCCCGCGCGGTACGCTGGCCGCATGAACCGATCGCTGGTCATGACGATGCTCGGCCGCGACCGCACCGGCCTGGTCGACGCCGTGGCCTCGCGCGTCGCCGCGCTGGGGGGCAACTGGGTCGAGTCGCGCCTGACCCGCCTGGCCGGGCACTTCGCCGGCGTCGTGCGCATCGACATCGACGCCGATCAGCTCGACGCCCTGGCCCGCACGCTCGACACGCTCGGCGACGAGGGCCTGACCGTCCACGTCGCCGTCGCCGACGAGGACGCCGCCACCCCCGCCCAGACCGCCCGCCTGAGACTGACCTTCGTCGGCCACGACCGCCCCGGCATCGTCCGCGAGGTCGCGCACGCCCTGGCCGAGCGCGGCGTCAACGTCGACGAGCTCACCACCGGCGTCACCTCGGCGCCCATGACCGGCGAGCCCATGTTCACCGCCGTCGTCGACGCCCGCCTCCCCGCCGACGCCGACCGCGCCCACCTCGCCACGCAGATCGAAGAGCTCGCCGAGGCCTGCGAGCTCGACATCGATATCCAGGCCGTCGACCCCGTCGAGCCCGCCTGACGCCTAGCCTGTCACCCGCACCCGACCGACCCCGGAGACCCCCATGGACCCCGCCGCCGAAACCGAACGCATCGTCGAAGACGGCGAGAACATCGCCGACCGCGTCCGCCGACTGACCCGCGACGCCCTGGCCGCCGGTATGGGCGCCGCCGAGACCGGCGCGCAGGGCGTGGGCGAGCTCGCCCAACGCGTGTTCAACGCCGCCGCCGAGGCCGCCAACCGCAAGCCCGAGGAGGGCGCCGCGCACTCGGCCATGAACGACGTCGTCGACGGCTTCACCGCCGGGCTCAACGAGGCCGCCGAAGCCACCAAGCAGACGCTCGCCTCCGCCGCCGAGCGCGGGCAGAAGTTCGCCAAGGACGACCTCAAGCGCGCCGCCGACGACCTCGAAGCCGTCCGCCAATCCCTCACTCAAGCGGTCAGCGGCGTCGCCGACAGCATCAAGGGCATGGTCGAGCAAGAGTCGTCGGCCCTGAAGCAACGCGTGCAGACCGCGGCCGAGGCGGTCAAGCCCAAGGTCGAGCAGGCCGCCAAGGCCGCTCGCGAACACCCCGGCGAAGTCGCTGGCGACGCCGCCGCCTCCGCCCTGCACGCCGGCGCCGCCGCCGCGGGCATCCTCGGCCAAGCCGTCAGCGGCGCCCTGTCGGGTCTCGGCGACGTCATCAGCGAACGCACCAAGCCCAGCGAAAAACCAGCTGAAAATCAAGACGAATCGTCAACCGATCAGCCATAACCCCCTGGAGCCCACGCCCGCAGGGCGAGGCTCATCGACGCCGATACCCCGACTCACTCCCCCGCGCGATCCTCGACCGCCCACCCCGCCTCGGCCGGCGGCGTCACATCCAACAACGCCGCGTCCACCGCGCCGTTCCGCTCGACGTTCCGCAGCTCGATCCGCGTCTGCTTCTCGGCGTCGATCATCTCGATCACCGTCGGCGTGTGATCCGCGTCAAACGTGACGTCGGCGTAATCAAAGTCCGCCGTCGCCGCGTTTCGCGGCCGAAGCCGGATCGTCGGCGTCGGGTCCGTCGCGGCCCCTTCCACTGCACGACGCTCCACCACATACCGCTTCAACAAGTCGTCACGATCAAAGTTGCTCGGCAGCATCGCCGTCACAGGATGATCGTCGGCGTCGGTCGACGGGGCATAACGCGTCCAACGCTTCTCATCCCCGTCGATCTCGATCCAACTCGCACCGTCGAAGACGTAGCGCTGATCGATCTTTTTACCGACACCATCGATTACCAACACATCGAGCGAGACCCCCATACGCTGCGGCTCGTCTGCCGTCGGCGCTACGTATGCCATATCGCCGACACGACGTTGCACATCGGCGAGCATCCCGGTCTCGGTTTCGTAGATGACGCGAGCCTTAAGCGAAGTCAACGACCCCGCCGCCGCGTCGACCCGATCCAGCAACGCATCCAATTCGGGATCTTTCACCACCAGCGTCGGCCCGCTCGAGGACGCACCAGCCGCCGGCTGAGTCGCAGCCGCGGCCGCCGCGTCTTCGGCCTCCGCCGCCGCGAGGCACAGCGGGCAGCCCTCGCCGGCCATCGCCCAGCCCGTCGGCGACGCGATCATCAACCCCACCCACGCCATCGTCGTGCGCATCTTCATCGACTCATCTTACGACCCGGTCACGCCACGGTTCACCCCCACCCGCACCCGCACCATCTCACGCGGCCTCACACCCCCGCCGGCTCCGTCAACGCCTCGGACCCCTCCGCCAACTCCCCCTCCACCGCCGACGCCTCCAGCGTCACCGGCCCCAGGCTGCGCGACAGCTCCAGCGTCGCCAGCACCACCGCCCACCCCATCGCCAGCACGCCCAAGACGAACAGCCCGATCGCGACGTACACCGCCCCCCGCCACCCCCGCGACGCCCCCCGCGCCCGCGAGCACGCCAGCATGCACCCGATCATCGCCATCATCCCGATCAGCGAGTCCCGCACCAGCCTCGCCCGCCCCCGCACCTCCCGGCTCTGCCGATCCAAGAGCGCGATCCGCTCTTTGAGCCGACCCGCCGGCGCCGAC
>JBCBUE010000115.1:0-6196 GCA_039818285.1 Planctomycetota bacterium | reverse complement strand
GGGGTGGGGGTCGGGGGGGGGGGGGGGGGGGGGGGGGTAGGCTGCGGAGCGAGCCGGCGGCGTGGGTGTCGGCGGGGGACGGGGTGGAGGGGCTGCCGGACGCGGCGGAGATCGCGGCGCGGCTGGAAGCGTCGGTGCAGGCGGGGATCACGCGGCCGATTCAGCCCGGGACGCGGCGGACGCTGGAGGTGCCGATCGAGGCGGCGAACGCGTGGCTGGAGACGCGGCTGGGGCTGTGGCTGGCGTCGCAGGGCCAAGGGCTGCCCGAGCAGGTGTCGGCGATGCGGTTTGCGGCGCGGCCGGGCGTGGTGACGGGCATGGTGCTGCTGGAGCACGAGGGGTATCGGCAGGTGATCTCGGCGGACGCGACGGCGCGCGTGAACGCCGACGGGACGATGACGGCCGAGCTGCTGGGCGTGCGTGTGGGGCGGGTGCCGATCCCGCTGAGCCTGGTGGTCGATCGGCTGGAGGCGATCAGCCAGCAGGAGGGCGGCGGGCGGGTGGGCTACACGGCCGGGGCGTACCTGCGGGCGGGGGAAACCGGCTACACGTTCGACCCGGCGGGGCCGTTGCCGAACGACTCGCGGGACCTGCGGGTGACGGGCTTCACCATCGAGGCCGATCGCGTGCTGGTCGATGTCGTCCACGAGTGATCCAGGGCCTATCGTGCAGCGATGAGCGAGACCCCCCTTTCACCCGCCCGGATTGTCGTCGGCGTGACCGGCGCGAGCGGTGCGCCGTACGCCAAGCGCGTGATCGAGCTGTTGGTCGCGGGGGGCGTCGAGACGCACCTGGTGGTGTCGCCGTTGGGCCAGCGGCTGTTGCGCGACGAGCTGGGGATGGAGGGCGTGGACCTGGCGGTGTTGGCGGGGACGGATGAGCCGCCGGTGAACCTGATCCTGCACAACCCGCGGGACGTCGGCGCGACGATCGCGTCGGGGAGTTTCGCGCACGACGGCATGGTTGTCGTGCCGTGCTCGTCGAACTCGCTGTCGGCGATCGCGAGCGGCCAGGCGCAGCACCTGATGCACCGCGCGGCGCACGTCTGCCTCAAGGAGCGTCGCCGGCTGGTGCTGGTGCACCGCGAGACGCCGCTGAGCTTGGTCGACATCCGCAACATGGCCGCGGCGACCGAGGCCGGTGCGATTGTCTGCCCGGCGAACCCGGGGTTCTACATGCTGCCCGATTCGGTGGATGAGCTGGTTGATTTTGTCGTGGGCCGGTCGCTGGACCTGCTCGGTGTGCCGCACGGCCTGCGCGTGCGTTGGGCCGAGCAGAAGGCGTCGGGCCGCTGACGCCGACCGCAGTGGGTCGGGGTACGATGAGCCGGCGTTGGCGTTGTTGGTGAGTCTCTCGCTCTAGCCAGGAGGGAAGTCGTGTCGGACGGATCGACGGAGGCGGCCAAGCCGAAGCGCAAGGGATCGTGGAGACGTCGGCTGGGCTGGGCGGCGGTGGTGATCGTGGTGTTGGTGGGGCTGGGCATCCTGGGGCTGTGGCAGGGCGTGCCGGCGGTGGCCAAGCACGTCGTCATGCCGCGGATCAGCGAGCGGCTCAACGGCGCGGCGACGCTCGACGAGGCGACCTTCAACCCGTTCACGCTTCGGCTGGAGCTGAAGGGCATCGAGGTCGTGGACGACGCGGGTCAGTCCGTGGCCGGGGTGAGCGGCGTCGTGGCGGACGTCGAGTGGGAGACGCTGTGGACGTGGGTGCCGACGCTGTCGGAGCTGACGGTGACGGACCCGTCGCTAGACGTGGTCGTGGAGGCGAGCACGGGCAAGGTCAATGTGTTCACGCTGCTTGAGCCGATGCGGTCGGCGGAGCCGCGCGACGAGCCGGACAGCGGGCTCAAGCTGCCCGAGGTGATCGTCGAGAAGCTGACGGTGTCGGGCGCGGCGTTGTCATCGAGGCTGATCCTGCCGCCGCCGCGCGAGCCGTTCGAGCACGCGATCGGCCCGGCGAGCGTGACGCTCGTCGACGTGCGCACGGCCCCGGGCGAGGACAATGCGTATGTCATCGAATCGGCGCTGCCCGGCGGGGCGACGGCGAAGTGGACGGGCGACGTCGTGCTGCACGAGCTCAAGGCCGAGGGCGACCTGGTCGTCAGCGATGTCGACGTGCCGCTGTACAACAACCTGCTCGACGGCCAGCTCGGGTGCGTGATCGACTCGGGCGAGGTCGACGTCGAGGTCGGCTACACGCTCTCGCTGCTGCCGCCCGAGCCGACGTTCGACACCGAGCTGCGTAGCGTCGAGCTGATCGACCTCGCGGCGCGGGCGTACGACGGCGAGGCGCCGTTCTACCGACTGGATCGGTTTTACCTGAGCGGGTTGACCGCTGAGGTCGAGCCGACGGGGCCGGTGTTGCGGATCGGCCGCGTCGAGATCGGCCAGGGCGCGTTCGAGATCGATCAGATGCCCGGCAAGCCGCCGCCGTTGCAAGACCTGTTGACGCTGCTCTTGCACCAGGGGTTCGCGGGGTTCGCCGATGACATCCGCGACGACATGCGGCGCATCGAGCGGGCCTCGGGCGGGGCGAGCGTGGCCGTCGAGGGCGCGGCCGCCGAAGGCGAGTCGACGACGGACCTGCGCGAGGTGGCGGTGCAGATCGCCAGCCGGGCCGCGGCCAACGGGGCGGTGCCGGTGACGGCGGGCCAGCTCAACGCGCAGGAGCTGCTGATCGCGGCGCTGGGGCCGTGGCAGCTGAGGATTGACGAGGTCGAGGTCGGCAAGCAGGAGAGCACGCTGCACGGCGACCCGTTCGTGGGGATTGAGGCGGCGTCGGTGACGGGCGTGACCACCAAGACGCAGCCGCTGGGTTTCGAGGTCGAGTCGGCGTTGCTGACCGGGCCGTGGGCCGAGCTGGTGCTCAGCGACGCGCGGGAGTTGATCGTCGCCAAGGAGGCGGGCGCCCGCATCGCCGAGTCGGCCGCGGCGACGCCCGAGTACGACCTCATCCTCGCCGCCGAGCCGGCCGATCCGGACGCCAAGGTGCAGTTGCTCGTCAAAGAGGCGCAGATCGTTGACGGCCACGTCACCGTTGTGGACGGCGGCACGGACCCGACGACGGAGATCCGCGTCGATCGGATCGCGGGCACGGTGGCCAACTTCAGCAGCGACCCGGAGCAGGCCGCGGACGTCGCGATCGAGGCGTGGATCAACGGCGTCGGCGTGGTCGAGACGCGGGGCACGGCGTCGGTGATGAGCGACCCGATCGTGCTGGACATGCGGGCCGAGACCGAGGGCGTCGAGCTGCCGGCGTTCACGCCGTACGGCGGCGCGTACCTGGGCTTTGCCATTGACAGCGGCGCCGCGACCACCGAGACGGACTTCGACCTCAACGGCAGCGCGATGGCGATGGACAACCGCATCGTGCTCAAGGACTTCTACCTCGGCGAGAAGATCGAGAGCGACCAGGCGGTGAACGTGCCGGTCAAGCTCGGGCTGGACCTGCTGCGCGATCGCGACGGCGTGATCGACATCGAGCTGCCGGTGTCGGGCGACCTGAACGACCCCGAGATCGACATGTCGCTTGTTGTTCAGGAGGCGATCAACAACCTGCTGGGCAAGATCCTGACGGCGCCGTTCGACTTCATCGCCTCGGCGTTCGCGGGCGAGGGTGAGGAGGAGCTGGACCTGAGCCGCATGGACTTCGACCCGGGGTCCGCGGAGATGACGGCTCGTGACGACCGCAAGGCCGAGGTGTTGCGCAAGGCGTTGGCCGAGCGGCCGGGGCTGACGCTGAAGGTGACGGGGCGGTACGACCCGGCCTCCGATGGCGCAGCGGCGCGTGAGGCCGAGCTGGATCGGCGGGTGGAGGCGTGGCTGGCCGAGCGGCGTGCGTCGCCGATCGCGGAGCGCGAGGCGACCGCCGAGCCGACGCGTCGGGATGCGATCGAGGCGATGTACGTCGCGCTGGGCCTGCCCGGCGGGGCCGCGAGCGGTGAACCGGTCGAGACGGGCGAGGCGTCGGGCGGAGCCGACGCGGAAGACGACGCGCCGCACGCGGTGGCGCGTGGGGCGCGTGGGCGAGGTACGGCGGCGTCCGGCGTGCAGACCGGCGACCTCACGGAACTGTTCGGCGGCGGCGATGCCGACGAACCGGACACCGCCGCCGAGTCTTCAGGGCCTTCGACCGCGGCGTCCGGCGAGGTGGCGGGAGCGGCGGCCGTGTCGGACGAGCAGATGCTCGCGGCGGTGCTCGAGCGCATGCCGGTGTCTGAGGCGTCGCTTGTCGAGCTGGCCAACGCCCGGGCCGACGCGGTGGTCGCGGCGCTGACGTCGGGGCAGGAGCCGATCCACGCGTCGCGCGTCACGGCCACCGAGCCCGAGGCGGGGGAGACGGCCGTCACGTTTTCGCTGGAGTAGCCGCTGTTGAGCGAGCGGGTCAGGCCGCGTCGGAGTCGACGTCGCCGATCTCGCCGATGGCGCCGGCCGGCTCCTCGCCGGCGATGCGCGGGATGTAGGCGTCGTCGGTCAGCACGACGCCCGCGGTCGTCTTGATCTCGGGGACGGGGTGGTCTTTGAGCCACTGCGCCCAGGCGGCCTCGAGCTCTTTCTGCTTGTCCTCGTCGAGCTTTTTAAAGCCCAGTCGGCCGCGGCACTTGGGGAAGCGGTTGCACGCCAGCCACAGGCCGTTCTTGCTCTCGCGCAAGACCAGTTCGCCGCCTTGGTCGTCGCCGCACTTGGGGCAGGCGATGCCGGTCGGCATGGGGTCGGGGACGGGGCGCTTCACCGCGCCGGTCTTGGGGTCGAGCTTGAGGATGTACTTGACCTCGGGGTAGTTGCTCGACGCGAGGAACGGGCCGAAGCGGCCGGTGCGGCGGATCATGGGCTTGCCGTCCTCGGGGCAGAGGATGTCGGTCAGCTCGGGCTCTTGCGGTCTACCCTTGGCGTCGATCGGCGCGGCGTACTTGCAGTCGGGGTACGTTGAGCAGGAGAGGAACTTGCCGTTCTTGCCGAAGCGGTAGACCGTCGGGGCGCCGCAGGTCGGGCAGTCGTACGGCGCGGGCTCGACCTCGGCCTTGGCGTGGGTCATCGACTCGAGGGCACCCTCGAGCTTTTCCTTAAACGGCCCGTAAAACTCGTGCAGCAGGGCGACCCAGTCGGCCTTGTCGGACTCGATGCGGTCGAGCTCGTCCTCCATCCGACGGGTGAAGCCGACCTCCAGGATGTTGGGGAAGGCCTCGATGAGCTTGTCGGTGACGACCTGGCCGAGGTCGGTGGCGCGGAGGCGCTTGTCGCGCGGGGTGAGCGGCTCGACGTACTTGCGGTCCTGGATGGTGCCGATGATCGCGGCGTAGGTCGACGGCCGGCCGATCCCCTCTTCCTCCAGCTTCTTCTGCAGCGACGCCTCGGTGTAGCGCGGCGGGGGGCTGGTGAAGTGCTGCGTGGGGTCGAGGTCGATCGGCGTGAGGGCCTGCTGCTCCTCAAGTTTGGGAAGGTTGACGTCGTCCGACTTGGGCACGCCCATGACCTTGTAGTGCCCGTCGAAGACGAGCGTTCGGCCGGTGGCGCGGAAGCGGGCGGCGGTGCCGTCGGCGGTGGTCGCGGCGATGTCGACGCTGGTGGCGTCCCACTCGGCGGGGACCATCTGGCAGGCGACGAAGCGGCGCCAGACCAGGTCGTAGAGCTTGTACTGCTCGTCGTTGAGCCGGTCGCGGATCGAGCCGGGCGTGATCGAGACGTCGGTCGGTCGGATGGCCTCGTGGGCCTCCTGCGCGTCCTTATTGGAGGACTTGTAGAAGTTCGGCTTCTCGGGCAGGTACTGATTGCCGAGCTCGCCCTCGACCCAGTTGCGGCAGGCGCTCAGCGCATCGCCGGTGAGGTGAGTCGAGTCGGTCCGCATGTAGGTGATCAGGCCGGTCTGGCCGCGGGCGCCCTTGAGGTCGATGCCTTCGTAGAGCTGCTGGGCGACGCGCATGGTGCGCTTGAGGTTGAAGCCGAGGCGCGTCGAGGCTTGTTGTTGCAGCGTCGAGGTGATGAACGGGGGCGACGGGCGGGCCTTGGTGCGCTTGGTCTCGATCGAGGTGATCGAGTAGTCGGGCGCGTCGCCGACGCCGCCGAGGAAGGCGACTCGGTGCTGGGCCGGGCCCTTGGCTTCTTCATCTTCGACCTCACGGGTGTCGCCGAGGGTGAAGCCCAGCGATTGGGCGATCGTCAGCGCGGCGTCGCGGTCCGTGACGGTCAAGGACCAGAAC
>JBCBUE010000114.1:0-6214 GCA_039818285.1 Planctomycetota bacterium | reverse complement strand
CCGGGCTCCTTCCGGGACGCCCGATGATCGCCAAAAACTCACAACACCGCTGGATCAGGATTCGGGGTTACGCGCAACCGACGCCACGCCCAACTTCGGTCGCGGCAAGCTGTACGACATCCTCAAGAGCCGGGCCTACATCGGCGAGGTGATCTACCAAGACAAGTGGTACCCCGGCAGCCATGAGCCGCTCATCGATCACGCGACCTTCCAGCGCGTGCAACGCCTGCTCGGTGGCCAGACCTATCGATCCCACGAGATGACGTTCGCGGGTGGCCTGATCACCTGCGGCCACTGCGGCCACCCCATCACCGGCGAACGCAAGACCCGTCAGACCAAGCAAGGCGAACGCCACTACGTCTACTACCGCTGCACCCGATACAGCACCAAGGGCCACCCCCGCATCCGCGTGACCGAGGCAAGCCTCGACAAACAGGTGCTCGACCTGTTCGACCGCATCCGCATCCAGGACGAGGAGGTCTGCGACTGGTTCCGCCGCGTGCTGCAGGCCAAGGCCCGCCACAAGCAGAAGGCCGACGAGATTCATCAGGAGGAACTTAGTCGTCGGCTCAAACTGCTGCGTGGTCAGCAGGACCGATTGTTGAACTTGCGATTGATGGAGGAGATCGACGAATCGACCTTCGCCCGCAAGCAGCAGCAACTCCGCGACGAGTTCGCCGAGCTATCGCTGCAAACCGACGTGGTAGACCGAGCGAAGACCGAAAGAGGCGAGGTCGCCCTCAAAGCATTTGAACTCTCGCAAACGCTTCGCAGCCAATGGGTTGGAGCGGATTACCGCGCCAAACGCCGATTGCTGGAAATCGTTGGTTTGAACTTTCGGCTCGACGGCGTAACTCTCGTCTGCGACGTCAATAAGCCGTTCGACGTGCTGCTGAATCAGCCCGAATGGGCCGACAATCGGGGCGACAGGATTTGAACCTGCGGCCTCCTGCTCCCAAAACCGTCGCGGGGCCCGAGATGCCGACATACAAGGTATAAAGGGGCCTTCCGGGTTGCAAGTGTTGCGATTCCGGCGGAGTTTTGCGGAAGTTGCGCGGAAGAGAGGGCAACATGGAGCCGGTATTAACGTCCATCGGCGTCGTGGGCACAGTCGTCGGCCTGCTCTCCGCATTCCAGGCGCAACGTGACCGTAGAAATCAATCGCGACTTCATCTTGAAGTGCTTTCTTACGTGCATCTATCTCCGCATCAACACGAAGAAAAACCCTGAGAATCGGGCCCAGTCGAGAAGGATCGGAAGCGACCAAAGCAATCAGCCCTAACAGCAGAGCAGCCACCACAACCAACACAGCCAAAAGCAATGCTGATCGCTTACCCGCCATGATCAAATCAGCTCCTGATAAACTTGTTGCCAGTAGTCGATCGCATCAGACCGTTGGTTCGACTTACTCAATTGGTATTGAAGGCACTATTGGCCTCTTAGGCCCGTTGGGTTGACGACCATTCGGAGTCGGGTCAGAACCTCCCCGAGATGGCCAGACCTGAGGCTGATGACCTTCTCGAACAAGAACCAAGATGGCTGGATTGTTTGGATCAGAAATGTATTCGAGATCATTCGGGTGTAATTTGAACACAAATATCTTAGTTCCAACGTCCGTCCCCTTCCCATGCCATGGTGCTTTGTCGTACAGCCACTGACCTGGTCCATGAATGCTATCAATTGTAAGAGTTTTTCCTTTCCCAGAGATGGAAAAACCACCTTGATCGTCTGTGATGGCGGTGTAATGCACGTCGTAATGATTCGCCCAAGCCGATGTATCAAGATTTACGGACGTTCGGCTCATGTGCGCTTGAACCTTGGCACCAGACACGGGCTTGCCGACGTCATTGATAACCTGACCGTAAAAATCAATCACGACTTCATCGCGAAGCGGTTCAGTTCGGAGGTTGATCTCTGCTCGGCTCATTCCAAAAATACGACTGACTGATTGCCTAAACTGGGGCAAGTTGAAGTATAGAGATGTGGTCGTTAAAACCACCCCTGCGAATATGACCGCCGCTCCCAACATGACCCATCGCCTGCTAGGCATTGGCGCATCCTTCTGTTGGCTGAGACTAGATAAGTTCTTGATACACACGATTCCAGTAGTCAATTACATCGGCACTTGTTTCATTAAATTGCCTTGAGTGATCTGAAGATTTTAAGGTAAACCCCCACAATGCCTGCATGTCGAATTCTGCTACAAATGGACTACTCGCTAGATTTATATTCTGAGCGCCTATAGCCAAAGCAGCGCTTGCGTGGACGTGAGCGAAGAGTTCGTAGTCATCGACTCCAGGCATCAAGGTTGTGACCACGCCGCTGTTGTCTTCGCGTGTGTAAACTCCTGAGGCTGGCTCACTGTACTCAGCACCGTTGAACCCATCGCCCAAGAAGCCTTGCAAGCCCCCGCCCCACGCAGCACGCGTGTTCTCTTGATTGACGCGCCACCATCCGAGAGCATCGTCGGCTGGGTTGAAGAAGTTGATGATGTTACGCTGCCCGCCAAGATCGATGTTGGCAAACCGAGGCGTCGGTCCTCCGGCGTCGGGCAGGCCGTGATAGTCCATGTAGGTCTGTCCGCCGGGCGGGGTCGTGGCCGTGCCGAGTTCGTTGAGATTGGTGTATCCCCAGCCGCCGGTGTGGTACGGGGTCACGGTCGCGTCATAGAAATGTGATCCGACCGCGGCCTGGCTGAGGATCAGGGAATCCACGGTGGCGGCAGCCCCCAGGTGAACCATCGCCTCGCTGGCCACGACGCCGCCCTGGCTGTGGGCCAGGGCCACCAGGTTGCCGCTTCGTTGCTGGTCGAGCTTCGTCAGCATGTCGGCCAGTGCCTCGGCGGAGTACCAGGCGGTCTCTTCGCCACGGTTGAAGTTCGAGCTGTCCCAGGCCGCCGCCCCGCCCCAGAGGCCGTCGGGGTTGTCCGTGGTCGGCCAGTCGTACAGAGCAGCGAGGCCGGTGTACCCCTGCCAATAGAGCCGCTTGAACGAGGTCTCGGCGTACAGCTCTCGGGCGTCGGTCGGCATGTTCCATCCGTGCACAAAGACGAACGTCTCATCGGTGGAAGCATAGGCCTGTGCGCCCGCTCCCTTGTAGATCGACGCCGTGGTGGGGATGGCGGTGGCGGCCTGCTTGGGGTCGTCGGTGTAGCTCGAGAACTTCGGCGTCTGCCCCCCCGGCGTCCAGTGCTCGTAGAGCTCATCGATGCTTAGCAATTCCAAGTCGAACGCCGAGGCGGCGAGCACATCGCCTGCCAGCAGGAATTCGATCTCGATCGTTCCGACACCGGCTTCGAGGCCTTCGAACAGCAGCGGGATGAGATAGGCGTCCCCGTCGTCAAAGCCTCGCCAGCCCTTGGACGGATTATCGAGTTCGGATCGATCGACACTGACGCTCTGGCCGCTCGTGATGACCCGATAGGCGGCGTCCGTACTCAAAGGCGAGTAAACGGCATTCGCGACCTGGACGCTCTGAGTGGCATCGGTGACGTGGTTCCACGCATCGAGCGTGCCCTCTCCCCCGCTGCCCCGTGCCGGAGCGCCCGGCATGGTGTAGATCGCTAGCTCGGGGGCACCCATCGCAGCGTCGAGCGTAAAACGCAGCTCATCCGCCTCGATCCAGGCATCGGGCGAAACCCAGACGCCCAGACGGGTAAAGTCTTCGAGGTCGCGTTGGATCACGCGCCGAGTCTCGGCGTCGGAAACCCCGGAGTTCCAGCCGATTCCATCCACCTCGGAATCGGCCTGTTGGGCGCTCGGATCGTCCATGATCGCGTCAGCCGATTTGCCGTTGGGATAGTCTTCGACGTAGCGATCGGCGTCGTCGTTAAGCCAGAACCAGAACGGGTCAGAAGAAACGGTCTGGTCGGACTGGTCATTGCGGATGGTGCCATCACGGTCAGCATCAATGAATGACCATGAAGTTAGGGGCTTGGCGTAG
The DNA here is from genome assembly GCA_039818285.1 of Planctomycetota bacterium. Lineage (GTDB taxonomy): Bacteria > Planctomycetota > Phycisphaerae > Phycisphaerales > Phycisphaeraceae > JBCBUE01. The sequence goes on along the minus strand of JBCBUE010000114.1, from coordinate 2,272 downwards.
GACGCATCGGCGAACTCAGGCTGCGAGTCGTCCCAGTCGTCGGCGATGAGGTCGGCGGTGGCGATCACCTCGATGGGCTCGGCGTCGAAACCGGGCAGGGCTTCGAGGTAGAGCGGGAGCGTTGAGCCGGCGCTCAGGTCGATGCCGCTGCGGGTGATGATCTCCTGCAGAGAGAGCGACTCGCCGGGTTTCCAGTAATCACTGGCAGACCGCGATTGGCTGCCGTCCTTAAACCACACGCGCATTCCGGCCGCGACGGCGAGCGGGTCGGACGTCAGGCTCGACGGGCCGGTGTAGTCGAGTCGGACCTCGCTCTGGGCGAGATCGACGTTCTGGAGCTCCGTGTCGAGGGTGAGCGTGGCGGTCGTGAACGCCTGGGCGCTGTCGTAATCGACGAAGTCGAGCACGTCATCCTGGTCTGCGTCGCGCGTGGAGGCACCGATGAGCACGGCATTGTCGGGAGTGTCTTCATCCTCCTCGGACAGGCCCGCGATCTGCAGATCGATCGGCGGGGTGAGCTTGATCTGGTAGGTCAGCTCGGTCGCGGGGTCGTCGCGTGAGCCGGCCTCGCCGTTGGTGCTCTTGGGGCTGTCGTCGATGGTGGCGGTGATCGTGACAACCTGCTCGGGGTCGCTGGGGTCGAGCAGCGCGGTGAACTCGCCGGTGGCCGGGTCGATCTGGCCGGCCGAGGCGGACCAGACGACGTCCTGGAAGCTGTCGGCGTCGGTGGTGTCGGGGCCGGAGGGATCGATGCGCTTGTCGTCGTCGGTGTAGCTGCCCGTCACGCTGAACGTGACGACCTCGCCGAGCACGACCTCGTCGGTGCCGTTGGAGCTGGTGATCTGGGCCTGGGAAGTGTCGATCGGCGAGGCGGGAATCCAATACGGCTCGTCGTACTCGGTGTAGTACAGCGTGACCGCCTTGCTGAATGACAGCGGCGCGTCATCGCGGTTGCCGAACTCACCGGCTGGGATGATGGCGGTGTCGTCGACCGTGGCCGTGATGACGGCCAGGCCGTAGGTGTTCGAGCCGGGGTCGTCGGGGGCCGGGGGCGGCGTGTAAACCCCGGAGCTGGGGTCGATGGACCCGCCGCCGCTGACGGACCAGGTGACGTTGAGCGTGTCGGGCTGCTGTTGCTCGGAGGGCGACTGGCTCGTCGAGCGGTCTTCGCGTCGGTCGAAGTCCTCGAAGGCACCCCCGAGCGAAAAGCCGACCGACGCACTCCCGAGCTCGACCGATTCAGGGCCGAAGACGCTGGCAGTTTGGCTGGTCTGGGTGATCGGGGTGTCCGGGGTCCAGAAGGGGGCGTAGACCTGCCACGTCCGTTGCTTCACGAGTGGTTCGTCATCGCGATCGCCGCCCTCGCCTTCGAGCAGCTGGGCCACGTCGTCGATCGTCGCGGTAATCACGACGTGCGGGTTGGGGTAGCTGCTGGAGAAAAAGTCACCGGTCTGCGGGACGGTGAAGACACCGGTCTCGGGGTCGATGGTCCCGGTGGAGATCGACCAGGTGACCTCGACGGTGTCTGCGATCGCGGTCGTAGTCTGCGTGTCGTCCGGCCCGCCGAACGGGTCGATGAAGTCGTCAAGATCGCCAACGAAACCACTTAGGCCCGCCTGGTAGGTCGAACCCGGCACAACGACATCACCGTCCGGGAACGACCCGCTAATCAATGAGAGGTCTTGCTGTGGCGAATAGGGGTATCCGGGCTCTCCGTCTTGACCGATGGCAAGACCGTCTTCCCAGGTCGGTTGGCCGACGGTGATATCGAGGGTGAGGTCGCGGTTCTCGGGGTCGTCGCGGTCGTCGGTGTTGGCGTCGTCGACGACGGCGGTGATGGTGACCGACTCGGTGAGGCCGTCGATCGACTCGGGCGCGACGTAATACCAACGGCCGTCGACCTGCTCGATCGTGCCCGGCCCGTTGGTCACCTCGTAATCGACGAGGCCGATGGAATCGGGATACTCGTTATTGACAACGGCGGGCGAGCATGGCGGATCGTAGGTGTAGCGGTCGTAATCGTGGCCGACGAGGGAGATGGTGAGTTCGGTGCTGGTGGCGGTATAGACGGTGGTGTCGGCGTGAATCTGGCTGGCGGCGGTATCCACATTGATCGCCTGGCCTGCCGAGAAGCTAACCTGCGCTCGGCCGCAGCCGCCGGACCCGTCGCTGGACGACAGAGCGCTGACGGTGATGCCGATCTCTTCGGGGCCGTAGATGCCGTCCGCCTGGGTCTCGATCGTGACGCTGTCCCCGATCGTGACGGTGCCGT
>JBCBUE010000113.1:0-6459 GCA_039818285.1 Planctomycetota bacterium | reverse complement strand
CGAGGATCTGCAGCTCGGGCGCGACGAGGCCGAGGGCGTGGAGGTCGGTGTTGGGCGGGGTGTAGGTGGGCAGGAAGAAGCCGAAGACGGTGGGCGGCTCGAGGACGCCTTGGCCGGTGAGCTCGGTGAACTCCCAGGCGATCTCGAGCCGGGAGGCGGCGAGGCGCGGGGCGGGCTGGTGCAGGTCGAGCGCGCGGGCGCTGGCGACGGCGATGCGCAGCGGCTCGATGACGGTGCCGTGGTAGGGGTTGGAGATGTAGGCGGGGTTGCGGGCCTCGTCGTCGAGGAGGATGGCCTTGACCATCGCGGCGAGGTTGCTGCGCTTGCCTTGGCCATGGGGGCCGTTGCCTTGGTAGGCCTCGGCGACGCGCCGGACGTAGCCGGGCGTGGGGTTGGAGGTGGTGAAGCGTTGGATCATCAGCCGCGCGAGGAAGGGGGCGTGGCTGGGGTGCTCGATGAGGTTGCGGATGGCGGCGCGGACTTCTTTGGTGGCGCGCTGGGCGTTGCGTTGCGAGCGCGGGGCGGCTGGGATGACGCCGTCTTTGGGCTGGGCGCCTGGGTAGGCGAGCAGCTGTTTTCGGCCGAAGTCGTGGTGCGGGACCCACCATTTGGTTCGGGCGGCGGACATGTTGTCGTCGCCCTCTTCCTCGGCCTCGCCGTCGACCAGGCCGGTGAACACGCGGGCGAACTCGGTGATGTCTTGATTGGTGTAGTTGGGGAGGCGTTGGCCTTGGGCGTCGAGCACGGGCGTGCCGTCGGGTTGGAGGCGGTCGAGGCCGATGGTGAACAGCTGCATGACCTCCCGGGCGTAGTTTTCGTCGGGCGTGGTGCCGAGCTCGCCATTGGCTTTTTCGCTTCCCTTGTAGGTGAGCCACTGGGCCATAGCGCTGTTGAAGGTCAGGTCGAGCAGCAGGTCCTCGTACTTGCCGTGTGAGTTGACGCGATCGCTGGGCAGCGCGTGGCGGAGGTAGGTGTTGACGAGGTCGGGGTGGCCGTGCTGGACGAACTCGTCGTCGGGCACGGCCAGCCAGGCGTTGACCGGGATGACCTGCATGAGCGCCCAGGCGGTGCGCTGGCGGAGCTGGTCCGGGGACGAGACGAACAGGTCGTCCATCAACATGACGGCTTCGTAGTAGTTGGCGCGTCGCGGCGGCTCGTCGGGGTCGGGCTCCTCGAACTCTTCTTCCTCCTCATCGGGCGCGGGTCGCGACTGCGCTAGCGCGACGGAGAGTAGCGTCGGCCGGGTCGCGAGCTGGCGGTCGATCCACGCCTCGTACCCGTCTTGCATGACCTCGCGCACGGCCGCGTCGTTCGGCCCGAACGACGCCTGCCAGAGGAATCGGCGTGCGTCCCGCTCGGTGACGGGTTCGCTCGGCGACCAGGCGTGCTCGGCGACGGTGATCGTCATCGACTGCGTGGTGGTCTGGCCGGCGGCGCCGGTCAGCGTGAGCGTGACCCGATGGTTGCCGGCGTCGTGGAAGGTGTGTTCGATCGAGGGAGAGGTTGCGAGCTCTTGGCCGTTGACGGTCCACGCGACGTCGTGCGCCGCGGCGTCGTCATCAGGCGTGGCGGTGAGTTGGACGGTGAGCGGCGCGACGCCGAGGTGGGACGACGCCGAGAGTCGCTGCTGAGCGTGGGCGGGGCACGCCAGCCAAGCGGAGACGACGGCGACGAGGACGCTGAGGCGCGGGAGTCCGGGCACGGTTGGCTCCTGGGCGGTGAGTCACGCGGCGTGCCGGGTTCGGGGGCCGCATGAGTGAGTGACACCCGCGCCGCTGGGGTTTACCGCGGCTTGAGGTTTTAGTGGGCTGTGTCGCGGGGGGCGTCGGGCGTCAGCCGCGGGCGAGGGGGTCGTCGAAGAACTCGATGACCTCGCCGTTGGGGGCGACGACGAAGGAGATGCGGGGGGTGAAGCGTGGAGGGACGGCGGCGTCGTGGGGGTGTTGGGTGTTGTCGAGATCGACGTCGCGCGGGGCCATGCGTTCGGCGGCGCCGGCGGCGAGGGCGCGGGCGTGCATGGCGTCGACGTCGTCGGTGTTGAGCGCGAGGTGCATGAGGCGCGCTTCGGCGGGGGTGTCGGGGTGGTCGGCGGGCTTCTCGAAGACCTCGACGTGCCCGGCGTGGGGGCCGTCGCCGCAGCGGAGGATGATGGCGCGGTCGGGGGCGTCGCCCCAGCTGTAGACGGGGGTCAGGCCCAGGGCGTCGACATAGAAGGCGCGGGCGGCGTCGAAGTCGCGGGCCCAGAGGGCGACGTGGTGGATGGCGTTGATGCGTGGCATGGCGGGGAGTGTAGGGGTGAGGCGGGTAGGCTGTGGGGATGATCGAGGTGGTCGAGGTCGTGGCGGTGGAGGAGGTGAACGACTGGCCGGTGATCGTCGCGGCGGCGCTGGTGACGATCCTGTGCGTGCTGCTGCACTACGAGGCGTTGGCGTTGGCGATCCGGATGCTGAAGCGCTGGTCGCGCGGGCACCACCGGATCATGTTGCCGCTGACGATCCTCTACCTGCTGACGGTACACCTGCTGGAGATCGGGCTGTACGCGGTGGTGTACTGGGTGTTGACGAACGGGGTCGGGCCGGACGGCGGGGAGCTGCTCGGGGCGTACGACGGGGGCTGGTCGGACGCGGCGTACTTCTCGGCGGCGGTGTACACGACGGTGGGGTTCGGGGACATCACGCCCGAGGGGCCGTTGCGGATGTTGGTGGCGTTGGAGGCGTTGACCGGGCTGGTGCTGGTGACGTGGTCGGCGTCGTTCACCTTCCTGGTGATGCAGCGGTACTGGGTGAAAGACGATCAGCTGACGGACGGGGCGCCGTCGACGCCGCCCGGGGATTGATCGCGTCAGGGGTTTGCGACGAGGTGTTGGGCGCGTGCCTGTCTCAGGCGGCCCGGCGTGATGCGCCCGCGCGATCGTCGGGCAAGGCCTGCACGATGACCGAGTGCCAGCCGGTGGTGTAGGTCTCGTATCCGGGGGCCAGGGCGTGTGCGACGACGCTGTCGCGGCCGGCGATGCGTCGTTCGAGGAAGCCGCGCTTCTGGTCGTAGGCCGCGCGGGCGTCGATCTCGAGCGAGGCGGTGAGGAGCTGGTCCTGGGAGTCGGCGAGGATCAGGCCGTGGTCGTCGGCGATGCAGACGCGGGTGTTGGGCCATTCGTCCTCGGCGAGGGGGGTGCGTTTGACGATGACCTGGGCGAGGTCGTCCCAGTTGAAGAGGACGCCCAGGACGCCGAGGGGCTTGCCGTTGGCGTGGCCGCGTTCGCGGACGGTGCAGGAATAGGCAAGGACGCGTTGTCGATCGACCAGGGGCGAGGCGTGGACGGCCTCGAAGCCGTAGTCGTCGCCGGAGCGGCCGGCGACGGCCTGGCGGAACCAGGCGGCGTCGGCGGCGTTGGCGCCCTGCGAGGCGTAGCGGTCGGGCCGACCGTTGGCGATGACCTGGCCGTCGAGGGTGGTGAGGACCAGGTCGTGATAGACGGTGTAGGCCGAGAGGATGACGCCGAGGCGTTCGCCGGCGTAACGGGTGGCGTCGGGCGTGGGCTCGGTAAGAGCGTCGACGAGGGCGGCGTCGGTGGCCCACCAGCGGACGTCGCAGGTGCGTTCGTAGAGGTTGCGGTCGATGAGGTCGATGTTGTTGAGCGCGAGGTCGGTGAGGCGGGTGCCGCGCATGGCGCCGGCCATGTGATCGCTGACTCGGTTGACCTCGGCGATGGCGCCCTGGGTCTTGTCGCGCATCTCGGCGGCGACGCCGCTGGTGCGCTCGGAGAGCTGCTGGATGGCCTGGGCGACCACGGCGAAGGCGGCGCCGGTTTGTCCGCCGGCGCGGGCCGCCTCGATCTGGGCGTTAAAGGAGAGCAGGCGGGTCTGCTCGTTGACGTCGGTGATGTGCTCGATCGCGCGGTCGATGCTTGAGGAGAGGTCGCCCGCGAGCTCGGAGATGCGGTCGAGGCTGAACCTTGAGGGGTCGTCTTGCGACTTGTTGGCGATCGATCGGGACGCGGGCATATCGAACCTCCGGCGATGGCGATGGGGGGACGACGAGTCGAGCGTGGCCGGGGCTCGGGTGGGTACTGGAACATCGATCGCACGGCGGGTGCGGATTAAGGGGCGATGGCTTCTAGATAAGTCGTCCCCCGAGGGCGACGGTTATCCGGGCGTGCGAAGCGCCCGTGGCCGGCGCGTCGGAGCGTTATGACCCCGTGTCTTCTTGCTCGTTGGGCTTCTCGGACGCGTCGTCTTGGTCGTCGTCGCGTGTGCTCCCGAAGAGTCGGAGGGTGAACTCGATGGTGAAGGGTCGGGTCTGGTCGGCGAGGCGTTCGCCGGTGGCGGTCCAGTTGTAGAGCGAGTTGACGATGGGGCCTTCCCAGTTGGCCGGGCCGGCGGGTCGGATGGGGTCGACGTTGATGACGACGCCGTCGGTGTCGAAGGTGACGGCGTACTTGGGGTTGCCGTAGGGGAGGGTGGAGATGCGGGCGACGGTGGAGATGCGGGGGACGACGGTGTTGATCTGGATGCCGGGGCCGGTGATGACCCGGCCGGGGCGGACGGGGGTATCGAGCTCGACGCGGGTGAGCTGGGAGGGGGGGACCTCGCGTTCCTGGAGCGGGGCGGAGGTGGGGCGAGCGGGGGACTCGGAGGCGGGGGGCGCGACGGGGGCCGGTGGCGTGGGCGGCGTGGGGGGCGGGCTGGGGGTGGCGGTCGCGAGGCTGGGGTCGTCGGGCTCGGTGGCGTCGGGCGAGGGCTCGGCGGTGTCGGCGGTGCTGGGGTCGGTCGTGGGGTCGTTGGGTCGGCCGGCGGGCTGGTCGAGGGGGGCGGCCTGATCGGCGGGGGTGCGGGCGTCGTCGTCGTCGCGCGGCTGAGGGTCGACGAGGCCGGCGTCGGCCTGGCCGGTGGCGCGGGGCTGGGGGGCGTCGGTGGGCTCGTCGGGGAGGCTGTCGGGATCGGACTCGAGTTCGGTGTTGGTGGCGCGGTCGGCGTCGGTGGGCTGGGGGTTGTCGATGGGTTCGTCGGCCTGGCCGGGGACTGGCGTGGGCGTGGGGTCGGGTGGGTCGGCGTCGCTGAGGCTGCCGGGGCGTTGGGGGGTGGCGATGCCCGGGGCGGCCTGGGCACCGGGAGGCAGAGGGGGTGCGGCCTGGGCGAGGGTGACCTGGTCGAGGGGCGTGGCGGGGACGGGCTCGGCCGGGGCGGGGGGGCTGGGGGTGGCCTCGTTGGGCGCGGCCACGGCGGGGGGTGTGGGTGGGGACGGCGGCGTGGGCTGCGCGGGGGTGGGCGGCTCGGGTCGGAGGGGCGCGGGCGGGGTGGCGTCGACGACGGGCGGGGCGTCGGGCGTCGGTTCGACGGTGGTCTGCACGACCGGCTGGAGCGTCCTGGCCTGGGGGGCGACGAGCTCCTGGAAGTCGTCGTAGGCCAGCCAGGCGACGGTGGTGAGCGGCTCGGCGTCGTCGCTGCCGAGGAAGACCCGGCGTTGCTCGGGCGGGGGCGGCGGGGGTTGGTCGGGGTCGGTGGGGTCCTGCTTGGGCGGGGTCGTGGCGCGGCGGGCGGCGGGCGGTTCATCCGCGTTGGGGTCGAAGACACGCACGGCCAACAGCGGCGCGGCCGCGAGGTGCAGCACGATCGCCACGACGACGCCCACGCCCAACGGCAGCCACGATTCTCGATCCATGCTCGGTGTCCGCGCGCCCGGAAGCCCCATCACCTTAGTCGGCCCGGTCGCGTGCCCATAGCCCCAACCCGCGCTTCCGGGCCTGCTCTTCCAGCAGCGCGAACCGCTCCTCGCGGTGGTGCGCAAACCGCCCGTCGGCCCGGGCCAGCCCCTCAAGCAGCAATCGCTCGTTAAGCAGGTCCCCTTCGGGCAGGCGGACGTAAGCGAGCAGCCGGCCGTAGTGGCCACGGGTGCTGTGCGGCTCGAGTTCGAGCACGACCTCGCGGCCGACGGCCCAGCGGCGCGTGGCGGTCTCGGCCTCGGCGGCGCCGGGCTGGTCCTCGGTGCCCAGCTCGGCCTTGCCGACCTCGGGGGTGTCGACGCCCCACAGCCGGACGCGCGTGGTCGCGTGATCGCCGTCGGGCAGGTCGATATCGATCGTGTCGCCGTCGAGCACGCCGACGACGCGGGCGGTCGCCAGGTGATACGTGGCCCGGTCGTCGGCGGGGACGAGCAGCCAGCCCCCGCGGTCGGCCGCGATGAGCGTCGCCAGGCAGGCCGCGACGATCACGACCGTGACCATGCGTCGGCGGCGACTCGCGGCGAGCCACTGATCCGGGGTCGGCGGCTTGAATGTCTTGCGGGCGGTCTTGGCCACGGGCGGAGGGTAGCCCGGCGGTCAGGCGACCACGTCGATCAGGCCGCCCACGCCGGCGCCCGCCGCCTCGCCGTCGCCCCAGATCGCGGGCACCCCGGCCGGCTCGCCGTGCTCGGCGGCGTCGGCGGTGGTGGCAAGTCACGGCGGTGCGTTGACCAACTTGC
>JBCBUE010000112.1:0-6536 GCA_039818285.1 Planctomycetota bacterium | reverse complement strand
ACGCATATTCAAAACGGAAGTCGCTACGACACCCCCGGGCTCCTGCATGAAGCACCCCAGGCGGCGGGCCTTGACTGCCGCCGCGAGTGGATGGTGGGCGTGAACGAAGACGAGCCGCTGCAGGCGTGGTACGAGGCGACGCGGTCGCTGCTCGAGCGACACCCGCAGATCGATGCGTTGCTGATCCACCACGCCGTGGTCTGCGGGGCGGTGTTTTCCGCGGCCCAAGACGCCGGTCGTTGCATCGGGCACGACCTTGCGGTCGTCGGCTCGGACGACCTGATCGACACGGCGTGGCAGCGTCCCGGCCTGACGGTAATCGCTGAGCCGGTGGCTGTGATTGCTGAGGCGTTGTGCGACCAAGCCCTACGCGGACTGCAAGGACGCCCGTCTCAAGTCGTCACGTTGGAGTCCGATCTCTTGATTCGAGGGTCGTCCACCCTAGTTCAGTGAGGCTTTATTTTGGATTGCAGGTTAAGGCCTTAACTTTCCGTCCGTATCGCGTCGCCCACCAGGTCCGTTTTGCTTCTCTTCACTAGGTAGAACCATGCCCCGTCTCCTCCATCGCCCCGGCTTCACGCTCATCGAACTGCTGGTGGTGATCAGCATCATCGCGTTGTTGATCGCCATTCTGCTGCCCGCACTGCAGGCTGCTCGGAGCACCGCGCAGACCGTGGCCTGCCTCTCTAACCAACGCCAGCTAGGCATTGGGCAACACGCTTATGCCGGCGACTACAACGGCCTAATCACAGCCGCCAAGGTTCGCACCGAGTTTGATAATTTTTGGCGAGGGCGCTGGGAGTCTGAGCTCGCCACTTATCTCGGTTTCCCGGCCGTCGACTACGCCGGCGACCACTTCAACGACGAGACCACCGATGTCCATGTCAACGGCCGTCGCGAGATCTTCCGCTGCCCGTCCAATCCCTTCTGGGAAGACGCGTTCGGCGTCCGCTCGTACGCCCACAACGGCTTCGGCTTCCTCGCCAGCGATCGGACGGCTGGAGATGGTTTCTCGCCCGCCGCTTTCGCGTGGGACGCTGACCAAGACCAAGACACCGGCAACCTTGACGGGCAGACCTGGCACATTGACATCGGCGGCATTGCCAAAAGCCCCAACTCCGCCGTGCCCTCTCAGATCACGAACAACAGCCCGGTTGACATAGTCACCCTGTCCGACTTCGGTCCGCAAAACAGCGGCACCAGCACGCACTTCTCCATGCGGTTCTCCGCGTATTGGTTCGGAAACGACCACCCGCTGGTGACCGCCCCAAATCGTTCGGCCAGCTGGCACCCCAACTCTGCCAACAACGTGCTGCTGCTCGACGGCCACGCCGAGAACGTGGCGATCCCCAGGAATGCCGCTCCAGCCGCCGATAACGCGCCGGTGACTACCCGCATCACGCTCCGCGACTGACGCTCACTTCGCGTCATCTTTTCTTTCCATCGCGAGCCACGACGCTATGACCGACCCACTCACCCGCCGACGATTCCTGCAAAGCGCAATCGCCTCGGGCGTGGCCGTCGGCTCCGGCGCCGCGCTCGGTAAGAGGGCTCACGCCGTGTCCACCGCGAGCAAGTCCGGCGAGCGCCCCAACCTGCTTTTCGTCATGTCCGACCAGTGGCGTTGGCATGCCATGGGCTATCTCGGCCTGGACCCGGTACTCACGCCAAACGTCGATCGCTTCGCCCGGACCGCGACCGACTTCACCAACAGCTTCACCGCGATCCCCATCTGCGGGCCGAATCGCTCGTGCATCCTGTCCGGCCGCTTGCCTCAGTCGACCGGCAACTGGACCAACGAGGCCCTGCTGCCCACCGACGGCCAGTCGCTGCCGTCCCGCCTCAAGGCCGCGGGCTATCGCACCGGCTACATCGGCAAGTGGCACCTCGACGGCAACCTCCACCACAACAACCCGGTGCCCGTCGAGCGACGCCACGGCCTCGACCTCTTCGCCATGCCGTTCTCCGGCCATCGCCACTTCGAGATCGACTACCAAGTCAACGACGACCGCGACACACAAGATGATCCCGCCTGGCAGGTCACCTACGAGACCGACATGGGCCTGGGCTTCCTCCGCGACCACGCCAACGCCGACGAGCCGTTCGCGCTGATGCTCAGCTACTCCCCGCCCCACGGCGGCTACGGCGCGACCTACGGCGACCGCCGACGCAATCCCACCAAGTCCGACGTGCGCGGCGGCTTCAAGGCCCCGGCCGAGTTCGAGGCCCTCTACCCCGACATGGCGAACGCCAAGCGCCCGCCCAACTTCCGCAAGATGCGGACCTGGGACGACGAACGCCTGCTTAGCGACCCCTTCGAGATCGCCGGCCCGGGCTACTTCGGCGCGTGCAGCTCGATCGACCACGAGTTCGGCCGCCTGCTCGACGAACTCGACCGCCTCGGCGTCGCCGACAACACCGTCGTCGTCTTCACCAGCGACCACGGCGAGATGCTCGGCAGCCACGGTCGCATGGCCAAGGGCGTGCCCTTCGAAGAGTCGATCCACGTGCCGTTCCTCGTCCGCGACCCGCGCGGCGGGCAGGCCGGCGAGGTCGACCGACTCATGAGCAGCATCGACATGGCCCCGACGATGCTCAGCCTGCTCGGGCTCACGCCACCGACGGTCATGGACGGCTTCGACTTCACGCCGATCATCCGCGGCGGCTCGGCCGACAGCCCCGATTCGGTGCTCATCGGCTTCGACCGCGGCGCGAGCCATGAGCGCTGGACCCGGGCCTTCCGTCAGGTCCGCACCGCCGACCGGTCGTACGCCATCGGCCAGGCCCCGCAGTACCGCGCCCTGCTCGGCGAGCAACGCCGCGCGATGTGGGACGTCGCCAACGACCCGTACCAACTCGAATGCATGGAGCCGGGCATGGGCCGCGACGCCGAGATGGACGACCTGCACGACCGCCTGGCGGCGCTGCTCGACCGACACAACGACCGGTACATCGATGAACGCTGGCACCACACCGAAGCCGGCTGAACGACCCTCTTGAGTCCGCCCGACGCGTCGCTCGGGCACACGTTTGATTCACCCTTTTAGGAGGTTAAGCAAGATGCAAAAGCAGAACTGGTTCAAGACAACGGCTGGCATGGCGGTCGCCACCCTCGCCATCGGCGGCGCGGCTCAGGCCGACGTGTTCACCGTCGACTTCTCCGCCGCAGCGAACGACCAATTCAGCGGCAACGATTGGACGTTCGACTTCGCCATCGACGGCACTGGCAACATCAGCGTCACGACCGGTGGCGACTTCGGTGACATCAACGGTGGCTCAGCGACCGTGACAGGTTCGACCACCGACCCCACCCTGTTCAACACTTCTTTCAGCGTGACGCTGGATACACCGTTGCGTTTCTTCGGCGTCCACGGCAGCAACGGCGGCTGGGGCATCAATGGCGGGGCGAATAACTTCCGCCTCGACAACGGCGACGGGCAGGAACTCATCAGCTTCGACTGGGACCTGACCGGGCTGCCCGCCGGCTACACGCTCCAGCTCACGGGCTTCAGCAGTGATTTAATCGTCGCCGCGGGCCGCCTTGCTTGGGCCTTCACGAATAATGCGAACACTGCATTCACCACCTCTGATGACGATGGAAGCTTCATCGATGTCACGAGCGTGACGCCGGTGCTGGATGGCGGAACGGACCCCGCGTCGGGCAACCTGAGCGTCGGCTTCGGCGGCGATATCCGCCTCGATCAATGGCAGTTCGAGATCATCCCCGAGCCCGGCTCACTGGGCCTTGCTTCGCTCGGCCTGCTCGCGATCGCCGCGCGTCGCCGGTCGTAACCCGGGACCAGCCGATCTCTCCACGGTGGCCCGGCGTTGCCGCGTCGGGCCACCTTTCTACTCGCCCCCACTCCGCGATCCGCCATGTCCCTCGAAGACCGCCTGACCCGCCGCCAGATGCTCGCCATGACCGCCGGCGCCGGCGCCGCCTCGCTGCTGGGCCGGACGCCCGCCGCCTCGGCCCAACCCGCCTCGGCTACGCCTCGCGCCACCGACGCGTCCCGCCCCAACGTGCTGTACGTCTTCGCCGACCAGTGGCGTCGCCACGCCCTCGGCTGCATGCCGGATGCCGACCCGGTGCAGACGCCTCACATGGACGCCTTCGCCAGGCAGTCGCTGGTGCTGCCCAACGCCATCGCCGGCTTCCCGTTATGCACGCCTTACCGCGCCAGCCTGCAGACCGGCCTCTACCCGCCGGGCCACGGGCTGACCACCAACTGCTCGCCCAACCAGAAGGGCCTCGAGCTGGGCACCGAGCACCGCTGCATCGCGGAGGTCTTCGGCGACGCCGGCTACCACACCGCCTACTTCGGCAAGTGGCACCTCTGCGAACCCTCGGTCAACCGCGACCCGCGGCCGAACGACGGGGCCGGCGGCTGGGACGCCTTCACCCCGCCGGGCCCACGCCGCCAGGGCTGGCAGCACTGGTTCGCCTACAACGCGATGGATCGCCACATGCGGCCGCATTACTGGCGGGACGAGCCGACGCCGATCGAGTTCGACCGCTGGTCGCCAACCGTTGAGACCGACGAGCTGCTGCGTTACCTGCGCGACGACCGCGACGCCGACCGGCCGTTCCTCGCGATGGTCTCGTGGAACCCGCCGCACCCCCCGTTCATCGCGCCGCGCGAGTTCATGGCCAGGTACCCCGACGACGCGGCCGGCCTGCCACGCCGCGCCAACGTCACCGGCCGCTGGCCGAAGCGCCACGACGATCCGAAGTACCAACGGTACTCCCGCGTGACCAGCCTCGACGCCGCGATGCACGCCTATTACGCCGCGACGACCTCGATCGACCACGAGTTCTCGCGCATCCTGGCGTTCCTCGACGAGGCCGGCCTGGCCGACAATACCGTCGTCGTGATCACGTCCGACCATGGCGAGATGCTCGGCTCGCACGAACTGATGAGCAAGAACCAGCCTTACGAAGAGTCGATCGGCGTGCCGTTTGTGGTTCGCTGGCCGGGGCGGATCGCGCCACGGTTCGACCCGCTGCTGATGAACACGCCCGACGTCTACCCAACGCTCGCCGGCCTCGCCGGGCTCCAGGCCGCCGACAGCGTCGAAGGGCTCGACCACAGCGACCACTGGCTGGGCAAGCGCGACACCTGCCCCGGCGTCACCCTCATCCAGGGCCCGCGCTCGCCGCAGAACCCCGCCGCCGGGTGGCGCGGCGTCCGCAGCCAGAACGACGCGCTGTGGACCTGGTCACCCCGCCACGACAACCCCGAGAGTGTGCGATACAGCAACCTCGTCAACGATCCCTATCAGCTCGAACTCGCCAACGCGAACATCGGCCCCAAGCCCCGCGTCGACGAGCTCTACACCGCGATGCTTGACCGCCTTAGCGCCACCGGCGACCCGGCGGCCCAGCGGCTCGCTTGACCGTCTTACCAGAAGCCCACGCCATGCATCACGTCCAACGATTGTTCATCGGCACCGCGGCCGCCCTGACCGTCGGCCTCGCCGCCGCCGACCCTCGCCCCAACGTCGTGATGATCGTCACCGACGACCTCGGCTACGGCGACGTCGGTTTCAACGGCGGCTCGACGCCCACGCCCGCGCTCGACGCGCTGGCCGCCAGCGGCGTCAACCTCACCGCCGGCTACGTCACCCACCCCTACTGCGGGCCCAGCCGCGCCGGGCTCATCACCGGCCGCTGGCAGCAACGCTTCGGGTTTGTCATCAACCCGCCCTTCGCGCCGACACGCCACGACATCGGCCTGCCCCCCGACGAGAAGACCCTTCCGACCTACCTCCAGGAAGCCGGCTACCAAACCGGCATGGTCGGCAAGTGGCACCTCGGCGTCGCCGAGCCCTTCCACCCGCTCAACCGTGGCTTCGACTTCTACATGGGCTTCCGCACCGGCGGCCACCATTACTTCCCCGAGACCTACCCCGACCCCGACACGACCTGGCATCTCGACACGCCCTGGTACCACAACCGCCTGCCCCTGCAACGCAACCGCGAAAGCCTGACCAATCTCGAGGGCTACCTCACCGACGTCCTCTCCGACGAGGCCGCGGCCTTCATTGAACGCGCCGCAGACGGCGACGCCCCCTTCTTCCTCTACCTCGCCTACAACGCGCCGCACACGCCGATCGAGGCCAAGGCGGAAGATGTCGCCCGCTTCGCCCACGTCGAGGATGAGAAGGAACGCGTCTACGCCGCGATGGTGTATTCGCTCAGCCAGGGCGTCGGCCGCGTCATGGACGCGCTCGACGACGCCGGTGTACGCGACAACACCATCGTGTTCTTCTTAAGCGACAACGGGGGCAAGTATCCCTGGTCCAGCAACGCGCCGCTGCGCGGGCACAAGGGCGACGCCTTCGAGGGCGGCATCCGCGTGCCTTTCCTCATGAGCTGGCCGGCCCGGATCGAGCCCGACCGATCCTACGACGGCACCGTGCTTTCGCTGGACATGATGGCCACCGTCCTCGCGGCGGCCGGCGTCGAGGCCGACCACAAGCCTCTCGACGGCAAGGACCTGATGCCCTACCTCGATGGCAACCGCGAAGGCTCG
>JBCBUE010000111.1:0-6609 GCA_039818285.1 Planctomycetota bacterium | reverse complement strand
GCCCGCCAGCCCGACGACCCCCTGGCCGTCCACGGCACCGTCCTTGCCCACGGCCGAGGCCTCAAGTCCGCCGCCGCCACCGTCGTCGTCTCCGACCAGGCCATCGCCACCCGCCGACGCCTCGAGGTCTTCGCCGCCCACGGCACTCTCGAGCTCACCGACCACGCCTTCCTTGTTCTCGCCGACGGCGACCCGCCCGTCGACGGCACCCCCGACCCCCACACCCCCGCCGACCCCGCCGACCTCCTCGCCGATCACTGGCGCCAGCTCGACACCCAGCCCGAGGCCCACCCCAAGCTCGCCCGCCTCCGCCAGGCCGTCGCCTGCGGCCTGGCCACCCTGCTCTCCGCCCGCACCGGCCAGCCCGAGTCGCCCCACAGCCTGCTCGAAATCGATCGATGACCTCGCATCGCCACGCGGTTGTCTCTCGCGCCCGCGACTCTTACACTGCCGACGTCGATTGACGCCGACCGCGACGCCCCAGGCGCGGACAGCCAGCCACGATCGTGCCCCCGGAAGCGGGCGTGGCGAGTATCGATCGACGCCGGGCCCCTCTACTCGCGGCAGCCGTCGCGACGCCGAGGTCGGCCCTCTGCGAGGATCGGCGTCGGGCCGAATCCAGCAGCCGACCGCTAGGCCCATGGTGTAATTGGCAACACACAAGTTTTTGGTACTTGCGTTCCAGGTTCGAGTCCTGGTGGGCCTGCTTTCCCGCCCGCGTCCGGCACGGATCGCGGCCGACGCCCTCGGAGCCGATCAACGATGACCGCCCCCGCCGACAGCCCGCCCAACCCCGCCGCGGTGATCCTTGCCGCCGGCAAGGGCACGCGCATGGGCTCCGACCTCGCCAAGGTCCTCCACGAGGTCGCCGGCAAGCCGATGCTGCACTGGGTCATCGAGGCCTGCCGCGCCGTCGGCGCCTCCCCCATCGTCGTCGTCGTCGGCTACCAGGCCGACCGCGTCATCGAGCTCTTTGACGGCCAGCCCGACCTGCGCTTCGTCCACCAACGCGAACAGCTCGGCACCGGCCACGCCGCCATGATGGCCCGGCCCGTCCTGGCCGATCATTCCGGCGACGTCTTCGTCCTCAACGGCGACGGCCCGCTCATCCGCGACGCCACCCTCGCCGCCCTGCTCGACACCCATCGCGCCCAACACGCCGACGGCACCCTCGCCACCTCGCGACTCGACGACCCCACCGGCTACGGCCGCATCATCCGCGACGCCGACGGCCAGCTCGTCGCCATCGTCGAGCAGAAAGACGCCACCCCCGATCAGCTCACCGTCAACGAGGTCAACCCCAACTACCTCTGCTACCGCACCCCCGCCCTGCTCGAGTCGCTAGGCAAGCTCTCCTCCGACAACGCGCAGGGCGAGTATTACCTCACCGATGTCCCCCGACTTGTCCGCGAGGCAGGCGGCACCATCGCCGTGGTCGACGCCGTGCCCCCGCAGGACGTGCTCGGGATCAACACCCCCACCCAGCTCGCCGAGGTCGACGCCATCCTGCGCGACCGCCTTGGCCTGCCCGCCACGCAGGAGGCCGCCCCGTGAGCTCGCCCGACGCCGACCAGATGAAGGTCTTCTGCGGCCGCGCCTCGCGCCAACTGGCCGAGTCGATCACGCAGCACCTCGACCTCCCGCTCGGTCAGGGCAAGACCGAGCTCTTCCCCGACGGCGAACTGCTCGTCAAGATCGACGAGGACGTGCGGGGTCGCGACTGCTTCGTCATCCAATCGACCTACCACCCGGTCAACGCCCACCTGATGGAACTGTTGATCTGGATCGACTGCCTGAAGCGAGCCTCGGCCGGCCGCATCACCGCCGTCATCCCCTACTTCGGCTACGCCCGCCAGGACCGCAAGGACGAGGGCCGCACCCCCATCACCGCCAAGCTCGTCGCCAACCTTATCACCGCCGCCGGCGCCAACCGCGTGCTCGCCCTCGACCTCCACGCCGCCCAGATCCAGGGCTTCTTCGACATCCCCCTCGACCACCTGCACGCCGACCCCGTCCTCACCCAGCACCTGCTGTCGATGCGCGAACAGATGGGCGACCTGGTCGTCGTCTCGCCCGACGTCGGCAACGTCAAGGTCGCCAACCAATACGCCGGCTACCTCGACGGCGAGCTGGCCATCATCGAAAAACGCCGCCTCTCGGGCAGCGAGGTCAAGTCCGCCAACATCATCGGCCACGTCAAGGGGCGCACCGCCCTGCTCGTCGACGACATGATCTCCACCGCCGGCACCATCTGCGAGGCCGCCCGACGCCTGATGGACGAGGGCTGCAACGACGTCGTCGCCGCCGCGACCCACGGCGTGTTCGTCGGCCTCGCCCTCGAACGCCTCGCCGAGTCGCCCATCAGCCAGGTCATCGTCACCGACACCATCCCCTGCGACAACCGCTGCCGGCCGATCGAAGACAAGCTCACCGAACTCACCGTCGCCCCGCTCCTCGGCGACGCCATGTACCGCGTCCACCACAACAAGTCCGTCTCCAGCCTGTTCAAGAACAACGGCGGCGGCGGCAAGCGATAACCCCGAACACACGACTCAAGAACAAAGGAAACCACCATGAGCACCCACGAGACCCCCACCCTCGACGTCGAGAAGCGCGACCGCATCGGCACCCGCTACGCCCGTCGGCTCCGCGACTCGGGCCGACTCCCCGCCGTCGTCTACGGCCACGGCGCCGACCCCGTCCACGTC
The DNA here is from genome assembly GCA_039818285.1 of Planctomycetota bacterium. Taxonomy (GTDB): domain Bacteria; phylum Planctomycetota; class Phycisphaerae; order Phycisphaerales; family Phycisphaeraceae; genus JBCBUE01. The sequence goes on along the minus strand of JBCBUE010000111.1, from coordinate 3,901 downwards.
TCCGCCGACGCCAAGGACGCCTACGAGACCCTCAAGCAGGGCCACCACCTCATCAACGTCCAGCTCGACGGCAAGCCCGAGCCCTGCCTGGTCAAGGACATCCAGTTCGACTACCTCGGCGACACCGTCATCCACCTCGACCTCGCCCGCGTCGACCTCACCGAAGAGGTCGAGCTCGACGTCGACCTGGTCTACAAGGGCGAGCCCGACGCCGGGGCCGGCGCGGTGGTCGAGCACCCCCACCAGCAGGTCAAGGTCAGCTGCAAGGCCAACGCCATCCCCGACGAACTCGTCGTCGACGTCTCCGGCCTCACCGCCGATCACCCGCTGACCGCAGGCGACATCGCGCTGCCCGACGGCGTCACGCTCGTGAGCGACCCGCAGATGGCCGTCGCCGCGATCTCGACCGTCAAGGAAGTCACCGACGAAGAGCTCGCCGCGGCCGGCGACGCCGAGCCCGAGGTCATCGACAAGGGCAAGGGCGAGGACGAAGCCGCCGGCGACGACAGCTAAGCTCGCCGCATGAAGCTGATCGTCGCGCTAGGCAACCCCGGCCCCGACTACGCCCGCACCCGGCACAACGCCGGGTGGATGGCGGCCGACCGCGTCGCCGGTCGCTTCGGGCTCACCGGCGGCGGCAGCAAGTTCCGCTCGGCCTTCCTAGACGGCCGCGTCGCCGGCGAGAAGGTCGTCCTGCTCAAGCCGCAGACCTACATGAACCGCTCGGGCCTGGCCGTCGGCGAGGCCGTGCGGTTCTACAAGCTCGACCCGGCCGACCTGATCGTCCTCGTCGACGACGTCGCCCTGCCGGTCGGCAAGATCCGCGTGCGGGCCGCGGGCTCGGCCGGCGGGCAGAACGGGCTCAAGGACATCCAGCGCGTCCTCGCGACCCAGGCCTACCCGCGCCTGCGCATCGGCATCGACCCGCCCGGCCGCGTGCCCACCGTCGACTACGTCCTGCAACCGTTCAGCGCCGCCCAGCGAGACGAACTCGACCCCGCGCTCGACACCGCCGCGATCGCCGTGGAGACATGGATCGCCGAAGGCATCGACAAGGCGATGACCAAACACAACGCGGAATGAATTGAATTACACCGTCGCCTGCGCCAACTCCTGCGCGACGATCATGTCATACAGGTCGCTGGGCGTCTCGACGGCCTTGACGCGGTCGCGGAAGTCGGCGTCGGTCAGCAGCCGGCTCACCTTGGCCAGCGCCTGGATGTGCGGGCCGGTCTGGTCGACGGGCGAGGCGAGCAGGATGATGAGCTCGACGGGCTTGCCGTCGATGGACGCGAAGTCGACCGGCGTGGCGCAGCGGCCGATCGCCATGTACAGCCGACCGACGCCGGCGCACTTGCCGTGCGGGATGGCGATGCCGTGGCCGATGCCGGTTGTGCGGGTCGTCTCGCGGGCCCAGATGGCCTGCTTGAGGGCGTCGCCGTCGGTGATGTCGGTGTGCTTGAGCAGCAGGTCGGCCAGGCCGAACACGGCCGTCTGCTTGTCGGGCGACGGCAGCGGCACCGCGATGCGGTCGGGCTGGACAATCTCACTGAGTTTCATCGGCGCAGGCCTGGCGTAGAGGGGGCGGGTTCGCGGATCCCCACCCGCAGCAATCGCAAGATACCCACGCGTCCCGCGGCCGGCAACGCGGCAAGCCGCCGAACCCCCGCCCCGCGTCGCCCGTAACCAAGCGATACACTGCCCGGCCCGGCGAACCGCCGCTCACGCCCCGTTTCGCTCGCCAGCCCCATGATTACCGCCTCCGATCTCACCAAGTGGTACGGCCCGACGCTCGCCCTCGACCGCGTCGCCTTCGACATCGAGCCCGGCCAGATCGTCGGCTTCCTCGGCCCCAACGGCGCCGGCAAGTCGACCGCCATGCGCATCCTCACCGGCTTCCTGCCCCCCACCGCCGGCACCGCCTCGATCAACGGCCACGACATCCTCGACGACCCCGACGCCGCCCGCGCCGCCATCGGCTACCTGCCCGAGGGCACCCCCCTCTACCCCGAGATGCGCGTCGAGGAGTTCCTGCACTTCCGCGGCAGGCTCATGGGCATGACCCGCGCCGACCGTCAGCGACGCATCGACACCCTCGTCGACCGCTGCGGTCTCTCGCCGGTCCGCCGACGCGTCATCCGCGCCCTGTCCAAGGGCAACCGCCAGCGCGTCGGCCTCGCCCAAGCCCTGCTGCACGAGCCGCCCGTTCTCATCCTCGACGAGCCCACCGCCGGCCTGGACCCCAACCAGATCACCGCCGTCCGCGAGCTCATCGCCGAGCTCCGCGGCAAGCACACCGTGCTGCTCTCAACGCACATCCTCCCCGAGGTCGAGCGCACCGCCGACCGCGTGATCATCATCGCCGGCGGCCGGCTCGTCGCCGACGACACGCCTACCGAGCTCCGCCGCCAGGTCGCCGAGGGCTCGCGCGTGGTCGTCGAGGCCAAGGCCGAGCCCGCCGAGCTTGAGTCCCTGCTCAAGCAGGTCCCCGCCGTCGAGTCCGCCACCGCGCAGACGCTCGGCGGCTGGGCCCGCGCCGTCGCCACCCCCCGCGGCCTGGCCGACGTCCGCGCCGACATCGGCAAGCTCCTCCACGAAAAGTCCATCGCCGTCCGCGAGATCTCCCGCGAGTCGGCCAACCTCGAGCAGTTCTTCGTCCAGGTCACCGACGCGGCCAAGCGAGCCCAGACGCCCGCCGACGCCGCCTGACCCCCGCTCGCCTTCCCGGGAAACCCGCCCAACCCCCATGAACGTCACCCTCGCCATCGCCAAACGTGAGCTCGCGGCGCTGTTCGTCTCGCCCACGGCCTACCTCGTGATCGGCATCTTCGCGTTCGTCACGTCCGTGTTCTTCATGGCCTATTTCGTCCCCGGCCGGCCCGCCGAGATGCGCGGCGTCTACGAGGTCGTCGTCTGGGTGCTGATCTTCCTCGCCCCGGCCGTGTCGATGCGCACCGTCAGCGAAGAGCTGTCGTCCGGCACGATCGAGCTGCTCATGACCGCCCCCGTCTCCGACGGCCAGATCGTCCTGGGCAAGTGGCTCGGCGCGATGGGCTTCTTTGGCGCGATGCTCAGCCCGCTGATCGTGCAGATCGTCGTGCTCAGCTTCGCCGCCGCCCCCGACTACGGGCCGATCGTCACCGGCCTCATCGGCCTGCTGCTCATCGGCGGCCTGTACCTCGCCATCGGCGTCTTCGTCTCGACGATGACCGACTCCCAGCTCGTCGCCTTCCTGCTCACCACCTTGATCACCGGCCTGCTCGCCATCGGCACCTTCTACGTCGCCACCTTCCCCGGCATCCCGGACTGGCTCCGCGAAGGCGTCAACTACGTCAACATCTACGGCCACTACCAGTCCTTCGCCAAGGGACTCCTCGACGCGACCAACCTTGTCTACTTCATCTCGGCGACCGCCCTGTTCCTCTTCCTCGGCGTCAAGCTCATCGAATCGAGGCGTTGGCGATGAACAACCAACCCACCCCCGACACCGACGCCCCCGCCCCGCCGCCGTCGCAGGCCACACGACGCCTGCGCATCGGGCTCAACGTGGCCGTCGCCGCCCTCGCCGCGTTGGGCGTCGTCATCGTGCTCAACATGCTCGTCGCCTACTCGGTCCGCAACGCCGGCGCATCCGTCAAGAGCCTCGTCCGCTACGACCTCACCGCGACCCGCCGTTACAGCCTCTCGCCGCAAACCCGCCAGGTGCTCGACGGCCTGGACGAGAAAATCGTCATCGTTCGCCTGTTCTCGGCACGCGGCGTCGAAGAAGTCCAGCGCGTCATCGACCTGATCGACGAGTACGCGCAATACAGCCCGCGCATCACCGTCGAGGACGATCTGCCACTCGGCCAGCGCATCGGTCACGGTTTCGGGGGCGGGCGCTGGGGCGAAACGCTGAGCT
>JBCBUE010000110.1:0-6876 GCA_039818285.1 Planctomycetota bacterium | reverse complement strand
GTGCTCGCGGTTCTCGGCGTCCTTGATGATGTCCTTGAACGCGGAGCGTCGCAGGGCGTTGAGCCGGGCGAGCTGGAGGTCGAGGATGCGGCCGGGGCGGACGTCGGGGGCCTCGGCGTACATCATGTCGCCGACGTTGTAGAGGCTCAGGTCGACGCCACGCTCACCGGCGAGGTGGACGACCTTCTGGAGGTAGTCCTTCTTGTCCATGCCGACTTGTCCGGTGACGATGGCTCGCATTAGGGATTTCCGGGGGGTTGACTCGGGGTTGGGTCGCTGTTTGGATAGGCGTGTTGACTTCCGGGAGTATACGGATGCAACTTTTCCGCGGCGTAAGCGTCAGACAGGTGTGGCTCGCGTGGCGGCGTCGTCGCGCGGCGGAGCTGTTTGTCGGCTGATTTCAGGGGCATTTGCGATGGCGTCGATTTTCGTTCTGGCCCAGTCGGGGACCGGTGTGCTGTTAATGGTGGCGATGGTGATCGTGGGGCTGGCCGTGGCGGTCGCCCTGGCGATGGTGGTGCTGTTCCTGAGCGTCTGGGCGCGGACGATGATCGCAGCGACCCCGGTCTCGATCGTGACCCTGCTGATGATGCGTCTGGACGGCGTCGACATCGGCAAGGTGGTGGACGCCTACATCAAGGCCACCCGGGCGGACCTGGACATCCCGGTGAAGTGGATCGAGCAGCACCAGCGCAACGGGGGGAACGTGGGGCTGACGGTCGACTCGATGGTCGCGGCCAAGCAGGAGGGCATGGTGATGAGCTGGCAGTTCGCGACCTCCATGGACCTCTCCGGGCGGGACGCGGTGCAGCACCTGCGGCTGGCGGACGCGGCCTAGGCCGCCGGGGCCGATCGCCCGCTGGGCGTGGGTCGCGATCACGCGACATCCGATCGATGCCGTCGCCGAACCGCGAGGGTCGGCGCGTGTAGGATGTGCCGGTCCGGCCGGATCTTCCGGCCGGTGGCACGGTTCGATCGATTAATCGGAAAGGTCTGCGATGCAGGGGTTCTCAAACGTCACGGGTGGGTTGGGGCTCACGCTGGGCCAGGGTGCGGCGGGCGGCGGGTTCATCGTGCTGCTGGTCGTCGGTGTCGTCGTCGCGATCGTCGGCCTGATCATCCTGGGCTTCATTGGTCGGTTCATCGGGCTGTGGGTCCAGGCGTTGGTGTCGGGGGCGCCGGTCGGGCTGTTCAATCTCGTGGGCATGTGGCTGCGGAAGGTCAACCCGCGGATCATCGTGCTCAGCCGCATCCAGGCGGTGAAGGCCGGCATGGACATCGACTCCAATCAGCTGGAGACGCACTTCCTGGCCGGCGGCAACGTCCCCCGCGTGGTCAACGCCCTCATCGCCGCGACCCGCGCCAAGATCCAGCTCGACTGGAACACGGCCTGCGCCATCGACCTGGCCGGCCGCGACATCCTTGAGGCCGTGCAGACCTCCGTGAACCCCAAGGTGATCGACTGCCCGAGCCCGCAGCAGGGCCGGTCGACGATCGACGCCGTCGCGCAGGACGGCATCCAGCTCAAGGCCCGGGCCCGCGTGACGGTGCGGTCGTACCTGCCCCGACTCATTGGCGGTGCGACCGAGGAAACGATCATCGCCCGCGTCGGCGAGGGCATCGTCACGACGATCGGCTCGTCGACCAGCCACAAGGGCGTGCTCGAGAATCCCGACAACATCTCCAAGGTCGTGCTCAAGCGTGGCCTGGACGCGGGCACGGCGTTCGAGATCCTGTCGATCGACATCGCCGACATCGACGTCGGCGAGAACATCGGCGCCAAGCTGCAGGCCGACCAAGCCGAGGCCGACAAGCGCCGCTTCCAGGCCGAAGCCGAGAAGCGCCGCGCGATGGCCGTTGCACAGGAGCAGGAGTATCAGGCCGAGGTGCAGAAGAACCGGGCGCTGGTGGTGCTGGCCGAGTCGGAGGTGCCCAAGGCGATGGCCGAGGCGTTCCGCTCGGGCAACCTGGGCATCATGGACTACTACAAGATGAAGAACGTCATCGCCGACACGGACATGCGCGACTCGATCGCGGGCGGGGACGACGAGCAGTAAGGCGAGTGGTTCTCGCGACGCCTGCGTCCTTGCTTCATTTTGAGCATTTGATGATCGATCGCGGGAGACTCTGTAAGATATCGCTTAAGTATTTCATCTTCCTGGAATCTGGAGTCTTTCGCGATGTTGATGCCCGCTTGGATCGGTCTGTGGTGGGGGTTCGTGGCGTCTGCCGGTGCGGTGGCGCAGGTCGGTGACGAGGTCGTGTTCGAGGAGGTGGACGGGTTGGTGGCCGTCGAGGCCGAGCACTTCCATGCGCAGGACAGCAACGCGTTCCGCGCATGGCATCCGACGACCACGCAGGCCACGCCGGTCGTGGGTCGGGACGACGACGAGAATCACGCCGGCCGTGCATCGGGCCATGCCTATCTCGAAGCCCTGCCTGACACGCGCACCAACCACGATGAGAAGCTGATCCACGGCGAGAATTTCTTCCCGCAGCCCGGCATGCAAGGCGTGCTGCGCTACAACGTGTACTTCAACACGCCCGGCCTTTACTACGTCTGGGCTCGGCTGTACTCGACCGGGTCGGAGGACAACGGGCTGCACGTCGGGCTCAACGGCGAATGGCCCGAGTCGGGTCAGCGGCTGCAGTGGTGTGATGGCAAGCACTCTTGGCGCTGGGAGAGTCGGCAGCGGACCAAAGAGCAGCACTGCGGTGTGCCGGGGTTGATCTATCTCGATATCGAAGAGCCCGGCGAGCATTTGATCATGTTCTCGATGCGCGAGGACGGGGCGGAGTTCGACCGGTGGCTGATGACGACCGATGCGGCATTTGAGCGCCCCGAGGGCGTTGGCCCGCCGACGCGATTGAAGTCGGGCACGCTGCCCGAGGCTCCGCCGGCGTTGGCGAGCGCGGCGAGTGGAACGTCGCTCGCGGCCGACGAGCGTTTGCACGACGGGGACGCAGCGGTGACGGTCAGCGGCGACCTGATGCAGTGGCACGCGGTATCGATCGATCTGGACGGGCCGTTCGCGCACGAGCTGGACCACGATCCGAATCCGTTCCGCGACTACAGCATCACGGTCACGTTCGAGCACGAAGACGGCGGTCGGAGCTACGCCGTCCCGGGTTACTTCGCGGCCGACGGCGACGCCGCGAGCACCGGCGCCGACAGCGGCACGGTCTGGCGGGCGAAGTTCAGCCCGGATCGGCCGGGGCGGTGGGATTACACCGTGAGTTTCGTCGCCGGCGAAGACGCGGCGATCGGCGGGGCGGGGGCGGCGCTGGCGCCGTTCGACGGACAGACCGGCTCGTTTGAGGTCGCCGCGACGGACAAGGCGGGGCCGGACTTTCGCGGTCGCGGCAGGCTCGAGTACGTCGGCGATCGCTACCTGCGGACGGCCGGCGACGGAGAGGTGTTCCTCAAGGCCGGCGCCGACGCGCCCGAGACGCTGCTGGGCTACGCCGAGTTCGACGGCACGACCACGCACCGCCAGGAGCTCAAGACCTGGGAGGCTCACGCCGGCGACTGGGCCCCCGGCGACCCGACGTGGGGTGCCGACGCGCGGGGCAAGGGCCTGGTCGGCGCGATCAACTACCTCGCCGACGCCGGCGGCAACGCCTTCTCGTTCCTGACTTACAACGCCGGCGGCGACGGCGACAACGTCTGGCCCTTCGTCGAACGCAGCGACCCCTTCCACTACGACGTCTCCAAGCTCGACCAGTGGGGCATCGTCTTCGGGCACGGCAACGCCAAGGGCATGTACCTGCACTTCAAGCTGCAGGAGACCGAGAACGACGACCTGCGCACCAAGCGCGAGGTCGGCGCCCGGCACGCCCTCGACGAGGGCAAGCTCGGCCCGGAGCGCAAGCTCTACCTGCGCGAGATGATCGCCCGCTACGGCCACCTGCTCGCGCTGAACTGGAACCTCGGCGAGGAGAGCACGCAGACGGCCGACGAGCAGCGGGCGATGGCCGACTACATCCGCGAACTCGACCCCTACGACCACCACATGGTGATCCACTCGTACCCCAACCAGCAGGACAAGGTGTATGGCCCGTTGCTCGGCGACGGGTCGGAACTGACCGGGGCGTCGCTGCAGAACAGCGATGTGCGTGATGTGTACTGGCAGACGCTCAAGTGGGTCGAGGCTTCGCAGGAGGCGGGGCGGCCTTGGGTGGTGGCGTTTGACGAGGCGGGCAATGCGCAGATCGGCTCGGTCCCGCCGGACCCCGGCTTCCAGGGTTTTAACCCGGCGGATTCGTTCGTCACGATCGATGACACACGCAAGTACGTGCTGTGGGGCAACCTGATGGCCGGCGGCGGGGGCGTCGAGTACTACTTCGGGTACCAGCTGCCGCAGAACGACCTGAACGCCGACGACTGGCGCAGCCGGCACCGCACGTGGGGCTACGCCGGCCGGGCGATCGAGCTGATGAACTCGCTCGAGCTTCCGCTGCCCGAGATGCGGCCGATGCCTGAGCTCGTGGGCAACCCGATCGACGGCAACGAGGCCTACTGCCTTGCGAAGCCCGGCGAGGTGTACCTGGTTTATCTGCCCAATGGCGGCGAGCGATCGCTGGACCTGGGCAATGCCTCGGGCGAGTTCGCCGTGACGTGGCACAACCCGCGTGAAGCAGCGCCGGCGATCGCGGGGGACGCCGCGTCCGGTGGGGCGGTCGTGGAACTGCGGGCACCGGACAACCAAGACTGGTTGGCGGAGATCCGGCGGCGGTAACTCGGGCCAGGTTGGTCAACCAATCAAGCAATTAAAAAAGCCGCGGAGTTCATCCGCGGCTTTTTTAATTGGGAATTCAATGAGTTGACGAGTCAGGCCTTGTCCTGCGACTCGTCGGTCGACGTCTCTTCGACCGGAGCCTCGGTGACGACGGTGGCGGTCGATTCTTCGGTGGCCTCGGTTCCGGGCTCGGCCGGGGCTTCCTCGACGGCCGGGGTGGCGGCGTCGCCCTTGCGGAGTTTGGCGGCGAACTCCATGCGCTTGTTGGCGGCCTCGCGGCGTCGGCTGTGGCGCCCGGCGACCTGGGGGCCGCCGTCGTCGTCGCCGACGAGCTGGATCACGCAGAGGTCGGCGGCGTCGCCGATGCGGTGGCGATCGAGCTTGATGATGCGGGTGTAGCCGCCGGCGCGGTCGGCGTAGCGCGGGGCGATCTCGTCGAAGAGCTTGGCGACCACGCGCGGGGCCTTGGTGCGGGCCTGCTTGGTCAGCTCGCCGTAGCGGTTGCGCAGGTCGTTGACGGCGTCGTCCTCGTCGTTGGCGACCATGATCTTGTTGCCGCCGAGGTCGGCGATGACCCGACGCCGGGAGGCGAGGTCGCCCTTCTTGGCAGCGGTGATCAGCTTCTCGACGAACGGCTTAAGGCTCTTGGCCTTGGGCAAGGTCGTGGTGATCTGGCCGTGGGTGAAGAGGGAGACGGCCATGTTGCGCCACATGGCGATGCGGTGGTTGGTCTTGCGGCCGAACTTGCGGCCGTACACGCGGTGTCTCATCGTGGGGCTCCGGTGGGGACCCGTGTCGGGTCGCGGGCTTCTTGACGGCCGGGGGGAGACGTTCGCCTCGGCTCGCCACTCCCAACGGGGTTGTCGTTGGGGCGGGTGCGGCGTCGGGGGCCGCGGGTCGTTGCCGGAACGCCCGGCAATGGGAAGGCTGAGGCGGGCGTCTCCGCACGCCTCAGCGGGATAGCGTTACACGCCGGCCTCGGCCTGCACCTCGGCGGGCAGCTCCATGCCGAGCTCGAGGCCCAGGTCGGTGAGCTTGCGCTTGACCTCACGCAGCGAGGTCTTGCCGAAGGAGCGGACCTTGAGCAGGTCGGACTCGGGGGTCATGACGAGTTCGCCGACGGTGGCGAGCTGCGCGGCCTCGAGGCAGTTGCCTGCCCGGACCGAAAGGTCGAGCTCGCTGATGGGCATCTGCAGCTTGTGGATCAGCTCCTCGTCGACGCGGGCGGCGGCGACGGCCGACTCCGACGCCGTGGCGGCGCCCAGCTCGAAGTACTGCACGAACGGGTTGAGGTGCTTGCGGAGGATCTTGGCGGCCTCGACCATGGCCATCTCGGGATCGGTCGTGCCGTTGGTCCAGACCTCGATGGTGAGCTTGTCGTAGTTGGTCTTCTGGCCGACGCGGGTGTCCTCGGTCTTGTAGCGGACGCGCTTGACGGGGCTGAACAGGGCGTCGATGGGGATGACGCCGACTTCCTGGTCCTGCTCCTCGGTGTACTGCTCGGAGGCGGGGACGTAGCCGCGGCCCTTCTCGACGGTGAACTCCATGTCGAAGTCGACCTGCTTGGTCAGCGTCGCGAGGACGAGGTCGGGGTTGTGGATGGTGATCGACGTGTCGGCCTCGATGAGGTCGGCGGTGACCTCACCCGGGCCCTCGGCCTGCAGGCGCATGGTCTTGGGCTCGTCGGACTCCGAGGAGACGATCATCGACTTGACGTTGAGGATGATGTCGGTGACGTCCTCCATGACGCCGTCGAGGCTGGTGAACTCGTGGGCGGCGCCCTTGATCTTCACGGACGTGACGGCCGCGCCCTCGAGGCTGGAGAGCAGCACGCGGCGGAGCGAGTTGCCCAGCGTGGTGCCGAAGCCACGCTCGAAGGGTTCGATGACGAACTTGCCGTAGTTGTCGGTGTTGAGCTCGAGGTCGGGGGTGACACGGTGAGGCAGTTCGAGCCCACGCCAGCGGATTCTCATGATTTCACTCCGGTGCTGTTGCGGCGTTCCTGGGGAGGGACGTCCCGCCTCTTATCGCACGGTTCCGGTGCCGCGGCCGGGCCGGCTGCTGTGGGCGGGGGAGATCGATTTGGTGATTTGGTGATTTAGCGATTTGGCGATCGGCCGCGGATCAGGGTCGGCTG
>JBCBUE010000109.1:0-6926 GCA_039818285.1 Planctomycetota bacterium | reverse complement strand
GACGCCACCACCCCGCCCGCCCCCCTTGACAACACGCACGCCCTGCACCGCCTCACCGCCGACCCCGCCCACCGCCAGGCCCTCGCCGACATGGCCGTCGACCGCGTCCCCGCCGTCGTCGTGCTCAACGGCTCGTCCCGTCTCGTCGCCTCCGGCCACACCCCCGCCGTGCTCGATCGCCTCCTGCTCGCGCCGTGACCCGCGCGGTACGGTGACCCCTTGACCCACGCACCGACCGCGAGCCCCTCGATGCCCACCGCCGCACCCACCGACCACCAGGCCCTGCTGGCCTGGGTCCGCGACATCGCCGAACTCACCACCCCCGACGACGTCGTCTGGTGCCACGGCTCCGAGGACGAGTATGACCGCATGCTCGACTTGCTCGTCGACTCGGGCGCCGCTGTCCGGCTCAACGAGGACACCCGCCCGCGCTCGATCCTCGTCCGCTCCGACCCCGCCGACGTCGCCCGCGTCGAGGACCGCACATTCATCTGCTCGGCCAACCAAGCCGACGCCGGCCCGACCAACAACTGGCGCGATCCCGCCGAGATGAAGGCCACCCTCACGCCCCTCTTCAAGGGCTCGATGGCCGGCCGCACGATGTATGTCATCCCCTTCTCGATGGGCCCCGTCGGCTCGCCCATCGCCCACATCGGCGTCCAACTCTCCGACTCGCCCTACGTCGTCGCCAACATGCACCTCATGACCCGCGTCGGCACGCAGGTCCTCGACACCCTCGGCCCCGACGGCACTTACGTCCCCTGCGTCCACTCCGTCGGTTATCCCCTCACCCTCCCCGACGGCGCCACCCGACCCGATGTCCCCTGGCCCTGCAACGCCGACAACAAGTACATCACCCACTTCCCCGAAACCCGCGAGATCTGGTCCTTCGGCTCCGGCTACGGCGGCAACGCCCTGCTCGGCAAAAAGTGCTTCGCCCTGCGCATCGCCTCGGTCATGGCCCGCGACCAGGGCTGGCTCGCCGAACACATGCTCATCCTCAAGCTCACGGCGCCCGACGGCCGGGTCAAGCACATCGCCGCCGCCTTCCCCTCCGCCTGCGGCAAGACCAACCTCGCCATGCTCGTCCCCACCCTGCCTGGCTGGAAAGTCGAGACCATCGGCGACGACATCGCCTGGATGAAGTTCCGCCCCGACGCCAACGGCGTCGAACGACTCCACGCCATCAACCCCGAGGCCGGCTTCTTCGGCGTTGCCCCGGGCACGTCCGACAAGACCAACTACAACGCCATGCGGTCCTGCGACCAGAACGCCATCTTCACCAACGTCGCCCTCACCCCCGACAACGACGTCTGGTGGGAGGACATGACCGACACCCTCCCCGAACACCTCACCGACTGGCACGGCAACCCCTGGACCCCTTCCACCGGCACCAAGGCCGCCCACCCCAACGCCCGCTTCACCTGCCCCGCCAGCCAGTGCCCCAGCATCGCCCCCGAGTGGGAAGACCCCGGCGGCGTCCCCATCGACGCCATCCTCTTCGGCGGGCGACGCGCCAACACCGTCCCGCTCGTCAACGAGGCCTATTCCTGGCAGCACGGCACGTTCCTCGGCTCGTTCATGTCCTCCGAGAAGACCGCCGCCGCCACCGGCGCCGTCGGCCAACTCCGCCGCGACCCCATGGCCATGCTCCCCTTCTGCGGCTACCACATGGCCGACTACTGGCAGCACTGGCTCGACATCGGCAACCAAGGCGGCGCCACCCCCGACGACCCCCACGGCCGCATGCCCCGCATCTTCCACGTCAACTGGTTCCGCAAAACCCCCGACGGCAAGTGGCTCTGGCCCGGCTTCGGCGACAACGTCCGCGTCCTCGCCTGGCTCTTCGACCGCTGCGACAACATCGGCCAGGCCATCGACACCCCGATCGGCCGCCTCCCGATGCCCGACGCCATCGACGTCGCCGACCTCGGCATGACCGACGACGACATGCGCCAACTCCTCGACGTCGACCCCGCCGCCTGGGCCGCCGAAGCCGCCAGCATCGCCGAGCACTACGAGCAGTTCGGCGACAAGCTGCCCGCGGCCTTCGACCACGAGCTCGGCAAGCTCGCCGCCGCGCTCGATTAACCCTCGACCCACGCCGCGACCGGCCATACGCTCCAGGCATGAGCCACCTCGACCGCCGCGCCTTCCTCAAGCTCGCCGCCGCCCTGCCCACGCTCACCGCCCTGCCGGGCGCTGTCGCCTCGGCTCAGGCCACGCCCCACCCCGCCGCCGACCGTCTCGGCCCCCTGCTGCCCACCCGCCCCCTCGGCCGCACCGGCCTGACCGTGACCGTCCTCGCCGCCGGCGGGGCCTCCCACCACGCCAGCGACGACCCCGCCCCGCAGCTCATCGAGACCGCACTGGCCCAGGGCTGCCGATTCTTCGAGACCGCCCGCATGTACGGCGGCGGACGAGTCGAGACCGATTGGGGCCGGCACCTCACCCCCAAGTACCGCGACGACATCGTCCTGCTCAGCAAGTCCACCGCCACCAACGCCGCCGGCTTCACCCGCGAACTCGAGGCCTCGCTGAGCCAGATGAAAACCGATGTCATCGATATCTACCTGATCCACTCCGTCAACTCGGTGCAAGACGTCGACAACCGGGTGGCCAACGGCGTGCTCGACGCCGCCCTCAGAGCCAAGACACAAGGCAAGATCAAGCACGTCGGCTTCTCCGGCCATCGCGACCACCGCGCCCACGACCACTTCATCGCCAAGCACGCCGACGCGCTCGAGTGCGTCATGATGCCCGTCAGCGTCATCGACACCGCCCGCGCCAGCTTCACGCTTAACACCCTGCCCAAGGCCGTCGACGCCAACCTCGATGTCTTCGCTATGAAGGTCTTCGGCGGCGGCGGGGCCTTCGGCGAACAGGTCCGATGGTCGGTGAGCGACCGCGTCCAGCGCGGCGCGACGCCCGCCGTCCTCATCCCCGATGTCTTCACCCTCGATCAGGCCCTCGCCTTCGTCCTCTCCCTGCCCATCGGCGCCGCCACGATCGGCTGCGGCGCCTCGCGGCAAATCACGCAGAACGCCCAAGCCGTCCGCCAGTTCGCCGGCATGTCCGCCCAGCAACGCCAAGCCCTGATCGACCGCGTCGTCGACGTCGTCAACGCCGGCCCCTTCGAGCACTACAAAGCCTGAACCAAGCTCGCCCGCACAGCCTCGGATTGAAAACAAGCCCCGCCGGCTGACTCACGGCGGGGCCCACGGGCAGTCAAGCCAACCTCTCAGCGGCGATCAGTCCTGATCCACCAGCCTCCGGTTGTCCTGATACACCCACGCCGCACCGGCGGACGTGCTCCCGGAAGGGTCGGCGTCCTCGGCAAACAGGTTGTCGTCCTCGAAGAACACGCCGTTGCCGAATCGCGTGTCCAGCGTCTGCTGGGTCTCGAAGACGACCGACCCATCGCCGCTCGCCACCGAGCCGCGCCAGTCGCCCCCATCCACCTCCGTGTGGATGCTCGACACCATGCCGTCCGCGTCCGCGCCCGTGTTGCGGTCGCCGAACAGCTTGGCCTCCGAGTTCAACGTCTCCGACCACTCGCCCGTCCGACCGCCGGCATCGATCACGTCGTCATCGTCGATGTCGACCGCCAGCATCGCGTAGGAGAACTGGTCCGTCGTGATCGGCGTGCCGGTCGTCGTCCACGCCGTCTTGCCCGACTCGGCCGGGCTAAGCGCGTAGTCACCGGTGAAGTAGTTCGCGTCCATCAGGATCACGAACCGGGCGCCGGGGTGCGCCCCGTCCTCGCTCGAACCGTCGATGTCGGCCGCGGCCTCGATGCCGCCGTCGCCCGCCAGGCCGGGAAACCGGCCGTTGTTCGACTGGGCGTACATCACCAGCGTCTGCATGATCCCGCGAACGTGCGTCGAGTTGTCCAGGCGACGCGCGGCGTCCCGCGCCGCGGCCAAGGCCGGGAGCAGGATCCCGATCAGCAACGCGATGATCGAAATCACCACCAGCAACTCAATCAATGTAAAACCACATAAACAATACGACAGCTTTCGTCCTTGCATGGCTTTATCTCCTTGCTGCAAGGCCTACGAAGAAGCGCCGCTTGCCGGGAGATATCGAAGCAGAACGGGCGGATCGATCGCCTGGACCCGCCGAAACGCGCGGGTTCCGCATGGTTTCGGCGTTGGCTTAATTCCACATCCACGCGCAACGACCGCGCCGACATGGTTTCCGCCCGATCGAGCGGGAAAGAGAATGAATAAAAGCAGGAATGGGACGCCGCTGCGTCGTAACTCGATCGGTTCGCGGTCGCGTTGTCACCGGGGCGGACCATTCACCCCGTCATGAGCCCATCGATCTCCGGAAGGAACAGAAGTTCAAAATCTACTCCATTTTAATCGGAAGGCGACGATTCCAAAGTTAAATCGATCTTGCAATTTGGATCCCAGCGAATCGCGTCAGGTCCGATCGACGACCGCGGCCCAACCCAATAACAAGCTCCGTCGGCAAACTCACGGCGGGGCCTGGAGGGGGCATCGCAGCACACAAACGAGCGATCAACGCTGGCCGACCAGCGTCCGGCCGTCCTGGTACACCATCGCCGCGTCGTCCGCCGCGTCGCCGGACTCATCGACAAACAGGTGATCGCCGGTGCTCTGGTCCGCGGCACGCCCAGTTCCCTCGGCGTAGCGGGTGCTGAGCGTCGGCGAGGTCTCGAACGACACGCGATTGTCGTTCCACGCCACGTGGCCTCGCCAGTCGCCCGAGTTACGGTCGCCGTGAATGCTGGAGACCCGATCCGCGCCGTCGTCGCCCGTGTTGCGGGACGACATCACGGGAGCCTCGGCGTTGAGCGTCTCGCGCCACTCGGCCACGCGCCCGATGCTTTGATCAGGCGTCGTCCGCTCCGTCGAATGCAGTTCCCTTCGGTCGATACGCCCGTCCCAGTTGCGGTCCAG
Organism: Planctomycetota bacterium; assembly: GCA_039818285.1. Classification (GTDB taxonomy): domain Bacteria; phylum Planctomycetota; class Phycisphaerae; order Phycisphaerales; family Phycisphaeraceae; genus JBCBUE01. The sequence goes on along the minus strand of JBCBUE010000109.1, from coordinate 1,998 downwards.
CGACAGCAGTGAAAACGAAAAATGCTGGGTCGAGACGGGCACGGCGGTCGTGGTCCAAGCCGTCTTGCCCGAATCCAGCGGGCTGATCGCAAAGTCGCCGTGGAAATAGTTGCCGTCCATCAGGATCACGTAGCGAACGCCGGGGTACGCCCCGCTCTCGTCCGCGCCGTCGACGGCGCCGGCTTGAAGCGGCTCGCCCTCGGCGGACAAACCCGGGTACCAGCCTTCGTTGCTCTGCGCAAACATGAGCAAGGACTGATGGATGCCACGGACCCGGATTTTCTCCATGGCGTGGGGTGGGTACCCGTGCCGGGTGTGGAACGACGGCAGCAGAAGAGCCACCAGCAAGCCGATCACCATCACCATCACGCACAGCTCCAGCAGGCTGAACGCCCAGCGATCCGGTTTCAGTCGATTCAACATCACAGCGCTCCCGAGAGAGGAGAGAGATCACGCCGCCGGCCGGTGAAACAAGACGCGGGGGAGGCGGACCAACCGCCGATGACCGCCGAGAGCTGTTCCCGGCTGGTTCCATCGAACAACCTTGGCGCAAAACCATCGCGCCAAAGGAAGATCCGCCGCGTCGAGCGCTATGGGGATGAATGAAAGCGGTGAAGATGACGCCGCCGCGTCGCTGCTCGATCGGCTCGCGGTCGCGTTGTCACCGGGGCGAAACGCTCGCCCCGACATGAGCCACTGAGCACTCCGGTACGAAAAGAGTCATGGAGTCAAGTCCATCTTAATTGGGCGCCCCGTCGATCCAAGTTAAATTCGCGGATCAAGCCCAAAGGGCGGCGCACGAAAAAGCCCCCAACCGGCTTTAGGCCGATCGGGGGCATGAATCCGGCGATGACCTACTTTCCCGCAGAGGCAGTATCATCGGCGTGCTGGGCTTAACGGCCGTGTTCGGAATGGGAACGGGTGTGACCCCAGCACTATGGTCACCGGAAAGGTCGAAGTCGGCCGTTAAGCCAACGCGACCTGAGCGAACGACACGCGAGACGATCCGAGAGGATCGGTACGTGGCCGCTCACTGACGACCCCGCCCCCTCCCCGAGATGAGTCCCGGGTCAGGGAGGGGCGTCCACGTGACGCCGCCGAAGGAGGAAGCTCGGCGAGCGACGGTGAACGGTGGGTGAATAGGTCTTTGTGTTGCGACACCGATACGCCCCGTAGGGATCGCGTCGGCCCGCCAGCGGGTTGGGAGTCCGGCGGGGTCGAGTGAGCCCGGGTCTTGACGATCCGGGAGCGTTGTTGCTCGTGCGTGTTGGGTGACATCGCAACTCACGGCGACGCCCGTCTCTCCGGGTGGAGATAGGGGTCGGTCGTGGGTCGGGATGATGAAGCGATCGACCGTTAGTACCGCTCAGCTGAGGACATCTCTGCCTTTACACCTGCGGCCTATCGACGTGGTGGTCTCCCACGGGTCTCATCGAAGACTCATCTCGAGGGGGGCTTCCTACTTAGATGCTTTCAGTAGTTATCCCTGCCGAACTTAGCTACTCTGCGGTGGCCTTAGCAGGCCAACAGACGCACCAGGGGTTCGTCCTTCCTAATCCTCTCGTACTAGGGAAGATTCCTCTCAATCTTCGTGCGCCCACAGCAGATAGGGACCGACCTGGCTCACGCCGGTCTGAACCCAGCTCGCGTGCCACTTTAATGGGCGAACAGCCCAACCCTTGGGACCTTCTCCAGCCCCAGGATGTGACGAGCCGACATCGAGGTGCCAAACCTCCCCGTCGATATGAGCTCTTGGGGGAGATCAGCCTGTTATCCCCGGAGTACCTTTTATCCTTTGAGCGATGGCCCTTCCATGCGGAACCACCGGATCACTATACCCGACTTTCGTCCCTGCTCGGCTTGTTGGCCTCACAGTCAAGCTCCCTTATGCTATTGCGCTCTGCGTACGATTACCAACCGTACTGAGGGAACCTTTGGAAGCCTCCGTTACTCTTTTGGAGGCGACCACCCCAGTCAAACTACCCACCACACACTGTC
>JBCBUE010000108.1:0-7333 GCA_039818285.1 Planctomycetota bacterium | reverse complement strand
GGATGGAGACGATCGTGCCGAACGGCAGCAGCCGCGTGTCGGCGGCGACGAGCTTCATGCCGTTGGTCCACACCGAATACCCACTGGCCGTCTTGCCGTCGGCCCAGATGCCGCACGACCGCTCGTCCGGCGAGTAGGCCGTGACCTTCATCGCCATCGTCCGCGTCGCCTTCAGCGGCCGGCCGTCGAACATCGGGCCGTCATAACCCACCGGCGCGGCCGTCGGCGGCGTCGGCTCGGTCAACGCCTCGGCGTCGCCGAACACCCGAGCGTCCACCGGCTCAGCCTCGCCCCCACGCCACCCCGCCGGCTCGGGCAGGAACACCAGCTCGCGGCCGGGCTCGACCACCCCGTCGATCCCCCCCGCCACCGCCATCAGCTCCGCGTCCGACGACGCCACCGTCGACAGCGACACTCGGCCCGTCGACCAGCCCCACGCCAGCACCGCCACCGACGCCACCGCCGCCGCGCCCCCGGCCGCCCCCAGCAGCCCGGCACCCAGCGGGGTCAACGCGACCCCCGTCGCTCTCCAGAACGCGTGTCTTTTCATGATCAGCAACTCAACCCACCCGGCATGGAACCCGATTCACCGCCCCGAATACCGGGCGAGGAAACGTATCCCCAACCCCAACCCTACGCAACCATTTTTTCACGAATCCCGCTCAAATGGGGGTTTATAGACCGTGAAGCGGCGTTCCCGCCGGCTTACTCTGTCTGATCCGCCCGCCGCTTACCCCCCCGGACACCCCCGATGGACTCGAAAACCCGCCACCTCAAGGTCGGCATGATCGGCACCGGCGCTATGGCGACGTTCTACGCCCGGGCCATTCAACGCCACGTCCACGACGTCACCCTCGCCGCCGTCGCCTCCCAGAGCCGAGCCCGGGCCGAGGCGTTCGCCGCCACCATCGGCGTCAACGCCGCTCACGACCGCCACGACGCCCTTTTCGAGCAAGACCTCGACGCCGTGATGATCGTCTCGGCCTCACCCACACACGCAGCCCTCATCCGGCACGCCGCTCGGCGCCGTCTACCCACCTTTTGCGACAAGCCGCTGGGCGTGACGCTTCCCGAGATCGACGCCGCGATGGAAGCGGTCAAAACGCACGACACCCGTCTGATCACCGGCTTTAACCGCCGCTTCGACCCCGCCTTCCGTCGCGTCCATCAACAAGTCATCGACGGCGACATCGGCGCCCCCGAATCCATCCTCATCGTCAGCCGTGACCCCGCGCTCCCCTCCCTCCAAGAGTTGGCCACGCCCCACCGCCTGCTGATCGGCACCACCATCCACGACCTCGACATGGCCCGCTTCCTGATGCAGGACGAGGTCGTCGCCGTCTCGACCCAGGGTGGCTGGCTGAGCAGCGACACGCCCGACGCCGAGCAGCTCGACTCTTCTGTCGTCTCCCTACGCTTCGCCCGCGGCGGCGTGGGCACGATCGTCAACAGCTATCGCTCCTGCGAAGGCTACGACCAACGACTCGAGCTCCACGGCTCACTGGGCACGGCCCGCGTCAACAACGCGCCCGACGACACCGCCGACGCCCGCCCCGACGACCTCTTCTTCATCCGCCGCTACGCAAGGTCCTACATCGAAGAACTCAGGTGCTTCTTCGATTCGCTGCGCACCGACCGATGGGACCCGACCCTTGCGACCGGCGAGGACGGGCGGATCGCCTCGCGCCTCGCCGACGCGGCGATCCAAGCGTGGCAAGGGCAAACCATCGTCCGGTTGGACTAAGCCGGGTCACACGTCCAGGTTCTTCACCTCGAGCGCGTGTTCCTCGATGTACTTGCGCCGCGGTTCGACGTCTTCACCCATCAGCACGCTGAACAGCGACTCGGCCTCCGACGCCTGGTCCCACGTCACCCGCAACAGCGACCGGTTCGACGGGTCCATCGTCGTCTCCCACAGCTGCTCGGCGTCCATCTCGCCCAGCCCCTTGAACCGCTTGATCTCCATGCCGCGCTTGCCGGCCTCGGCGATCGCCGCCGTCAGCCGGCCCAGGCCCGTCAGCGACTGCACGAACGCCCCCGACGTCGAACCGGCCTCGGCCGACTCCCCATCCCCGTCGCTCGAGCCCGCGATCGCGCCCTTCTTGGTCCGCGGCGGGCTGACGTACTCAAAGCGCGGCCGACGCTCCTCGCCGGGCAGCGAGCGGTCCTCGACGAGCAGGTAGTCGTCCAGCCCGAGCGCCCCGCCGGTCGCTTCACGAAGCCGGGCCAACAGCCTGTCCACGTGGCGGGCCTCGTGCAGCTCGTACCGGATCACGCCTGTGGAGACGTCGCTGTCCGCGTCGTCGGCGTCGCCGATCACGTCGGCCGCGTCGGGGTCCAGCGACTCCAGCCCGTGCTCGGCGCGGAAGGCGATCTCCGCGTCCTCGTCGAAGAAGTAGTAGTCGCCCGCCCGGCCGTTGAACCGGCTCGACCGCGGCAGCCGAAGCAAGTAGCGAGGCAGGCGGCCCGTCGACGGGTCGCCTGCGTCGGCCTTGGGGTCGTGGCCGCGCTGCGACGCGAGGTCGGCCAGCTGAATCCCACGCCGGCCGAGCAGCGCCACCGCCTCGTCGATCTCCGCCACGATCGTCGCGACCTCGCGCAATGCCTCGCCCGCCGCGTCGTACTCGGCGACCTCGGCCTGCGCGTCGCCGCCCGCCACGGGATAACGCACCAGCCGCGACCCTTCGATGCCGAGCTGGTCCAGCAGCACGCGCATGCGACGCTCGTTCAGGACGTACTCGCTGTTCTTGCCGCGGGTCACCTGATAGAGCGGCGGCTGCGCGATGTACACCCGGCCGTGGCGGATCAGCTCGGGCATCTGGCGGAAGAAGAACGTCAGCAGCAGCGTGCGGATGTGGCTGCCGTCGACGTCGGCGTCGGTCATGATGATGATCTTGCCGTAGCGGAGCTTGCCGAGGTCGAAGTCGTCGGTCCCGATGCCGGTGGCCAACGCCTGAATGATCGTGCGGATCTCTTCAAAGCCGAGGATCTTGTCCAGGCGGGCCTTCTCGACGTTGAGGATCTTGCCGCGCAGCGGGAGGATCGCCTGGGTCTTGTGGTCGCGCCCGCCCTTGGCAGACCCGCCGGCCGAGTCGCCCTCGACGAGGTACAACTCGGACTGCTCGACGTCCTTGCTGGTGCAGTCGTACAGCTTGCCGGGCAAGCCACCGGCGTCGAGCGCGCCCTTGCGGCGAGTCAGGTCGCGCGCCTTGCGCGCCGCCTCGCGTGCCTCGGCCGCCATCACCGCCTTCTGGCACACCTTCTTGGCCTCCGACGGGTGCTCCTCGCACCACGTCGTGAGCGCCTCGCCCACGGCCGACGACACCAGCCCCTCGACCTCGGGGTTCAGCAGCTTGCCCTTGGTCTGCCCCTCGAACTGCGGGTTGGGGATCTTCACCGAGATCACCGCCACCAGCCCCTCGCGCCAGTCGTCGCCGCTGATCGTCGGGCCCGAGCCCTTGAGCACGCCGACCGACCTGGCGTAGTTATTGAGCGAGCGCGTCAGCGCGGTCTTGAAGCCGGACAGGTGCGTGCCGCCGTCGGCCGTGTTGATGTTGTTGGCGAAGGTGGTGAGCACCTCGTTGTACGCATCGACGTAGAGCATGGCGACGTCGACCGCGAGGGTGCCGTCGTCGGTCTGCGTGCTCACGCCGATGGGCGCGTGGTACGCCGTCTTGCCCTCGGCCAAATGACGAACCATCTCGACGATCCCGTCGTCGAACTTGAACGTCTCGGCCTTGGGCTCGGCGCCCTCATCGACACGCTGGTCCTCAATGCGGATGGTCAACCCGGGGTTGAGATACGCCCGCTCGCGCAGGCGACCGGCGATGAGGTCGTAGCTGTGCGTGAGGTCGCCGAAGATCTGTCGGTCGGCTCGCCAATGCACCTTCGTGCCGGTGTGCTTGCGCTCGCCGATCTTGCGCAAGGGCTCAGTCACGGCGCCGCGCTCGAAGTTGATGGCGTGCAGCTCGCCCGACCGCGCGACCTCGACCTCCACCCACTCGGCCAGCGCGTTCACGCACGACACGCCCACGCCGTGCAACCCGCCCGAGACCTTGTACGAGTTGTCCGCGCCGAACTTGCCGCCCGCGTGAAGCACGGTCATCACGATCTCGACGGTCGGCCGGCCGTTGAGCTGCGGGTTCTCGTGCTTGTACGGCCCGACGGGGATGCCACGCCCGTTGTCGATCACCGCGATCGACTCGTCGACCGCGATCACCACCTTGATGTCGTCGCAGTAGCCCGCCAGCGCCTCGTCGATCGCGTTGTCGACGACCTCCCAGACCAGATGGTGCATGCCGCGCGAGTCCGTCCCGCCGACGTACATCGCCGGCCGCTTGCGCACCGCGTCCAGTCCTTCCAGAACGCTGATGCTCTCCTCGGAGTAGTCGGCGGACCCGGCGTTGCCAGGCGAAGAATCCGGGGCGGTCGTCAACGCGGGGGGTCCTGATCGAGCGGCGAAAAGCAGGAGGGCAGACCGTCAGCAGCAACGCCAGCGGGTCAAACGACAAGTATAGCAGGATCAGCCACCCCGAGTCGGTCTTAGGAAGCCGCGCAAACCACTATCAAGACGACACTTGCACGATCAATAAAGGACGCCGAAAAGCACCGCCCAAGAGCGGCTCAGGGGACCGCTTCCACCGGCACGTCCGGGATCGCTTCCGGATCGACTGGCGGCTCGACGGGGAAGCCCGGCGCCTCGGCCACGGGCGCCGCGACACCGTCTTCAAGCGCCTCCAGCTTGGCCGTCAGCCGGTCCTTGAGGCCCGCCAGATCGGGATCGAACACCCCCGGCCCGTCCGGCGCCAGGCGCATCGACATCTGCCAGTAGCGCTTGGCCTGCTCGCCCCGCCCCAGCCGGTACATCGCGTCGCCCAGGTGATCGCTGACAACCGCACGCGTCTCGCTGCGGTCACCCTGCCCGCGACGCTCTTCTTGCCGCGCCAACGCCAGCGATCGGCCCAGCTCCGCCGCCGCCTCGTCGAACCGCCCCAGCTTGTAATACACCCACCCGAGCGTGTCCACGTACGCCGAGTTGCCCGGCTCGGCCGCGGCCGCGATCGTCGCCAGCCGCAGCGCCTCGTCGAGCGACTCGCCCCGCACCGCGAAGTGATACGCCAGATCGTTGGCCGTCGGCGCGTGGTTCGGGTGGGTCTCCAGGATCTGTCGCTTGATCGTCACCGCGCCGGGCGTGTCGCCCTGACGCTGCAACACCAACGCCAGCATCAACGCCAGCCCGGGGTCGTCGGTCGCCGCCTCGCCCCGCGCCGCCATCGCCTCGCGGATCACCCGCTCCGCGTCGTCCAGCCGGCCCCGGCTCAGGTACACCGACGCCAGCCCCTCTGCCCGCTGGGGTGACGGCGGCAGCCGCTCAAGCAGCCGCTCGGTCACATCCAAGAACTTGTCCCGCTGCGTCGTCGCGCTGTAGTGCCGCTGCGCCATCTCCAGCAACGGCAACGAGTCCGGCGACTCGGCCAGCCGCGCCTCGATCAACGCCGTCGCCTCCGCTGGCCGGTCGCTCCGGCGCAACACCTCCATCCGCAGGTCCAGCGCCTCGACGTCCCCCGGGTCCTCGCTCAACAGCTCGGCCAGCAGCGCATCCGCCTCCCCGAACTCACGCCGCGCCTCCGCCCACTCGGCACGCTTCAGCCGAGCGATCCGAGACCCCGGGACCTCACCGAGCATCCGACGCATCAGCCGCTGATAGCGGCCGGTCGTGTCGTCCAGCTCGTTCGAGGCCGCCTCGTACAACTGAAACAACGCCGCGTACGTCGGCTCGGACTTGGGGTCGATGTTCAACGCCTCCAGCAGCGTCCGCTCGGCGTCGTCCCACCGCCCCGCCGACGCCTCCAGCTCCGCCCGCTCCAGGAACAGCGAAGCATCGCCCGAGCCGTCGCGCAGGATCTCGTCCAGCAACGCCAGCGCCTCGTCCGACCGCCCCAGCCGACGCAGCAGGCTCACCCGAAGCCGACCTGCCTGCGCATCGTCCACCCGCGACACCGGCTCGAGCGCCTCCCACGCCGCCTGCCACCGACCCTCGCGAAGCAGCAGCTTCGCCAGCTCCACCCGTGCCACCGCCTCCGTCCGCTCGTCGGCCGCCGCACGCCGCAACGCCGACCGCGCCGACGCCAAGTCACCCCGCGTCGCCCGCGCCACCCCCTCGGTCAAACGCACCGGCCCGCCCGCACCGCCCGGCTCGCGCGACATCGCCACCGCCGTCTCCACCACCGCCGACGCGCCCGCCCGCTCGATCAACCGCGCCACCACCAGCCGCTGCCCCGCCGCGCTCGATGGCAACGCCTCGTCCAGCACCACCAGCGCCGACCGCACGCGACCCTCATCCGACCCAGCCGCCGCCTCCCCATCGACCACCAGCGCGATCCACCGCTCCACCACCGCCGCCTCCGCGCTCGTGTCGGCCGCGTCCGCCCCCGTCTTCACCCGCTCTCGCAGCATCGCCACCGCCGCGTCGCGCGGCAGCAGGTGCGACAACGCCAGCGCATAAGCCGACGGCCCGCCCCGCTCCTGGTAATCCGCCCGCAGCGACGCCACCAACCCGTCCGGCTGCACACCCTGCGACTTCACGTAACCCGCCAGCGCCAGCGCCTCCCGCCAACGATCCTCGTTCAATGCCCTCTCGGCCACCGACACCGCGCTCGGCGCGTCCCCGTTGCGCAGATGCCCGTACGTCAGCCGACCCAGCAGTGCCGCGTCCGGCTGCTCACCCGCAACCACCGACGCCACCGACGCCTCGTATGCAGCCACCGCCTCGGCCGGCCGACCCAGCCGAAGCCGCAGATCGCCGACCGACGACAGCGTCTGCCAACGCACCCCCTCCAGCAGCGCCAGCATCCGCCCCCGCCCCGACGCCGCGACCGACCTCGGCCGGGCGTCCAGGTACCGCTCGTAAAACGCCAGCGCCACCTCCGCCTCGCCCAAACGAGCCGTCGACGCCCCCAGGTGGTAGTCGACCAACGCTCGCGTCGCCGCGTCTTCACGCCCCGACTCCTCCAGCGCCGCCGCGCCCCGCGCGAGCAGCCACGTCGCTTCCTCCGCGTCCCCACGGCTCAACGCCAACCGCCCCAGTTCCAGCCACACCGTCGCGTCGTTCGGGTCCAGCACCGCCGCCCGTTCCAGCAGCACCGCCGCGTCCGCCGTGTTCCCCCCCGCCGCCTGCACCTCGGCCATCAGCTTCACCACCGCCGCGTCCTGTGGCGCCGCCCGCATCGCCACTCGCAGCTCGCGCAGCGCGTCAAACCCACGACGCTCCTTGAGCGCCGCCCGCGCCCGCGCATATGCCCGCTGGGCCACCAACGACGGCTCCGCGTTCGCC
>JBCBUE010000107.1:0-7337 GCA_039818285.1 Planctomycetota bacterium | reverse complement strand
GTACGGCGACGGCGCCGCGTGGAAGAGCGTCGGCTTGCCCGGGTACAGCAGGCCCGCGGGGTGGTGGTCGTCCATCGACCAGCCGCCGTAGGCGACGATGTCGTCGAAGGTGCCGTCGCCGCGGACGTCGTGTTGTGTCATCGTGTGCAGCCCGACGTACCGCCGGTTCTCACGCTTGCCCGGCAACGCCCCCAGCCAATCCAACGCCCACGTCTCGGCCTCCTGCTTCTCGGGGGCGCGGTTCTTGATGTAGTCCCACACGCCCCACGCCGCCTTGTACAGCTCGTCGCGGATCGGTTCGGCGTCGGCGATCGTGTCCTGCAGCCCGCCCAGCTCGATCCACCAGAAGTTCTGCGCCTGCACGCCCTTGATCCGGTCGCTCAGGTCGTCCGGCGAGTCGAAGCGGTACGCCCAGGCCGGCGGCGTGAACGGCTGCGGCTGCTCGGTCTTGCGCAGCTGGATCAGCAGCGTGTTGCCCATCGTCTTGCGGTCGGCCTCGGCCGGCTCGATGTCCTCGCCGAACTCCTCACGGGCCTCGCGGCCCCAGCGAGTCTGCGCCCCGGCGATCGGCGCGAGGATGCTGTCGCCGCTGCAGTCGATGAACAGCTTCGCCCCTATGTGGTGCCACGTCTGGCTGGTGAGCTGCCACGCACGGGCCTTGACGATGCGACGTTCGTCGGCCGGGCCTTCCGCCTCGCCGTCCACCACCGAGCAGTTGAGCAGCAGCGTGAGGTTCGGCTGGAACGCGCACTTCTCGTAGAGCACGCTGTCCCAGACCGAGTAGTTCCCGGTCGGGTTGCGGTGCATGTTCTCGAGCTGGACCTCTTCGAGGACGCCCGTCTCCTGGTTGTTGGCCCCGTGCGCCCCGCAGACCCACATGCGGACCTCCGACGACGAGTTGCCGCCGAGCACCGGCCGGTCGTGCACCAGCACGGTCTTGGCCCCCCGCCGCGACGACGCGATCGCCGCACACATCCCCGCCAAGCCGCCGCCGACGACGCAGACGTCAAAGTCGTGGTGTTGATGGTTCATCGGGTGATCGGTGAAGCGGGCCCCGGCGTCTGGCTCTGCGCGGCGGAGCGTGCGGCGTCGTACGCCCGCATCTTGCGCATCGTGTCTTCGCCGAGCGGAAAATGATCGGCCGTGCGGTCCATGTGGCGGAGCGTGGCCTCGAGCATCTCAGCGACACGGTCCGCGTGGGCGGGATCATCGGCGAGGTTGTTCGTCTCCCACGGGTCGTTCTCAAGGTCGAACAGCTGATACTGAGGGCGTAGCAGGAACGGCTCGAGCGGGCGTACGCCGACGAACTGCTGATCGAGCGGACGGTCGGTACGAAACGTCTTGATCGCCCAGGTCTGCGGCGTCATGAAGTCGAGGTTGTAGATGAACTTCCACCGGTCGCGCACGACGACCCGCATCGGGTCGTACATGCGCACCTCGTGGAAGGTGTGCGCGAGGAACGCCTCGTCCCAGCCGGCGGGGTGTTCCTGCTCGAGTACGTCGAGGAACGAGCGGCCGTGGAACTGATACGGCCTGGGCGGCGGGTTGCTCCACGGCTTCTCGTCGTTGGCGAATGGCACGACCGGGCGCACGACCGGCGGGTCGATCCGGGCGTAGTTGAGGACCGTTGGCACGACGTCAACCAGCGTGACCAGGGCGCTCGACGCCACGCCTCGGCGCTGGGACTCGGGGTGGCGGACGACCAGCGGTACGCGGGCGCCGGTTTCGTAGAGCGTGGTCTTGGCCCCCTGCATCGGCGGGCCGTGATCCGAGGTGACGAGAATGAGCGTATTGTCGTACTGGCCGGTCTGCTTGAGGCGCTCGACGAGCCGTGCCACGCCCTGATCGAAGCGGTTGATCGAGCGGTGGTAATTGGCCATCCGGTTGCGGACGCCGGCGGTGTCGTTGAGCCAAGGCGGAACGGTCATCTCGCTGGGCTCGAAGGAGACTGCTTCGACGCCCGGGTATGGCGAGATGGCGCTGTTCGCGGCGATGCCCTCTCCGTTGCCGAGGTGACCGGGGCGGCCGTCGTGAGCGTCGTAAGTCGCGAAATAGAGGAAGAATGGCTCGTCGGGGCGCTGCGTCCACCACTCGGCAGCGGTACCGGCCATCGCGACCGTGTTGCGGCTGCCGCCGGGCAGGTCGCTGCCCTTCTCCCAGCGGTCGAACGGGTAGACGTCGAGCGGGGAGACGTGCAGCTTGCCGAATACGGCGGTGCGATAGCCGTTGTCCTTCAGGATGCGCGGCAGGGACTGAACGGAGGCATAGGTGTGGAACCGCCCGACGGTGTGCGAGTGGCCGTACTGCCCCGAGGCGTGGGCGTGTAGGCCGGTGAGCAGCGAGGCGCGGCTGGCGCTGCAGGTGGCGGCGGTGGCGTAGGCCCGATCGAACCGGGTGCCTTCGGCGGCGAGGCGGTCGACGGCGGGCGTGATCGCGTCGGGGTCGCCGTAGGTACCGAGTTGGAGCCCGATGTCGTCGCCGATGATGACGACGACGTTGCGCGGGGCGTCGGGATTGTCTGCAGCATGTGAGGCAGGTTGGGCAGCGGCAGCCAGCGACGTGCCCATGGCGGCCACGGAAGCGAAGATGGTTCGGGAGAGGGGCGTGCGATTCATTGGGTCAGCTACTGAGCGAGGGTGGTTGTCGAATCGGTTTGGACAAGTGCCGCAGGCTTGGCTCGCGATGGACTACTCGGCTTGTTCTCGCCTTTGCCGGTGGTGATGCTTGCGGATCGGAGACCTTTAGCCGAGGCGGTGAGGACGGTCGTAGGTGAGGCAGCCGAGGCTTTCAGAATGACTTGGGCGAGTCCGTTGAAGACGCGGCGGTGCCCGACGCCGTCAACGAGCTGGTCTGGCTCATGGCTGTTGGGGTCGCCGTTGCCCAGGCCGATGATTGTGGCCCGTCCCGCCGTCTCGAATCGCAACCGGTGCGAGGCATGCGGGACGACGCGTCCGCCGGCGTCGACAACTTCGGCCCGCGCCACCGTGACGGCGAAGCCGTGGCGGTCTACGTGCCGCGACCCGCCGAGGCGGATGGCGTGGGCCGCGCCGGCGGTCTCGACCCGCTCGACGATCTCGCGGCCGTCGTGCAACTGGGCGATCGCCTCGATGAACCCGGGCTGGTATTCGACCCGCCACTCAACGTGGCCGTTCTTCGGCACGTCACGCCGCTCCTGCGGCTCGCCGTTGACCACGAGTTGGACCGACCGTGCGTTGGTATAGCACCACACGTCGATGATCCGTCCTTCCTGGCCGGGCCAGGTCCAGTGCGGCAGAAGGTGTAGGGCGTCGCGACCGGACCACCACGCGCGGTAGTAGTGGAAGCGCGACTTGGCGAAGCCGCAGAGGTCCATGATGCCGAAGTGCGAGACAATGCTGGGCCAGCGGACGTAAGGCGTCTGCTCGCCGCGGTAGTCGAAGCCGGTCCAGACGAAGGCGCCGGCGAGGTACTCGCGCTCCGCGACCTTGGCCCACGAGTCCTCGGCGCCGGCGCCCCAGAAGGGCCAGTTGACCACGCCCGGCCCGGGGGGTTCGGCGTGGCGGTCGTACTCGGCAACGTAGCCCGCCGCCGGGTCGTGGAGAAACTCGCCGCGGGTGCTCACGGCCGAGCTTGCCTCGGCAACGACGATCGGCAGCTCGGGCCGGGCGCGGTGCACGGCGTCGAGCCGGTCGATGTCGTTCTCGGGGTAGTTGACGCCGTGGACGTCGACGGCGTCGACGAACCCGCCACTAGGTTTCTTGGGCCCGTTGACAGCAGCGGTGAACGGCCGGGTCGTGTCGTGACGCGCGGCAACGCGCTTGAACCGCTCGAACATCCGGCGGCCGATATCTTCGTGCTGCACGACCATCTCTTCGTTGGCCAGCGACCAGGCGATGACGCTGGGGTGGCAACGGTCGCGGCGCAACGAGCGAGCGAGTTGCTCTTCCGCCTCGGCGGAGGCACCGAAGCAACGGACCTCGTCGAGCACGAGGATGCCTCGCTCGTCGCATAGCTCGAGCAGCTCGGGCGCTGGCGGATGGTGCCCCGTGCGGATGGCGTTACAGCCCATCGCCTGCAGCCGCTCCAGCCGCCACGCCAGCAGGCCATCGGGCACGGCGACGCCGACGCCGGCGTGGTCTTGATGGACGCAGACGCCCTTAAGCTTGAGCGGCTCGCTGTTGAGCAGGAAGCCGCGGTCGGCGTCGAATCGTGCGTCGCGCAGGCCGACCCGGCGGGCGATGCGGTCGAGCACGCGACCGTCGGATGTGAGCTCGGCGTCGAGACGGTAGAGATGCGGCGAGGCCGGTGACCACAGTAACGGTGACGCGATCGATAGGGTGTCGATGGCAACGGTGCTTTGTTCGCCTGGAGCCAATTCAAGGCACTGCTCGGCGCGAGCGATGGCCTGCCCATCAGGATCGACCAGCGTGACGGCCAGCGTCGCATCGACCGGGTCGACCGTATCGTTCTCGACCTCGACCGAGGCGTCAAGCGTCCCGGGTGCGTCGGAACGATCGACGTCGATCGCCGTGTCGATCCGGACGCCGTCGTCGACGAAGCGAGCCCGTGACGAGCGGATCAGCCAGACGTGACGGTAGATGCCGGCGCCCTCGTAAAACCAGCCTTCTTTGGCCGATGCGTCGACGCGGACGGCGATCGCGTTATCGCCGGGCACGAGCACGTTAGCGAGATCGGTCGTGAATCCGATGTACCCGCTGCGGTGCAGAGCCACGAGGTGGCCGTTGACGAACACCGCGGCGTCCCGGAACACGCCGTCGAACCGCAGCGCGACGCGGCGGTCGTCGGCGAGGTCGTCGGCGTGGAGGCCGACTGTCTTGCGGTACCAGCCGACGCCCTGGGGCATGAAGCCGTTGCGAGGCGTCGCGTCGGGCCTTGGGACGGCCTCGACGGACCAGTCGTGGGGCAGGTCGACGGTCCGCCAGTCGGCGTCGTCGAAGCCGCGAGACGCGGGGCCGTAGCTGCGGCCGGTCTTGAGCCAGTTGATGCAGTCGGGCCTCGAGGTCGAACCGTCGAAGCCTAGCAAGGCCTGCTCGGCGTCCGAGTAGGCGGCGGAGCGGTCGTCGATGTGCTCTTCGAGGCGGAAGCGCCACTCGCTGTCCAGCAGATCGACGCGGGGGTTGCCGGTGGCTGGGAGCGAGACGTCGTCGATGACGGTGGGGTCAGAAGTCACTGGACAGTCGCTCGGTGTTATCGGTGGTGTGCAGGTTGGCCTCGAAGTCCGGCCCGGGGTCGACGACTTGGTTGTCGCGGACGATGATGTCGTGGGCGTGGTCTAGGGAGATGAGGGCGCGGGGGTTGAGCCCGACGTCCGTGCCGTACTCGACCAGGCCGTGCAGCGGCCGGACGAAGCGGTTGCCGATCACCTCGGCCCCCGTCGTCGCGTTAAGCTGGACCTGGATGGCGGGCACCTCGACGATCGTGTTGTCGCGGATCACGACGCGTTGGTGACCGACAGCGGATCGCCAGGCCTCGGGTTTGGTGATGGAGATCGCGCCGCCGTGAATCGTCCGGCTGCGCTGCGGGCGGCCGATGTTTGTGTGTTCGATGTGGTTGCCGACGATGTCGAGGCCGTCGGCGAAGCTGGCTTCGAGGAAGGCGTCGAACTCGGCGATCGCGAGGATGCCCGAGAGCGAGGCGTGCTCGACGTGGTTGTCTTCGATGACGCCGCCCGAGGCCTTGACGATGATGCCGCGGGCGCGGGTGTCGAAGACGCGGTTGTCGCGGACGACAAAGCCCGCGCCGCCGACGGCCGGGTTGGTCGTGAGGTCGCACACGCCCAGCGTGATCGGGGTGTCCAGCGTGACGATGTAGGCGTCGCGATAGCTGCGGAACCAGCGGTAGCGGGCGAAGTGGCCGCTGACGATCTCGTGCATCCGGGGGACGGGGATCGGGCTGCGATCGACGGCGACCACGGTGCGTTCGTGGCGGGTGCCGTCGGCCTTGCGATAGACGTGCAGCCTGTCGCCGGGGGCGTAGGTCAGTCCTTTGGGCAGGCCGAGCTCGACGGTCGCGGCACCCTCGACCGGCTGGAGGATGACGCCCCACGATCCGCGGATTGCGACGCCGTCGTCGCCAAGGTGTTCGAGGACACAGCCCTCGACGATCGGACCGCGCCTGGCGTCGGTCGAGTGGATGCCGTCGGCGTGGGCGGCGCGGACGCGCTGCCGAATCGCGCGTTCGGGCTTGGGGCCGGGTGTGATGGTGACGCGTCGATACGTGATGCGGTCGCTGTTGGCGTCGCGGATGGTCCAGCCCGGCGCGGTCGAGTGGATGGTGACGTCTTCGAGCATGCACTCAACCGAGTCGCGGATGTCGATGGTGTAGTGGCCGCTGACGGGGAGCCAGAAGGAGATCACGTCGCCGACCTCGACCGGGCCGATGGCGTGCCAGTTCGTGAATCGGTAGTGGCGGTCGCCGATCTTCTCGTACCGGTTGCCGCCCAATCCACCTTCGCCTCGTTTGACCCGCAGGGTCTGCCCGTCGTGCGGGATGACACGGTCGAGGGTCATCAGGTGGGTCTCGCGGCCGATGGACCCGAGGTCCGCGTAACCGGCGTCCATGACGAACTCGAGCGTTCTGTCGTCGATGATCTTGGTGACCTCGGCCTGCGTCTGGGCGAGCGGGTCGTAGTCGATCGTCAGTCCCCTGAGCGTGACGCGGGTGCAGCCCTCGACATCGATGGCTCGGCCGAAGTCGGTGCAGATGAGCTTGACCCCTGTGGCTTCGACCGTGAAGTCGTCGAGGTCGTGCAGCAGGACGTGAGCGGGCCGGTCGCCATGGACGCTGCGGTAGACGCCGGGTTGGATGCGCACCGAGTCTTGCCCGGCGGCGACAGCGGCGTCGATCTGCCGCTGGATCGTGGGGCGGTCGGCGTGAGTGGCGGCCGAGAGGGTCATCGCGAGGGCACCCATAGCGGCAATGTGTCGGAGGGATCGCATGGTCGGGTCTTCAATGAGGGGTCGTGAGATCGGGTGGCGGCGTGGGCTATTGGACGGCTTGGCCGGTCGCCTCGGGAGTGGGGCGGTTCTCCCACGCGGCGCGGACGGCGTCGACGCCGACGATGTCGCGCTCGTCGAGCTGGATGCCCTCGACCCAGCCCCATGGCGGGTCGGCGTGGGTGTCGAGCCAGGCCTCGTACTGCGTGCGCATGGCGTCAAAGTCGTCGAGTCGACTCGACGAGAGGTCTTGCTGCTCGTCGAGGTCGTTGCCGAGGTCGAACATGCGGTCGCCCCACTTGCGGGTGCGGACGAACTTGAGGTCGCCCTGGCGCAGGCCGCCCTGGTTGTCGTCGACGTTGGCGGCGTAGACGCGTTCAACGTGGACGGTCTGATGCGGCG
>JBCBUE010000106.1:0-7884 GCA_039818285.1 Planctomycetota bacterium | reverse complement strand
CTCACCCCGCTGCGGGCGACGCCGTGATCCGGGTCTGACCCCGGATCGTTCGCGAAACGGCCCGATCCCTCATCCCCGCGCTTGACGCCGGCCCGCCCAACCGGCATGATGCTCGGCTCGCTCCAGCGATCCCCGATCGCCGGCTTTTGCACCCTCACGACGGCCCGACATGCCCACGATCAACCAGCTCGTCCGCAACCCCCGCGTCTCGCCCAAGGCCAAGTCCAAGGTCAAGGACCTCGACGCCTGCCCGCAGCGCCGCGGCGTGTGCCTGCAGGTCAAGACCGTCACCCCCAAGAAACCGAACTCCGCGCTCCGCAAGGTCGCCCGCGTCCGCCTCTCCAACGGCAAGGAAGTCACCGCCTACATCGGCGGCGAGGGACACAACCTCCAAGAGCACTCGATCGTCCTCGTCCGTGGCGGCCGCGTCCGCGACCTGCCCGGCGTCCGCTACCACGTCGTTCGCGGCTCGCTCGACACCCTCGGCGTTGACAACCGCCAGCAGGGCCGATCGAAGTATGGCGTCAAGAAGGGCAAGTAACCCGACCGTTTTCACAACCAGGATCGGCGAGTAATCCGCGGCGGTCGGCCGACCTCGCGGGTGAACGAGCCGGCGGGCGAGTGACCCGTCGGACACGCCGGGCGTCATTCCCGCCGACACCAGCGAAAGGGAGCCAGACCGATGGCAGGCCGCATCACCGCCGCAGACGACCAGCTCAAGCCCGACCCGCGCTACCAGGACAAGGTCCTCGCGCGGTTCATCAACTGCATTATGAAGGACGGCAAGCGCTCGGTCGCCCAGCGCGTCGTCAACGACGCCTTCGACGAGATTTAGCGCCGCACCGAGGGCAAGCCCGCGGCGATCGAGGTCTTCCAGATGGCCATCGAGAACGTCCGCCCGTCCGTCGAGGTCCGCTCCAAGCGCGTCGGCGGGGCCAACTACCAGGTGCCCATGCAGGTGAACCGCAAGCGTCAGCAGTCGCTGGCCTTCCGCTGGATCATCAAGGCGGCCCGGGCCGGCAAGGGCAAGCCGATGTACCTCAAGCTCGCCCGCGAGCTGTATGAGGCGAGCAACAACGAGGGCCAGGCCGTCAGCACCCGCGACCAGACGCACCGCATGGCCGACGCCAACAAGGCCTTCGCCCACTTCGCGTGGTGAGGCCGGCGGCGATCGCTCGCCGCTGAATCAATTGAGTTTGAGAAGCGACGCGGCTCGCCGCGTGGTTGGGCGACCAGCCGCGGCGAGCCCCGTTTCTTTATGAGAAAGACCGTTGGTGAACACCGTCGGCCGGGTTACGCTCGGGCCGTGTGGCGAAACCTCCCCGAGAACATCGCGCTGCGGTGGGACAACGCGGACCGGGTGTTCGCTGGTCTGGGGATGATTGCGTGCAGCGTGATGGCGATACTCGGCGGGATCGGCTGCATGTTGGAGGACCGAGCGATCGAGCGAGACTTCCCGCCGTCGGATGTGTTCTCACCCGAGTTGGTCGATGGGTTGTTCGCGACGATCGCTTTGGGGTGGTTGGCGATCGGCCTGATGACCGCCCTCTATGTATCGAGCTCACGTCTCAAGGAGTGGTGGCCTGTCGTGTTGGTGATCTACTTCGCGTTCAGTGGGCTGGGTTTCTACTGCTTTGGGCACGGGATGGCGATCTTTTTTGTTCGCACCCCGTTCTACAGCGCGATGTAACGAGCCGTGCGAGCGTGACAGGGGGAGTCTCGGTGCACCCGCTCGCAAACACTCGTCACCACACAGACGGAGAAAGACCGATCACGGCTGTCGCCACGCGTCCATCGTGTCGATGGCGAAGGTCATGGTGGCGGGGTCGAACTCTTCGACGCGGGCGATGCGGCCGTCGGCGAAGAGGACGTTGAGCTCGTTGAAGTGCTGGGGGGTCCAGTAGTCGCCCGAGCCGATCTGGGCGCCGCCGGAGGCGGGGTCGACGCCGGGCAGGCCGAGGCGGTTGAAGGTGGCGTCGTCCTTGTCGGCGTCCTCAGCGGGGGAGTCGAGGTTGTTGTCGCCGCCCAGGACGTAGGCCGAGGGGTTCAGCAGGCTGTCGCCGCGGAGTGCGGCCATGCGGTTGCCGGCCTCGATGTAGGCGGCGTTGGCGGCCATGAAGTAGTGCAGGGCGTTGCGCTGGGGGTAGCTGGGGCAGCCGGCGTAGATCGGCAGGCGGTCGTCGCGGCGGCCGGGGGTGTCGGTGAGGTAGTCGTCGAGCTGCTCCATCCACGACTCCTGGGTGGGGTCGTCCCAGGTGATAACGCCGCCGGGCTCGGGGTAGTAGGAGCGGTGGTCGTTCTGGAACGCGACGTGGCCGGCGCCGATCTGCTTGAGGGCGGCGGCGCAGGCGATGCCGTCGGCGGACTCGCGCGCCGAGGCGATCACGGGGACGAGGATGGCGGCGAGCAGGGCCAGGATGGACAGACTGACCAACAGCTCGATGAGCGTTAACGCGCGGTTCTTCACGGGATGTCCCCTGCCTCAAGAAGGCCGCCGGTGCGGGGTGGCGGCAACGAGGGGGGTATCGAGCGAAGCTAGACCGGCGTTTGGCTCAGGTCGGCCACAAAGCGCGGCGGCGGGCGGTCTGTGCGGGTTGGGCAGGGAGCTCGCGGGAGACCGAGGGTCAGAGAGGGTTGTCCCACGGCGACAACGAGTCGAACGCGAACGTCATCTTCGATTCGTTGCCCAGATACGACTTGAAGCGGGCGTCGTGGCCGTCGGCGAAGAGGACGTTGAGGGCGCCGTCGTGGTGGGGCTCCCAATACCCGAGGCCATTGCGTTCGAGGCCGGTCAGGCCCAGGCAGTTCTGCGTGTAGTCGTCCTTGTCGGCGTCCTCCTCGGCGAAGACGCGATTGAGATCGCCACCGATGACGAAGGCCGAGGTGAACTTGATGCTGTCGCCGCGGAGCGGGGCGAAGTTGTTGCCGTTCTCGACATAGGCGGCGTTGTTACCGAGGAAGTAGTGATAGGGCGAGTCTTGCGGGAAGAGCGGGCACCCGGAGTAGAAGGGCTCCTCGTCGGACGAGGTGGTCGGCTTGGCATTGATGTAGTCGTCGAGCTGCTCCATCCAGGACGGCTTGTCGGTCGTGCCGTCGATACCGCCCCACACGATGGTCCCGCCGGCCTCGGGGTAGAAGGACTTGTGGTCGATCTGGAAGGTGGCGTGTCCGATGCCGATCTGGCGGATGTTCGCGGCGCAGGTCATGCCCTGGGCGGTGCGGCGGGCGGCGGCGAGGGCGGGGAGCAGCAGGCCGATGAGCAGGGCGATGATCGAGATGACCACGAGCAGCTCGATGAGGCTGAAGGCCGAGGCGCGGGGCGAGCGAGGCGACATATCTGGAGAGCTCCTAGATTCCATTGAGGTCCCGGTCGGCCGAGATGGCTCGGCCACGTCGGCATTATCGTAGGTTGGACGCCCATCGAGCCACGTTATTGCCGACTAATGTCAAAAATGCCCGATTTAGACGCGATTCAACGGGATTGAGCCGCCGTGATGCGTGATCGACTGTCGCTGCGTTGTCCGGGGCTTTTCGTCACGGGGACGGACACGGAGGTGGGCAAGACGGTGATTTCGTGCGCGATCGCTCGGGCGCTTCGGCTGACGCCGGTGGTCGATCGGGGGGCCCGTGAGCCTCGGCTGGCGCGGGTGGGGGTGAGCAAGCCGATCGCGTCGGGGTGCCGGCGGGAGCGGGAGGGGCTCGTGAACGAGGACGCCGAGGCGTTGGCGCATTTCGCGGACACCGATCAGCCGCTGGACGTGGTGAACCCGGTGCGGTTCCGCCCGCCGGTGGCGCCGGCCGAGGCCGAGCGGATGGAGGGCGTGTCGGTCGATTGGTCGGCGATCCAGCGGTCGCTGGAGACGGTCGACGCGGCGTCGGACGTGATCGTGCTGGAGGGGGCGGGGGGGGTGATGGCGCCGCTGTCGGAAGGGCGGGGCGGGGGCGGCTCGGGCGCGGGGGTGGTGCCGACGGATCGCGGGGTGGTGACGGTGCTCGACCTGATGGCGTGGGTGGGGTACCCGGCGGTGGTGGTGGCGCGGGCGGGGCTGGGGACGATCAATCACACGGCGATGACCGTCGCGCTGATCCAGCAACGGGGCCTGCGCGTGGCCGGCGTGGTGATGAACGGCTACGTCGGCGACGAGGCGAAGCAGGAAGACGCGTCGATGAGCACGAACCGGGCGTGGATCGAGCGGATGACGGGCGTGTCGGTGTTGGCGACCGTGCCGCGGGTGGAGGGCAAGGTCGACCCGAGCCGGGGGCTGATCGACGACGCGGTGCTGGAGGCGGTGGCGATCGGCGGGCCGGCGAGTTGGCTGGGGCGGGCGTCGAGTTGAACTAGCCGGCGGGCTGGGGCACGCGGTCGACGCAGAGCATGGTGATGTCGTCGATGGCGGGCTGGCCGGCGCGGTGGAGGGTGACTTGGTCGTTGAGGAGTTCGACGAAGGCGATGGCGTCGAGGTCGCGGCGCTTGGCGGTGGCCTCGATGCGGTCGAGGCCGAACTGCTCGTTGCGGTTGTCCTGGGACTCGTTGACGCCGTCGGAGGTGAAGACGACGCGGTCGCCGTCGTGGAGCTGGAGGGTGGTCTGGGTGTCGTCGAGGGCGGGCTTGTTGTCGCCATAGTCAAGGACGATGCCCAGGGGCGGTCGGTGGGACTCGAGGCGGACGATCTTGCCGTCGTTGACGATCATGGCGGGGGCGTGGCCGGCGTTGGCGTAGGTGAATCGGCCGTCGGGGGCGAGGACGCCGTAGATCATGGTGATGAATCGGCCCATGGTGAGGTCGTCGACGATCTGCTGCTCGAGCTTGTCGAGCAGGGGCCCGGGGGGCAGGCCGGTCTCGGCGAGGGCGCGGAGGGCGGATCGGCAGGAGGCCATGATGAGCGAGGGGCCGATGCCGTGGCCGGTGACGTCGGCGACGAGGACGGCGACGTGGCCGTCGGGCAGGTCGAAGGCGTCGATGTAGTCGCCGCCGGTGGCGTCGCAGGGGTCGGAGCGGTAGGCGAATCGGTAGCCGGGGGCGTGGGGCGGCTCCTGCGGGACGAAGCCCTCCTGGATCTTGCGGGCGACGTTGAGCTGCTCGGCCATGGTGTTGAGCGACTCGGCGAGCTGCTCGAACTCGTCGCCGGTCTTGACGACGGTCTTGTGGGCGAAGTCCTGGTTGCCCAGGGCGATCATGCCGTCATGGATGGCCTGGACGGGCCGGATAACCAGGGCGCGGAGGACGAAGTAGCCAAGGATCGACGCGACGATCAGGCCGCCGAGTGAGGCGAAGGTGGTGATGACGATGGCGCGGTCGACGCGGTCGAAGTAGGCGGTGGCGGGCTGGTTGACCTCGAGCAGGCCGACGATCTTGCCTTGGCTGTCGCGGATGGGGGCGACGCCGACGATCCACTCGCCGTGGGCGTCCTCGAAGAGCTCGGAGGCGTAGGGGTCGCCGGTGGAGGAGGCCATGGCGTGGTGCTCGAGGATCTGCTCCTCGTGACCGACGAAGGTGTCTTCCTGGAGCATGACGCCGTAGCGGAGGACGCCGGTCTGGTCGTCGAGGAAGAAGGTGTAGATGTTGTCGGGGCTGTAGTTGTTGGCCATGGCGACCGCGAGGAGCTTCTCGCGGAGCTCGTGGAAGGCCTCGCTCTCGTGGTCCTGGGTCTGAGCGACCTCGGCGTGGAGGTCGCCGGGCAATTGCAGGGCGGCGGTGGCGGCGACGGACTGCAGCTCGTGCTGGATGTCGGCGATGGCTTGACTGCGCATCTGCACGCGGATCGGCAGGATCATGCCGAAGACCAGCAGCAGCAGCACCAGCTCGGAGATCAGCAGCAGCTTGGTGCTCAGACGCATGATCGGCCTCGGCCGGTGGAGGTGGTGAGACGGTCGGTGAACCCGCCCCCGCGGGCGCTTATTCCGAGATGCCTACGGGCTCGGGCGTCTCGAGGTTCAGGGCGGCGCAGATCGAGGCGAAGACTTCGTCCCGCGGCGCGGCGCCGTCGATGTTGACGACGAGTTCCTTGCGCTCGAAGAGGTCGAGCGTCGGGCGGGTTTTCTGGTTGAAGTCGGTGAGCCTGGCCCGCAGCGACTCTTCGTTGTCGTCGCTGCGCGCGACGAGCTTGCCGCCGCAGACGTCGCAGACACCCTCGTTCTCGGGGCGGTGGAACATGAGGTGGTAGTCGAGCCCGCACTGCGAGCAGACGCGTCGGCCCATCACGCGCTCGACGACGACGTCGTCGGGGATGTCGACGTGGATGACGCCGTCGACGTCGTAGGACTCGAGGAAGAACTCGGCCTGGGTGCTGTTGCGCGGGAAGCCGTCGAGGATGAAGCCGTAGTTCCAGTCGTGCTCTTGGAGGCGTTGGTGGACGATGTCCTCGACGACCTCGTCGCCGACGAGCTGGCCGGCGGCGACGATGCGCTTGACCTTGGCGCCGAGCTTGGTGTGGGACTGGATGTTCCAGCGGAAGATGTCGCCGACGGAGATGTGCGTCAGGTCAAACGCCTTGCCGAGCAGCGCGGCCTGCGTGCCCTTGCCGGAGCCCTGCTTGCCCATGATCACGTACTTGTGCATGGCGACAGATTAGTGGCGGTGGGGGCGGCGTGGGGCGGGTGCGGGGCTAGCCGGCGCCCTTGATGTCGTCGGTCTGGTTCTCGTAGACGGCGATCTCTTCGGGCGTGACCTGCAGCCACTCGAGCATGTGCTGGTCGTAGACGTCCTGGTGATCGGGGTTGGAGAAATCGAGCCTCAACTCGTTGATGACCTTGGTGCCCTGGCCGATCCACTGGTTCCAGGTGTGCTGGCCGAAGTGGTCGTGGATGAACTTGCCGACGGGCCCGCGCATCGGCGGGGCGGGGAGCTTGGGCTGGGGCTGGCCGGTGCGGCGGTCGAGGACGGTCTGGCCATCGGCCTCGACCTCGGCCTTGACGGCGGCGGCGTCCTTGACTTCGGGCAGTTCGGCGCCGAGCTTCTCGGTCAGCAGCGAGCCGATCGCGCGCTGGGGCATGACGTCGCCGCGCTCGGCGGCGGCGGTGTAACCCTTGGTGAGCACGGCGGTGGCTTCGTCGGTCTGGTCGAGCTTGATGAGCGTCTGGCCGAGCAGCTGATAGGCGCGGGACATGCCGGGGTTGAGCTCGATCGCCTTGCGATAGGCGCCGGCGGCGTCGTCGAGGCGCTCGGCGTCGCGATAGGCGTTGGCCAGTGAGAGGAAGGCCATATCGTCGGGGGCCTCGCGGGCCATCGTCTCCCACTGGGCGATGCGTTGGGCGAGGGCGGCGTCGGTGGTGGTGTCGCTCATGGGCAGAGGATAGGGCGAGCGGGGCGGGGGTGTACGATGCGGGCCGTGTCGATTGAGCGGGTTTTTTTAGGGTGGCGGCGGAGCGATGGGCCGCTGCTGGGGCGTGCGGCGCGGTGGTTGTGGGACGAGCTCGGGGGCGCGGGCGGCGGGGCGTTGAGCGAGGCGGCTGTCGTGGTGCGGGGGGGGCGGGGGGGGCGTGGGTGGGAGTCGTTGCTGGTGGCGGCGTCGGGCGGCGCGCTGCTGCTGCCGGGGGTGTTGACGCCGGGGCGGCTGCCGGACGTGCTGGGGTGGGTGGGGGAGGCGTCGATCGTGAGCGGGTTGGCGGCGGCTTGGGGGCGGGCGCGGGCGGCGGCGGGCCTGTCGACGGCCGAGCGGGCGGCCTTGCTGGGCGGCGGCGCATCGAGCGCGGTGGCGGGTGGGCTGGAGGACGACCCGCTGGGCTGGTTGGCGATCGGTCGCGGCTTGAGCGAGTACGTGGCGGAGCTGGCGAGCGGGTTGATCGAGCCGGGCGAGGCGGTCGAGGCGGCGGAGGCGTTGGGCGCGGGGGGGGCGCGGTATCGGGCGGCGGCCGCGGTGGAGTCGGCGTACCGGGCGGGGCTGG
>JBCBUE010000105.1:0-7931 GCA_039818285.1 Planctomycetota bacterium | reverse complement strand
GGGTCGGCGCGGTTGATGAACTCGCGCCACGCGTCGCCGAGCTCGTCGGACTGAGCGGCGTCGGTTGTGAACAGACCGGTGAGCTTCCAGTACTCATCCGGGACGAACGCGGCGATCTCGCGTTCGCGTTCGACGACCAGCCGGGTGGCGACCGACTGCACACGCCCGGCCGAGAGCCCGCCGGCGACCTTCTTCCATAAAAGGGGGCTGACCTGGTAGCCGACGATGCGGTCGAGGATGCGGCGGGCCTGCTGGGCGTCGACGCGGTTCTGCTCGATGTTGCGGGGCTTGGCGAAGGCCTTTTCGATCTCGCCCTTGGTGATGGCGTTGAAGACGACGCGCTTGGCCTCGGCGGGCGACACGCCCAGGGCGTGGGTGAGGTGCCAGGCGATCGCTTCGCCCTCGCGGTCGAGGTCGGTCGCGAACCAGATGTCGTTGGCCTGCTTGGCGGCCTTCTTGAGCTCGGTGACCGTCTTCTTGGAGTCGGGCATGACCTCGTAGGTCGGCTTGAAGTCGTGTTCGAGGTCGACGCCGGGGACGGGGTGGTCCTTGCGCTTGGCACCCTTGGGGGGGGACTTGGGCAGGTCGCGGACGTGGCCAACCGAGGCCATGACGACGTAGTCGGGGCCGAGGTATCGGTTGATCGTCTTGGCCTTGGTGGGCGATTCGACGATGACCAGGTGCTTGCCGGTGGCGTCGGGGGCGGCCGCGCGGCGGGACGCGCCGGCCGACTTGGTGCCGGCCCGCTTGGCGGTCTTCTTCTTTTTGGCGGCTTTCTTGGCCATGGTTGCGGCTTATATAGACCGGTCGACCGTCGGCGGTTCGCGCCGCCTCCCGGACCGACATCGCCCGTTACCGGGGCCGGACTTGAGCAAGCGGCTGGGCCGATGTCAACCAATTCATACGCCGGCCGGTTCGCGCGGGGCCTGCCCCAAACACCCGTCAAATCGCCGCAAAAACTTTTAAATCAATGACTTAATTCATTTATCCCGCGTCTCGAATCGCCGCCAGAGCCGACTCGATCGGCCGCTCGGCGGGCATTTCGATCCAGCGGACCCCGCGATAGCGGCGCATCCAGGTGCGCTGCTGCTTGCCGAAGCGCCGGGTGAGGACCTTGGTCCGCTCGAAGGCGTCGTCCAGCGTGGTGATCGCGCGGTCGGCGTGCGCGGGGTCGTCGCGGCGGCGGTGGGCCAGGACCTGCTTGTAGCCGAGGGCCTCGCGGGCCTGCGGGCCGAGCAGGCCGGCGGCGTCGAGGCGGGCGACCTCGTCGGGCAGCGACTCGCCGGCGGGGACGACGTCCGGGGCGAGGTCGGGTTCCTTGTCGGGGAAGAACATGGCGCGGACGCGCTTGTTGATGCGGTGGTTGATGGCGTCGGTGGGCCAGGCGAGCCCGATCAGCACGGGGTCGTGGCGGTAAGCGGCGTCGGATGGGTTGGTCGTCCCCGGCATGAGAGCGGCGGTGCCGTCGTCGAGCCACTGGGTCTGCTGGGCGCTGATCGGCTGGCCGGTGAGGGCGACGACCTCGAGGGCGCGGACGAGGCGCTTGCGGTCGGCGACGTGGATGCGGTCGGCGGCGGCGGGGTCGGCGGCGGTCAGGCGGGCGTGCAGCTCGGCGTTGTCGAGCGGGTCGAGCTCGGCGCGGAGGGTCGCGTCGGGCTCGGGGCCGGGCATGAGGCCGCGGAGCAGGGCGTTGAGGTAGAGGTTGGTGCCGCCGACGACGAGGGGGCGTCTGCCGCGAGCGATGATGTCGGCGATGCCTTGCTCGGCGAGGGCGAGCCAGTCGGCGACGGTGAAGGGGGCGCGCGGGTCGGCGACGTCGATCAAGTGGTGAGGGGCGCGGCGACGCTGATCGGGTGTCGGCTTGGCGGTGCCGGCGTCGAGGTGGCGGTAGACCTGCATCGAGTCGGCGGAGACGACCTCGCCATCGAGGCGTTCGGCGAGCGCGACGGCGAGCTCCGACTTACCGCCGGCGGTGTTGCCGAGGATCACGATGGGTCGCGGGTCGCTCACGCGAGCAAGTTACGCTCCCGGCGTGAACGACTCCGCGCTGCGACTCGAACGATGGACGCCCGGGCAGACGCAGGCCGATCGCTTCGACGCCGCGTGCGCGGTGAAGGACCGGGCCTACGCGGAGATGATGAGCCCGCGGCCGCCCGAGGAGGCCGAGGCACGCCGGTCGCGCCAGCGCGGCATGTGGACGTCCGGGGACGGCGAGGCGCCGCACGCGATGCTGCACGTGCTGCTCGATGGCGACCAGCCCATGGCGGTGGCGACCACGTTTGCCCGCACGATCGTCACCGAGGCCGGCCCGCTGGACGTGCTGGCGCTATCCGGCGTGGCGGTCGATCCGGATCGACAACGCGCGGGGCTGGGTCGGCGTGTGGTGCGCGACGCGTTCCAGCGGATCGGCGAGCTCGGCCTGCCGTTGAGCCTGTACCAGACCGGCCTGGCTCGCGGGTTCTACGAGAAGCTCGGCGCCCGCTGCGTCGACAACTGGTTCTTCGACTCCAAGGCCAAAGCTCCGAAGGCCAATCCGTGGTTCGATCGATACGTGATGATCTACCCCGCCGAGGTGCCGTGGCCGGCCGGGTCGATCGACCTCGGCGGGCCGGCCTATTGATCCGACCGCGCGGCGGTCACGCGGCGACGCGGTAGCTCGGTGTCGGCTCGGTCTGCTCGGCCGTCTTACGCGTCGCGACGATCCACTGCTGCGGGATCACGCGGTGCTCGGCCGTGAGGTCTTGCCAGCGGTCACGCAGCGACGGAGGGTCGGCGGGAATGTCCTCGCGGCGGCGGGGCAGCTCGTCGACGAACGACAGCTCGTGCGTGCGGTACAGCCGTTCGACCATCGCATCGGTCACCCCGTCGCGGAAGCCGTCGTGCGTCTCGATCATCAGCTCACATCGGCCGAGGTCGGTGACGACGGTCGGGTCGAGCACGTCCAGCTCGGCGCCCTCGATGTCGACGATGACGACCGCGTCGTCGTGGCCGGCGATCGCGTCCTGCAGGGCCTGGGCGTCGCAGGCGCCGCGGATGTCGAGCCGGTCGGCGACGCCGTTGATCCGGGCGGATCGGGTGAGGTGCCGGCGCGACTTGTCGAGCATCTCAAAGGCGATCGATCGGGCCTCGGGCAGCCGACGCAGCAGGCCAATGGTGTAGTACCCGTCCGCCGCGCCGACATTGACGATCAGGCTCGGCTTGCTGGCGATGACCGACTCGACCCAGCCGTGCAGCTCCTGCTCGTACGTCCCCAGCAGCCGCGGCGCGAGCCCGGAGTTGTCGGCCGCTTTGACCATGCGGCTTCCGGCGAACGGCCCGGACATCACCCGGCACGGCACGCGACGCAGCAGCCAACGCGCCGCCTCGCCCTGACGGCTGGGCTTGATCCAGCGGCGCAGCGCCGCCCCCGCCGGCCGACGCATCACGCCCGGCACGAACCGGCCGGTGCTCTCCACGATCGGGTCGATCCACTCATACATCGCCAGGCTCCTCGAGGCGTACGGTCATCCGTTGCCCTATCGACTACGCCCGCGCCCAAGCGATCCCGCGTCACGCCACGTCGCTTATCGGAAGCCCGACAATCACCCGAACCGATCCCCACCATTCCCACCGCTATGATGAAGCCCGGCCAACCCCGACCGACCCAATACCCAAGGAGCATCGATGAGCACGGACCCCTTTAAGGCCCGTACCACCCTGTCCACCCCCCTCGGCGAGAAGGCGTACTACCGCCTGGACGCCGCTCGAGGCGTCGGCGAGGTCGACCAGCTCCCGTACTCCATCAAGGTCCTCCTCGAGGCCTGCCTCCGCCACTGCGACGACTACGTCGTCACCCAGGACCACGTCAAAGCCCTGGCCAGCTACGACGCCAAGAACGTCGGCGAGACCGAGATCGCCTTCAACCCCGGTCGCGTCGTCCTCCAGGACTTCACCGGCGTCCCCGCCGTCGTGGACCTCGCCGCCATGCGCGCCGCCGTCGTCCGCATGACCGGCGACGAGGCCGCGGCCCAGAAAGTCAACCCCCTCGTCCCCTGCGACCTCGTCATCGACCACTCCGTCCAGGTCGACGCCTTCGCCTCCGGCATCGCCCTCACCATCAACTCCCAGAAGGAGTTCGAGCGCAACACCGAGCGCTACACCTTCCTCAAATGGGGCCAGCAGGCCTTCGACAACTTCCGCGTCGTCCCCCCCGCCACCGGCATCGTCCACCAGGTCAACCTCGAGTACCTCGCCAAGGGCGTCTGGGAAACAGACGGCGTCCTCTACCCCGACTCGCTCGTCGGCACCGACTCGCACACCACCATGATCAACGGCCTCGGCGTCGTCGGCTGGGGCGTCGGCGGCATCGAGGCCGAGGCCGTCATGCTCGGCCAGCCCATCTACATGCTCATCCCCGAGGTCGTCGGCTTCCGACTCACCGGCCAACTCCAAGAGGGCGTCACCGCCACCGACCTCGTCCTCACCGTCACCGAGATGCTCCGCGAGCACGGCGTCGTCGGCAAGTTCGTCGAGTTCTTCGGGCCTGGCCTGGCCACCATGCCCCTGGCCAACCGCGCCACCATCGCCAACATGGCCCCCGAGTACGGCGCCACCATGGGCTTCTTCCCCGTCGACGAGCAGACCACCAAGTACATGCGTCTCACCGGCCGCGACGAAAAACTCATCGCCACCGTCGAGCAGTACTGCAAGGCCCAGGGCCTCTGGCGCGACGACGCCCACGAGCCCACCTACACCGACGTCCTCGAGCTCGACATGGCCACCGTCGAGCCCTCTCTCGCCGGCCCCAAGCGCCCGCAGGACCGCATCGCCCTCTCCGCCATGCAATCCCAGTGGCAGCAGGACCTCGCCACCACCTTCGGCCGCGCCTCCGACGACGAAGCCGTCCCCGGCGACGACGAGCCCACCGCCACCCTCGCCGCCACCGCGAAGTCCACTCAAGTCACCTACGACGGCCACACCTTCGACCTCACCGACGGCCACGTCGCCATCGCCGCCATCACCTCCTGCACCAACACCTCCAACCCCGACGTCATGATCGCCGCCGGCCTGGTCGCCAAAAAAGCCAACGCCCTCGGCCTCACCCGCAAGCCCTGGGTGAAGACCTCCCTCGCCCCCGGCTCCAAGGTCGTCACCGAGTACTACGACCACGCCAACCTCACCGCCGAGCTCGAGGCCCTCGGCTTCCACACCGTCGGCTACGGCTGCACCACCTGCATCGGCAACTCCGGCCCGCTCCCTGACGAGATCTCCAAGGCCGTCAACGACCACGCCCTCGTCGTCGCCTCCGTCCTCTCCGGCAACCGCAACTTCGAAGGCCGCATCGGCCCCGACATCAAGGCCAACTACCTCGCCTCCCCGCCGCTGGTCGTCGCCTACGCCATCGCCGGCACCGTCAACATCGATCTGCAAAACGACCCGATTTCCACCGACAAAAACGGCAACAACGTCTTCCTCAAGGACATCTGGCCGACCCAGCAAGAGGTCGACGACCTCGTCGCCTCCTGCGTCACCCGCGAGCAGTTCACCGAGCAGTACGCCGACGTCTTCGCCGGCTCCGACGAGTGGCAGGCCGTGGACGCCCCGACCGGCCAGCTCTACGCGTGGGACGAGCAGTCGACGTACGTCCAGGAGCCGCCGTTCTTCATCGACCTGCACCCCGAGCCGTCGCCGATCCAGCCGATCACCGGCGCCCGCGTGCTCTGCAAACTCGGCGAGTCCGTCACCACGGACCACATCTCCCCCGCCGGCGCCATCAAGCCCGACACCCCCGCCGGCCGGTTCCTCACCGCCTCGGGCGTCGACCGCCCCATGTTCAACTCGTACGGCTCCCGCCGCGGCAACGACCGCGTCATGGTCCGCGGCACCTTCGCCAACATCCGCGTCCGCAACCAGCTCGCCCCCGGCACCGAGGGCGGCTACACGACCGACTTCACGAAGCACGACGCCATCGTCAGCAACCCCGACGACGCCAGCTTCATCTTCGACGCCGCCCGCAGCTACGGCGCCGCCGCGACTTCCGACCCCGACATCAACCCGTCGCCCGACGCCCCGCCCCTGGTCGTCCTGGCCGGCAAGGACTACGGCATGGGCTCCTCGCGCGACTGGGCCGCCAAGGGCACCTACCTCCTGGGCGTCCGCGCCGTCATCGCCTCCTCCTTCGAACGCATCCACCGCTCCAACCTCGTCGGCATGGGCGTCCTGCCCCTCACCTTCCAGGACGGCCAGACCCACGACTCCGTCGCCCTCACCGGCGAAGAAGTGTTCGACATCCCCCTCACCGACGACGTCCAGCCCGGCCAAACGATCCAAGTCACCGCCACCCACCCCGCCACCGACAAGGTCACGACCTTCAACACCACCTGCCGGATCGATACGCCGGTGGAAGTCGACTACTACAGGAATGGCGGCATCTTGCACACCGTCTTGAGAAACATGGCCCGTGCGTAAGGAAGGCGGATCGATCCGGCAGTCACGCCGAAGGCGGGGCAATGCCGCATCGACGCCGGAGCGAAGCGCAGGCGCCGCGACCGAAGGGAGCGAAACCCCCGTCGAAGTCGGCTACTACCGCAACGGCGGCATCCTCCACACCGTCCTCCGCAACATGGCCAAGTCACAACCCAAGCCCCACGCACAACCCCGCGTAGCGGGCGGCCCGCAGGGCCCCATTAGCCCCGGGTTCCACCCGGGGTGAAGAGCATTTCACCACAGAGCACACAGAGGGCCGCAGAGGGAAAGCCCCCGTTCCGCCATGCCCACCCAGGTGGGCATCCACGCCCCCGGCTATCCTGTATACACGTTACTCCGGGCGAATCAAAAACACCAAAAGGACTCCCGCCCCCTTTTTCGACCCCCGCCAGCAGCAGTGCCACTGCAATCACGACCATGGGAAAACGTAGACTCGAGGACGCTGAAGCCCGTAACGCATTTGACATCTACGACTTGAGCTGTCTGTGTGCTGGGTTGACGGAGGTTAAACTCTGCACCGACGTAAGAGCAGAGGCGCTCCGAAAACCAGCAGCCACGTGGACGCAGGTTCTGGAATCACGATTGTGAAAGAACCGTCCCCCAGAAGCGTCTCGATAGTGCTTGGGAAGGAACCAATAGAGACTGTGGGAGTCACTACTGCTTCGTCAAGGTCGGTGATAGCCACATAAAAATCATCTGTGTTGCTGGACATTGAAGAACCATTGATTGAGCCAAACAACGCGATCGAGATCGGAGAGCCTGGAGTAGCATTCAAACCCGGGTAAAAAATCTCTGCGCTGACGTTGCTCAAATCAAAGGTGGTGCTTCTAAGACTGACGGTGAGAGGTCTATTGCGGTCAGCGAAATAGGAAGCGTGAGGGGGACAAAAGCATTGAATAGGTTCTCATCGAAAACCCCAGCAAAAGAACCTGAGAACGACGTGATCCCTTGATAGTCTCCGTTTGGGCCTGACACAGACCAAAAGCTACCCTCGATTGTGAGGGTATTAGCTCCCGAAGTTGGTGCAAAGCAAATGGCTGTTAAGAAAATGAAGATGTGTGCAAAGGAGGTTCTGGTCATTTGATATCTCCCATCGGCAGTGTTGAAGGTTTGGTTGTCTCGACGAAGGAAGCTCGATATGTTTTGGCCCCGTGATCAGACGGTACCGTGATAGCTGCAGCATCAATGCGGTACCACCTGCTTGATCGCCCATGCGAGAGTACCAAGTATTCACATTTTTCAATCTAGCTTTGCGCGTGACGCAGTCAATCAAGTTGACAAGCTTCTCGCCTGGCGCAAACACGCCAACTAGTTTCTTCGGCCTGACCGCGCACCGCCTCTGACCTTCCCCCTCAGCTGTGTCCATAGTCGACGGTAGACCGAAGTGGATTGCGCCTACACCCGTTTCAGTACCAGTTGTTGTGCGAGTCTTTGCATCATCGAGCCAGGCTAGCCTGGCTCGATGA
>JBCBUE010000104.1:0-7989 GCA_039818285.1 Planctomycetota bacterium | reverse complement strand
GAGGCGGGGGCGGCGAGGTCGGCGGGGGGGTCGTAGCGGAGGGCGAGGAGGCGGGGGTCGTCGCCGATGCGGACGACGGTGGCGGGGCGCATCTCGGCGAGGCGGGCGACGGGGTGGTCGGCGGAACCCTGGACGAAGAGGCGGACGGCCGAGCCGACGGGCAGGGCGGCGCGGCGGTCGAGCTCGACGAGCAGGCCGGCGTCGGAGAGGTTGACCGAGCGGGCGGGCAGGTACCGGCCGGTGGCCTCGACGCGGAGCTTGACCGGGGCGTCGAGCGCGAGGCGGGGGGTCTGTCGGCGGTCCTCGGTCATGGCGGGGTTATCGGCGGCGGGGTGAGCTCGCCTGCAACGGAGGCGACCGGCGCGTCCGGCGCGTTGGGGGGCGATTGTTGGGTGATCGCCCTAAGGGGCATGGACGGTCTGGAGGGAAGATGTCGCAGGTTTGCGAAAAGGCGTCGATTTGCGTCGTTGAGGTTGATGCGGGGAGCCGCGAAGGGCCGACGCATGGGCCTAGAGTCACCGCGTGAAGCCGACCGCCGCCGAGTTTGTGCAAGCCGTTCGTGGCCCGTTGGAAGCGGGCGACGCGGAGGCGTTGGTGCGCGAGGTGGACCGTCGGTGGACGGCGAGCGAGGTGTCGGGGCTGCTGGGGGCGAGCGACGGGTGTGTGCGTGGTGCGGTGGCGGTGGTGCTGGGGATGATCGGGACGACGTCGCAGCTGGGGGTGCTGAGCCGGGCGTTGCACGACGAGGACGCGTCGGTGCGTCAGATGGCCGAGCACGCGCTGTGGTCGGTGTGGCTGCGTTGCGGGGCGGATGCGGCGTTGGGGCCGATGCACGACGGGATCAAGGCGTTG
This sequence comes from Planctomycetota bacterium, assembly GCA_039818285.1. GTDB lineage: Bacteria > Planctomycetota > Phycisphaerae > Phycisphaerales > Phycisphaeraceae > JBCBUE01. Next base: position 7,137 of record JBCBUE010000104.1, on the reverse strand, counting down.
GCGGAGGACCGCGTGCCGGCGGCGATTGATCACCTGGAGGAGGCGTTGCGTCGCGACCCTGAGTTTGCCGAAGCGTATCACCAGCTGGGGATCGCGCTGTCGTCGCAGGAGCGATGGGCCGAGGCGGCCGAGGCGTTTTGCGCGGCGTCGACGCGGCTGCCGAGCCACTTCGCGGCGTGGGCGGGGCTGGGGCACTGCTGCTGCCAGCTGGGCCGGTGGGAGCGGGCGTTGTGCGCGTACCGCAAGGCGATGAGCATTCACCCACGCCTGGCGGACCTGCCCGAGGCGATCGAGCGGGTACGGGCCCGGGTGGTCGAGACGCCGACTGTGGCGGCGTGGCACCGCGCGGGCGAGGGCTGACTGATCAGGTGACGGTGAGGTATCGCGTGCGGATCACGCGGCCTCGCGTTGGCGTCCGCCGCCGCCGCTGCGACGACGCCGTCCGACGGTGCGCTGGTCGGGGGTCATGCGGCGCGAGGCTTCCTCGATCATCGCCTCGACGATGTGCTCGGGCTCTTCGGCCCAGAGGTCGGCGCCGATCTCTTCGGCCAGGCCGTCGGCGCGGTTGAACACGCCGCCGCCGACGGTGATCTGCAGCTTGGGGCAGACGCCGGTGTCGTGCAGGCGATCGATGAGCAGGCGGGTCTGCGGGACGGTGCCGGCGACGGCGCCGAAGACGACGAGGCGATCGACGCCGAGGTTGCCGAGCTGGTCGACGATCTCGTCGTTGGCGACGCCGCCGCCCATGTAGCGGACCTCGAAGCCGGCGGCCTCGAGCAGATCGGACGTCATCTGGCCGGCCAGTTCTTCGAGCTCGCCGGCGCCGGACATGACGAGGACGACCTCGCCTCGAGCGTCTTGTCGGCTGAGGCGGAGCTGCATCTGGTCGACGAGCATGCGGAGCAGGCGGGTGGCGTAGTGGAAGCAGGCGTCGGAGAGCTGGTCGCCGCGGTGCAGGCCGTCGATCTGCTCTGCGATGGGCCAGAACATTCGAGAGAGGATCTCCTCGGCCGAGCAGCCGGCGTCGATGAGCTCGTCGACGACGCCGCGGACTTCGGGGCGGTCGCCGGAGATCAGGGCGTTGAAGAAGCGTTCCTGCAGGGCGTTGCGTCGGCTGGCCATCGATCACTCCTCGGGGTCGGTCAGTGCGGCGGGGGACGGCCCTGCCTGGGTCGTGATGCATTCATCGACGCGACCCGTCGCGGAGGTGCATCGAGCCGGGGCAGTGACCGGATAAACGGCGTTCGTCAGGCGGGCGGCTTGTCAGGGCCGGCAGACCGCGGAGACGGGCCGCCCGGATTGCCGATAACCGGGCGCTGGCGATCGGCGGGCGCGGAGCGATAATCTTGGCAGAGCCCCGACCCAGGAGTCGCCATGCCCCGCCTCGTCCGCCGTGTTCTCTTGGCCGTCCTCGCCGTCGCCGGCCTGGCCTCGATCGGCTGCACCACCAACAAGGCCACCGGCCGATCGCACCTCAACCTGCTGTCCTCGGAGCAGGAGATCGCGATGGGCACGCAGTACGCGGACGAGGTGAAGAAGACCCAGCCGGTGATCAAGTCCGGCTCGGTGCCCCGGGCCGTCGATCGGATCGGCAAGAAGCTCGCGGCGTTGTCCGAGGAGCCCGACCTGCCGTGGGAGTTCACGGTGATCGACGACATGACGGTCAACGCGTTCGCGTTGCCGGGCGGGAAGATCTTCATCTACCGCGGGCTGCTGGAGGACATGACCAACGAGGCGCAGCTGGCGGCCGTGCTGGGTCACGAGATCGGTCACGTCACCGGCGAGCACGCGGACCGGCGTTATCAGTCGCAGGTGGGCGTTGGGCTGGTCGTGGCCGGGGTCGGCGCGGCGGCGGGGTTCTCGGGGATCGAGTACGCCGAGTACGCCGGGGTCGCGGCCAACGCCGCGGGCGGGCTGACCATCAGCAAGTGGTCTCGCGACGACGAGTCCGAGGCCGACATGCTCGGCCTGCGGTACATGACCGCCGCCGGCTACAACCCCGAGGGCATGGTCCAGCTCATGGAGATCCTCGACAACGCCTCGGGCGGCGGCGGGGTCGAGTGGACCGCCACCCACCCCCTGCCCCAGACCCGCATCGACCGCACCTCGCGGATCATCCAGGCCGACTACTCCGGCGACCTCGGCCTGCCGTTCCACGAGGAGCGGTTCGAGAAGCAGGTCGGCAAGCCGCTCAAGCAGATGCCGGCACCGAAGGCGGGACAGGCTGACACGCCGGGCGCGCTGGCGGCCGGCGCGGGTGACCTAGGCTGTGGCTGTGCCATCCACGCCCATGCCCACGCCAGCGCCCACGCCAACCACTGACCCCGCGTGGTCGGCCGACGACCTGACGCACAACCCACACGCCGCTCCCGACAAGGCGACCCGCGTCGAGCGGATGTTCGCCGCCATCGCGCCGTGCTACGACTTCAATAACCGCGTCCTCTCGCTCGGGCTCGATCAGCGCTGGCGGAAGGTCGCCGTCGACGTGGCCGAGTTGAGCGCGACCGATCGCGTGCTCGACGTCGCCTGTGGGACGGGCGACCTGACGCTTGCATTTACCGAGCGGCTGGCCGCCATCGGCGATCGTCCCGCACCCGTACTCGGCGCCGATTTCACCTTTGCCATGCTTCCACTGGCCGAGACCAAATCACCCAATCACCAAACCGCCAAACCGCCAAACTTCCTGACCGCCGACGCGATGCAGCTCCCCCTGCCCGATGCGTCCTTCGACGTCGTCTCCATCGCGTTCGGCATCCGCAACGTCGTCGATCCCGCGACGGCGATCGGCGAGTTCTTCCGCGTCTTGCGGCCGGGCGGGCGGGTGGTGATCCTCGAGTTCGCCACGCCGCGCAATCCGGTGTTCCGGCTGGGCAACGCGATCTACTGCAACCACGTCCTGCCGCTGCTCGCGACGCTGATCAGCCGCGACCGGTCCGGGGCGTACCGCTACCTGCCCAAGTCGATCGCGACGTTCACGCAGCCCGAGCAGCTGGCCGAGATCGGCGAGAAGGCCGGGTTCACCGACGCCGCGATCCGCCGGCTGACCCTCGGCACGGCCGCCGTGACGCGCCTGACCAAGCCATAGCGGCCGCCGGGGCGATCGCGTACACTGCCCGGCTCGGCGACGGGCGACCGTGGCCGCACAACTCGGGGCGTAGCGCAGCTTGGTAGCGCGCTTCACTGGGGGTGAAGAGGTCGCAGGTTCAAATCCTGTCGCCCCGATTCCCGACCGCCGGCCTGCGGGTGTGGGACCGAGGAGTGTCAGCCGTGGCTTCGGCAAATCCATCGCCCGATGAGGCGGGCCGCCACGCCCACGCCGGAGGGTGGGGCGCGCTCAAGGCGGGCATGTCTCACGTCGCCAAGACGCGCGCCGTGCTCCCCACCGTCCGCTCGCTGCTGCGTCTCAATCAGCCGAAGGGTTTTGACTGCCCGGGATGCGCTTGGCCCGAGCCGAAGCACACGAGCGCCTTCGAATTCTGCGAGAACGGGATGAAGGCCGTCGCGTGGGAGACGACGGGCAAGCGGGTCGACCCCGCGTTCTTCGCCGAGCACACCGTCTCGCAGCTGGCCGCGCAGACAGACCACTGGCTCGAGGCGCAGGGTCGGCTGACGCACCCGATGCGGTACGACGCCGCGTCGGACAAGTACCTCCCGGTGTCGTGGGACGAGGCGTTCGCGCTCATCGGCGATCGACTCAACGCGCTGGGCCATCCCGACGAGGCGATCTTCTACACCTCGGGTCGGACGAGCAACGAGGCGGCGTTCCTTTACCAGCTGTTCGGTCGGATGGTCGGGACGAACAACTTTCCCGACTGCTCGAACATGTGCCACGAGTCGTCGGGCGAGGCGCTGGGCGAGACGATCGGGATCGGCAAGGGGACGGTGACGCTCGAGGACTTCGACCACGCCGACGCGATCTTCGTGATCGGCCAGAACCCCGGCACGAACCACCCGCGGATGTTGACCGAGCTGCAGAAGGCGTCGAAGCGCGGCGCCGACATCGTGGCGATCAACCCGATGAAGGAGCCGGGCCTGCAGGGGTTCCTTCACCCGCAGCAGGCGGTGGCGATGCTGCGCAACGCGGACACGCCGATCGCGTCGCTGTACGTGCAGCCGCTGGTCGGCGGGGACCTGGCGCTGCTCAAGGGCGTGTGCAAGCTGGTGCTCGAGGCCGAGGCGCAGCGCCCGGGCGAGGTGCTGGACCGGGCGTTCATCGACGAGCACACGGCCGGGCTGGAGGCGTTCTCGGAAGACCTGGCCGCGGAGGACTGGGGCACGATCGAGGCCGAGTCCGGGGTGTCGCGGGAGACGATCCAGCAGGTCGCGGACGTGTATCTCAAGTCCAAGCGCGTGATCGTCTGCTGGGCGATGGGGCTGACCCAGCATCGCCACGCCGTGCCGACGATCCAGATGGCGATCAACCTGCTGCTGCTGGGCGGGCATCTGGGACGCGAGGGCGCCGGCGCCTGCCCGGTGCGTGGCCATTCCAACGTGCAGGGCGACCGGACGATGGGGATCACCGAGCGGCCGACGCCGGCGTTCCTCGACGCGCTGGGCCGCGTATTCGGCTTCACCCCGCCGACGGGTCACGGCGTGGATGTCGTCGCGGCGATCGAGGCGATGCACGCGGGGAAGGGGCGCGTCTTCATCGGGATGGGCGGCAACTTCGTCAGCGCCACGCCCGACACGCCGAACACGATCGAGGCGATGCGACGGTGCGACCTGACGGTGCACATCTCGACCAAGCTCAACCGCAGCCACACCGTCACCGGCCAAGATGCGCTGATCCTGCCCTGCCTGGGGCGGACCGAGGCCGACGCCAAGCCGAACGGTTCGCTGCAGCGGGTGACCGTGGAGGACTCGATGAGCCAGGTCCACGCGTCGAGCGGGACGAAGGCGCCGGCGTCGAGTGAGTTGCTCTCCGAGCCGGCGATCGTGGCGGGGATGGCGCGGGCGACGCTCAACGGCGACGGCAAGATCGACTGGTCCAGCCTGGTCGCCGACTACGACCGCGTCCGCGACCTGATCGCGCGCGTGATCCCCGGCTTCGAGGACTTCAACCGCAAGATCGACACGCCCGGCGGGTTCTACCTCGGCAACTCGGCGCGCGATCGCCAATGGCGCACGGCGGGGAACAAGGCGCGGTTCACGGTGGCCGCCATCCCGCGGCTCGGTCTGCCCGAGGGCCAGCTTCGGCTGATGACGCTGCGGTCGCACGACCAGTACAACACCACGGTTTACGACCTCAACGACCGGTACCGCGGGATCAAGGGCGAGCGCGACATCGTGATGATGAACCCGTACGACATCGAACAGCGGGGGCTGTCGGCCGGGCAGCGGGTGGACCTGACCAGCCACTTCGCGGACGGCAGGCAGCGCGTGGCCAAGGGGTTCAAGGTCGTGGCGCTGCCGATCGCGCCGGGCTGCGTGGCCGGCTACTTCCCGGAGCTGAACGTGCTGGTGTCGGTGAACAGCTTCGCGGATCGCAGCCGGACGCCGACGTCCAAGTTCATACCGGTGTCGCTGAGCCCCAGCGCGTGAGCGGGCGTTCGCCGATGTGGGCCGCGGCGCGGCCGGTCCGCTGGCAGGCGGGCGCCGGGCCGGCGGCGCGGGAGGATCGGGTGGCGGTGGAGGAGCCGTTGGAGGTGCGGGTCGGGGGCGAAGCGGTGGTGGTCACGATGCGCACGCCCGGGGCGGTGGGCGAGTCGCTGGACCAGCAGGACCGCGAGCTGGCGGCCGGGTTTCTGGTCACCGAGGGCGTGGTGGACGGGCCGGGCGCGATCCTGCGCATCGATCCGTGCGTCAAGGCCGAGGACGGCAACGTCATCAACGTGCACCTTCATGACGGCGTCGAGGTCGGCCTCGAGCGGCTGCGTCGGCACGTGTACGTGTCGTCGAGCTGCGGGGTGTGCGGCAAGGCGTCGATCGAGTCGGTGCGTCAGCGCTTCGAGCCGATCCGCGAGGCGGAGGGCGAGCCGACGGCCCGTGTGGAGGCGTCGGTGCTGTTGTCGCTGCCCGATCGATTGCGGGCGGCGCAGGACACGTTCGAGCAGACCGGCGGGCTGCACGCGGCGGGGCTGTTTGACCTGGCGGGCGAGCCGATCGTGGTGCGCGAGGACGTGGGTCGTCACAACGCGGTGGACAAGGTCATCGGGTTCGCGGCGTTGGGCGGGTTGTTGCCGTTGAGGCGGGCGGTGCTGGTGGTGAGCGGGCGGGTGTCGTTTGAGATCGTGCAGAAGGCGCTGGCTGCGGGGGTGCCGATCGTGGCGGCGGTGTCGGCGCCGTCGAGCCTGGCGGTCGAGTTTGCGCAGGACTCGGGTCAGACGCTGGCGGGGTTCGTGAGGCCGCCGCGAATGAACGTGTACACCCGGGCCGATCGCGTGATGGGGTGACGGGCAGCGTGGGTCAGGCGGTAGGCTTCAGCCGGCCCTGGGCGAGGGTGGAGGTGTGGTCGCTGATCAGCGAGGCCTCGTTGAGGTCGTGGGTGACCATGAGGGTGGCGACGCCCGACTCGCGGAGGAGGTCGAGGGTGAGGGTTCGGACGCGGTCGCGGAGCTGCTGATCGAGGCCGACGAAGGGCTCGTCGAGGAGCATGACGCGGGGCTGGCGGGCCAGGGCGCGGACGAGGGCGACGCGTTGCTGCTGGCCGCCGCTGAGGGTGTGGGGCATGCGCGAGCCGAGGCCGGCGAGGTCGACGCGTTCGAGGAGGTGCTCGGCCCAGGCGCAGCGTTCGCGTCGTTTGCAGTTCATGCCGAAGCAGACGTTGGCGCGGACGGTGAGGTGGGGGAAGAGGGCGGGCTCCTGGAACAGGAAGCCGACGGGGCGTCGCTCGGGGGCGACGCGGGTGGCGCCGTTGTCCATGACCTCGCCGTCGATCTCGATGCGGCCGGCAGCGAGCGTGTCGAGGCCGGCGATGAGGCGCAGCAGCGTGGACTTGCCGACGCCCGAGGGGCCGAGCAGGCAGTGCACGCGGCGGGCGTGCAGGTCGAGGTCGATGCCGTCGAGGAGTGGCTGGCCGTCGTGATAGGCGAAGCGCGCCTCGCGCAGGCGGAGCAGCGGTTGCGTCGGCGTGGTGACGGCGACGGGCGTCGGCCTCGTGGCGGTTGGCAGGATCACGGGGTGGGCGGGGCTTGGTTG
>JBCBUE010000103.1:0-8095 GCA_039818285.1 Planctomycetota bacterium | reverse complement strand
CGATTGCTACGGGCGAGGTGGATATCCTGATTGGCGGCGGCGAGTGGGTCACGGCGGGTCTGACGGCGGACATCCCGGAACTCGACTGGGTGATCCCCGAACAGGGCGGCGTGCGCTGGTCGCAGTCGATGCAGGCCGCGGCCAAGGATTACGCCGAGCTGGCGTTCCACGAGCTCGCGCCGGGCAAGGTGCTGACCGGGCTGATGCGCCGGACCGCGAAGTCCATTAAGGTGGCCAATCACGCCGAGCCGAGCTGAGCCTATGTCTGACACCCCCGAACAACGCATCGCCGTGGTGACCGGCGCCTCCCGCGGGATCGGCCGATCGATCGCTTTGATGCTCGCCGCGCAGGGCCGGCACGTCGTCGCCGTCGCCCGCAACGCCGAGAAGCTCGAGGGGGTTGCCGGCGAGATCGCCGCCGCCGGCGGCACGGCCGAGGCGCGGACGTGCGACGTGACCGACCAGACCTCGGTCGAAGGGCTGATCGAGGGCGTGGCGTCGGACCTGGGTCGGCTGGACATCCTCGTGAACAACGCCGGGATCACGCGCGACATGCTGTTGCTGCGGCTGAGCGACGAGGAGTGGGACGACGTAATCACGACCAACCTGCGGTCGGTGTTCGTCGCGACCCGCGCGGCGCTTCGCCCGATGATGCGCAAGAAGTGGGGCCGGATCATCAACGTCAGCTCCGTGTCGGCGCTGGTCGGCAACGCCGGGCAGAGCAACTACGCCGCGGCCAAGGCGGGGGTGATCGCGTTCACCAAGTCGGTCGCCAAGGAGATGGGGGGCAAGAACGTCACGGCCAACGCCGTGTGCCCCGGCTTCATCGAGACCGACATGACCGACGTCTTGCCCGCGACCATCAAGGACAACGTCAAGCAGATCACCGCCCTGGGGCGGTTCGGCCAGCCCGAGGACATCGGCCACGCCGTGGCGTATCTCGCGTCGGACGGCGCGGGGTACGTGACCGGGCAGGTGCTGACCGTCGACGGCGGGATGACGATGAGTTGAGCTAACCCGTTGGCGGGCAAGGATTCCCCGCCGAATGACCAGCCCCGCGGGTCGGTTGTGACCCCCGACCGACCCCTGTATAGTCCCGCGATACCCTCAGCCCGGCGAGATCAGGAACAGGCCTTCGCCGGCCCCTTTGGAGATGCCCATGCCTGCCGATGAGAAGGAAATCGAAGAACGCGTCATCGCCATCGTCGCCGAGCAGATGGGCGTCGACAAGGCCGAGATCAACCGCGACACGAACTTCGTGAACGACCTCAACGCCGACTCGCTCGACGTCGTCGAGCTGGTCATGGAGTTCGAGGACGAGTTCGAGACCTCGATCCCCGATGAAGAAGCCGAGAAGATCCTCACCGTCGGCCAGGCGATCGACTACATCAAGAACTTCGCCGACAACCAGGAAGGCGAGTGACCCCGCCCTTGGCGGCCCGACCGCTCGAGCCGGCCTACGATCCGGTTCGCGATTGGGTGCACCGATCCGATTCCCTCCCCGCCTCGGACCGTCCACGAGACGCCCGACCCCACTGACATGAGCCAACGCCGCGTGGTCATCACCGGCCTGGGCTGGGTGACCAGCCTGGGCAACAGCGTCGACGGAGTCTTCCAGCAGCTCGTCGACGGCGCATCGGGCATCAAGACCCTCGAGCGGTTCGACTACACCGACTACGGCGCCAAGATCGGCGGCGAGATCACCCACTGGGACCACCCCAACCTCGAGGCCCGCGAGGCCAAGCGCTACGACCGCTTCGGCCAGTTCGCGGTCAACGCGGCGATCGACGCGGTGAACGACTCGGGCCTGGACTTCAGCAAGGAAAACCCGTTCCGCTGCGGGGCCATCATCGGCTCGGGCATCGGCGGGATGGAGGAGTTCGTCGCCGGCCACCAGAAGCTGCTGGAGAAGGGCCCGTCGCGCGTCAGCCCGTTCATGGTGCCCAAGCTGATGTGCAACGCCGGCTGCGGCAACGTCTCGATCCGCTTCGGCATCAAAGGCCCGAACTACGCGACGACCACCGCCTGCGCCTCGGCCGCCCACGCCATCGGCGAGGCCGCCGAGCACATCCGTCACGACGCGGCCGACGTCATCATCGCAGGCGGTTCCGAGGCGGCGCTCTGCCACCTCGGCGTGGCCTGCTTCGTCGCGATCAAGGCACTCAGCAAGCGTAACGACGAGCCGACGCTGGCCTCTCGGCCGTGGGACAAGGACCGCGATGGCTTCGTGCTGGCCGAGGGGTGCGGGCTGGTCGTGCTCGAGGAGTACGAGCACGCCAAGGCGCGTGGTGCCAAGGTCTACGCCGAGCTGCTGGGCTTCGGGCAGTCGGCCGACGGCACGCACATCACCGCGCCCGACCCCGAGGGCCGCGGGGCCGCCGAGGCGATGCGGCTGGCGCTCCAAGACGCCGGCACGAACCCCGGCGATTTGAGTTACATCAACGCCCATGGCACCTCCACCGGCCTGGGCGACGCCGCCGAGACCGTCGCCATCAAGCGCGTCCTCGGCGACGCCGCCTATCAAGTCCCCGTCTCCTCCAGCAAGTCGATGACCGGCCACACCCTCGGCGCCTCCGGCGGGCTCGAGGCGGTGCTCTGCGCCAAGGTCATCCAGACCGGCACGATCACGCCCACGATCAACCTCGACGAGCCGGACGAGGGCCTGGACCTCGACTACGTGCCCAAGACCGCCCGCCAGGCCGATGTCTCCACCGCGATGTCCAACTCCTTTGGCTTCGGCGGGCACAATGTCGCCCTGGTGTTCGGCAAGGTCTGACCGGCTTCGGCCGTCACGACCGCGCGATCGAGGGATGAAATCGTTTCAGCGGGGCTTTTCCCGGACCCGGGGCGCGATAGGATCACCTAGTCTGTGACCGATCGCCGATGCCTGCCGTAAGCAAGCGATCCTCGCCGAGACCCGACATGGCCGCCGACGACCCGTCCGCCCTGCTCAACTCCGCCTCGCTCGAGTACGTGGAGGCGTTGTTCGAGCGGTACCTGCACGACCCCGACTCGGTCGACCCCCAGTGGCGGCCGCTGTTCGAGGACTGGGCCCGCGACAACGGCCAGCCCGGCGTCGGGCGCGTGGGGCCCGGGTTCTCCAGGCGGTCGATCTTCGACGCCGCCGCCCGCCGCGGCCACGCCGCCGCCGACCACGCGGCGCCCCAGCCCAACAACCCCTCGACCAACGGCGCCGGCGGCCGGCTCTCGCCCCCCGCGGCGATCGCCCAGCCGGCCGACGGGGCCGACGCCTCGGCCGTCGCCGGCGTGCAGTGCCGCGTCGACCAACTCCTCCGCAACTACCGCGTCCGCGGCCACATCATCGCCCAGGTCGATCCCCTCGGCCGGCGCCTCGAGTCGCTGCCCGAGCTGGACCCGGCGTACTACGGCTTCACCGACGCCGACCTCGACCGCCCCTTCATCGCGTCCAACCTCTCGGGCCGCACGCTCCGCGAGATCATCGCCCAGCTGCAGGCGACCTACTGCAGCGACGTCGCCGCGCAGTTCATGCACATCGACAACCTGCAGGTCCGCGAGTGGCTGCAGCGCCGCATGGAGCGCTCGGAGAACCGCACGACGCTCTCGCTCAAGGAGCAGGTCCGCATCCTCACGCGCCTGACCGACGCGGTGATCTTCGAGCAGTTCATTCAGAAGAAGTTCCTCGGCGCCAAGTCGTTCAGCCTCGAGGGCGCCGAGTCGATCATCCCGTTGCTCGACCTCGCGCTCGAGACGGCCGGCGACCAGGGCATCAAGGAGGTCGTCATCGGCATGGCCCACCGCGGCCGGCTGAACGTCCTGGCGAACATCATCGGCAAGTCGCCCCAGCAGATCTTCCGCGAGTTCCACGACGTCGACCCGAGGCGACACCTCGGCGGCGGCGACGTCAAGTACCACCTCGGCTACTCCGGCGACTGGCACACCCGTCACGGCCAGAACGTCCACCTCTCGCTGTGCTTCAACCCCTCGCACCTCGAGTTCGTCAACCCCGTCGCCCTCGGCCGGCTCCGCGCCAAGCAAGACCGCTCGGGCAAGGGCACCCGCGGCGAGCAGTCGATGGGCCTGATCATCCACGGCGACGCCGCCTTCGCCGGCGAGGGCGTCGTGCAGGAAACGCTCAACCTCGCCGCCCTCGACGGCTACGCCACCGGCGGCACCCTGCACGTCATCATCAACAACCAGATCGGCTTCACCACCTCGCCCCGCGAGGGACGCAGCTCCCGCTACGCCACCGACGTCGCCAAGATGCTGCAGACCCCGATCTTCCACGTCAACGGCGAGAACCCCGAGGCCGTCGCCCAGGTCATCCGCCTGGCGATGGAGTTCCGCATGACGTTCAAGCGCGACGTCGTCGTCGACATGTATTGCTATCGCGTCCGCGGCCACAACGAGTCCGACGAGCCCAGCTACACCCAGCCCGACATGTACGCCAAGATCGCCCAGCGCTCCGGCGTCCGCCAGGGCTACCTCTCGCACCTGCTCAAGCTCGGCGGGCTGTCCGAGGACGACGCCGACCGCATCGCCAAGCGTCGCACCGAGCTGCTCGAGCGCGAGCTCGACGCCGCCCGCTCCGATGACTACGTCCCCGCCCCCTACCGCCAGCTCACCGGCCCGTGGAAAGACCTCACCGGCGGGCCGGAGAACAAGGTCGACGACATCGACACCGGCGTCGACAGCGACCGCCTCGCCGACCTGCTCGCCAAGACCACGCGCGTGCCCGACGGCTTCACCGTTCACCCCAAGCTCGCCCGCCAGATGAAGACCCGCCTGGCCATGGCCGACGGCACCAAGCCGCTCGACTGGGCCGCCGGCGAGGTCCTCGCCTTCGCCACGCTCGCCACCGAGGGCCACCGCGTCCGCATCTCCGGCCAGGACTCCCAGCGTGGCACCTTCTCCCACCGCCACGCCGTCTTCCACGACCATCAGACCAACGATACCTTCACCCCCCTGGACCACCTCTCGCCCGACCAGGCCCGTGTGGAGGTGTTCAACTCCCCGCTCTCCGAGGCCGGCGTCCTCGGCTTCGACTACGGCTTCAGCCTCGACTACCCCGAGGCCCTGGTCGTCTGGGAGGCCCAGTTCGGCGACTTCGCCAACGCCGCGCAGGTCATCATCGACCAGTTCATCGTCTCCGCCGAGGACAAGTGGGCCCGCCTGTCCGGCCTCGTGCTGCTGCTGCCCCACGGCTTCGAGGGCCAGGGCCCCGAGCACTCCTCGGCCCGGCTCGAGCGCTTCCTCAACATGTGCACCGAGGACAACATCCAGGTCTGCAACCCCACCACGCCGGCCCAGATGTTCCACCTGCTCCGACGTCAGGTCGTCCGCCGTTGGCGCAAGCCGCTGGTCGTGATGACCCCCAAGTCCCTGCTCCGCCACCCCGAATGCACCTCGCCGCTCAAGGACCTGACCCAGGGCCGGTTCCGGCGGCTGATCCCCGACCCCGAGGCCGACTCGCGCGACCGCGTCTCCCGCGTGCTGCTCTGCTCGGGCAAGGTCTACTACGAGCTGCTCGCCGCCCGCACCGAGCTGCACCGCGACAAGGACGTCGACATCATCCGTCTTGAGCAGTACTACCCGTTCCCCGAGCAGGCCCTGCGCAAGGCGCTGTCCCGCTACCCCGACGACACGCCGGTGTTCTGGGTGCAGGAAGAGCCGGAGAACATGGGCGCCTGGCCATTCCTCAAGATGAAGTTCTGCCACCGCCTGTTCGACCGCCTGGCGCTGCACCCCGTCTGCCGCCCCGCGTCGGCCTCGCCGGCCACCGGGTCCAAGGCCGCCCACGGCATCGAGCAGGAACAGGTCATCGCCGAGGCCTTCGGCGGCCACTAGCCCGGCCCGCCCCGCATTACACTCCGACACCACCCCGGGCCAGGCCGGCCCCGTCCCAATAAAGAGCGCGAGAGAAAGCCCATGCCCGTCGAACTCATCGTCCCCGAAGTCGGCGAATCCATCACCGAGGTCGAGATCGGCAACTGGCTCAAGAACGTCGGCGACGCCGTCGAGAAGGACGAGCCCGTCGCCGAGATCGAGACCGACAAGGTCACCCTCGAGCTTCCCGCCCCCGCCACCGGCGTCATCACCGAGCTCCTCCTCGGCGCCGGCGACCCCGCCAAGGTCGGCGACGTCATCGGCTACGTCGATGAGAACGGCACGGCCTCGGCCAACGGCTCGGCCCCCCAGGCCACCCCGGCCGCCCCGCCCAAGGAGGCCACGCCCCCCGCCGCCGAGGCTGCCAAGCCCATCGACACCCACACCCCGGCCCCGGTCACCGCACCCGCCGACCCCCAGCCCGTCCCCGCGTCCGACCTCACCGTCATGCCCGCCGCTCAGCGACTCATCGACGAGCACGGCCTCAACGTCGCCGACATCACCCCCACCGGCCCGGGCCACCGCGTCCTCAAGGAAGACGTCGAGCGCGCCCTTGCCTCAGGCTCGCCCTCCGTCACATCGGCCCCGGCACCCGCCACCCGCGCGATCGCCCCGGCCGCAGCCCCCGCCGCCCCCAAGCTCCCCGACACCCCTTCCGCCCCCCGCGACCTCTCCACCGCGGCCCACCGCAAGGAAGAGGCCGTCCCCATGACCCCCCTGCGCCGACGCATCGCCGAGCGACTCGTCGAGGCCCAGCACACCGGCGCCCTGCTCACGACCTTCAACGAGGTCGACATGGGCCCCGTCATGGCCATGCGCAAGCAGTACCAGGACCAGTTCACCAAGGACCACGGCATCAAGCTCGGGTTCATGTCCTTCTTCGTCCGCGCCGCCGTCGACGCCCTGCACCGCTTCCCCGCCGTCAACGCCGAGATCGACGGCCGATCCGTCATCTACAAGGACTACATGGACATCGGCATCGCCATCGGCGGCGGCAAGGGCCTGGTCGTCCCCATCCTCCGCAACGCCGAGGCCATGTCGCTCTCGGGCATCGAGCTCGCCATCGCCGACTACGCCAAGCAGGCCAAGGACGGCAGCCTCAAGCTCGAGGACATGCAGGGCGGGTCCTTCACCATCACCAACGGCGGCATCTACGGCTCGATGCTCTCCACCCCCATCATCAACCCGCCCCAGTCCGGCGTGCTCGGCATGCACAACATCGTCAAGCGCGCGATGGTCGAGACCGACGCCAAGGGCAACGACACCGTCGTCGTCAAGCCGATGATGTACCTCGCCCTGACCTACGACCACCGCCTGGTCGACGGCCGCGAAGCCGTGAGCTTCCTCGTCCGCATCAAGCAATGCATCGAAGACCCCGCGCGGATGTTCGTGGAGGTTTAAACTGGGGCTCTTGATATGAAACTAATCCTAGAAAACGTCAGGTCAATAAGTAACCGACAAGAGTTTGAAGTCAAGCCCTTGACTTTTCTCGTTGGCGAGAACAGTACGGGAAAAACTACATTCTTGGCGATGCTCGCCGCAGCATTAAGTGGCGAGATCGTACAGACAACGCCCGACTTCAATATCTCACCCTTCGACCTCGGGAGCTTTGACAATATCGCCTCATTCCGAGGCGGAAAGGCCGGGCGCTCAAAGCGATTTACCGTTGGTTTAGAGGCTGAATGGCTTCCCCGGCACAGAGCAAGAAGGGGTCAACCTGAAACGATAAGGATCGTATCTGAGTTCCGTTCAGATAAAGGACAGATTGTCCTAGCCTCACATATTGCTGAGTCATCCAAAGGCAAATTGACTGCGAATCTGACCGAAGATGCGATCAATATCGATGTCGAGGTCAAATCCACGTCCACTAGCAAAAATTCAAAGCCACTCAAAATTACAGAAACCTATCACGAGCCATCTGACAAGCTTTCCTCTTCGATCCATTCCTTTGCCGGCAGCCTGTCGATGGCTGCCATCTCCAAAGGTGCCGATACCCAAAGCGCGCTAGAGGCCCACAGCGCACTCGCGCACTTTATCTTTGATCTAGAGGGCTTTGGCAAACCACCACTTGCAATGGCGCCTGTCCGCAGCAAGCCCAGCAGAACATATGACGATTTGAGAGATGACTTTCGGCCTGGAGGAGATCACATCCCTCTTGTCCAAATTCTTTTATTTTCTTAAGCAGCTTTTGCTGCTTTCCTTCTGCAATTAAGCGTGCGAGAACAAGAGG
>JBCBUE010000102.1:0-8327 GCA_039818285.1 Planctomycetota bacterium | reverse complement strand
CGGTCCACGCGATCGCCAGGCGTTGGTACGTGGGCGGGTCGTGCGGGGTGGCGGCGTCGGGTGGCGTCATGCGTGCCTTACGTCGGGGATGGCGGCGCGGATCGGTCGATCAGCCCTGCAGGCGGGCGAGGATGAGGTCGCGGACGAGCTTGGGGTTGGCCTGGCCCTGGCTGAGCTTCATGATCTGGCCGAGCAGGGCGCCGATGGCCTTGTCCTTGCCGCCTTGGATGTCGGCGACGGCCTTGGCGTTCTTGGCGTCGGCGAGGACCTGATCGACGTAGCCCGCGAGCGCGGCGGTGTCGGAGACCTGCATCAGGCCGCCCGACTCGGCGACGGCCTCGGCCGGGTCGTCGCTGTCGATGCACAGGGCGAAGAGCTTGTCGGCGCCGGAGGAGCTGACCTTGTCGGCGTCGAGGAGGTCGACGATGCCCTTGACCTGCTCGGGCGAGACGCCGAGGTCGCCGACGGAGACGCCGCGCTCGTTGGCGTGCTTGGCGCCGGTGTTGAGCAGCAGCGCGGCGGTGCGTTTGGGGTCGCCGATCAAGGCGTCGCAGGCCTGGTAGAAGCGCGTCAGCGCTGGGTCGTCGACAATCGCGGTGGCTTCCTTCTCGCCGACGCCCGCCGAGCGCAGCCGATCGAGCAAGACGTCGGGCGCGTCGGGCAGGTTGCTGCGCATCTCTTCGACCCACGCCTCGTCGACCAGCACGGGCACGAGGTCGGGGTCGGGGAAATAGCGGTACTCGTCGGCGTCCTCCTTCTCGCGCTGCAGGACCGTCACGCGCTTGGCGTCGTCCCAGCCGCGCGTCGACTTGGCCCGGGCGCCCATGACCTTGCCGTCGGCCTTCCACGCCTCGACCTGGCGGACCTGCTCGTGCTCGATGGCCCCGCGCACGGCGGCGAATGAGTTGAGGTTCTTGATCTCGACGACGGGCGTCTTGAACACCTTGCCGTCGGACTCGATGACCATGTTGATGTTGGGCTCGAAGCGCATCTGCCCCTGCTCCATGACCGCGTCGCTGACGCCGAGGTGGCGGACGAGGTCGCGCAGCCGACGGCAGAAGACCTCGACCTCGTCGGCCGAGCTGAAGTCCGGCTCGGTGACGATCTCGAGCAGGGGCGTGCCGGCGCGGTTGAGGTCGACGATCGAGTGGTCGATCACGCCGCCGCCGGGCGCTTCGTGGGCGAGCTTGCCGGCGTCTTCCTCGAGGTGGGCGCGGGTGATGCCGATGCGCTTGGTGTTGGCGTCGGGCAGGTTGCCCGAGCCATCGGTGACGGGGATGTCGACCGCGCCGTCGTAGCACAGCGGCAGGTCGTACTGGCTGATCTGGTAGTTCTTCGGGAGGTCGGGGTAGTAGTAGCTCTTGCGGTCCCACTTGGTGAAGGACGCGATCTTGCAGTTCAGCGCCAGGCCGACGCGGATCGACATCTCGACGGCCCGCTGGTTGATGACGGGCAGCGTGCCGGGCAGGCCGATGGTGACGGCGTCGAGCAGGGTGTTGGGGTCGCTTTTCGCGTGGTCGTGGTGGGCGACGTTGGGCGCGGGGGACCACATCTTGGTGCGGGTGGCCAGCTCGACGTGGACTTCCATACCGACCTTGAGGGCGGCTCTGAGCTCGGATGTCGCGGCGGTCATGGGGGAAGCTTAGCGGGCCGGTGATTAGCAATAGCCAAGCGCTTGGTGCGTTAGCTAGGGGAACCCCGCCCCAAGGGCGACGACCTCTTCCCGACCCAAGGCAGCCCCATGAGCGTCATCCGTAGGTTTTTGCTCGGTTTGGCGACTCTCGCGGTTCTTGCGGTGACGTCTTCGGTCGTGGCCGCGACGGGTTTGAATGACCGGCCGAACTTCATCCTGCTGCTGTCTGACGATCAGGGCTGGACGGAGACGTCGGTGCCGATGCACCCCGATGTGCCGGGGTCGAAGAGCCGGACGGTGCAGACGCCGTACCTGGAGATGCTCGCGGAGGACGGCATGGTGTTCTCCGCGGCGTACGCGCCGGCGCCGGTCTGCGCTCCGACGCGAGCGAGCCTGCAGACGGGGATGAGCTGCGCCGCGCTCAATTGGACCAAGGCCGGCCAGTCGATCGATGAGCGGGCCAACCACCCCATGGTCGGCGCCCCGCAGCGGCGGAGCCTGCCGGACGAGGCGGTCACGATTGCCGAGATGCTCAAGGACGCCGGGTATGCCACCGCGCACTTTGGCAAGTGGCACCTCAACAGCGGCGGGCCTGAGGCCCACGGCTACGACGTCAGCGACGGCAACATCGCCAACGAGGCCTCCTCGCAATACGGCCCGCCCAACCCGGTCGATATCTTCGGCATGGGCGAGCGCGCGATCGACTTCATGGCCGACAGCCAGCGTGCCGGCGAGCCGTTCTTCGTGCAGATGTCCTACCTCGCGCTGCACTCGCCGGAGAACGCGCTGCCCGAGACCATCGCCAAGTACGCCGAGGTCCTCGGCGGCGGTCGGGGTGAGCGGTACGCGCAGCGGGCGGCGCTGATCGAGAACCTCGACACCGGCGTCGGCCAGGTGCTGGCCGCGATCGCCGAGCTGGGCCTCGCCGACAACACCTACGTCATCTACATGTCCGACAACGGCGGCATCGGCAGCGCCAACCGCAGCAACCGCCCGGCTCGCAGCGGCAGCAGCAACAACGCCTCGCCGATCAGCGGCGGCAAGGGCAACCTCGGCGAGGGCGGCATCCGCGTGCCGCTCATCGTCCGCGGCCCGGGCATCAAGGCCGGGGTCTATTCGCACGAACGCGTCGTCGGCTACGACCTGTACCCGACGCTCTGCGCCCTGGCCGGCGTGCAACGATCTTTGCCCGGGCATCTTGAGGGCGGCGACATCTCCGGGCTGTTCGCCGATGGGCGGGGCGCGGTCGATCGGCCGCGCGACGAGATGGTCTTCCACTTCCCGCACTATCAGGCGGGGACGCCGCACTCGTCGATCTATCTCGACGACTGGAAGCTGACGTACTGGTACGAGGACGAGAGCGTCAAGCTGTTCAACCTGGCCGACGATCTGGCCGAGCAGCGCGACCTCGCCGACGACGAGCCGCGTCGCGCAGCCGAACTCAAGCGCCGTCTGATCGCGTATCTCAAGGCCGTCGACGCCAACCTGCCGGAGGCGAATGCCTCGTACGACCCGTCGCGGCCGAGCGAATCGACGCGCGGCGGCGGGCGCGAGCGCGGGGATCGCGCGGGCCGCGAGGGGCGTGGCGGGCGTCGATAGCGGGACGGCGAGCGCTTGCGTTGAGCGTCGTCGCCGCACCGCGGGGCCCGGTTGGCTTACGCTGACCGCCGCCGATGCCTGACGACGACGCCCTGATCCACGCGATGATCCTCGACGGCGGCGGCGGCGCGCGAGCGATCGGTTGGGCCGAGGCCGCGTCTTGGACGCCGGACGCGGGGCCGTTGTGGCTGCACCTGGACCGCTCGCACCCCGGCACGCGTCGGTGGTTGGACGAGGCGTCGGGTCTGGACGAGCTGGTGGTCGAGTCGCTGCTGGCCGAGGACACCCGGCCGCGGTTCGCGGTGCACGAGGCGGGTGCGGTGGTCATCCTGCGCGGCGTCAACCTCAACCCCGGCACGGAGCCGGATGACATGGTCTCGCTGCGGATGTGGGTCGACGCGGGCCGACTGATCTCGATGCGGATGCCCCGGGTGCGGGCGGTCGGCGACGTGAGCCACCTGCTCGACACGCGGCACGGCCCGACGTCGTCGGCGTCGACGCTGGTCGCGCTGGCGGCGGCGTTGACGGATCGCGTCGAGCCGGTGCTGGATAACCTCGACGAGTTGCTGGCCGGGCACGAGGAGCGGACCGAGGGCTCGGAGCAGACGCCGACGCGGCTGCTGACCTCGCTGCGTCGCCAGGCGATCACGCTGCATCGCTACCTGCGGCCGCAACGCGACGCGCTCGCGCAGCTGAGCGACGGCTACTTCGCGGGCTTCACGGACCTCGATCGGCGACGCTGCTACGAGGCGGCCAACCGCGTCACGCGCTTCGTCGAGGACCTGGACGCGCTGCGCGATCGGGCGATGGTCGTTTACGAGGACACGCTGGCCCGGCAGTCCGAGCGGATGAACCGCACGACGTACCTGCTGACGCTGATCGCGACGATCTTCCTGCCGCTGGGGTTCATCACCGGCCTGCTTGGCATCAACGTCGGCGGGATCCCGCTGGCTGAGTCCGGCTGGGGGTTCGGTCTGGTGTGCGCGGCGTTGGTGCTGCTGGCGGTCGGGGAGTTCCTGCTGTTCCGGTGGCTGCGGCTGTTGTGACCCGGGTCGGGGGTCAGCCGGTCTTCCTGCCGACGGCGAACCAGAGGATCATGCCGAGGATCGGCAGGAAGATGACAACGAGCAGCCAAAGCAACTTGATCGGCATCTCGAGCTTGCTGCGGACGATGCCGACGATGGCGATGATGTCGAGGATCAGGATGATCAGGCCGAGGATGCCTGTGAAGCCGAAGGGGTCGAATCCCATCGTGTTTCTCCCGCGAATGCGTCGGTCGCAAAGAGGCGGCCGGCTGAGACGTGAGGCGTCGCGCGTCGCGTTGCCTTGGGGGCGATGTTATCGCAGGACCGGGTCGGTGGTGCCCAGCTTCTCGAAGGCGTGGATGCGCAGCAGGCAGGCGTCGCAGTGGCCGCAGGGGCGGTAGCCGGTGGGGCTGGTTTGATCGGGGATCGGGTCGTAGCAGGAGTGGGTGAGGCCGAAGTCGACGCCGAGGTCGAGGCCGCGTTGGATGATCTGCACCTTGGTGAGGCGGAGCAGCGGGGCGTGGATCGTGACGCCGTGGCCCTCGACGCCGGCCTTGGTGGCGAGTCGTGCCATCGACTGGAAGGCGTCGAGGTACTCGGGGCGGCAGTCGGGGTAGCCGGAGTAGTCGACGGCGTTGACGCCGAGGAAGATGTCGCGGGCGTCGAGCACCTCGGCGAGGGCGAGGGCGTAGCCGAGGAAGATGGTGTTGCGGGCGGGGACGTAGGTGACGGGGATGCCTTCGCTCATGGCGGACTCGTCGCGGTCCTTGGGGACGTCGATGTGGTCGTCGGTCAAGGCCGAGCCGCCGAAGGCGCCGAGGTCGATCGAGGCGGTGCGGTGCGAGGCGGCGCCGAGGTGTTGGGCGACGGCGGCGGCGGCGAGCAGCTCGGCCTTGTGGCGCTGGCCGTAGTCGAAAGACAGGCAGTGGCAGTCGAACCCGGCGTCGCGCGCGATGGCGAGGACGGTCGCGGAGTCGAGCCCGCCGGAGAGCAGGACGATGCAAGGGGTGGGGGCGGGCGTCATCGGGCGGGGCTCACGCGCGTCGGTCCAGGTGCGAGCCGCGGTCGTCGTCGTCGTCGTGCGGCGGGTCGTCGTCTTCCTCGCTTGGCGGGTCGTCGGCTGGCTCGCCCTGGTCGACGATGACGACCGTGCCTGCCACGAGGTCGCCGAGCCGCTGGCGGTAAGGGCCGAGCACGGGCACGAGCGCGAGCAGCCAGGCGATGAGCTCCATGCAGCGGAGCACGCCGCGCGTCACGATCTGGCTGCGTTTGGGGCGTGTGCCGTCGAGCGCGACGACGCGCAGGCCCATCATCCGCTTGCCAAGCGATCGGCCGGTGATCGCCTCGGCGATCGTGGTGTGCACGATCACGCCCACGATGACCGACGCGCCCGGCATCAACCCCCACCAGTCCGGCGAGGTGTTCGACGACCCCGGCCAGTGCGCCAGCAGTTCGGCCGGCGACATGCCCCACACCAGACAGCCCAGCCCGAACACCGGGAGGATGTCGACGATCGCGGCGCTGAGTCGCTGGCTGAGCGTGCCGATCATCGCCGCCTCGCTCAGCCGGGGCGTTCGTTGTTCGGGGTCGCGTCGCCAGTACCAGCCGATCATCGAGATCGACGCGATCAGCACCACCGCCTCGACCAGCATCCCCGGCGACCCCGGCAGCAACGGCTGCGTCACCATCTCTACCGTGCCGGTCGGCGTCCGTCGCCCGTCGAGCGTCAGCCCCCCGGCCCGCAGGCCGTCGACCTCCTCGCGCTCGGCCGCGTCGCCCGAGCCGTCCTGGTTGCTCGTGTCCTCGACCGGGCCCACGACCGCCCAGGCCTCGTTGCCGGCGCCCACCACGCCCCACGCCTCCTGCTCGCTCACCCCGATCGGAAGCGTGCCCAGCCGTGTCAGCCCGCCGGGCCGCAGCGCCCACGCGACCAACTCCGCCCCGCGCTGCGCCAAGGCCACCGGCTGACGCCCGACGCGCGTGGCCTCGATGGTGTCGCCGCGCCAGGCGACGGTCGGCGCATCGACCGCCGACCATTCGACCGCCGCGCCCGCTTCGTCCGTGGTTTCGTCGTCCGCCGACCCGACCCACGCCCGCCACTGCCCCGCCGACGTCTCGCCGATCAGCCAGACCCCGCCCGCGCCCTCGCCGTTGGGCCCGAGCGCGACGCCTTGCACCGTCTCGCCCCACTCGCTGGGCATCGCCACCGGCGACCACGCGCCGCGCGACAGCACCCACAATCGATCGCGAGCGATCGTCTCCGCCGTGTCCACGGTTGCCGCCGACCCCGCCGCGTCGTCGTCCGCCGATACGGTGTTGGGCGCGTCATCGTCGGCTGGCGGGTTCGCCGGCGCGCCGTCCTGCGTCGCCGGCGTGGTCGGGCGCACCGGCAGGCCGATCGCCCGCCGCACGCGCGGGTCGTCCAGCCGCCGAGTCATCGCCTCGGCCTCATCGGCCGTCTCGGTCGTCCCCTCGGCGGTCGCGTCGTCGACCGCGTCGCTCGCTCCGCGCACGACCACCCACAGCCGTCCGTCCGAGAGTGTCGCCGCCACCGCCCGCCCGTCGGACTCGGTGACCCCCGGCAGGCTCGGCAGCACGTCCCGGTCGTACCGCCACAGCCCCGTCGATTCCTGCCGCGTCGCGTCGATCGCGACCACGGTCCCGCTGCGGAACAGCAACGCCGCTCGGTCCCCCTCGGCCGCCAGCGACGCGGGCATCAGCCGCCCCGTGAGTGTTGGTGTCCGGCGCATCTGCCCGACCGATCGCCCCGTCCCCGACATGGCCCGGCCGTCCGCGTCGTCGGCCTCGCCGATCCGCCCGTGCAGGAGCTCGACCCGCCAAGCGTCCGGCCCGTCCTGCCAAGGCACCGCCACCCACCCACGCTCCCCCGTCCCGGCCGCCCGCAGGGTGTCGGCCGAGGCGGACCACGACCACGCCAGGCCCACCAGGGCCCACGCGATCAAGGCGCTTGCCGTGCGCCGCCGTCTCCGATTCGCTGCCCGACCGAGTCTCACGCCCGGATGCTAGAGGCATTCGCTCGAGCGGGTGCGTGCGCGGCGGGCCGTCAGGCGCACTCGGCGCAGCGCCCCCACAGCGTCAGTTCATGGCCAGCGAGTTCGAAGCCCTCGGGGAGCATGCGCTTCAGCCCGCCGGGGCAGCCGGCGATGTCGAAGACCCGGTCGCAGGCCTCGCAGCGGAAGTGGTGGTGGTGGCGGTCGGCGACGGCGGCCGGCTCGTAGCGGTCGGGTTGGCCGAGGACGGGCACGGCGACGGCGTCTTGGTCGTCGAGCAGCCGGTGCACGACGCGATAGGCGGTGCGCAGGCTCAGCGTGGGCACGGCCTGCGCGGCGCGTTGGTGGATCTCCGCCATCGACAGCGGTCGCCCCGCGTGTTCGAGGGCTTCGCGGATGGCCCGCTGTTGAGCGGTGTGTCGACGAGCGGGCATGGGCTCGATCCTATCGCGGGGTCGTGAGGCGGGGCCCCGGGCCGCGTCCCTTTATTGACAATAAATTGTCATTAGCATAGCGTTTGATCGGCCAATGCGAGCGACTTCGAGGTGCGTGTGCCGTTGTATGAGTACCGATGCCGATCGACCGGGCGCACCGTCGAGGCCCGTCACGCGATGCGCGAGACGATCGCGACCTGGGGCGAGCTGTGCGTGGTCGCCGGCATCGACCCGGCGTCGACCCCGTCCGACGCGCCGGTCGATCGCGTGATCGGCGTGCCGACGGTGTTTACCTCTCGGCCCGGCGAGGACGCGTCCGCCGGCTGCTGCGGCGTCGACGGCTGCGGGCCGAGCCACTGACTTCGCCCCAACCTCGCCGCCAACCTCGGCCCGGCGGATCGGCCCTTGCCCGCCTTCACGACCCTCGACTTCCCCCACCGCCCGAACCTCAGGCAGGAGACCCCACCTTGTCCAAGATCATCGCCAAGCTGCTCGGCCGGCGCGAACGCCTGCCCGTCACCGTCCTCTCGGGCTTCCTGGGGTCGGGCAAGACGACGCTGCTCAACCACGTGCTCCGCAACCGCCACGGGCTCCGCGTGGCCGTCGTGGTCAACGACATGAGCGA
>JBCBUE010000101.1:0-8608 GCA_039818285.1 Planctomycetota bacterium | reverse complement strand
CGACCCCGACACCGGCGCGCTGCCGGCGCTGCTGACGATGGACCGCCACGCCGACCGCGTCGACGACAACACGCCGCTGGGCCGCGCGCTGGGCCGGCTGCCTCGCGTCGTCGGCTGGCCCGACGTGGTCCGAGACCTCGACACGCCACGGCCCGCCGCCACCGACTTCTCGCTGTGCGTGGCGCTGGTCTGGGCGGTCCGGCAAGGCGCCGACACGGTCACCGTGCACGGCCACGACGCGGTCGGCTCGACCGACTGCCTGGGCCGCGAGATCGGCAAGCGCGTGGCGCTGTGGGGCAAGGTCGCGGCGTCGTGGAACGCGACAAGGGCCTGGGCGCTCGGCCGCGGCGTGGGCGTCTTCGAGGTCCGACCCGAACCCGCGGGGGTGGCGCCGTGAGCGACCGGCAGAAGGCCATCGGGTTGACCACGGTCATCGCCATCGCCTCGCTCCTCCTGGGGGTCGCGGGCACGCTCGTGGGCGTGTCGTGGCGGGCCGGTTCGTCGCAGCAGCAGATCGTGGCGCTGGTCGAGGACACCGAGGACCAAGAGCGGCGCATCCGCCGGCTCGAAGAGGTCGTCGGCGAGGTGCCCTACATCCGACGGGACGTCGAGCGCATCCGTCGGCTGCTTGAGGGCGAGGTGACGCCATGACCGTTTCCCTAGGACGCGTTGTCGCGATCGTCCCCGCCAAGGGCCACTCGGCGCGCCTGCCCGGCAAAAACCTGCTGCCGTTCGGCGACGCGACGATGATTGGCCGCAAGGTCCGTCAGCTCGTCGCGGTCGACGCCATCGACGAGGTCGTGGTCGGCACCGACTCGGACCGCATCGCCTTCGAGGCCGAGGCGTACGGCGCGACCGTCCGCCCGCGCGACGCGTACCACTGCGACGAGTCGCGGTGCCCGGCCAACGACATGATCCGCAACCTCGCGGCCATGGTCGAGGCCGACACGGTGCTCTGGGCCCACTGCACCAACCCGCTGGTGAGCTCGGCCCGCTACGCCGACGCGCTCGCCGCGTACGCCGCCGACGACGCGTGCGACTCGCTTTGCTCGGTCACGGCCGACACGCGGCACGCCTGGTTTGTCGGCGACCCCCTGAACTTCGACCCGTGGGCGGGGCCTCACCCGCTCGCGTCCGGGCTGCCCCCGGTGCACCACCAGAACGGCGCGATCTTCGTGCAGCCGCACCGACAGATGCTCGACAACGCCTACTTCTACGGGCGACGCCCGCTGCTCTACCCCCTGCCCTGGACCGCGGCCGTCGACATCGACACCCGGGACGACTATCGCGCCGCCCTGGCCCTGCAACGCCCCGCCGCGGAGGCCGCATGCCCGTCATGACGGCCACCTCGACGGCCCACGCCGACGCCGTCCTGCGTCGCCTGCCCGCGCACCGACCGATCGTCGGCGCCGAGGTCGGCGTGCTCTGCGGCAAGCTCAGCCAGCGCCTGCTGGTCGCCCGGCCCAACCTCGCCACGCTCTACATGATCGACCGCTGGTCCGCCGCCGCCGCCGACGCGGCGGCCTGGTCCCGGCGCAACCGCGAGCCGTGCCACCGGCTCACCGACGACGACCACGCCGACCATTACGCCCGGGCCTGCGGCGTCGCCGAGCGCCACCCCGGCCGCGCGACGATCGTCCCGGCCGACTCGCTCACCGCCGCCGAATCGATCCCCGACGCGTCGCTCGACTTCGTCTTCCTCGACGCCGACCACCGGCGCGAGGCCGTCGCCGCCGACATCCGCGCGTGGCTGCCCAAGGTCAAGCCCGGCCCGATGTCGTGGATCGGGGGCCACGACTACGACGCCACCCCGCGACGCATCGCCTGGGGGCCCGAGGTCAAGAGCGCCGTCGACGACGCGGCCGACACGCACGGCTGGTCGGTCGAGACCGACGTCTTCTTCACCTGGTTCGCCGCGATCGGGGGTGACGCGTGACGCTCGACCTCACGATCGACGCCGCCGTCTTCCTGGCCGACTTCGGCGAGTCGGTCACGATCACCCCGGGCGCCGGCACGGGCGCGGCTGCGCCCTACGTCGTCGAGGCGATCGTCGACCGCGACCCCCCCCAGGGCGTGCCCGGCGCCCCGTTTGCCGGGGCACGCCAGCCCGTCGTCCTGATCGACGTCCGCAACCACGCGACCCTGGGGGTCCTGCCCGAATCGGTCGTCACGGCCGGCGACGTCGACGGGACCAACAACACCGCCGACGACGTGTGGCGGGTGACCGTCGCGTCGCGCGAGGGGGCGGCGGGCGTCGAGCGCCCGATTCAGCGCGTTCACCAAGACACCGACGCGGGCTTGGTGCGGCTTGAGGTCCGGCTGGGGGGCGCGCCGTGACGGTGACCATCGCCCCCAACCCGCGACTCAACGACCGGCTGCGACGCGAGCTCGCCGCCCAGATGCTCCAAGGCGGCCGGCTTGCTGCCCAAGAAACCCGCGCCGAACACGCCGCCGCCGAGGGCTCGGGCGCGGTGCGCGGACGACACAAGCGGGCTTCGGCGGCCGGCGAGGTCCCCGTCCTGCAGTCCGGCGAGCTCTACGACTCCATCGAGAGCACCCCGCCCTTCGAGCGTGTCGGAGTGCGTGCCGGCACGCCCGGCCGCTGGACGCTCGTGCGCTTCGGCTCCACGCACCTCAAATCCAAGTTCCTGGAGTTCGGCACGCGTTACATGGCCCCGCGCCCGCTGTTGGCCGTGGTCGGCGCCCGGCTCCGCCGGGCCGGCGCCCGCGTGGTGCTGCGCCGCCCCCTCAACCAAGCCCGCCGCGGCCAAGGGGGGGCGTCGTGAGCCTCGAGGCCGTCCAGTCCGCCATCGACGACGCGCTCAGGGCCGACACCGCCGCGGGCGGCGTCGCCGCGCTGGTCGGGGGCCGCGTCTACGAAGACGCCGCACCCGACGACGCGCCGCTGCCCCTGGTCCGTCACGCGGTCGTGACCAACCCCGCCGTGTTCAGCCTGCAGGCCGACCGGCTCGAGATCGAGTTCCAGGTCGACACCTACGCCGAGCGCTTCGACCGAGCCGCCGCCCGCGCCGTCGCCGGCGCGGTCGATGCGCTGCTGCACCGCGGTTCGCTGTCGGTCGCCGGGTTCAGCGGCGGCCAGGTGCTCCGCACCGACGCCGGCGTGCCCTCCACCGAAGACGAGCTCTGCCGCGTCCGGCAGCGCTTCCGCCTGTTCGCCAACCAGTGAGGCCCCATGAAGCGGACCACCCTCATCCAAACCCGGCTCGACGGCGACCAATGGGTCGCGACGACCCCCCACGCGCCGGAGCTCTCGGCCCGGTCCCCCCGCGAGCCCGACGCGGTGAACGCGCTGGTCGCGCAGGTCCGATCGCGACCGCCCGGCCAATCGTGGATCACCGATCCGCGGGGCTACGAAGACGACGGCGCCATTACTCGGCGCGTGTCGGGAGCCTGGCCCGCCGACCCTGTCGAACCCACTCACCCGACCCTTAACCCCACCAATTCGGAGTAACAAGCCATGCCCACGGACATTGTTGGCGGCACCACCGGCGCTGTCACCGCGACCGGATTCAACGTTGACGTCGATGGCTGGCAGGCCACCACCGGCGCCGAGGACACCGTCGGTTATCGCACCTTCAGTTCGGTGTGGAAGAGCAAGAAGAACGTCGGTTACGGCGGCTCGGGCTCGTTCACCGGAACCGTCCAGTTTGACGACACGGGCACCGCGCCGATGCCGAGCCTGACCGGGGGCGAGATCGACGCGGCGTCGTTCGAGGGCGTCAGCCTCACGCTGACCGCCACGACCGGCTGCACGTACACGGGCACGGCGAACATCACGACCGTCGCCGTGAATCGATCGTCGGGCGACCGCATGACCGGCACGTTTAACTTTGAGTTCGACGGCCCGATCAGCATCGCCTGGGACGAGACGGCGTAAGCCATGACCCTCGCCGCCGCCGCCACCGTCATCGTCCGCGGCTTCGCCGGTTGCGACCGCCGTCTGGGCCTGCTGTCCGTCGCCGACTTCGCCGCCCTGCGCGAGCGCCTGCCCGCGCCCGAGGGCGACGAGGGCCGGCGGTTCCTGCTCAACGAGTTCGACGTCCTTGGCTGGGCCCGGACCGCCGAGGGCGCCGCCGCCGTGCTGGCCCTGTCAATGACCAAGGGCGGGGCCGACACCACCGACGAGCAAGCGATGGGGATGGGGTCGATCGTCGACCGCGCCACCATCGCCACGCTGATCGTCGGTCAGTCCATGACCGCCGGCGAGCCCGCGGATGGCGAGGACGAGAGGGGGGGCGGCCCCGGCGGCCCTTTTGTCTTGCTCCGAAGCGTCGCCCGGGGCGTGACTGGGTGGATCTCGCGGTCGTCGTCGGCAAGCACGCGCCCTGGCTCGGCGACCCCTACCGCCTCACCCCCGGCCAGCTCGACCTGCACTACCAGTCAATCCGCGACCTGTACCTGACCGCGCCCGACGACCACGCCGCCGGGGCGCAACGCATGGCCCGCAAAAAGAGACGCCACCTTGGCTGAAGACCAGTTTGCCGGCGGAGCCTACTTCGAGATCGGCGCGAGCCTGGAACCGCTCGAACGCCGGCTCGACGATGCGCAGCGCGTCATCACGCGCGAGCTTGACCGCGTCGAGCGGGTCGCCGACGGGGCGGTGCAGCAGGTGCTTGTCATCGAGACCGCGGCCGACCGGGCCAGCGGCGGCGTCCTGGGGCTGATCCAGAACATCCTGACGCTCGCGACCGTCGTCACCATCATCCAGCGCGTGGGCGCGGCGATGGGGTTCGCCGCCGGCGCCGCGGCCGCCATCGCCGCGGGGGTCGCGGCGTTCGTCCCCTTGCTGATCGGCGGGGGGTTGATTGCCGGGCTGGCCGTGCTCGGCGTGCTGGCCGACCGCATCGACCGCGCCGGCGACGCCGCCCGCGCGATCGTCGACGACATCGCGAATCAGACCGCGGCGTTCGATGGTTCGGCCGACAGCGTCGAGCGACTGGCCCGGGCCTACGAACGGCTCCCGGTGGTCGGCGGCATCGCCGGCCGCACCGTCCGCATCGTCGCCGGCGACATCACCCAGCAGGAGCGAGCCTGGACGGGGCTCGTGGCCCGCATCGACGAAACGGGGGTGCGGTGGACGTGGCTGGGCCGTATCGGCGGCGGCGTCGTCGACGTGCTTCAGCGCATCGCCGGGCAGACCGACACGGTTACCGAGCAGATCGGAGACGCGGGGCGGGCGATCGAGCGATTCAACGCCCGGCTCGAGTCCACCCTGCGCCTCCGCCGAGCGTTCGCCGGCCTCGGGCGGCTCGGCACCGATACCGCTCAACAGGCCGAGCGGCGTCTGCTGCTCGACGAGGCGTCCCCGGCTTCGCGCGCCGAGCTCCAGGGCCAGTTCGCCCAGGAAGACGCCCAGGCGCGTGCCCTGGAAAACCGACGCCAGATCAACATCGCCTACAACCAGTCCCTCGCCGAGACCAACCGGCTCCTCGAAGAAGGCGAGATCAACGCCCAACAAGCCGAGCGCGAGCGCGCCGACGCCCGACGCGAGCAGCGCCGCGCGATCGATCGGAGCATCGAGGCGCTTCATCGCGAGGAGGCCGCGTTGCGACGGCTCACCGAGCGTGAGGTGCACCGCGCCCGCTCGGCCATGCTCGCCGCTCAGGAACGGGCCGCCTACGAAGGCCAGATCAACAACCTGCTCTCGCGGCGTCGGCTCTTCGGCCGCTTCGCGGGGCAGAACACCGAGGCCGACGCCCTCGAGGCGGAGCTGGGCGGCCGCAACTTCGACGCCGACCGGCTGCGCACGAACGCCGAGTTTGACCGACGCCGCGAGGCCGCCCGGTTCGGCTCGGAGGGCGATGTCGACGCGATCGAGCGGCAGCGCCGGGCCCGGCTGGCGCTGATCGACGAGCAGGAGGCGCGGGCCGAGCGGGCCAACCGGGAACGGCTGCAGCAGATCGACGCGGAGATCCGCCAGACCGACCTGCTGCGCCGGGCCAACGAGGCGGCCCGTGATGCCCGAGAGGCCCCGGCCGGCAGCCAGGACCGCGCGCTCGCCGAGCAGCGAGCCGCCGCGCTCGGGCTGGAGGCGACGCTCATCTCAATTGGTGAGCGGTTCGACCGGCTGATCTCCGACGCCCTGCGAAACGGCAACGACGAGATCGCCGAGTCGCTGCGCATGCAGCGGGAGAGCGAGGAACAGCTGGCGCGGTCTCGTGCGGCGATCGATCGGCAAGTCGACCCCGCGCGCTCGACATTGGCCCAGCAGGCAAGCCGCGCAGAGATCGCCGCCGCCGCCGTCGGCGGGGTCGATCGCAACAAGCCCGTCGTTGATGCGCTGGCCAAACAGACGCGTGAACTCAGAGACGCCCTCGAGCGGGGCGTGCCCGCGACGTTTGCTCCTTAAGGAATCGACCCGATGGCCACGGCGACTGAAATGACCGACCTCGACGGCGTCTACGAGGATGGGCGCTGGCGATCGATCACGCGCCGCTACGCCATTGAAGGGGCGACGGGCGCGAGCGGGACGTCGCGTCTCTCGGAGATGCGATCGGCGACGGGGGTGCCCGCCTACGGATCGACGGTCTCTATCGACGGCGACACCCTGTTCGCAAGGGTGATCCGCCCAAGGCTCACCCAGAGCGATATGGGGTATGTGGACGTCACGTTTCAGGGCCTTGACGAGTCAAGCGGCGTGACCGGCGGGTCATCCCCGCAGATCTCCATCAGCGGCGGCCTGAAAATGGCCGAGCGGTCGTTCGACAAGGACGACAACCCGATCGAGGTCAGCTACACCTGGCCCACGGGCTCGACGGAGGTCTATCCCGACGGAACGCCCAAGGCGGGGACAACCGAAACGCAGGGCGGTGTTTTGAGCGTCCCCGTTCCCAGCCTGATCGCCAACGCCGAAATCGTGGTAGTTACGTCGGCGCCGGGCACCTTTGCCGAGAAATACGCGGGCAAGGTCAACAGCGCGACCTGGCAAAGCAAGCCCGCCCGAACATGGCTCTGCAGCCTGGGCGACAGCCGGCAGATCGCCACCTCGCCCGAGACCCATGTCTTCCCGGTTTCGTTCGAGTACGAGCCGCGCACGTGGGACCACGACCACATCCTGCGATTCATCAACCCAAGCACCGGTCAGCCCGTTGAGGGCGCGACCAGCGGCGACGGTTGGGCGCAGCAGACCATGCTTGACGAGGTGGATTTCAACGACGACTTCTGATGATCACTCAAGGGCCTACGTCTGTCAGCGCGACGCAGCCGGTCTCGGCGAGGCTGTGGAACACCCTTCGCAAGACGTTTATCTGGTCGTTGCGCGTTGAAGCAAACTCGGGATTGACCCTGCAGCGGAACGGGGGGGTCGCGACGATCGGTCTGCGTCGGCGCTCCCCGGGTTTTCAATCTTCGTATCAGAACGCCGCCACCCCCGTCGATCTCGCCACCGACGGCGGGTCGGGCACCGCCCCCGCCGACTTCACCTACACGCCGACGTTGCTTGACGGCACGGCAGTCAACAACCCCGACGGCACGGCCGTGACCGGGCTCACTCCCAAGAACCGGCGCGACCCGGCACTTGACTACGCCGCCGGCGACTTCGGCTACCTGCATCGCGCGAGCGACGGCACGTGGGCGCTGGGGTGGTGCAACGAGGCCGAGGCTGACACATCGGAGTGCTCGTCATGAGTCGGCTATGGCACCAAGGCGGTCGGCGCGTTCGGGACGGTGGGCGGTTGGTGAGGTGCGATGAGTGTCCGTGCGGCAATTGCCCGCCCGCTGAGCTATGGGCGGTGTTTAGCGGCTTGTCGTTTTTCTCGGGGTGCAAAGAGCTATTCCGTGACTACAAGCTCACGTCTGTCACCCCCCCCGATCCAATTCGATTAACGCCTGTGAACAACGGCCAATTCACTGGCGAACAAAACAGCCAGACCTTCTCGGCAGAGGAGAGGTTCGCAAGCGACGACGGCCCGTGCGAAGGGGCTCTCATACAGTCATGGACAAGCGGATACCTCGCGTCCGTTCAACTCAATGCTCAGTGCGAAATCACCCAGGTCATCTTGACCGCTAGCAGCGGGCCCGACCGGTACAACGATTTCTTCAGTGCAAATTTCATTTCCGCCATTTATGACGATCCGATTAGCAACCAGGTCTCCGACCCTCAAGAGGGAGCCCCCGGCTACGGGGGAACCGCAACTGTCTCCCTCACCGCCCCCACCCCATGATCCCCGTCAACCTCAACGAGTCCGCCGCCGTCGCTCCCAACCGCCCCCGCGGGTTCATGGACGAGATGCGCCGACGAGCCGCCCGCATTGAGGGCGACATCGCCTACTACGAACCCAAGGTCTACGGCGAGCTGCGCGATAAGTACGCCGAGTGCCGCCAGCACGATCCGCCAGCACGCCCGCCCCTCCCCATCCCCGCCAACCTCGACCCGCAACACGAAGCCGCACGCGCCCGCCAAGGCGGGTGCTGTGGAGCGCCCACGGAGTAACCCAGCATGATCGCCACCGCCTCGCCCTGGACCGTACAGCAGACGTCGCCCGGGGTGGCGACGATCCGCGTGGACATCGACAGCACCGTCGATTGGTCGTTCTGGGTGCTGCTCTCCTCCGACCAGCACTGGGACAACCCCCGCTGCAACCGCGAG
>JBCBUE010000100.1:0-8689 GCA_039818285.1 Planctomycetota bacterium | reverse complement strand
ATCTTTCCTTCCTGATGGCGTCCGTGCCGTCGGGAGTCTCCCATAACGGACGGACCGGGTTCAGGGGGAAAGGTCACACCGACACCCCGTTCGAGATCGTCGTCCCCTTCGAGGCCGCGCTGCCGTCCACCGCGGCGGCCGAACGCGACGCCGACGCTGATACCAACTCCGCGGCGTCGGCCGTGCATCGCGTCGGCCACGGCTGCGGCCCGCCGTCGGCCGCGTCCGTCAACGCCACCGCCGACGCCTCGCCCGCCGCCGGCCCGACCGCGCCCGATGCCTCGCCCACGAACTGACCCACGAAACTAAACCCTTGGCCCACCCCCGCCCCCGTCTTACACTCGATCCCGCCGGTCGAACGACCGCCAACCGGAGCCCTTCCGTGATCACCGCCCTCGCTCGCCGCCTCGCACGTTTCGCGCTCCGCCGTCCCGCCCACGCCGATCGCCCGTCACGCCCGCCCGCCGCGGCGCTGGCCCTCGCGGCCGCGCTGCTGCTCACCCTCCTCGCCCCCGCCGCCTCGGCCATGATGCACCCGCAGATGGGGCGGTTCCTGCAGCGTGATCCACTGGGGTATGTGGATGGGATGAGTGTGTACGAAAGTTTAAGATCCAGCCCGACCAAATATCTTGACCCTACTGGAGAATCAAGCCTGGCGCATCCAGGTAATGCGGCGCTGGCATGTGAGATCATGGCAGCTGCAACTAATGTAGGTCGACTCACAGGAGGAACAGTCATCATTTGGCAAGGCAGTACTTACACCTTGAATCAGATCAGGAGCCGTAATAGAAGCCAAGGGCCTAGTTGTCAGCAATCTACGCTTGATCGCCTAAATTGGATGGTCAAGCAAGTCTGTAAGGTACGGTGGAGCAAACCACAATCGTGCACAGGCAATATGTCATGTGAAGAATTGGTGCGAAACGCAAAACGATTTGATGTCTGCAAGCATTGGCGAGAGATGCGTGACAATAAGTGTTGGCGCGGCGGTGATCTTGGCCATCGACAACAGCGTCAGACCACGGGTAAAGGCGCGGGTAACTGTTGGAAACTATGGCTAGCAAATTGCGCTTGCACGAACTGTCCTTAAAGCCTGGATTGTGAGAAAGTTGAATGGCATTAAAAGTTGATTACAGTCTTTTCGGTGCCCTGCCCCCTAGTGGTGATCCGATCAGTACTCCGTACGATGAGCTTGAAAAAGATTTTTCTCGATACATTGCCAACACAAGTAGAAAAAAAATTGAGATTAAGGGCTTAGATGAAT
Organism: Planctomycetota bacterium; assembly: GCA_039818285.1. GTDB lineage: Bacteria > Planctomycetota > Phycisphaerae > Phycisphaerales > Phycisphaeraceae > JBCBUE01. Next base: position 7,428 of record JBCBUE010000100.1, on the reverse strand, counting down.
TTTGGGATGATTTAGTATTACTCGATATTACATGGCTTGTCTTTTTAACCCCGCGATTTCTAGAGATCATCTTCAGTCGTGACTGCAGCCCTGACCTTTTTTCGGGAATACTGAGCTTGTATGTTCCGTGTTACGACGACGAAGATCAAGCAACCTCGATTGAGGTTGAAGCACGTCTACACCAAGCATTCTGCGTAAATCAAAAAAATGCGATTGCGGAAGTTCTCGTCCGACTAGACAAAGTGAATGAGTTGGCGCCTAACATGAGTGATGACCTAAGTAAAGCGATAACTCGTATCTGGCAGACCAAAAAAGAAAAGAAGAAAGAAAAAGAGAAAAAGAGGTCGGGTATGCTCCGTAGAAAAGCTCGCTGACGCCTGAGGATCATGGCGTTGTGGGGGATGCAATGTAGAAGCAGGTCGCGGTTCTGGGCGTGGAGGTCTTGGCTGCGATGGTGTGGACGAGGTTTTGCTTGAGCATGCTCATCGCGGTCTCGGCCTGCCAACGTTGGCCGAAGCCCAAGGCGATGGAGTCGGCGGCGAAGGGGGCAGGTACCGTTTTTGAAGGGCTGGCGGGTTCTAAGTAGCTTGCCTCGATGCCACGCGCACCCCGGGTGACGGCCAAGGGTTACGTCTATCACGTCCTGAACCGCGGGGTGGGACGGATGACGCTGTTCCGCAAGGATCACGACTTCGAGGCGTTTCTGAAGGTGATGCACGAGACGACAGAGCGGGTGCCTTCGGTCGAGTTGTTGTGTTCCTGCGTGATGTCGAATCACTGGCACCCGGCGGTTCGGCCGCGGGAGGACGGGGTGCTGTCGGAGTTCATGCGGCTATTGACGGTGACGCACACGCAGCGTTGACACGCGGTCGGCGGTCGTAGGCGACACGCGAGGCGTTCGATCACGGCGGGCTCCCGGAGTAGAAGGCTCGAGCGTTCAGTCCTGGCTATATGAAGAAGGGGGCGGCGCACCAAGGGGATTCACGAAATCGCGACTTTGCAGCGTCGCGGCGGAACTTGGCGCCGCGTACGTTGGCTGTTGCAGGCGGCGGATGTCGTCGTCGAGCGCGTAGCGGCCGGGGAGGTCGGCGGCGGACGGGGCGGCGCCGGGGGAGCCGGGGCGGGCGAGCATCGCGGCGAGGCGCGGATGTTGGGGTTGGTAGCCGGTGCCGGCGGCGGCTTGCGTGAACCACGCGGCGTAGGCGGGGCGCGTGGGGTCGAGGGTGGCGGCGTTCTCGTAGCAGCGGGCGGCGAAGGCGCGTTGGAAGTTGTCCAGGCCGTGGTGGCCGCGGGCGGCGAGGAAGAGGGCGAGCTCGGCGCGGGGCGTGAGGGATTCGAGGTAGCGGTTGGCCTTGACGTCTTCGTCGGAGACGTGGAAGGGGAAGGCCTGGTAGTGGGCGTCGTCGTCGATGCGGAGAAAGCCGTTGGTGGTCTCGCAGTTGAAGCGCTCCCGCCAGGCGGGGTTGGGGTGGGCTTGGCCGGTGGGGTTGGTGGTGGTGCCGTCCCATCGGGCGAAGACGTGGGAGTCGGTGGTGGCGAGGTAGAGGGGGTAGCCGAGGCGTCGTCCAACGGCGACGTAGAGGACGGGCATGGAGGCGCAGGTCCCGCCGGGGGTGTCGGCGGTGCCGTGGCCGAGCTGTTGGAGGGCGGTGGGGATCATGCCGTGGATGAAGGCGACGGCGGGGTCCTCGAAGGAGAAGTTGCCCAGGGCGGTAGGGTCGTACTTGACGCCGAGGTCTTCGACGAGGACCTGGGCGAGGAGCTCGGCGCGGAGGTGCGGCTCGCTGCCCTGGTAGCGGTCGGCGAAGCGGGGGTCGGTGAGGCGGTAGAGGTGGCGGTCGGTGGCGTCGGCGACCTGCTGGGCCCAGCGGTCGAGGGTGCGCAGGGCGTGCTCGACGTCGAGGTCGGCGGTGGCGGGGAGGGCGGAGGCGGCGAGGAGGTTGAGGCGGGCGATGTCGACGCGGTGCAGGTCGTGGCGATCGAGGGCGAGGAGCTCGTTGAGCGTGGCGGGGGCGAGGGGGTCGTCGGGGGCGACGAGCGTGGTGGGTTCGCTTGGCGGCGGGGCGTGTGTGCCGGACGGCGCGGTTCGATCGACGGGGGGCGCCGAGGCGAGGGGCGGGGCGGCGGGACGGGTGGGACGGCTGAGCAGGGGCAGCAGCGCGGCCGCGAGCAGGGCCATGGCGGCAACGCTGAGAAGGGCGGCCGTCAGGAATCGGAAGCGGTACGGCTTCGGGGACGCGGCTTGGTGCGAGGCCGTGGATGCGAGGCTTCGGTCGCGGCGAGAAGGCGAGCGGCGAGATGATGAGCGGCGGCGTGCGATGTTGAGGCCCCGGTGGTGGCGTGTTTCCGCTGATCGCCAAATTAACAGCGCCTCGACATCGAACACAATCGGAATCGTGGATCGGCACGATGCTCTGCCTTCTTGCTGCGGATTTAGTCATTTTCAGCCGCGTTCTACAGAACCGCGGAACAGAATGAGCCAATCCGCAGGAAGCATGGCAAGTGGTGACGTGGCGATCACCCGTCCGATTTTCGCGGACTGGTGCAATCAATCGACCCCCAATCTCGTCTGTGAGGGTGTGGCAGACCGGCTCGATCAACCCGCAGGCGTTGGCCGACCGGCGATGGATTCATGGACTTGTTCCCCAACCTCTTTTTAGGGAGACCCAAGATGAAGCGGATGCATGTGACCGGGATGGTGGCGCTGGCGATGGTGCTGGCCGGGGTGTTGAGCGTGTCGTCGGCGATGGCGGCCGAGGAGAAGCCGCCCGCGGCCGAACTGATCGTCGTCAAGTTCCACGCCGACTGGTGCGGCTCGTGCAAGGCGATGGGCGACACCTTCGACGACCTGACCGCCAAGCTCGACAGCGAGCCGGTGCTGTTCGTGAACCTCGACCAGACGACCACCCCCGGGCACGACCAGTCGGGCTATCTCATGAACGCCCTGGGCGCGGCGGAGGTCTGGGACGAGTTCGGCGGGAAGACCGGCTTCATCCTCGTCATCGACCCCAGCGAAATGAGCGTGGTCACCAAGCTCACCAAGGACATGGGCTTCAAGGACATGGTCCAGGCGATCCAGGACGCCCAGCCGTCGGCTTGAGTTGGCGATCCAACGACCTCGCCCGCCGGGTTGACGCCCGGCGGCGCGTCTTCTCGGCGTGATGCCCGCGCCGTGCGCTTCATCTCGGCGATGAGCTACATTCGCCGTCGATGGCGAAGGGCTCGAGCGAACGCAAGCGGATCCTGGCGGGGTCGGTCGGCAACGTGCTCGAGTGGTTCGACTTCGCGTCGTACGGGTTCTTCGCGGCGGTGATCGGCGAGCAGTTCTTCCCGTCCGACGACCCGGCGACGTCGGTGATCGCGGCGTTCGCCGTGTTCGCGTCGGGGTTCTTGGCCCGGCCGCTGGGGGCGATGTTCTTCGGGCACCTCGGCGACAAGCGCGGCCGGGCGCTGGTGCTGCAGTCGTCGGTGATCCTGATGGGGGTGTCGACGCTGCTGATCGGCTGCCTGCCGGGCTACGCGACGATCGGCATCGCGGCGCCGATCCTGCTGACGGTCCTGCGCATCGCGCAGGGGTTCTCCGTCGGCGGCGAGTACATGGGGTCGGTGATCTACCTGGTGGAGCGAGCGCCGGCGGAGAAGCGTGGGCTGGTCGGCGCATGGGTGAACGTCGGGGCGGTGCTGGGGTTCTTGATCGGGTCGGGGCTGGGGGCGTTGATCTCGGCCGTGCTCTCGGACGAGGCGTTGGCGGCCTGGGGGTGGCGGGTGCCGTTTTTGATGGGCGTGGGGATCGCGGGGTTCGCGAGCGTGTTCCGCCGGCACATGACCGAGGAGCCCGGGTCGACCAAGGCGTCGGAAGGCAAGGTGCCGTTGGTCGAGGCGGTGCGGCTGGAGTGGCGGACGATGCTTCGGATCGCGGGGCTGATCCTGATGGCCAACGTCGGGTTCTACATGATGTTCGTTTACGTCACGACCTACCTGGCCGAGCAGGTCGGCGTGTCGATGGCCCGGGCGTTGGAGATCGACACGGTGGCGATGAGCACACTGCTGGTGATCGTGCCGGTGTCGGCGTGGATCAGCGACCGGATCGGGCGCAAGCCGGTGTTGTTGATCGCGTCGATCGGGTGCGCGGCGCTGTCGGTCCCGCTGTTCACGGTGATCCACCACGACGACACGGTGTTGATTTTTCTGGGCCAGCTGGCGTTCGCGGTGCTGCTGGGGTTCGCGTTCGGGGCGAACTCGGCGACGATCGTTGAGCTGACGCGGCCGCGGTACCGCTGCACGGTGATCTCGGTGGCGTACAACGTGACGGTCGCGATCTTCGGCGGCACGACCCCGCTCGTCGCGGCGTGGCTGATCCGCAACACCGGCGAAGACCTCGTGCCGGCGTTTTACCTGACGCTGGTTGCGCTCATCACGGCCGCGGTGGTGCTGACGATGCCGGAGACGTACCGCCGGGATGTAACAGCCGTGAAGTGATTCAACATTCACCTCACCATTTCCCAGATGACCTTCAGGAACACCTCGATGTCACGGTGTCCATGAAACAGCGTCATCCGAATCTATGCCGAAAGTTAAAATACCTGATAGTCCGAATCCACAACTTGTATATCGATACTGTCGATTGATTTTTCTGTCTCGAGAACAGCATGAGACGCAGGCGAATAGACCTGAACAAGCAATACATCGGAATCTGTAGCATCCGTGGGGATCTCGAATACTCGATCAATTCTTTCATTTGAGAGGGTGTCGTAAATACTCACTCTGATCCTGCGAAATGGCTGCGTCATCAGTTCTGTAGGTATTTGGGACGATGCCACGATTTCGCCAGCGAAGACAAGCGACTCACGATTATCTTTTGATTGGGCAAGAGTGGCATAGATTTCGATCACTAACTGATTAGTGGGCTGCAAACCTTCTGGGGCTAGAAACAGCAAGACGGATGGGAAACTGGCCGATGTGGCGGAGCCTGTTCGACAAGACGAACTCACCATCAAGAAGCAGATGAATGAGATCAGACTCAGGTATCTCACAAACACATCCAGGTTAGTGGCATCGAATCAGATATTGACGCTGCGTAAGAAAATTACGCTGGATCAAAAACGATCAACCCGATGCTGCGTCGAATCGCGTTAAATGGGCCAAGATTAGCGGGATGGATTGTCGGCGGATAAGGCCTGCCTGTTTCGGGATAGATGGTATCCGGATCGTTGTCGTGTCGTCCTTCTCGACGCAGGTCTCTGCCGTATCGCGTTCTGACTGCAGACTCAAGCCTTGCAGCCCAGCCACGAGCCGCGCGATCGCACTCGTCAAAACTGCTGAACTGACAGTAACCCTCAGCCTGCCCCAGCGCACTGTTCTCGGCAAGTTCTTGGAATTCTTCACGAATTGTTTCGAAGTAAGCAGCTTTGGCGGCGACATGTCTTTGTTCGTGCCCAAAGACCCCAGACAAAGTAACACCGCGTCTTGTTTCGCCATCCTCGAAATCGTCTATGTCGATCACAATAGTCGCTCGAAGTTCAAGTGCGGCATTCGACACCATGTGACAAGTCTCGTCAGCATCACCACAAGGTTCGCACTCGTACGTCGCGTCGGTTGACGTGACCACTTTACCGTGTGCCCGCCGGATCGGTTGCGTGTAATACCCAGGCGGTGAGACGAAGCTAGTCGATACCCGGCCGGTGGGATCGAGCTGACCATGCATGACCGCGTACTGGGTATAGACGCCCAGCCCATCCACATACCCCAGTGGATCGCGTTGCAGGAACCGCCCCATCTGCGGGTGCATGATGGCCGAGGCGGCGGGGGCGAGTAGGGTGAGCAACAGGGCGGCCGCGAGGGTGAGGGCGGCGGCGGGTGGACGTTGGATGGGGACGGGAATGGCGTGACGGATCGAGGCGAGGCGTGTCGCGCAGCGGATGAGGGCCGTCATCACGGCGAAGCTCCCGGAATGTGAGGCTGAATCGGGTTGCTTGCAGAGTACGAGGCGACGGGTGGATCGCCAAGGGGTTTGCGCGGGATTCATCAAGCCGAATGGGTTGGCGTGGGGCAGGGTCGGGGGTCGGGGGTTCATCACCCCCGGCGAAGCCGGGGGCTAACGGGGGCGTGATCGGGTCGGGTTGGCGTGGATCGGGCGCCAGGGGCGGGTTGTTGGGGTTAAACATTGGTTTCGGGGTGGGGGGACGCTAGGGTGTGGGGTGTTGGGGGCCTGCCTGATTAAGGGTCGTGCATGACGCAGTGGATCGGGGTGTTGGATGACCTGGGCCGCCGTGCAAGACGGCTGCTGATCCTGCTGCGGCTGACGCAGTGGGGGGCGGTGCTGGTGGGGGTGGCGGTGGGGCTGGGGCTGCTGGATCGGCTGCTGCTGCTGCCGGGGTGGCTGCGGCTGGCGATCGGGGTGTCGGTGGTGGCGGGGGCGTTGGTGTGGCTGGGGACGCGGCTGCGGCGGGCGGCGGGGTTTCGGGTGAGCCGGGGGGAGCTGGCGCTTCGGGTCGAGCGGCTGTACCCGCAGACGCGAGGGTGGCTGGCGTCGGCGGTGGAGCTGGTGGGGCTGGAGGAGGGGGGGATGGCGGCGCGGCTGAAGGGTCGGCTGGCCGAGCGGGCCGAGGCGCTGGCGGGGCAGGTGCGGGCGGGGCGGGTGTTGAAGGGGCAGGGCGTTCGGCGGTACGGGCTGGGGCTGGCGGCGGGGCTGGCGGTGGTGGCGCTGGTGGGGGGGATGGCGCCGGCGACGCTGACGACGGCGGCGCAGCGGTGGGCGATGCCGCTGGGCGACGCGGCGTGGCCTCGGGCGCAGCGGATCGAGGACGCGACGGCGGATCGGGTGTGGGCCTCGGACTCGGCGGTGCTGCTGCGTGGCAGGGTGGTGCGGGGCGACCGGGCGGGGCTGCGGGTGACGGCGTCGTACGGCGAGCCGACGGGGCTGCGCGGCGCCGGGTCGTCGGGGGTCGGGCGGGGGTGGGCGTCGGTCGGGCTGTCGCGGCAGGGCGTGTCGTCCGAGGGCGGGGCGGACGCGGGGCTGTACGAGGGGGTGATCGAGGTGCCGGGGTGGGTGCGACGCGAGCTGACGGCGTCGCCGGGCGGGGTGGTCGAGATGGGTTACGCGCTAGCCGGGGGCGACGACACGGCGGGCGGGGGGATCGCTCGGATCGCGGCGCGGCCGGAGGTCGAACGGCTCGAGCTGACGATCGAGCCGCCGGCGTACGCGGTTGGCTGGGTGGAGCCGCGCGTGCTCGCGTGGGCCGCGGAAGACGGCGACATCGGCGGGCTGACGGCCGAGGCGTTGATGGGCGCGACGGTGAAGGTGGAGTTGACGTCGACCAAGCCGATGAGCGCCGAGGCGTGGGCGAGCGCGCTGGCGCCGTCGCTGGGCTGGCTCGGCGTCGATGGCGGGGGCGAGTCGCCCGACGCCATGCCGCGTACGTGGCGGGG
>JBCBUE010000099.1:0-8692 GCA_039818285.1 Planctomycetota bacterium | reverse complement strand
GGTCATGACGGCGACCCAGCGGGTGAACTGGTCGTGGGAGGCGAGCTCGGGGGTGCCGTCGGCGACGTGGTCGTTGAAGTCCAGGGCGTGGGCGAACTCGTGGAAGACGACGTTGCGGCCGTCGTTGTGGTGGTGGGCGCCGGCGGTAACGGCGTCCCAGCAGAGGACGATGGGCCCGCCGGGCGAGGCGGCGCCGGCGATGGCGGCCGAGGACTGCAGGCCGCCGAGCGTGCCGTCGTGGACCTCGGTGCGACGGGTGTCGGGGTAGACGAAGATCGACCCGACGCGGCGGTAGTAATCGTGCCGGGGCAGGTGCAGCAGCAGCAGGCAGGCCTGGACGGCGATGGCGAGTTTGATGCGCTCGGTCATGGCGAACCCGTCGCGGCCCTCGAAGTATTTCTCGGCGACGAAGACGCGGGCGAGGTCGAGCAGGCGACGCTGGTCGTCGGGCGCGAGGCGCGGGTAGAAGGCGACGTCCTCGCGCAGCCAGCCGTCCCAGGCGGCGGGCGTCGGCGTGGCGAGGAGGCGTTGGCGTCGGCGGTTTTTCCACCAGCGGAGGAGCATGGGCGGAGGGTAGCGGGGCGGCGCGGATGTAGCCGGGTTGCGGCGCAGCCCGGGGTGGGTGACGGCCTTGGATGGCGGGATGTGCGGTGAACCCCGGGACGCGTCGCGTCCCGGCTGCGGATGAAGGGGCGGCGGTGGCGTGGGGCGGTTCGGCGTTGACGCGGCGCCGTGCGTGCGGCGTGCGCGGGTGAGGCGGTGATCGGGACGGTTAATATCTGTGGCCATGTGGCGGAAGTGGCGGCGGAGTGCGTTCGGGGTGGTGCTGGACTACGCGGCGATCGTGCTGGCGGGGCTGCTGTACGCGATCGCGCTGCACTTCTTCGTGCTGCCGTCGCGGGTGGTGCTGACGGGTTCGGAGGGGATCGCGGCGGCGCTGTCGTATTACTTCGAGAGCGAGCTGCTGTTCGTCATTCTGTACTTGATTTTTCAGACGATCCTGCTGACGTTCGCGTGGTTTCGGGTCAGCCGGGTGTTTGCGCGGCGGTCGATGGTGGTGGTCGGGGTGGTGGCGTTGTGCCTGACGCTGCTGCCGGAGATGGAGTTCGCGAGCCCGGAGTCGGAGAACGAGCGGATCATCCTGGTGATCTTCGGCGGTCTGATCGCGGGTCTGGCGAAGGCGCTGGCGTTCGTGCACCGGGGCAGCACGGGCGACGAGGACGTGCCGGCGGCGTACTTCGCGATGCGGTACCTCAAGCCGGTGGGGTCGATCGCGATTATCGCGGCGACGATCTCGACGGCGTTCGGCCTGTTCATGGAGGGGCTGAAGACGGGCGACTTCGAGCGGGTGGTGAACACGCTGATGTACACCGGCGTGTTCATTTTCATCAGCGCGCAGACGCTGAACATCCTGTACCGCAAGTTCCAGCTGACGATGATCTGCGTGATCACGCAGGTGCCGGACCAGGTCGGGGCGGCGATCCGAGGGACGTCGGAGCACCGGTCGTACGTGGTGCAGGACGGAGTCGGGGGGCACTCGGGTCAGGGGTATCGGCTGGTGCAGACGATCGTGACGCACGAGGAGTTGCCCGACATGCTGTCGGCGATCGAGCGGGCGACGCCGGGCGCGTTTTTCTATTACCACGACGTGGAGGGGACGTCGAAGCGTTACTACATCGCGCCGATCGGGTGAGGCGATGGGGCGGTAGGCGGACGGGATGAACGAGCTCAACGACGATCAAGGTCGGGCGATCGAGCGGGTGGCGTTGCACGACGCGGCGGCGTTGGATGTGCTGGCGGCGGCGTTTGCGCAGCACCCGATGGTGCCGCCTGATCCGGCGGGCAAGCCCGAGCACTGGGGGGCGCGGTTGATGATGGGGGCGATGGTCGAGGTGTTCGGGCGCGGTGAGGGGGCGGCGTTGTTTGGGGCGCGGGTCGAGGGGGCGTTGGCGTGTGTGGCGTTCGTGCACCCGGGCGGTTGGGAGCCGGGGTTGTGGGGGATGGCTCGGCTGTCGTGGGCGATGTGGCGGGTGCACGGGCTGCGGCGGATGGCGGCGTTTCTTCGGGCGATGGGGGAGATCGAGCACGCGGACAAGGCGCGTTGTCTGTCGCTGCAGATCCTGGGGACGGCCGAGGGGTATCAGGGGCGGGGCCTGGGGCGGGCGATGCTGCGTCACGTGGCGGGATATGCGCGGGAAGCGGGTTACGCGGCGGTGACGCTGGAGGTGGTGGCGGGGACGCCGGCGGTGCGGCTGTACGAGTCGGAGGGTTACGTGGAGGAGAAGACGGTGGAGGTCGTGGGGGAGGCGTTGGTGCTGATGCGTTGCGAGCTTGAAGACACGGCGAGTCCAGGACCGGGCTAGCGGGCGGAGGGGGCGAGCGTGGCGTGGCGGGTGGCGAGGACTTTGACGATGATCAGGCCGTGGAGGACGACGGTCGTGGCCCCGGCGAGGGCGTGCATGGCGAGTGTGGCGTCGCCGGTCTGTTGCACGGCGGCGACGGCGGCGGCCCCGCCGGGCAGGAAGAGGGCGACGGCGGTGATGAGTCCGGGGTTGTAGGCCCGCATGGCCAGGGCCGGGCCGATGTGGACGATGGCGTTGGAGAGCGTGAGGTAGGGGGCGATGAGGCCCAGGCCGGGGCGGACCCAGAGGGCCAGGGCGGCGCTGAGCGTGATGACGCCCCAGACCAGCGGGAGATTGATGACGAGGATGTCGGTGGGGGTGAGGACCTCGCGCCCGTGGCGGCCGAGGCGGGCGTTGACCCATCGCCCGAAGCGGCCGCCGTCGTGCTCCTCGTACTGATGCAGGACGTAGAGCGGCAGCTGCAGCCAGACGAGCACCCACCACGTCGGCAGCACGGTGGCGAGGACCCCGGCGGTGGTCAGCAGCAACAGACCGACGGGCAGCATGGCCGGCGCCCATTGGTGCAGCAGGCGTTGGTAGGGCGTGTCGGGCACGGCGCGATGGTAGCGCGAGGGGGCTGTGCGCGCGGCGGGTGCCGATCGAGCGTGGGTAGGAAGGCCTCGTGAGCCGGCCCGTCCCCCATTGGCAGGGCACGCGTCGGGCGGCGAGATCGAGGCGGACCGCCGAAGGGGACGCCCCCGGCGCACGTCGCCGGCCGGGCGGCCGATGACGGTTGCGGGCGACCCTGCCCCACCCCGCGAGTGACGCGTGAGCTCGTGGTGGCGTCGGCCCGAAAGCCGACGCTGCTTTGGCCGCGCCGCCCCTCCCCTCGGCGTGTCGCGTGGCACGGGTCCCGGGCCGTCGAACATCGGCGAAGCGGCGCGGGCGTCACGCGGGGCTCATTGACAATCGATCGCAGCTGTGCGGGTGGTGAAACACCCGAAGTGCTTGTTGAGACTGAGATTGCAAGACGGTCTCACTTGATCGTTTCGGCCGATTTGGCCTTGTCAGGTGGGGTCTGGGATGGCGATAATTCTGGTTGAAGTTTGGAAGTATTCCAAACTAACCCCTCCCAACCACGCAACTCACTTCCAGAAAGGAACTTCCGATGACCACCACCCTTGAGAACGGCCAGTGCGGTCTGTGCACGCACTTCGGCGAGCACCACCCCAGCAGCGAGCTGGTGCAGATCCGCACCTCTAAGCAGGCCCCGGCCGAGATGACCGACGAGTGCGGGCACCCGAAGCTGGCGAGCCTTCACCTGATGGTGACCCCGATCAGCGGCTGCGATGGGTTCGAGCCCGCGGCCGCGGCGTGATCCGGACACGACGGCATCATTGACTTGATTGGGCGCACGGCTCGACGGCCGTGCGTCTTTTTTTTGGGTTCCGACAGGGGCGGCTTTCCTCGGGCGTGGGGCGGCCGGGGCTCTTGCGAGACGGCGGCGCTACTCGTGCGTGGGACCGGCTGGGTGCTTGGGGTTGATGCGTAGGCCGAGGTGGGTGGCGACGGGTCTCTCGCGGCCGGGGACGCGGTTGTGGCAGGGGGAGTTGAGGACGATCGCGCGGCCGTCGGGGTCGGCGATCACGAGGGTGGCCGAGCCGCCGCCGTCGAGCTGGACCGCGTCGTGGCAGCCGGCTTCGAGCAGCAAGGCTTGGAGGTCGGCCATCTCGAGGCCTTCGCTGTACCCGGGCTGCTTGCCGTCGATGACGACGATGATCAGTTCGGTGCGATCGGCGTTGTAGCCAAGGATCGTGACGGCGTACGGGGGGTCGGCGGCGTCGGTTGGACGGCCGTCGCGTACGACCCATTGCAGGCCGGTGACGGCGTGAGCCCAGTTGATGTCGGCGTTCCACAGGCCGGACTGCCATCGGCCTTGCGTGTCGACGCCGATGAGCGGTCGGCGGAGCATCTTGAAGCCGTAGCGCAGGCCGTCTGAATAAGTCCAGCCGTTGGGGTTGGTGGGTGCGCCGGCGTCGGGGTAGTCGTGCCAGGGATGGACGTCGGCAAAGGGGCCGAAGAAGTTGCCGTTGATGGCGACGGTGAGGCCGTGCTCTTCGAGAAAGGCGCTGGTCGTTCGGGCCAAGACGGGCAGCGCGGCGCCGGGCTGGTCGGGCGGGGTGACCACGACGTCGACCTGGTCGCGCGTGAGATCGACGATCACGCGATGGATCACGGCCGGCGGCGGGCCGGGCAGGCTGAGGCGGTCGTAGCGGACGCCGTCGAACGGCTCGCTTGAGATGTCGGGCGGCTGACTACGCCACGCGCCGGCGAGGATGAGCCCGCCGGTCTGCAGCGGCATGACGGAGAGGGCCAACGCCATGACGCCCAGCAGAGCGCACGCGCCGCAGACCGTGCGCCGACGTCGCCACCGCCACGCGAGCCCCCCGAGCATGAACGCCGGGGCGAGCAGGCCGAGGCCGACGGCGAGATAGATCAACCACGCGGCCATGCCGACGGTGCGCCTCCGAGCGGGGTGTGCGAGGTGGAGATCGTCACGGCCCGCATCATGCCGGATGCAACGAGGACCAGGCGTGAGTCAGCACGATGGCGGCGGCGTTGGCGAGGTTGTAGGAGCGGACGTCGCCGAGGGTGCCGTCGGGCTGCGGGGTGCCGGGCATGGGGAGCTGGATGCGGGTGTTGGGATAGCGGTCGTGGAGCCAGTCGGGCAGGCCGGTGTTCTCGTTGCCGAGGATGAGGGCGTCGTCGGGCTGATAAGCGGGCTGGTCGTAGCGCTTGGTGGCGTGCTTGGTGACGAGATAGGGGTCCCGTGGCCGATGCTCGAGCCAGTCGCGGAACGTCGATTCGTTGTGGGTCGTGAGTTGGAGGTGGGGCCAATAGTCGAGGCCGGCGCGGCGCACGGCCTTTTCGTTGAGGTCGAACATGGGCTCGACGAGGTGGAGGCGAGCGCCGAGGCCGACGCACTGGCGAGCGGTCGTGCCGGTGTTCTGCGGGATGGCCGGTCGGTAGAGGACGAGTTGCAGCACGGCTTGCGGGGATGTGCTCAGACGCGGTCGGGCATGTAGCGGGTGTTGTAGACCCCGTCGGGGTTCAGGTGATCGGGCAGGTCGGCGCGGACGCGTCGGCCGTACGCGGCGCGTTGGTCGACGAGGATCCCGGACTCGACGAGGTCCGTCTCGGAGCGTCGGCCCAGGTCGCCAATGTCGTCCTGCCAGTCGAGCGTCGCCTGACGCAGCCGCGCGAGGGTGTCGGCTTGGGCGGGGTCGGCCGCGAGGTTCTTCACGCAATGCGGGTCGGTGGCGGTGTCGTAGAGCTCCTCGGCGGGTCGGTCGGTGGCCATCCATAGGGACTGGGGTGCGTTGAGCTTGCCGGCGGCGTGGAGCTCGCGGACTTCGCGGGTGACCGGCGAGAGCTCCATGTAGAGGTTGCGCTGGGCGTAAGGGATATCGGTGAAGTCGTTGCGTGCGTATAGGTAGCGTCGGTCTCGGGCGGCGCGGACGCGGTCGCCGGCCTCGTCCATGCGGTCGCGTCCGGCGAAGACGCAGTCGGGCTCGGGTTGCGTGTCGGGGCCGAGAAAGACGCGGCCGTCGTACCGGTCGGGGACGGGGATGCCGGCGAGTGCATGGAGGGTCGGGGCGAGGTCGACCCAGGAGACGAGGTCGTCTCGGACGGAGCCGGCGGGGGCCAGACTGGTGTGCTGCGGGGCGCGGACGATGAGCGGGAGGTGGACGCCGGCTTCGTAGCACCAGCGTTTCTCGCGGACCAGGCCTCGGCCGTGGTCGGTGAGGTAGATGACGACGGTGCTGTCGGCCAGGCCGGTGTCGTCGAGTGCCTGGAGGACGCGGCCGAAGTAGGCGTCCTGGTTGGCGAGGTGGCGGTAGTAGCGGAAGAGCGAGGCGCGGGTGGTGGGGGTGTCGGGCAGGTAGGGCGGGACGGGGAGGCGAGCGAGGGTCTCGTGGTCGATGCCGGGGACGCCGGGATCGGAGAGGGGGCCGGAGTAATCGCCCTCACCGGTCGGCCCGCCGGGCTTGGTGCCGGGAGGCCACATGCCGGACTCGTGGGTCGGGGCGAAGTTGAAGTAGAAGAAGAAGGGGCCGTCGGGGAGCTGGCCTTGCTCGAGCTGGGCGAGCCAGTCCGTGCGGAGGGAGGCGAAGCCATCGGGGTCGGCGAAGTTGAAGTCGGTCTTGTTGGTCCAGTTGACGGTGTATCCGGCATCGATGAGCTCGTGGGTGAAGAGTCGGGGCGGCGAGGCGACGGTGCTGCGCATGAGGTGGGCGCCGTAGCGGAAGTGATACTGGCCGGTGATCATGGCCGAGCGTGAGGGAGCGCAGACGGGCGCGGTGGAAAAGGCGTTCGTGAAGCGGCACCCTTGAGCGGCGAGGCGGTCGAGGTGGGGCGTGTGAGCGAAGGGGTCGCCGTAGCAGCCTTGGTGCCGGCCGGTGTCTTCGCCCTGGAGGAGGATGAAGTTGAGTGGGGCGTTGGGCATTGGTGGTGATGAGTCAGGCGGGTTGGGTGAGGCCGAGGCGCTCGAATTGCTCGTCGGGGGCGTCGCACTCGGCCATGAGGCGGACGAGGTGGTCGGCCATGCGCGATTCGGTCGTGTCGTCGCGGATCGGGGACTCCTGGGCGGGGTCGGTCTGTGTGTCGTAGAGCAGCGTTCCGAAGTCGGCCTGGGCGCTGCTGGGGCGTGTGGCGGCGTGGCCGTCAACGGCGGGGATGCGCATGACGCCGCAGCCCTTGGTGAAGGTGAAGGGCTCGTGCCAGGCCACTCGGTCGTGCCGCAGCTCGTCGGGATGGACGAGGCTCTTCATACGCGTGGGCATGAGGGTGAAGTCGCTGAGCGGGCGATTGGTCGAGGGGTCGGCGGCGGCGCGCATGTAGACGTGTCGGCCGTCGGTGACGTTGACGTGCCCGCCGTGCCCGCCAAAAAGCCCCGCCTGACGCACCGGGGTGTCGTCGGCGATGGTGGGCTCGAGGTCCTTGCCCAGCATGTCGGGCGTGGTCTCCAGGCCGAAGAAGTGCAGCAGCGTCGGCGCGAGGTCGATCGCCGGCTGCACGAGCGCCCCGCGTCGCTGGCCGGCGGCCTCGGGGCAACGCGGATCGTGCACGAAGAAGGGGGTTCGCGCGTTCACGTCCCACCACGGTGTGTGCATCTTGGCCCAGCAGTCGTTCTCGCCGAGCAGGAAGCCGTGGTCCGTCCAGACCACCAGCATCGTGTCTTGCCACATGCCGTGCCGATCGAACGCGTCGAGCACGTCGCCCAGCCGCGCGTCGCACATCGAGACCAGCGCGGCGTACTGCGTGCGCAGGTGACGCACGAGATCGGGCTTCTCCTCGGGGCGCACCTTGCGGTACTCGGGCCAGTCCGTGTGACGCCCGTCGATCGAGGACCAACGCTCGTAGTGCTCGGCGTACAGATCCTTGAACTCGCGGGTCGTGTGGAACGGCTCGTGGGGGTCGAAGGTCTCGAGCTGGAGCATCCAGCGATCGGCTTCGGCGTTGCGATCGATGAAGTCGAGACCGGCGGCGAAGGTGCGGTTCTGCGGCAGGTCAGCCGCGTGGCGCATGAACTTGCGGTTGATCCGATCCTGATAAGCGATGCCGGGATCGGCGAGGTTGTCGGGCATCCCGGCGTTGCGGCTGTGAGCCATCGGGTGGGCGGGCTCGGGCGCGACCTGGCCGATCCACGGGTCGCCCTCCTGGCCGCGGTGGTGCTGCCAGGTGGAGTAGCGGTTGTGGTACGTGCACCCGCCGTCTTCCCAGTAGTGCTGGTGGTCGGAGATCAACGCGGTGTGGACCCCCGCTTCGCGAAGCATCTGCGGCATCGAGTCGTCGAACGGCTCGATCGGCCCCCACGAGCGGTGCAGGAAGTTCGGCCGTCCGGTGTGCAGATCCCGTCGGCAGGGCATGCAGGGCATCGAGCAGACGTAGCTGGTGTCGAACGTCGCGGCTCGCTTGGCGAGTCGATCGAAGCTGGGCGTCTTGACCCAGTCCCAGGCCGGATCGCCGTAGGGGGAGAGAGCGTGGCGGTTCAACGAGTCGTACATCACCATCACGCAACGCATGCGAAGCACTCCTGAGAGTCTGAAGTCGAGGCGAGCATAGCGACCGACGCTTAACCGGCCGGCGCATCTACGCCCGGGCGTGCGAGCAGCTTGCGCAGCACGGCGAGCAGCGTGACGGGTGGGGCGAGGTAGTTGGCCGGGGGGCGGTAATAGAGGGTGGTGTCGTCGAGGACGGTGACGCGGCCGGGGGCGTCCCCGAAGCGATCGTTGAGGCGGTGCGTCGCGTTCTTGTCCTCGGCGGTGAAGATGAGGTCTGGGCCGTCG
>JBCBUE010000098.1:0-8700 GCA_039818285.1 Planctomycetota bacterium | reverse complement strand
GGAAAGACCACGCTCGCCGAGTCGCTCCTCGCCGCCGCCGGCGTCATCGGCCAGGCCGGCAGCGTCGAAGACCGCACCACCGTCGCCGACCACACCCCCGAAGAGCAGGACCACGGCCACTCGCTGCACGCCTGCCTGCTCCACCTCGATCACGAAGGCCGACACATCAACCTGATCGACACGCCCGGGCTGGGCGACTTCATGGGCCAGGCCGTCGCCGCCATGCCGGCGGTCGAGACGGTCGCCTGCGTGATCGACCCGCACGCCGGCTTCGACGTCGTCGCCCGTCGGCTGATGCAGATCGCGGCCGAGCGAAAGCTCTGCCGGATGGTCATTGTCAACAAGATCGACGCCCACGGCTTCGACGCGGCCGCCACCGTCGACATGATCCAGCAGCACCTGGGCAAGACGGCCCTGCCGATCAACCTCCCCGCCGACGGCGGGTCGAGAGTAGTCGACTGCTTCTTCAGCCCGGACGGCGAGTCGGACCTCGGCCCGGTGGCCGACGCCCACACGAAAATCGTCGAGCAGGTCGTCGAGGTCGATGAAGACCTGATGGCCACCTACCTCGAGCAGGGCGACGTCGCGCCCGAGCAGCTGCACGAGCCCTTCGAGCAGGCGCTGCGCGAGGGGCACCTGGTGCCGATCTGCTTCGTCGCGGCCCGGCCGCACGCCGATCACGAGCGACCCGTCGGCGTCGACGAGCTGCTGCGGGTGATCGACGAGCTCGCCCCGGACCCGACGGAGGGCAATCCACGGCCGTTCTACAAGGACGCTGTGCCGGACGACGAGATGCACGCCTCGCTCGAGGCCTCGGACCACGTCATGGCCCACGTCTTCCAGGTCACGAATGACGCCTACGCCGGCAAGCTCGCCGCGTTCCGCGTGCATCAGGGCACGGTCACCCCGCAGACGCAGCTGTTCATCGACGACCGCCGCGAGGGCGAGAGCAAGAAGCCCTTCAAGGTCGGCCACCTGTTCAAGGTGCAGGGCGGGCAGCGGGTCGAGGTCGATCGGGCGATCCCCGGCGACCTGGTGGCCGTGGCGAAGGTCGAGGACGTGCACTTCGACGCGGTTTTGCACGACTCGCACGACGAGGACGGCATCCACCTCCGCCCGCTCAAGTTCCCCGCCCCGATGGTCGGCCTGGCGATCACGCCGACCAAGCGCGGCGACGAGTCCAAGCTCGCGACCGCGCTCGCCCGGTTCCAGGACGAAGACCCCTGCTTCAAGGTCACGCACGACAGCCAGCAGACCGTGATCCACGGCCTGGGCGAGCTGCACCTGCGGGTGATGCTCGAGCAGCTCAAGGACCGGTATCACGTCGAGGTCGAGACGGCCCCGCCGACGATCGCGTATCGCGAGACCATCGCCGGCAAGGCCGAGGGCCATCACCGCCACAAGAAGCAGACCGGCGGGGCGGGCCAGTTCGGCGAGGTGTACCTGCGGATCGAGCCGCTCTCGCGCGACGCCGGGTTCGAGTTCAAGAATGGCACGTACGGCGGATCGATCCCGCAGCAGTTCATGCCGGCGATCGAGAAGGGCGTGCGCCAGGTGCTCGAGGAGGGCGCCATCGCTGGTTACCCGATGCAGGACCTGCGTGTCGAGGTGTACGACGGCAAGCACCACCCGGTCGACAGCAAGGAGGTCGCGTTCATCACGGCCGCCAAGCGGGCGTTCGTCGAGGCCGTGCAGAAGGCTAAGCCGACGCTGCTGGAGCCGATGGTGGCGATGGAGGTGACGCTTCCGGCAGCCCAATTGGGGGCCGTGACGGGCGATTTGACGGGCAAACGCGGCCGGATCGTGACCACCGACACGCTGCCGGGCGAGATGTGCCTGATCAAGGCGATCGTGCCGTTGGCCGAGCTGACGCAATACGCGTCGCAGCTCAAGAGCGTGACCGGTGGCCAAGGCAGCTTCACGATGGAGCTGGATCACTACGAGCCGGTGCCTTCGCATGTGGCGCAGTCGTTGATGGTGGAACCAAAGCACGACGACGGCTGACGCGCGATTGTGGAAAACTCGATCGAGACCACGGCGGCGCTTCGGCGTCGCCGTTTTTCATTGGCCGCGCGCGGGTTTCGAATGGAGGCTTGTAGTTCAAGGCGACGGCGTGTATCGGCCGATGTTTTGCGATGAATCTCATGCAATGCTCAAGTCATTGATGTCGGCGTGTCGATAAGGGCAGCGCGTTGGCGTACAGAAAGTCGTTGAGTCAGGTTGCGACGCCGTGTACGCTTTGAGTGTTCGCCAAGCTCCGAGTCTCCGAGGCGAAAGGAACCAAGCCATGGCCAAGAAGAAAGCCAAGAAGAAGGTCGCTAAGAAGAAAGTCGCTCGTAAGAAGGTGGCTCGCAAGAAGGTTGCCAAGAAGAAGGTCGCCCGCAAGAAGGTCGCCCGCAAGAAGGTCGCTCGTAAGAAGGTGGCCAAGAAGAAGGTTGCTAAGAAGAAGGTCGCTCGCAAGAAAGTGGCCAAGAAGAAGGTCGCTCGCAAGAAGGTTACCAAGAAGAAGAAGTAAACGGTTCGAAGGTTTCTCCGATCGGCGGGGGCGCGTGACCCCGCCGATCGTCAGGCCCGCCGCTCCGAAACAGGCGGGCCACCAAACCAATCCCACCAACGCGTTGGTTCTCGGAGCTTCAAGGGCGGCCCGCATGGGTCGCCCTTATTCATGGGCGGGATCGCGTGATCCGGCGAGCCGGGCGGGTGTCGAGCGACCCCGGTCGAGCGCGTCGAGCAGGGCCGAGGCGGCCGCGTCGGCGAAGCGGACGTCGGCGTAGGCGGCCGCGATGGCGTCGAAGGCGTCGGCCTGTCGGTTGCGCATCTCCGGGTCGGTCAGCAGGTTGCGCAGGGCGTCGGCGATCGGCCGAGGGCCCCCGAAGTGGGGCACGAGCTCGGGGCAGACGCGGTCGCCGAGCCCGAGATGGCGGCCGATGAGGTTGGGCAGGGTGAAGGTGCGGGTCTTGACGATCCACCGGCCGACGAGTTGCCACTGCCAACCGCTGACGCGGTAGACGATGGCCATGGGCTTGCGTTGCGCGGCGACCTGCAGGGTGGCGGTGCCAGAGACGGTGAGGACGGCGTCGGCGGCGGCGAGCGCCTCGGGGGTCTTACCGACGACGATGGGCGCGGGCGCTTCGTGGGTCGGGATAACCTGCGCGAGGCCGGCGGCCATGGAGCGGCGGGCCTCGTCGTGCAGCGCGATGAGCGGGCGGACGGCGTGGCCCTCGTCGTTGAGCTGCGCGACGGCGCGGAGCATGTCGGGCAGGTTGCGGGCGATCTCTTTCTCGCGCGAGCCGGGCAGCAGCGCGAGGCGTAGCGCCGGCGTGTCGTTGGATTGATCGGCATCGGGCCAGTCCAACGGTACAGGCGGGTGGTCGCGGAGGCGGTCGAAGATGGGGTGGCCGACGAACCGGGCGGGCACGCCGCGCGACTGGAACCAGTCGGGCTCGAAGGGCAGCAGGCAGAGGACGCCGTCGGACAGTCGACGCATCTTGCGGACGCGCCACGGCGCCCAGGCCCAGAGCTGCGGGCCGGCGAGGTGGATGACGGGCACGTCGGGGTGGAGCTGGCGGGTCATCGCGCAGGTGGCCCAGTTGGCGGCGGGCGAGTCGGTGGGGACGACCAGGGCGGGGCGGTGCTCGCGCATCCAGGCGCGGAGGACGGCGGTGCGTCGCCGGTGCTCGCCGATCTCCTTGACGGCGTCGGTGAGCATGGCGGCGCGGGAGGTGGTGTGCTCGATGAGCCGGGCGCCGGCCTCGGCCATCTTGCCGCCGCCCATGGCGACGACGGCGAGTTCGGGGCGGCGACGGCGTAGCTCGGCGATGACGCCGGCCGCGAGCGCGTCGCCGGAGGGCTCGTAAGCCGTGACGAGGATGGTGGGCGACGAGGGGTCGGGCACGCGGGGAGGGTACCGGGCGTGGGGGCGTCATGGCGGGGGTGGGGGAGCGGACCGGTGGTTGGGCGCGGGGGCGTGGATGGGGTACACTCCCGCGTTCCGCGTGGCGAACGCCGCGTGGGGTTACGGGCCGTTGGCGCAGCTGGCTAGCGCGCGTCGTTGACATCGACGAGGTCACAGGTTCGAGTCCTGTACGGCCCATTGCCCCTGGGGCGACGCTTGGCGTGCCGACGCCGAGCGAGACATCACGATCCCGTAGCTCAATTGGATAGAGCGGCTGACTACGGATCAGCAGGTTGGGGGTTCGAGCCCCTCCGGGATCATTCCGACGCGACGGTGGGTGGGCTACCGTGGTTGAGGTGAGCCAGACGCAGACGATCGACGCGGAGGCGGGGTGGAGCCGATTGGTCGGGGTGCTGCGTGCGCGGGGTTCGGTGATGACGGCGTTCAGCGGGGGGATCGACTCGACGCTGGTCGCGGTGGCGGCCATCGAGGCGTTGGGCCGGGCGTCGGCGCCGGCGGCGGTGGGGGACTCGCGTTCGCTGCCGCGACGAGAGCTGGCGGGGGTGCGGGCGCTGGCCGAGGAGATCGGGGCGGAGTTGATTGAGGTCGCGCCGGGCGAGCAGGACGATGCGCGGTACCGGGCCAACGCCGGCGATCGGTGCTACTACTGCAAGACGCACCTGTACGCGGTGCTGCGGGCGGAGGCGGATCGTCGGGGGATCGCTTGGATCGCCAACGGGACCAACGTCGATGATCCAGGCGACCATCGGCCGGGGTTGGTGGCGGCGGACGAGGCGTCGGTGATCAGCCCGCTGCTGGAAGCGGGGCTGGACAAGGCGGCGGTGCGGGCGGTCGCGCGGTGGCGGGGGTTGAGCAACTGGGACAAGCCGGCGTCGGCGTGCCTGGCGAGCCGGATCCCGTACGGCACCGAGGTAACGCCGCGTCGGCTGCAGCAGGTCGAGGACGCCGAGACGGCGTTGAGCGAGCTGGGCTACCGCGGGTTTCGCGTCCGGCACCACGACACGGTGGCGCGGCTGGAATTCGACGAGGCCGGCGTCGAGCGGCTGATCCGCGACGCCGAGGCCCGACGGGGCGTGATCGAGGCGGTAAAGTCGGCGGGTTTCGCGTTCGTCGCGCTCGACCTGGAGGGGTTTCGCAGCGGGTCGGGGAATGTGTTGTTGACCGTCGGGGCGGCGTCGTAAGGCGCGGGGCGGATCGTTGATGCGGGCCGGGCGGGGCTCTACTATCGCTTAGCGGGGCGGCCCGAGACGATTTTCACCCGATGAGGGTCGAACACGATGAAGCGTAAGTGCGACAAGTGCGACCGACCGGCGACGCATCGGTCGATCGAGATCACCGGCGGCAAGAAGATCGAGCACAACTACTGCGACATCCACGCCGCCGAGGCGGGGCTGACGGTCAAGTCGGCCCACACGCCGATCAACGAGTTGCTGAGCAACTTCGTCAAGCTGCACTCCGGCGAGCAGGCGCCGGCCGCGAGCCCCGAGGAGACCTCGTGCCCCGAGTGCGGGACGACGTTCGCCAAGTTCCGCGAGGACAGCCTGCTGGGGTGCCCGCACTGCTACGAGGCGTTCGAGCGGGAGCTCAGCCCGTTGCTGGAGCGGGCGCACGAGGGGGCGACCCACCACGTCGGCAAGGTGCCGCGGGCGGCGGGCGTGGGCGAGCAGCGGCAGGTGCAGCTCTCGCGCCTGCAGCGTCGGCTCGATCAGGCGGTGGCGAGCGAGGACTACGAGCTGGCGGCCCGGCTGCGCGACGAGCTGCGGACGACGGAGGAGTCGGATTGAACCTCGCGCGGATGACCGACCACGCCGGCGAGTGGCTGCGCGGCACCGGGCCTCAAGGCGAGGTGGTGATCTCGAGCCGGGTGCGCCTCGCGCGCAACCTCGCGGGCTTCCCGTTCGCCAACCAGGCCAACCGCCGGCAACGCCACGAGATCATCGAGCGCTGCAAGGAGCACATCGTCTCGCGGCGTGTCGCCGACAACGTGATCTGGGTCGACATCGCCACCAGCCCGCCGCTGGATCGGCAACTGTTGGTCGAGCGTCACCTGGTCAGCCGGCAGTTCATCGCGAGCAAGGACGACAAGCCCCGCGGCGTCGCCATCGGCGCCGACGAGACGTTTGCCGTGATGATCAACGAGGAGGACCACCTCCGCCTGCAGGTGCTGCGCTCGGGCATGCAGCTTCAGGAAGCCTGGGACCAGATCAGCCGGATCGACGACGTCCTCGAGGAGAGCCTGCCCATCGCCTATTCGCGGCGCTTTGGCTACCTCACCGCCTGCCCGACCAACGTCGGCACCGGCGTCCGCGTCTCGGTCATGCTCCACCTGCCGGCCCTGAAGCTCACCGGCGAGATCGAGAAGGTCAAGCGCGCCGCCCGCGACATGCACCTGGCCGTCCGCGGGCTCTTTGGCGAGGGCTCCGAGGCCCTGGGCGACCTCTACCAGGTCAGCAACCAGACCACCCTCGGCCGCAGCGAGCCCGAGGTCCTCGCCGACTTCGAGCACACCGTCATCCCCCAGATCATCGCCTACGAGCAGCAGGCCCGCCAAGCCCTCATCCGCCAGCGCCCCGCCCAGCTCGACGACAAGGTCCAACGCGCCTGGGCCTTGCTGACCCACGCCCGCGTCATCGGCGCCGAGGAGGTGCTCAGCCTGCTCAGCCACCTGCGGCTGGGCGTGAACCTCGGCCGCCTCGGCTCGGTCGACATGCGCACGATTAATGAGCTGTTCCTGCTGACCCAGCCGGCCCACCTGCAACGCATCGTCGGCCGCGAGATGGACACCGCCGAACGCCGCATCGCGCGAGCGGACCTGCTGCGGCAGCGGTTGGGTGGGGATTGAGGTTCGCCGGTCGCGTGTGAGGCGCGCCGGGAAGTGCCGGAGGAGGGACTCGAACCCTCAAGGTGTTGCCACCAGCGGATTTTGAATCCGCCGCGTCTGCCAATTCCGCCACTCCGGCGCGGGTGGGCAAGCGGGCAGTGTAGCCGGCGGCGGGGGTGTTTTGCGGGGTGCCACACCCTGACCCGAAGGGCAGGGTGTGCGTTGCGCTCCTTGATGATCGGCACACCTTGCCGCCTCGCGGTCAAGGTGTGGCACCCGACTGACGGCTCAGAACACGAACCAGAGCACGACGCCGATCGTCAGCCAGACGCAGGAGGCCTTGGCGAGGACGCCGATGACGCGTTCGATCAGGCCGGGCTGGCCCATGTTGTGGTGCATGCCGGCCATGCCGGCGAAGGACTGCCAGACCAGCCAGCCGGAGGCGGCGAGGAAGGCGGCGTTGAGGAAGAGCGTGACGTTGACGGCAAAGCCGGCCGCGGGGTCGTCGTGGTGCGCGGCGTGGCCGGCGGTGTCGGGCAGGATGCCGGCCCAGGCGAAGCCGTAGTGCAGGCAGATCGACGCGGCGACCAGGGCGACCAGGAACACGGCCACGATGTACAGCGCCATCTTCCAGCCGAAGTACCGGGCGCTGACGCGGACGATGGGGAAGACGATCAGGTCGGAGAAAATGAAGGCCATGATCCCGGCGAAGCTGACGCCCGAGCCGTAGAGCACGGCCGCCAGCGGGATGTTGCCCATCGAGCCGATGAAGGTGAAGAACGCGGCGACCGGGCCGACGAGCGTCTGCAGCACCGTCTCCCACCACAGCGACCCGCCGGCGCGCGAGCTGCCGACGAAGAGCGCCTGGAACGCGGCGGCGGGGACGAAGGTCGCGATGACGCCGGCGATGGTGAAGCCGAACGTCACGTCCTTCCAGACCATCGACCACTCCATGCGGTACTGCATGGCGACCTGCCGCCAGCCGGCCAGCGAGCGGAACGGCGGCGGGGTTGGGTCGGGCGTGTCCATGGGCGGCATGTCCATGCCTTGCATGTCGTCCATGCTCTTGCTGTCGCCCATGTCGTTCCCCATCTCCATGTCCATCGCCATGCCCTTCATCGCGTCGGCTTCCTCCGCCTTCTTGCGGGCCATCTCCTCGAGGCCGGGCGGCAGGGTGAGCGCGACAATGACCCACATGAACCCGATCATCAGCACGGCCCCGATGTACTCGCCGATGACGAACTGCCAGCTGAGGAACACGGCGATGAGGATGCCGAGCTCGATGACGAGGTTGGTCGAGGCGAGCAGGAAGGCCAGGGCCGGGACCAGGCCGGCGCCCTTGCTGAACAGGGCGCGCGTGGTGCTGAGCGCCGCGAACGAGCAGGAGCTGGAGACGAACCCGAAGAACGCCGCCAGTGCGACGGCTCGCGGGCCGCGCACGCCCATTGCGCGTTGCATGCGGTCCTTGCTGACGAAGACCTCGATCATCGAGCTGACGAGGTAGCCGAGACAGAACGCCCAGAGCGAGACCCAGAAGAAGCCGATCGAGGTGATCGCCGACGCGCCCCAGTGGTGCAGGAAGGGTTGCACGGGACGGTTGTACCGCGGATCGGTGGGGCGATCGACTCACCGTCGCCCGAACAGCGCCGCGAACAGCGGCAGGCGAGCCAGGCCGGGCTCGGGGCGGGGCGGCGTCGGGGGCGGCGTGACGACTTCGACGGCCGGGCGTCGGACGCGGGTGAGTCGGCCGGTCTTGGCGTCGCGGAAGCGCAGGGCGCCGAGGTCGGGGCCGCAGTGGTGGCACCAGCAGGGGACCGACGGCGGGCGGCGGTGGCGGTGGAACGTGTGGCCGCAGTGGCCGCAGGTGGCGGTGTATCGGCCGTCGGGGACGGCGACGTCGTCCTTGCTGGTGGTGGCGCGGGGGGTGGCGCCGAGCTCGGCGGCGATGCGCTTCCACTTCGGG
>JBCBUE010000097.1:0-8884 GCA_039818285.1 Planctomycetota bacterium | reverse complement strand
CTTTAGCTTTGTAATGATCGGTATAGGCGGCGAGATACGCCTCGTCGCGGAAGGGGTCGTGCGTCTCGAGCTGCCACCGCTCGAGCGCGGCCTGCAGTCGTTTCATCTGTCCGGCGTGCCGCGGGTCGTCGTGCAGGCTGTGGTACTCGTAAGGATCGCTTGCGAGGTCGAACAGTTCGAAACGGGGCGGGGCGTTGAACCTGCGATAGATCTCGCGAGCGACCGTACCCTCCGGGGCGTTGATGCCGACGCGGAAGTCCGGTGGGTTGTCGGGCAAGGGACGGTCGCCGGCGGCGTGCTCGGTGCCGGCGAGCATGTGCAGGTTGAGCTTCCAGCGACCGTCGGTGATGGTGCGGCTCGGCCACCACGTCTTGACCGTCATGTGGGTTGTGTATTCCGACACCGCGAACTCGGGCCAATCGTCCGCCGATCCGTCGAGCAGCCCGCGCCACGACCGCCCGGGCATGTACTCGGGGATCGGCAGACCGACCGCGTCGAGCACCGTCGGCATGAAGTCGACCAGTGAGACCGGCCGTGCTTCGCGCGACCCCGCGCGGCTCACGCCCGGCCAGCGGACGATCAGCGGAACGCGGGCGCCGAGCTCGTAGACGCTCAACTTGCCGCGGGTGAAGGGGGGGCCGTGATCGGCAGAGAACACGATCAGCGTCTCGTCGAGGATGCCAAGCGTCTCGAGCGCATCGAGCGTCTCGTCCACCGTGCGATCGACACGTTGGACGGCGTTGTAGTAGTCGGCCACGTCACGGCAGAGGTTCTGGGGCCGCGGGATGTCGGGGCCGAAGTGCGGCAGCATCAGGTCGTCGGCCGCGGTCATAACGCGATACGGCGAGCCGTCGTATTCGAGCGATGCGTTGTGCCCGCCGCCCTTCCAGGCGAAGGGGCGGTGCGTATCGATGCTCTGCGGGATAAAGAACATGCGTCCGTCGTCGCCGACGTGCTGGCCGTAGAAGTCGCGCATAAACGCGGCGATCTGGGCGCCATGGTTCATCCCCCGGCCGGCGTCTTGGAAAGACTGCCACTGGTACACGGCGTCGAATGGGTTGGCGTCCTCCGGTCCGACGTGCAGCTTGTAGGTCCGGCCTATCGAGAAACCCAGGTCTCGGAGCATTGGGTTGAGGGTCGGCATGCCCTCGTGGAGCCGCCAGCCCCACTGGTTGGAGCCCTCCTTGACGCCGTCGGCCAGGCCGACATGCCCGTTCTGGTGGGGCCAGAGCCCGGTGAAGATGCTCGACCGCGAGGGCGAGCACGTTGCGCTGGTGCAGTACGCGCGGTCGAAAGTGCAGCCCATCGACGCGAGCCGGTCCAGCGCGGGCGTCGGCACGGTGCGGTCACCGTAGGGCCCGCACTGAAGTCCCATGTCTTCCATGAAGAGGAAGCAGACGTGACGCACGTCACCTCTTCCCGGTGCGCTGTCGACGTCCCGCATCGGCCGGCCCCGACCCACACCGGCCGTGACGAGGCCGACCCCCGCCGCCGACAGCGCCGCGATCGCCTCGCGTCTGGTCATTCCTTGTTTAGCCAAAGCGTGCCTCCATAGATGAACCGTGGCTCAGTCGGCCAGGTCGAAGCGCGTCAGGCTGAAAGGCGGCAGCGTCGCCTTCACGCCGCCGCCGACCCGCTCGACATCGAGTTCGGCCACGTCGCCCGTCGCCTGTGTGTACGTCGTCGCCGAGGCCGAGCCCGCCGATCCGAGCTCGGCCACGCTCAACTCAACCGGCGTCGGTTTCGACGACTTGCTCAGCACAAAGACGTGCGTCGTCCGTCCGTCGGCGGACCGCACTGCGAGCGTCGGCGTGGCCGTCTCGGTCGAGAGCCCCGGCCCGCCGAGCCGTTCACCCCCCGCCGCGGCCGACAGCAATCGCACCACGCTCAGCGCCGGTTTGGGCCGGTGCGGCGGCGCGTGGTCGATCCACGCCCGGTCCTCCGACGGCCCGGGCACCATCTTGATCTGCCAGAACCCAGGCCAGATGCACGCCAACTCGAGTCCGCCCTCGGCGAACTGCATCAGCATCTCGGCGTGCATCAGCGCCACCCGGGTCGGGTCCGCCGGGTCGTCCTTTGGGCTGCTGATGTTCCACTCGGTCGACGCCACCGTCACATGGTCGTAACCCTCGCGAGCCAGTTGCCCCCGCGTTCGACGAACCTTCTCCACGTAAGTCAATGCCTGATCGTAAGGCGTCCACTTAGACGAATGACGCATCGGCTTCGACGCCAGCCACGTCTCCCACGTCCCCCGACCCCACTCCCAATACCAGTGAAACGACACCACGTCGATGTCATCGCCCGCGATCGCCATGAACTTGCCCAGATGATCCCATCGCCCGGCGTGGCCGCCCTCCAGCGGGTTGACGATGAACTTCGCGTCTGGGTCGACCTCGCACATCGCCCGTGCAAACCGCACGCACAGCTCGGCGTAGCGCTCCAGCGGGATGTGCAAGTAATTGTGGTCAGCCGTGTGCCAGGGCTCGTTGTCGAGGTACCAGTAGCGGATGCCGTAACCCTTCGACTTGGCGTACTCCATCCAACGCACCGCCTCGTCGATCGAGTCCTGCACGCGGTCGAGCTTCACGCCGCTGGACATGTTGATCCCCACCAGCGGCTCGGCGCCGACGGTTCGGGCGTTCCGCACGAACTCGTCGAAGTCCATGTGGTCCTCGAACGTACCCCACTGGTCTTTGGGCACCAGCACCGATTGCCAGCTCTGGTCGTGGTGCGACTCGTTCCACAGGTCGATGTACCCGGTGACGCCGGGGTGTTCCCAGTGGAAGCGGCTGGTCTCCTCGCCCCCGGGGTAGCGCAGCGCCCCGATGCCGGCGTCTCGGTACACCTCCGCGAGGTCGCCGGTCTCCCAGACCTCGTCGAGGTCGTTGAAATAGCTGAGGTTCAGGCCGAGGACCATCGGGCTCACGGTCTCGACGGGCCGGGCCTCTCGGAGGTCGATCGTGACCTCCGCCAAGCTCGACGTCGCCATCATCACGGCGGCGGCGACCGCCGCGAGGACGACGCTCAGATTGCAGGAGGCAGACATCGATCGGTGCATCGGCTTCAGTTCCAGGCGGGGTCGACGAGGCCGGTCTCCCACTCGGCGATCGCGGCCTCGAGCTCCGCGGCGATCGACGGGTGGGCGTCGATGAGGTTGTTCGTCTCGACGGGGTCGGCCGACAGGTCGAACAGCATCGGCGGGTTCTTGGTGGACAGCACGAGCTTCCACGGTTGGTGCAGCGCCACGCGGACGCGGCCCTGGCGGTTGGCCTCGCGCCAGAACAGCGTGCGATCCATCGCCGGCGTGTCGGGGTCGTCCAGCCACGCCGTCATGTCGATCCCGTCCAGCGGCAACCGCGTCGCCGACGGGTCGCCCCCCGCCGCGGCCAGCAGCGTCGGCGTCAGGTCCAGCGTGCTCACAGGCATCGCCAGCCGGCCGCCCGGCTCGATCAGGCCGGGCCAGCGGATCGCCATCGGGATGCGCAAGCCACCCTCGAATGGCCCCCACTTGTGGCCGCGTAGCGGGGTGTTCTCCGAGGCGTTCTTGATCGACCCGCCGTTGTCGTTGAAGAACACGACGATCGTGTTGTCGGCAAAACCCTTCTCTTCGAGCGCGTCGAGCACTCGCCCGACGTTCTCGTCCATCGCCTTCATCATCGCGACGTAGCGCAGCCGCGAGCTGCCCGGCTTGAGGTCGGGGAAGCGTTCGCGGGCCCACGCCAGCCGCGCGTCGTCGGCCTGCATCGGCGTGTGCGGCGCGGTGAAGGAGAGGAAGAGGAAGAACGGCTCACCGGGCTGGCGGCCTTCGATCCAGTCGACGGACGCTTCGCCCAGCCGGTCGGTGAAGTAGCCGTGCTCCGGCTGGCGTTCGCCGTTCTCAAAGATCGCCTTCTCGACGTTGTAGGCGTATTCCGCCGGGAAGGCGTCGCCGATGTACTCACCGCCGTAAGGCTCGTAGAGCCGGGAGCCCGAACGCAGACCGTAGAAGTAGTCGAACCCTCGCGCGTTCGGGGTGTACCGATCGGAAAGACCTTGGTGCCACTTGCCGACCAACGCCGTGTCGTAACCGAGTTCGCCCAACCGATCGGCGATCGTGCGCTCGTCGAGGTCGAGCCCCCACGTGGCCCAATGGCCGCCCGGCGCACTCCACGCCGGGTCCTTCCAGCGGTTCCACGAGCCCGGCAGGTTGTTCTCGAACCCGAACCGCTGGGGGTAGCGGCCGGTGAGCATGCCGGCCCGCGAGGGCGAGCAGACCGACGAGGTGACGTACGCCTGTTCGGCGACGAGCCCCTCGGTGGCGATGCGGTCGATGTTCGGCGTGACGTCGGCGAACTCGGCGTTGCCCTGGAAGCCGAAGTCGCGGTAGCCCGCGTCGTCCGAGAGCACCCAGACGATGTTCGGCGGACCGGCCGTCGCTCCCACGGCCGAGGCAAGCGCGGCGACCAGAGACGCCGCTCGCGATCGCCAGCCGAGGCGAGACGCCATGCATCGACCTCGGTGAGGTCGCGTTGAGGGGAAAGTGCTTGACATAGCGATACAACTACAAGAGGCGAGTTAATTCACTGTCGTGGCGCCGCGGAAGACGAAGACCGCGTCGCGCCGAGTGGAGTTCACGAAGCCCGTGTCAAAGCGGAAAAGGCTGTCGTCCTCGACGATCTGCTGTCCGTTGTACCGGGTTCGATGGACGGCCGAAGTGCTGACGAGTTCGGTGTGGTTGTCGTTGTAGACGATGGTGCCGGTCCAGCCGCCGCCGCCGTCCGGGCCCGTCCAGAGGCTTCGGTGCAAGTCGGGGAAGGGCAGCAGAGACGAATTCGGCAGGCCGGCGTAGTTGACGAGGCGATCCGACATCACCGGCGCTTCGGTGTTGAGAGTCTCGGACCATTCGGCCCGCAGGTTGGGCAGGAGCTGGCGCGGCGTCGGTGGCGGCAGCGCCGGGTCGTTCTGGGTGGAGCTGATCTGCAGCATGCTGTACGACCAGAACGCATCATTGAAGCCGTAGCCGGTGGCGTTGGGGTCGTAGTCCACAAAGTTCGTTGTGCCGATCGACTCGTCGTTCTCGGCCGGCGAGAGCAGGATGTCGGGCGTGACGAAATTGCCGTTGATCAGCAGCAGGTAACGGGAGACAACCGCGTCGCCACGCTCGGCGGACTGAGGCACCTGCGCCCCCACGAGCACGTCGCCGGGCGAGGCGTTGCTGCCGAACCGGCCGGTGTCGTCCTGCAGACCCGGGTATTGACCTTTGTTCTGCTGCGCGAAGATCACCATCGCCTGCTGGATGCCGCGGAGCTGCGTACTGTTCTGCAGCTGTCGCGCGACCGTTCGCGCCGAGTTCAAGGCCGGCAGCAGGATCGAGATGAGCAGCGCGATGATCGAGATGACAACTAGTAATTCGATGAGCGTGAAGGCGTGGCGAGGTCTCATGGGAGTTTCCTTGCGTCGGTTGAAAAGAGTCGAGAAAGCCGGCCGCGCCGCGTTGACGGCGGGGCCGGGAGGAAGCGGTTTATCGCCGTGAACGACGGGCGACGGAGGCCAGGCCGGTCGCGAGCAGGGCCAACGACGCGGGCTCAGGGACGATGGTGAAGGTCAGGCTGTTGTCGTTGACGGAGAAAGAAGTCTCGAAGCCGTCGAAGTTCGTAGCGGTGAAGGTCGCCAACTCGAGGTTTGCCGTGTTGGTGGCGTCGCCGTAGTTGATTAGGGTGAATGTGCCTGGGCCACCGGTATAGTTGGCGCCGTCGACGATGAGCTCGGTGGTGGCGTCTGCCCCGAACAGGCCGGCGACATCGATCGGGGTGGTGCCGGTCGGGCCGAAGTTGAAGACGATGTCGTACTCGGCGACCTGCGTCCCGAACGAGGCGAAGAGCGAGTCGATCGCGATCGACGTGACGCCGTCCCCCTCCACGATGAACTCGGGGTTGTCGCTGGTGTTCCCACCGCCGACTCGGACGTCCGTCGCGTTAAGCGAGCCGCCGCTGATCGTGTAACTGGCCTTGCCCAATGAGCCGATCACGAAACGACTCGTCAGGATGTTGAGCGTCCCGCCGGACTGCGTGATGGTCGAGGGGGCGTTAGCCGCGCCGAAATTGGCGGCGATCGCAAGGCCGGTGCTGCCGGCGTTGGGCTCGGTGATGTTTAGTGTCCCGCCGGTGATCGAGAGGTGGCCGGCCGAGGCGTTAGCGCCCGGGCC
This sequence comes from Planctomycetota bacterium, assembly GCA_039818285.1. Lineage (GTDB taxonomy): Bacteria > Planctomycetota > Phycisphaerae > Phycisphaerales > Phycisphaeraceae > JBCBUE01. The sequence goes on along the minus strand of JBCBUE010000097.1, from coordinate 2,700 downwards.
GATCTGCAGCACGTTGTGCGTGCCGACACCCGAAGACAGGATCGCCGTGCGTCCGCCGCCGATGATGTCGCTCGCGTCACCCGTTGGGTAAACGCCGTTGCTCCAGCTGGAACCGGCGTTGAGCTGGCCGCCGTCGACGACAAGAAAATCGGCCGAGACGGACGGCGCAAGGGCGAGCAAGCCGGTGGCGAAAACAAACCGAGAGACATGTTGAGTATTCATTCTTAATGACCTCCTGTTAAGAAATCTGCGAAAGAAGCCTTTGAACCATGAGACCCGGGCTCCGCACCCGAGGCCGGACTGAAAACGATCCGCAATCGATCGAACGCGAAGTTGCCCGCTCTGCCCGAGTCGGGCGTGTACCCACCGTTGTGGCCGTGCAGGCGGAAGGTCAGTGGCTGGCCCACGATCGACTCGCCGTTGTGCGTCGCGTCGGCGTCAACGGTATAGGTCCACGTGTAAGTCACCCAGCCGTCTTCGGGGACGGGACGAGGCGTGTCGATCGCCACGCCGGTCGAGCGCGCCTCGGACAGCGCGTTCTTCCAGTCGGTCGGGGCACCGACGCACAGGCCGCCAAGCACGCCACGTCCGCCGGTCTCGGTGAGGAAGACGTGGTCATCGCGGTCACCGATCTCGAACGTGCAGACGTACGTGCCGGGCTCCCAGCGAAGGCGCGGCGACTGCTCGTCGCCCCCGGCGGGAAAGGTGTTGGTCAGCACGGCGTTCTGGGGGAAATTCGTGGCGAGAAAGAACGACCGCCCGGCTTGAGGTGAGAGGCCGCCGATGGCGGCGTCCGCCTTCGAGAACCAACCCTTGTCGCCTAGCCGCCACGTCCCGCCATCGGTGGACCGCTCGACCGGGTCCTCGAGCAGCACTACCGGCTCCTTGGCGGGCGAGTCGGCCAGCGCCGGCGAGGCAAGCACGAGAGCGATGATCGAGAGGAAGCGAGAAGTCATGGCAAGCCAGGGGCTGCGGCGCGAGCGGATCGACGCGGTTACTGGACAGGACGGACAGAGTCGCGGACGACTTGCTGGGGCTTGGGGATGACCGGGGCCCCGACCTGCCTGCCTTCCAGGCGGCCGACGACGCGGCTGACGATCTGCGTGACGTGGTCGTTCATCCGCAGGTCGATCGTGGACAAGCCCGGGCGAACGATCCGGGACTCGGGCAGGTTGTCCATGCCGACCACCGAGAGGTCGGCGGGCACGTCGATGCCGAGGTCGTGCCACGCGGCGATCGCGGCGATGGCCATCTGGTCGTTGCGGCATACGACGCCGGTGGCGCGATCGTCGGGGGCGGCCCGCTTCCAATTGCGGCCGAAGGCGGCCGCGGTGTGATAAAAGTCGTCGTAGTCGTCGGTGTCGGGGTGCGGGATGAACTCGACCGTGGCGCCGCATTCGCGGGCGGCCTCGCAGACGCCGTCATCCTTGCTGGTCTGATCGCCGGTGGCATCCGTCGGCGCACCGCCCGGGAACGCGACGCGGCGGTGGCCCGCGTCGAACAGCAGCTTGCCCGCCAGATAACCGGCGTCGAAGTGCGGCAGGCAGTACTCATCGAATCCGCTGTCGCAGGGCCCGCCGAACAGGGCCACCGGCATCGACGCATTGGAAAAGGCCGACAACGGGTCGAGGTGGTCGCGATCGGAGACGTAGACCGGCCCGAGGATCACGGCGTCCACGTCATCGCCGAGCAGTTCCATCGGAAATCGCGACAGCGTCCACAGATCGCGACCCGTGACCTGGAGTTGCATCCGATAGCCCAGCTGGCGTAGCTGACGCTGGAACTGATGAGCCAGCCGGGCGAAAAATGGGTTGTCGAACTCGCGCGTCAACACCACGCCGATCTCACGTGATCGGGTGCCGCGGAGCTTCTGGGCGGAACGACTCGGGGTGTAGCCCGTCTCTTTCATGGCGTTGAAGACTCGGGCCCGGGTCTCGGGGGGGTACTTGCCCACGATGTTGCGATTCAGGATGTCCGAGACGGTGGTGACGCCAACGCCAGCGGCGCCGGCGACGTCTTTGAGCGAAACCCGGGCGCGTGGCGGCGAGCTAATGGATTGGCTCATGTGGCTCAGTATGTGGCGGAACGTTCCGCCTGTCAAACCAAGTCTCAATCGAGTCGCCCGCGGTGAGGAGCATGACGCGCATTAGTTAAGCGCTTGACGTGCTGCCCGCGACGGGATAATCTCTGCCCATGGCCCAGAGCAGCGTCACGCTCAAAGAGATTTCCCGGCGCGCAAAGACGTCCGAGGCGACGGTGTCTCTCGTGCTCAATGGGAAGCAGTTCAAACGCGTTTCTCCTGCCACACGCTCGCGTATCGAGCAGATCGCCGCCGAAATGGGTTACCGCCCCAACCGTCAGGCTCAGACGCTCGCTCACGGCCGATCGTGGCACGTGGCCGTGGTGGTCAATTCGATCTCGAACCCCTTCTTCGGGCGCTACCTCGCCGAGGTGCAGAAGCGTCTGGCTGAAAAGGGGTACGGCGTGATGCCGCTGGAGTCCGCCGGCGAGCAGGAAGGCGAGCGTCGCTGCTACGCCGAGGCGCGGCAGTTCATGGCCGATGGTCTCGTCTCATTGGCCTATTACCCTCACTCGGTCCCGCCGCAGGATTCGCCCTTCCGCGGCCCGTTCTCGGCAAGGCTGTCCGTACTCGATGAGAGCTTGAAAGCTCGGGACACCGATCGATTGGTCGTGGTTAAG
>JBCBUE010000096.1:0-8910 GCA_039818285.1 Planctomycetota bacterium | reverse complement strand
ACAAAGCCGCCGACGCCCTCGGCGGCCTTACCCGCCCCGGACCCCGATCATGAAACCCGCTGAAGTCCACAAGATGAGCGACGCCGAGATCACCGAAGAGGTCGGCCGGCTCCGCAAGCGGCACTACGAGCTGCGCAGCCTGCAGGTCACCGAGCGCATCGACAACCCCCGCGAGTTCGGCAACATCCGCCGCGACATCGCCCGACTGCTCACCGAGAAGCGCTCCCGCAAGCTCGAAACCACCGCCACGGAGACCGCCTGATGTCCGACACCGCCACCACCGACGCGCCCAAGCGCACGCTCACCGCGACCAAGATCGGCACCGTCGTCTCCGACAAGGCCAACAAGACCCGCACCGTCGCCGTCGACTATCAGCAGAAGCACCCCAAGTACGGCAAGTTTCTGCACCGCCAGGCCAAGTTCCACGCCCACGACGAGGACAACGCCTCGCGCACCGGCGACAAGGTCGAGATCGCCAGCTGCCGACCGCTGAGCAAGACCAAGACCTGGCGCATCGTCCGCATCGTCGAAGAAGGCGTCCGCCAGGAAGGCTGACCCCGCGCACCGCCCCACCCCCGGCCCAACGGCCGAGGAGCACCCGCCATGATCCAACAAGAGTCCCGAGTCGACGTCGCCGACAACAGCGGAGCCAAGGTCGCTTACGTCATCCGCGTCCTCGGCGCCAAGACCGCCCGAGGCAAGTCCACCCGGCCCACCGCCGGCGTCGGCGACCGCGTCGTCTGCTCGGTCAAGAAGTCCCTGCCCGGCAGCGACATGAAGAACGGCCAGATCGTCAAGGCCGTCGTCGTCCGCACGAACTACCCCGTCCGCCGCAAGGACGGCAGCTACGTCCGCTTTGACAAGAACGCCGTCGTCCTCATCGACGACGACGGCAACCCCAAGGGAACCCGCATCTTCGGCGCGGTCGCCCGCGAACTCCGCGAGCAGTCGTACATGAAGATCGTCTCCCTGGCCAGCGAGGTGATCTGAGATGGCAAGACACGTCCGACGAGGCGACACCGTGATGGTCACCGCCGGCTCCGACAAGGGCCGCACCGGCAAGGTGCTGCGCATCCTCCCCGACGAGGACCGCTGCGTGATCGAGGGCATCAACGTCCACGTCAAGCACGTCAAGCCGACCCAGCAGAACCAGCAAGGCGGCAAGACCCAGCGCGAGTTCCCTGTCCACCTCTCCAACGTCATGCCCGTCGACAACGCCGGCAAGCCGACCCGCGTCCGCTTCGCCACCAAGGACGACGGCAGCAAGGTCCGGCTCGCCGCCACCACCGGCGAGCAGCTCGGCCCCGAACTCAAGAAGGCCAAGAACTAACCCCCCCGCAAAGGCAATCCCATGGCCAAGAAAGACAAGAACGCCGAGGCCGAGAACGCCCTGCCCGTGCCCCCGCCGCGCCTCAAGAAGCGCTTCACCGAAGAGGTCGCGCCCAAGCTCGGCGAGAAGTTCGGCATCAAGAACCGCCTCGCCCTGCCCAAGCTCGAGAAGATCATCATCAACGTCGGCATGGGCAAGGAGCTGCAGGGCACCAAGCTCGACCCCAAGGCCCGCGAACAGGTCGTCTCGGACCTCGCCATGATCAGCGGTCAGCAGCCCGTCGTGAAGAAGGCCAAGAAGTCGGTCTCCAACTTCAAGCTCCGCGCCGGCTACGAGGTCGGGGCCATGGTCACCGTCCGCGGCGACCGCATGTGGGAACTCCTGGACCGGCTCATCAGCCTCGCCATCCCCCGCATCAAGGACTTCCGCGGCCTGGCTGACAAGAAGTTCGACGGCCGCGGCAACTACGCCTTCGGCATCACCGAGCAGGCCATCTTCCCCGAGATCGACATGGCCTCGGCCCAGTACACCCACGGCATGAACATCCAGCTCGTCTTCCATAACTCCTCCGACGAGCTCAGCCACGCCGTCCTCAGCGAACTCGGCTGGCCCTTCGTCAGCACCAAGAAGGAAGCCGTCAAGTAACACCCACAAAGCCGCGACCGCCGGTCGCGGACTCCGACCCCCGGATAACACCCATGTCCAGCAAGTCCACCACCGTCCGCATGCAGAAGGTCAAGCAGACCGTCGACAAGTACGCCGAGAAGCGCCGCCAGCTCAAGGCCGACGGCGACTACGCCGGCCTGCAAAAGCTCCCGCGCAACGCCAGCCCGACGCGCTACCGCGAGCTCTGCGCCCTCACCGGCCGAAGCCGTGGCGTCTACCGCAAGTTCAAGCTCAGCCGCATCAAGCTCCGCGAGCTCGCCCTCGAGGGCAAGGTCCCCGGCATGCGTAAGGCCTCCTGGTAACCCACCGAACGAACAACCGCCCACCGACCCGAACGACCCCGAGCCCGAACCCACCCGACCGAGCCACAAGCCTATGGCCCTCAGCGACCCCATCGCCGACATGCTCACGCGGATCCGCAACGCCAATCGCAACGAGGCGGACACCGTCGATTGCCTGAACTCCAAGGTCTGCCGCGGCATCGCGGCCGCCCTGCAGGACGAGGGCTACATCAACGGCTTCGACGTTATCGACGACGGCCGCCAGGGCATCCTCCGCGTCACCCTCAAGTACGGGCCCCGCGGCGAGAAGCTCATCCACTCGATCAAGCGCGAGTCCAAGCCCGGCTGCCGCGTCTACACCAAGGTCAAGGACCTGCCCCGCCCCATGGCCGGCCTGGGCATCGCCGTCCTCACCACCCCACGCGGCGTGATGTCCGACCGCAAGGCCCGCACCGAGAAGGTCGGCGGCGAGCTGCTCTGCACCGTTCAGTAACCCCGATCACGACCCCAGACCCCGAGACACCGCCATGTCCCGCATCGGCAGAAAACCCGTCCCCATCGCCAAGGGCGCCAAGGTCAGCGTCAACGGCCGCGACATCCTCGTCGAGTCGTCCAAGGCCAAGCTCTCCTTCCACCACCGCCCCGAGGTCTCCGTCAAGGTCGAGGAGAACGAGGTCGTCGTCGAACGCCACGGCGACTCCAAGACCGCCCGCGCCATGCACGGCCTGACCCGCTCGCTGGTCGCCAACATGATCGAGGGCGTCGTCAACGGCTACAAGAAGCAGCTCGAGATCGTCGGCGTCGGCTGGAACGCCGCCGTCAAGGGAAAGACCGTCGAGCTCAACGTCGGCTACGCCGACACCCGCAAGGTCCCCGTCCCCGACGGCGTCCTCGTCGAGGTCAAGGGCCAGGACATCACCGTCACCGGCCCCGACAAGCAGCTCGTCGGCCAGACCGCCGCCGCCATCCGCGCCCACAAGAAGCCCGAGCCCTACAACGGCAAGGGCATCAAGTACAAGGACGAGGTCATCCTCCGCAAGGCCGGCAAGGCCTTCGCCGGCGGCGGCAAGTAACGCATTTAACGACGCGATTCATCGCGTCAGTCAGCGAGACCCACCATGGAACGCAACAAGCTCCGCACCCTCCGACGCTCCCGCCGCAAGACCGGCATCCGCAAGCGCCTGCTCGGCACCGCCGAGCGCCCGCGCCTGTCGGTCTATCGCTCCGGCAAGCACGTCTACGCCCAGGTCGTCGACGACCTCGAGGGCAAGACCCTCGCCGCCGCCTCCAGCGTCCAGGCCAAGATGAGCTACGGCGGCAACGTCGAGTCCGCCAAGCAGGTTGGCACCAAGATCGCCGAGGCCGCCAAAGCCGCCGGCGTCGAGCAGGTCGCTTTCGACCGCAACGGCTTCCGCTACCACGGCCGCGTCAAGGCCCTCGCCGACGCCGCCCGCGAAGCCGGCCTGAAGTTCTGACCCTCCACCGCACACACGCCCCGTCCACGCCCCCCCCCTTACCGACCCCACCCATGGCTGAACAACTCCGCGACTCCAGCAACCTCGAGTCCACCACCGTGTGGATCAACCGCACGTCCACGACCGTCAAGGGCGGCCGACGCCTCGGCTTCGCCTCGCTCGTCGTCGTCGGCGATCGCAACGGCTCGGTCGGCATCGGCTATGGCAAGGCACCCGGCGTGCCCGCCGCCATAGAGAAGGCCCAGAAGGACGCCCGCAAGAAGCTCATTAAGATCAACACCAAGGCCTCGACCATCCCCCACCCGGTCACCGGCCGCTTCTGCGCCTCCAAGGTCCGCCTCATCCCCGCCGGCCCGGGCACCGGCGTCATCGCCGGCGGCACCGTCCGCGCCGTCCTCGAGATGGCCGGCATCACCGACTGCCTCACCAAGTCCTACGGCTCCAACAACAAGATCAACTGCTGCAAGGCCGTCATGGATGGCCTCCTGCAGCTCCGCACCCGCGAGTCGATCGCCGAACTCCGCGGCGTCGAGATCGAGTCCACCACCGTCGACGAGGCCCTCGAGCTGTCCAAGCGGTTCATGAAGGAATCCGCAGGCGGCACCGGCGAGAAGGCCAAGGCCCCGGTCAACGTCGTCGGCCAGGACATCCGCGGCGGCGGACGCCGCGGCGGTGGCGGCGGGCGCGGACGCGGCGGCGGCGGACGTGGACGCGGCGGCGCCCCCCAGCCCCCCGAGCAGACCCAGTCGCAGGCCCCTGCCGAGCAGCCCGCCGCCGAGGCACCCGCCCCCGAGGCCACCAGCTAAACACCCCGAGCCCTCACGCTCGCTCACCCGAGAACACCGCCATGATGATCCACGACATCACCGAGAAGGCCGGCCCGCACAAGCGTCGCAAGCGCATCGGCCGCGGCCCCGGCTCGGGCAACGGCAAGACCGCCGGCCGAGGCCACAAGGGCGCCCGCTCTCGCGCCGGCTTCTCCCGCAAGCTCCACCACGAAGGCGGCCAGAACCCCTTCTTCATGCGCCTGCCCAAGGTCGGCTTCTCCAACGTCCAGTTCGCCCTGGAGTTCGCGATCGTCAACCTTCGCGTCCTCGAGGCCCGCTTCGACGACGGCGCGCAGGTCGACGCCGCCCTCCTGGCCAAGCACGGCCTCATCCGCTCCGAGAAGATGCCCGTCAAGGTCCTCGGCACCGGCGAACTGAGCAAGAAGCTCACCCTCACGGTCGCCGCCGTCTCCGGCTCGGCCCGGCAGAAGGTCGAGAAGGCCGGCGGCTCGATCACCCTCGTCCCCGCCAAGAAGGACCGCCGACCCAAGGGCGTCAAGAAGACCGATACCACCGAGTGAGTCGCTGATCGCCAGCGGCCAGACCCCGGCCCCGCACGGACGCCGACTGCATGATCCAGGCCTTCCTGAACATCTTCCGCATCAAGGAGCTCCGCAACAAGCTCCTGTTCACGATCGCGATGCTCTGCATCTACCGCATCGGGACCTTCATCCCGATCATGGGCGTCGATCAGGGCGCCCTCTCCGAGTTCGCCGAAAACGCTCAGGGTGGTGCGCTGGGCAACCTGCTCACCTACGTCAGCATCTTCACCGGCGGCACCCTCGGCCAGTCCTCGCTCTTCGGCCTGGGCATCATGCCCTACATCTCCGCGGCCATCATCTTCCAGCTCCTCGGCTCGGTCTCCGAGAAGCTCAAGGCCCTGAAGAAAGAAGGCCCCCGCGGCCAGCAGAAGATCCAGGAGTACACCCGCTACGCCACCGTCGCCCTGTGCGCCGTGCAGTCCACCTTCTGGCTGAACTTCCTGCAGTCCGGCGAGAACCCGCTCGTCTACCCCGAGTTCCAGACCGGCACGCTCTACGTCCTGTACTGGCTCTGCGGCGTCACCGGCATGACCGCCGGCTCGATCTTCCTGATGTGGCTCGGCGAGCAGATCGACAAGTACGGCATCGGCAACGGCATCTCGCTGATCATCACCGCCGGCATCGTCGCCTTCATGCCCCAGGCGATCCAGATGCTCGTCGCCGACTTCTCCCTCGAGCCCGGCCACACCGGCACCGGCATCAGCACCATCGCTTTTCTCGCCGGCTCGTTCATCATCGTCACCGCCGGCGCCATCATCATCACCCAGGGCCAACGCCGCATCCCCATCCAGCAGGCCAAGCACACCCGCGGCCGCAAGGTCTACGGCGGCCAGAAGGCCTACCTGCCCCTCCGCGTGAACCACGGCGGCGTGATGCCGATCATCTTCGCGTCCTCGCTGATGATCTTCCCGTCGGTCCTCTTCGGCTGGCTCTCGGGCAACTTCCCCACCATCCTGCCCGGCGAGCAGGAGGCCGGCTGGCTCTACGCCGCCTGGTCGCACTCCCTGGCCTTCCTCAACGCGAACTTCGCCGACCTGCAGGGCTACCTGTACTGCGTCGTCTACATCGGGCTGATCTACTTCTTCGCCTACTTCTGGACCAGCGTGCAGTTCCAGCCGGACGAAATGGCCGAACAGCTCCGCAACAGCGGGTCGTTCATCCCCGGCCTGCGGCCCGGCCCCCGCACCGCCCAGTACCTCGAAACCGTGATGGAGCGGATCACCTACGTCGGCGGCGGCTTCCTGGCCGTCATCGCCGTCATCCCGGCGATCGTCTCCTCGGCGTTCGGGGTGGACTTCATCATCACCCAGTTCCTCGGCGGCACCGGCCTGCTGATCGTGGTCTCGGTGATGCTCGACTTCGTGCAGCGGATCGAGGCGACGCTGCTGATGCGCAACTACCAGGGCTTCCTCGGGGCAGGCGGCGGCTCGACCGGCCGCGGACCCAGGATCCGAGGACCCCGCGGCTAGGCTTGAGGCCCGGCGAAATCCGGGTTACACTGCTCGGCTCGACTCGACGGGGCGGGCCCCACCCGAACCGGCCGAGAAGAGACCACGGATGGCCATCCGACTCAAGACGCGGGATGAGATCGACAAGATGCGACGCGCCGGACGCGTCGTGCACCGCATCCTGAACCGCTGCCGGGAACTGTGCGTCCCCGGTGTGACAACCGCAGAGATCGATCAAGAGGCCCAGCGGCTCATCGACGAGGCCGGCGGCACCGGCATGTTCCGCGGCTACACCGCCGGCGGCAACCTCCCGCCCTTCCCGTCCACCCTGTGCCTCTCGGTCAACGAGGTCGTCGTCCACGGCATCGCCAACGACACCCCCATCGCCTCCGGGGACATCGTCGGCGTCGACTGCGGCGTCCAGATCGACGGCTGGTGCGGCGACTCCGCTACCACCATCGAGGTCGGCGACGTCCCGCAAGATGTCGCCGCCATGTGCGCCACCACCCGCCACGTCCTGCAGATCGCCATCGAGAACATCCGCCCCGGACGCAAGTGGAGCCAGGTCGCCCGACTCATGCAGAACTACGCCGAGTCCAACGGCTACGGCGTCGTCCGAGACTTCGTCGGCCACGGCATAGGCCAGACCATGCACGAGGAGCCCAAGGTCCCCAACTTCGTCACCCCCGAGCCGCCGGGCATGGGACGCAACGGCTTCCGCGGCAAGGTCAAGCGACGCATGTCCGCCCCCGCCAACGCCGACTTCGTCCTCCGCGAGGGCATGACCCTCGCCGTCGAGCCCATGTGCTACCTCGTCGAGCCCGACCGCCCCACCGGCGTCGTCACGCTCCGCGACAAGTGGACCGTCGTCACCCACAACCGACGCCCCGCCGCCCACTACGAACACACCCTCGCGGTGACCGCCGACGGCTGCGAGACCCTCACCGACGGCAACTGACCACGGCCGACCCCCACGATCGATCCTGCCGAAACGAACACCCCACGCCCCCGGGCGTGCATCGATAGAGACCCGAACCGACCTCAACGGAAACCGCGTGCCCAAAGAAGACAAACTGCAGATGGAGGGCGAGGTCACGGTCGCCATGCCGGCCGCCTTGTTCAAGGTGAAGCTCGAAAACGACCACGAGATCATCGCCCACCTCTCCGGCAAGATGCGCAGCCACTACATCCGCGTCCTGCCGGGCGACCGCGTGACCGTCGAGATCAGCCCGTACGACCTGACCAAGGGTCGCATCACCTACCGCCACTGACACCCACCCACCGCTCACCGCGGAGATCGCCATGAAAGTCGTCACCAGCCTGAAGAGCGCCAAGAAGCGGCACGCCGACTGCCAGATCGTCCGCCGCCGCGGCAAGACCTTCGTCATCTGCAAGTCCAACCCCAAGTTCAAGGCCCGCCAGAAGTGACGACGCAAGTCGTCACGCGCGGCAACGCCGCCGGTCGCAACGCGACCTGTTAACCCGGGCCCCTGGGCCCGGGGCCCCACCAAAGCCCGCCAGACGTCAAGGCACCTCAAGGACCCCGCCCATGCCCCGCCTCCTCGGCATCGACATCCCCGACAACAAGCCGATCCGCATCTCGCTGCGCTACATCTACGGCGTCGGCCCCCACACCGCCGACATGATCGTCGAGAAGCTCGGCGTCGACGGCCAGACCCGCGCCCACCAGCTCAGCGAGAACGACCTCGCCCGCATCGCGACCGTCCTCGAGGAAGAGGGCATCGTCGTCGAGGGCGCCCTGCGTCGCCAAGTCCAGCAGAACATCCAACGCCTCCGCGACATCCGCTGCTACCGCGGCGACCGCCACCGCCGCGGCCTGCCCTGCCGCGGACAGCGCACCAAGACCAACGCCCGCACCCGCAAGGGCCGCCGCAAGACCGTGGCCGGCAAGAAGCGCGTCGGCAAGTAATCGACCCTCACCGATCGGTCGGCCGATCGGACCCACACCCGCCGCGAGTTGCCGGCCGCTCAAGTGAGCCCTACGGCAACGCCCGCAGCGACGGAGACCCCGCCCCATGGCCAAGAAAACCAAGAAGATCAGAAAGAACGTCGGCCGGGCCATCGCCCACGTCAAAGCCACGTTCAACAACACCATCGTCACCATCACCGACGTCAACGGCGAGACCCTCGCCTGGCAGTCGGCCGGCACCATCGGCTTCAAGGGCTCGCGTAAGTCGACCCCCTTCGCCGCGACCCGCGCCTCCGAGGAATGCGCGGCCGCCGTTAAGAAGATGGGCGTCACCGAGGTCGAGGTCCGCGTCCGCGGCGCCGGATCGGGCCGCGAGTCGGCCGTGACCGGCCTGCAGCACGGCGGCCTGAA
>JBCBUE010000095.1:0-9454 GCA_039818285.1 Planctomycetota bacterium | reverse complement strand
TGTTGGTGCCTTCCGGCGTCTCGATCGGGCAGATGCGGCCGTAGTGGGAGATGTGGACGTCGCGGACCTCGAAGCCGGCCCGCTTGCGGTTCAGGCCGCCGGGGCCGAGGGCCGAGAGGACACGCTCGTGGCGGAGCTGCGAGAGCGGGTTGGTCTGCTCGACGACCTGCGACAGCTCGGAGCGGGCGAAGAAGTGGTCGATCGCCGAGCTGATGGCCTTGGAGTTGATGAGGTCGGCGATCTTCGCGAGCTCGTCGGGGTCCTTGACGCTCATGCGCTCCTGGACGGTGCGACGCAGCTTGAGGAAGCCCTTGCGGATCTCCTCGACGGCCAGCTCGTCGAGCGTGCGGAGGCGGCGATTGCCCAGGTGGTCGATGTCGTCGACGTGGGCCTTGTTGCGGTTGGACCGCAGGTCGAGGATGTAGTTGACGACCTGGAGGAAGTCGGTGCCGCGGAGCTGCATCTCGTTCTCGGGGGTGTCGAGATCGAACTTGCGGTTGATGCGGAAGCGGCCGACCTTGCCCAGGCGGTAGCGGTTGACGTCGTAGAACTTCTCGGCGAACAGGTCGCGGGCCTTGTCGACCTGCGGCGGGTTGCCGGGACGGAGGCGGGCGTAAAGGGCGAGCAGAGCCAGCTCGTGCTCGGTGGCGTCGAGGCCCTCGAAGCGGACCTGCTTCTCGTCGGCGATGGTGTTGAGGATGAGCTCGTCGGTGGGGTCCTTGACGATCTCGATGGCGTCGAGGCCGGAGGCGACGATGGCCTCGACGGCGTCGCCGACCTGGGCGGCCACGGGGACGAGTTCCTCGCCGGTCTCGGTGTCGACGATGGCCGACGCGGCGAAGTGCTCGGGGCGGACGTCGGCCGCCTTGATGGTTTCGATGCCGTAGAAGGTCTCGAGGATCTTGCGGTTGGTGGAGAAGTCCTCGTCGATCGCCCGCAGGAAGGTGGTCGCGGGGATCTTGGTGCTCTGGTCGATCCGCATCGTGAGCACGTCTTTTTTGGTCACCTCCAGCTCGATCCACGAGCCGCGCTCGGGGATGATGCGGGCCGAGTGCAGCGGGCGGTCGCCCTCGGAGGAGGCGATCGAGAAGTCGACGCCCGGCGAGCGGTGCAGCTGGTTGACGATGACGCGCTCGGCGCCGTTCACGATGAACTCGCCGCCGCCCATGATGATGGGCATCTCGCCGAGGTAGATCTCCTCTTCGGGGACCTCGGCGACGTCCTTGCGGACCAGGCGGACGCCGACGCGGAACGGCATGCCGTAGGTCAGGCGGAGCTCGCGGCACTCGTCGGGCGTGTACCGCGCCTCATCGAGGTCGTAGTGCGTGTACTCCAGCTGCATCGTCTCGTCGTAAGAGACGATGGGGAACACTTCGCGCAGCAGCGACTCAAGCCCGATCTCGGGGTCTCGGTCTTCGACGGCTTTGTCGAGCTGGAGGAACCGCTCGTAGGCGGCCTGCTGAACGCGGATGAGGTTGGGGATGGGAAGGGCGTCGCCGCGCTTCGCGTAGTCGCGCACAGACTGGATCTGCATCGAGGTCCTCGGTCGGGGTCGGGATTCGGGAGGGAGGAGGAGGTCGGCGGCAGCCCGCTGGTGCCTCAATCAGCGGGCGACTCGCGTTTCTCGCAGGTGAGGCTGCATCGTCGCGAACCCCGGAGTATAGGGTGGCGTTTCACGGCGCACAACCCGACCAAAGGGCGATCCGGCCACTTTTTCCGGGCTCAACCGGTTATCGGGCCCTCAGCGGAGGAACATCCCGGCCACCGCCGCCGTCGCGGCCGACGCCAGCGCCCCGCCGAGCATCGCCCGCAGCGCCAGCCGCGACAGATCGCCCTTCCGCGACGGCGCCAGCGGGCTGATCCCGCCGATCTGGATCCCGATCGACGCGAAATTCGCAAATCCGCACAACGCGTAGGCCGCGAGCTGGGCGGACCGCTCGGAGCGAAACCCAGCGCCCTGATCGGCGGCCGGCAGATAAGCCTGCATCTGGGCGAAAGCGACGAACTCGTTGGTCGTCATCTTGATCCCGATCAGCGAGCCGACGAGCCTGGCGTCGTGCCAGCTCTCGACACCGATGGCCCAGGCGAAGGGGGCCAGGGCGACGCCGAGGATGGCCTGGACGCTCAACTCATCCCAGATCAGCCCGAGGCAGGCGTTCACGACCTGCACCAGGAAAGTGAAGGCGATGAGCATCGCGACGACGTTGAGATACAGCTTGAGCCCGTCGGTCGTGCCGGTGGCGGCGGCCTCGAGGACGTTGCCGGCGGTGCGATTGATCCTCAGCTCGACCCTGCCCGCGGTGGCGGGCTGGCCGGTTTCGGGCAAGACGACCTTGGCGATGGCGACGGCGGCGGGGGCCGAGAGCAGGCTGGCGGTCAGCAGGTGCGGGCCGATCTCCGGGCCGAGGACACCCATGTAGACGACGAGGACCGAGCCGGCCACGGTCGCGAAGCCGCCGGTCATCATGCACATCAACTCGCTGGGGGTCATCGCCGGCAGGTAGGGCTTGACCGCCAGGGGCGCCTCGGTCTGCCCGACGAAGAGGTTGGCCGACATCGCCATCGCCTCGGCCCCGCTGACGCCCATCGTGGCGGTCATGACCTTGGCCATCGCCCAGATGACGACCTGCATCACCCCCAGGTGGTAGAGCACGCCGACCAGGGCCGCGAAGGGGATGATGACGAGCAGCCCGGTCGCGGCGAACGCGAAGATAAACCCAGGCTGAGCACCCGGATACGAATGGCGATGAGCATTGCCGTCGTCCGTTTCGCCGGCGTAGGTGTGCTGCTGGGGGTGCTCGTGCGGGCCGTCGTGGGCGTGGTCGTGCACCATCGGGCGCGTGCCATCCGGGACCGAGCGGTCCGACCAGGACAGATCGCCGAAGATCGTGCTCGCCCCGGGCACGTTGAGCGAGACGAAATGGTGCACGCCGACCGCCGCCGACCGCAGCGCCGTCTCGCCGACGCCCGTGCCCAACACCACCCCCGCCAGCAGCAGCTGCAACCCCAGCCCCCACGCGACGACCCGCAGCGGGAACCGCGTCTTGCCGTTGCTCATCGCCCACGCCAGCCCCAGCACCACGGCCAGCCCGAGCAAACCCCTCATCACCTCGACCATGGGCGTGAAAGGTAGCGAATTGAACCACGATCGATCGATGACGGACAGAGCAGTACGATTCAACCCGGTGAATCACTCCTCGCACCGCACGGAGGCCAGCATGCCCAGCCCGACCCGACCCGCCCTGCGTCACCCATTCCTCATGCCCCTGCTGGCCGCCCTCGCCCTCGCGGCCGGCTGCTCGTCTTACAAGCAGACCGGCTCGTCCGATCCGGAAGCCGAGAAAGGCCGGATGCTCTCGGCCGACGCCTACGCGACCGAGCTGGCGTTCAAGAAACGTGACCCGACGATGAGCCGGTTCTTCGAGTCGGCCTACGGCTACGCGGTGTTCCCCGAGGTCGCCAAGGGCGGAGCCGGCATCGGCGGGGCCCACGGCGACGGCGTTGTCTACGAACAGGGCAACAAGGTCGGTTACGCCGAACTCAGTCAGGGGTCGATCGGCTTCCAGCTCGGCGGGCAGGTCTACTCGCAGATCATCTTCTTTAAGGACCAGGCGACGCTGAACAAGTTCAAGAAGGGCGAGTTCGAGTTCGCCGCCCAGGCCTCCGCCGTCGCCGCCTCGGCGGGCGCCGGCGCCAACGCCGACTATTCCGACGGCGTGGCGGTGTTCACCACCGGCGAGCGGGGGCTGATGTTCGAGGCCGCCATCGGCGGGCAGAAGTTCGCCTACTACCCGATCAACCGCTGAGCCCGCCGCCCGGCCGGCCCGGTTTCGATGCCCTCTCGATCGGGCGGGCTATCGTCATCGAATGCGCGAACTCCCCTATGATGAGGCCACCAAGGTCCCCCGCCTGATCGAGCTGGTCAGCGACCTGAGCACCGCGCGGACGCCGCTGGAGGTGCTCGGCCGGTACTCGCGGTACGACGACGACATGGGCGCGCGCGACGCGTTCATGTCCGTCTCCACCGTCGGCCTCGAGCCCGGCGAGTACCGCATCACCCGCATGATCTTCGGCAACGTGTCCGAAGGCATGGGCTCACAGGACACCTGGGGGCGCGACGACATCCCCGTCCACCGCGGCGGGTTCATCGGCGACATCATCAAGCAGGGCCGGCCGCGCCTGTTCACCGACGCCGAGCTCCGCGACGACCCCGTGCTCGGCGACGCCCTGGCCGACTACCGCTCGATCATGGCCCTGCCGCTCTACCACGACGGCGAGCCCAAGTACTTCGGCATCGCGCTCAAGCACCCCGCCGACGCCTACGGGCCCGAGTCGCTCGAGGCCGTCCTGCTCCGCGCCAACCTCGTCGCCCAGACGGTCACTCACGTCCGCAGCGCCGACGAGCTGCGTCGGCTCGAGGCGGCGCTGCGGGGCGAGGTCGAGAAGATCGCCGACATCCAGCGGGCCCTGCTCGACGAGGAGCTGCCCGACCTGCCCGGCTACTCGATCGCCGCCAGCTACGAGACCGCCGCCTCGGCCGGGGGCGACATGTACTTCTTCCATCCGCTGGGCACGTCCCCGCTCGACGGCACCGGCGAGCACAACGGCTGGTGGGGCATCCTCGTCGCCGATGTCTCCGGCCACGGCCCGGCCGCCGCGGTCGTGATGGCCATGGTCCAGTCGATCCTCGCGGCCTATCCCAGCCAGACCACCGGCGGGCCCGCCAAGATCCTCAATTACCTCAACCGACACATCGCCGCCAAGAAGATCGACGGCGCCTTCGTCACCGCCTTCTGCGCCGAGTTCAAGCCCGCCGACGGCCGGCTGACTTATGCACGAGCCGGACACCCCCCGCCGCTGGTCCGCTCCCGCGCCGTCGATGGCTCGCCCGTTCGCCACCTCGACGCCGTCGGAGGCCTGCCGCTGGGCATCCTGCCCGACACCCAGTTCGAGTGCACCGAGACCCGCCTGGACCCAGGCGACGTGCTGCTGCTCTACACCGACGGCATCACCGAAGCCCGCTCGACGACGGGCGAGTTCTTCGGCACCCACGCCCTGAGCGACGCCCTGTGCCACTGCCCCAGCTCGACCGCTCAGGACGTCGTCGACGAAATCACCGCCGCGGTCGACCGACACACCGCGCCGCTGGCGCGCGACGACGATCAGACGCTCGTGGCGGTCACACGGGAGCTGAACTGATGCCCGGAGCGCCTCGGACCGCGGATAGGCTGTTGCCGTGAGCTGCTTTGCCGTCACCCCGCCCGACGAAGCGCCTCTGCCGGCGTCGTTCGACGACATGCCGGCCGAGCAACACACCCAGGCTTACGGCGTCGATTACGTCCGCCTGGACCGCGCCGTCGGCGGGCAGGTCTGGGTGACCCGCGACGGCTGGCGCGTGATCGATCACGTCCTGCCGACGACCTGGTTCTGCCACCAGGAGTACGCCCGGGACGGCGAGAAGCTGGCGACCGGGACGGGGTCGGTCTTCCACGTGCCGACGATCTCGGAGGCGACCGGCCGTCGGCAGGAGCTGGTGATCAAGTTCTCGCGGGTCGGGCAGGACGTGCCGGTGCTCGTGTCGGACACGTTCTTGAACTACCTGCCGACGGGGCTGACCGAGGAAGCCGACTTCGCCGACCCGTTCTACGAGTTCGGCATGCTCGAGGCCTTGCGCCGCTCCCACGAAGGCCGGCCCGGCGAGCGGCCGATCCGCACGGCCAAGCCGCTGGCGATCTACTCCCCGCCGCGCGAGTACCCCGTCTGGCAGCTCGGCCGGCACGCCGCCCGCTTCGACACCCGCAAGCGACTGCTGGACGCCAACGTCGCGGCCGTGCGCGACGCCAGGGCGCTCGGGGCCGAATCGGCCGAGGTCGAGCTGCTGCTCAACCGCGACTACGTCCTCATTTATGAGTGGGTCAAGGGCCGCGACGCCGAGCAGCTGCACCGCGACGGGCTGGTGCCCGAGGCCGAGATGATCGCCCTGACCCAGGCCACGGCCGACCTGATGCGGTCGCGCGGCTTCGTCGTGATCGATCACAAGCCCCGCCACCTGATCTGCCGCCCCCGCCGACCGGCTCGGCCGGACCACCCCCACCGCGACCGCCGCGCCGCCGGCCAGCCCATCCGCCGGCCCGACCCCGGGACCGGCCAGCCAGCCCTCGCCTGGGCCCTCATCGATTACGAGCTGCTGCTCCCCTGGCCGGACCACCCCCGCCGGCCAACCTTCCCCGGCCTGGCCGACCAGCTGGCCGCCACCCGTGGATGAGGTCACCCACTACACCTGCCCGCACTGCGGCGAGAACATCCAACTCGCCGTCGACCCCACCGGCGGCGACACCCAGCATTACATCGAGGACTGCCCCGTCTGCTGCAACCCCAACGACCTGACCGTCGTCTTCGACGAGCAGGGCCTGGCCACCGCCTCGGCCCGCCCGGGTAACACCTAGCCTCGATCTTGACGCAAACCCTCATCGGGCGTACGGTTCTCGGCTCGCCCTACCGAATCGAGGCCCGCTTATGGTCCCCCAGCAACGACAAGTCCGCACCCGTGGCCGAAAGCGTCGCTCCCACGACGCCCTGACCGCTCCGTCGGTCGTGACCTGCCCGAACTGCGGCGCGCCCAAGCGGCCTCATTCCGCCTGCTCGGAGTGCGGCTACGTGCGGCCCGGGCTCATGCTCAAGTCGAACGATCAGGAAGACTAACTCGTGCGCATCGCGATCGATGTCATGGGAGGCGACAACGCCCCCGACGCGATCCTTGACGGCGCGATCAGCGCCGTTGACCTCCTCGCCGACGACGACCGCCTGGTCCTCATCGGCGACGAGGCCACCATCCGCGAAGGCCTCGAGGAAGAGGGCGTCGCCGACGACCCACGCTTCGTCGTCGACGCCACCACTCAGGTGATCGAGATGGGCGACAAGCCCGTCGATGCGATCCGCGCCAAGCCCGACTCCTCGGTCGTCCGCATGGGCCGCCTCGGGTCCAAGAAGGCCGGCGACGACCAGTGCGACATCGTCATCTCCGCCGGCAACACCGGCGCCTGCGTCGCCGCCGCCCAGATGCACATGCGCCGCCTCCGCGGCGTCCACCGTCCCGGCATCGCCATCGTCCTTCCCACCTTCTACGGTCCGGTCGTCATCTGCGACGTCGGCGCCAACCCCGAGCCCAAGCCCGGCCACCTCCAGCAGTACGCCCACATGGCCTCGATCTACGCCGAGAAGGTGCTCGGCATCGACAACCCCCGCGCCGCGGTCATGTCGATCGGCGGCGAGGAGTCCAAGGGCAACACGCTGGTCCGCGAGACCCACAAGCTCGTGAAGAACGACGAGGACCTCAACTACATCGGCTACTGCGAGGGCCGCGAGCTGTTCCAGGGCAAGACCGACGTCGTCGTCTGCGAGGGCTTCACCGGCAACGTCGTGCTCAAGCTCGCCGAGGGATTGAGCAAGGGCATCTTCGAGATCATCGCCCACGAGGTGATGGACCAGGACCCCGACTTGATGGTTCAGCTCGAGCCCGTGGTCAAGAAGATCTGGAGCAAGCACGACTACCACGAGTACGGCGGGGCCCCGCTGCTGGGCGCGAACGGGATCTGCATGATCTGCCACGGCTCCTCGGAGGCGCGGACGATCAAGAACGCCGTGCGCCGCTCGATGGGGTACGCGGCGTCCGGCGTGAACCAGGCGATCATCGACTCGCTGGGCAAGCTCGAGCACCTCGAGCCGGCCCCGGGGAGCAAGGCATGACCACCGGCCCCGGCCGACCGGCTCGGCCCGCCGGCGTGCAGATCATGGGCACCGGCGTGGCCCTGCCCGACAACGTCGTCACCAACGACGACCTCGCCGACCGCGTCGATACCACCGACGAGTGGATCGTCCAGCGCACCGGCATCCGCCAGCGCCGCCTGGCCGACGACGACACCCGCACCTCCGACCTCGCCGCCGAGGCCGTGGCCCAGGCCCTGCACGCCGCCCGCGTCGCGCCCGACGAGCTGGACCTGCTGATCCTCGCGACCATGACGCCCGACACGGCCTGCCCGGCGACGGCCTGCACCGTCGCCGCCAAGGTCGGCGCGATCCCCTGCGGGGCGTTCGACATGAACATCGCCTGCACCGGCTACGTCGCGGCGCTCAACATGGCCAGCAACGCCGTCGAGTCCGGGCACTACCGCCACGTCGCCGTGGTCGCCGCCGACAAGCTCTCGTCCATCGTCGACTGGTCCGACCGCCGAACCTGCATCCTCTTCGGCGACGCCGCCTCGGCCTGCATCGTCGGCCCGTCCAACGACCCCACCCAGGGCTGCCTCTACCAGACGCTCGGCGCCGATGGCGTCAAGGGCGAGGCGCTCTACATCCCGCACACCGAGAAAGACCTGCCCGACTTCATCGCCGACCCGGCCGTCACCACCGAAGCAGGCTGGAACGGGGCGTACGGCAAGCTGCAGATGAACGGCGGCGCCGTCTACAAGTTCGCCGTCAAGGTCCTGGCCGAGTCCGTCGAACAAGCCCTCGACGCCACCGGGCTGACCGCCGACGACATCAAGATGGTCGTCCCTCATCAGTCCAACATCCGCATGCTGCAGTCGAGCTGGAAGCGGCTGGGTTTCCCGGAGGAAAAGGTCAAGATCAACATCGATCGCTTCGGCAACACCTCCGCGGCGTCGTGCGGTATCTGCCTGCACGAGTGCATGGAAGAAGGCCTGGTCGGCCCGGGCGACCACGTCGTCTTCGTCGCGCAGGGCGGCGGGCTGTCGTGGGGCTCGGCCCTCTGGAGACTTTGAGTCATGGAAGACACGTTCATCCTCTGCCCCGGCCAGGGCAGCCAACACGTCGGCATGGGCCAGGCCTGGTTCGAGAAGTACCCCGTCGCCAAACAGACGTTCGCCGCGGCCGACGAGGCGCTGGGCATCAAGCTCAGCGAGCTGTGCTTCGCCGGACCCGAAGACCAGCTCAACCGCACGGACGTCGCGCAGGCGGCGATCTACACCGCCTCGGTCGCGTGCTACCAGGCGCTGATCGAGATGGAGACGATCGCCCCGCCCTCGGCGGTCGCCGGGCTGTCGCTGGGCGAGTTCACCGCGTTGCACCTGGCGGGGGCGATGAGCTTCGCCGACGGGCTGAAGCTCGTGCGGCTGCGGGGCCAGGCGATGCAGGACGCGGCCGACACCGCCGAGCCGTCGACCATGGTCGCGCTGACCGGCACCGCCGACGAGGCCGCCATCGACGCCCTCTGCAACAAGGCCCGCGAGGACGGGGTGCTCGTCCCGGCCAACTTCAACTCGCCGATGCAGACCGTGCTCTCCGGCACGACGGCCGCCTGCGAGCGGGCGGCCGCGATCGCCCCCCGAGGCGTGAACCGCCTGCCCGAGGGCCCGCAGCGCGACGCCGCCATCGCCATGCTCCGCGACCCCCGCAACAACTCCGACGCGGTTCGGGCCAACACCGCCCGGCTCCG
>JBCBUE010000094.1:0-9701 GCA_039818285.1 Planctomycetota bacterium | reverse complement strand
TTGCCGAGGTTGCGATTGACAGGAGCGCGTTTCTTGCGCGACGCTAACAGCGTCGCGCAGGCCTCTTCAGATACCGCCTCAAGCTCCTCAATCGCAATGGTCAGATCTTCGAAGGCAAGCTGTCGTTCGTCCTCGGTCAGCTTCTCGATCCGCACGCGGTTGACGCGCGTCTTCTCCGCCTCGGTGACCACGAAGCGGAACCCGTCGTAGTGGAACGTCTCCCCCGCCTCGGGGATCCGCCCCAACTGGGCGTACACGAACCCGCGCAGCGTATCGAAGTCCACCTCCTCGGGCTCCTCGATCTCGATCTCGTCGAGCAGGTCGTCGAAGTCGATGGCCGCGTCGACGACGAGCGTCCCGTCGTCGATCTTCGCGATCGGCTCGGGCTGCTCGGTCAGCTCGTACTCGTCCTGGATCTCGCCGACGATCTCCTCGAGGATGTCCTCGACCGTCACGAGCCCTGCCGTGCCGCCGTACTCGTCGAGCACGATCGCGATGTGCACCCGCGAGGAGCGGAACTCCCGCAGCAGGTCGGACACCGGCTTGCTCTCCGGCACCAGCATCGCCTCGCGGACCACGTCGGCCAGGCAGAATTCGTGCCCGTCGCCCAGGAACCGCAGCAGGTCTTTGGCGTACAGCAGGCCTTTGATATGGTCCAGCGACTCGGCGTAGACCGGCACGCGCGAGTGCCCGATCGCCAGCAATCGCTCTTGCACCTCGGGCAGCGACGAGCCGATGTCGATGCCCTTGATCTCGGTCCGCGGCGTCATCACCTCGCCCGCCGTGGTATTCGGCAGGTCGAACACCGCCTCGAGCATCTCCTTCTGCTCCTCGTCGATCACCCGGCCGGACTCGTGGTCCTCGACCGCCGCGATCACCTCGTCGCCGAGGTCGGCCTCGTCCTTGTCCAGGTCGAAGCCCGAGATCCGACGCACCACCGGGTCGATCCCGCGCAGCACCCACAGCAGCGGCCCCAGCAGCGCCCGCAGCCCCAGCAGCGCCCCCCACATCGCCCGGAGCGTCGGCTCGGCGCCGTACCGCGACCAGCTCGTCGGGATCGCCACGAAGAAAATCGTCAGCACCGCCGCGCTCAACCCCAACGCCACGATGTATCGCATCCACACCGCCAGCTCCGGCATCGTCTCGCGCGTGAGCCACAGCAGCGAGAGCACCACGATCGCGCCCATCAGGGTTCGCAGCGCCGCCGTCGTCAGCTGCAGGTCCGGCACGACCGTGTCCAACCGCTCGTTGGTCGGCGGCGTCTCGCCGGCCCGCTCGTAGAGATCGACGAATCGGCTGCGCGAGAACGTCTTCAGCGACAGGTGGCAGGCCGCCAGCAGGCAGCCCAGCAGGCCTCCGACGATCAGCCCCACGATCGAAAGCGTCACGACGCCCCCCCGTCTCGGCGATACACCGCGCCCACGCCGATCGCCTCGAGCACGCCGTCCTCGCGGCGGTGCATCCGCTCGGCCTGCTCGGGCGTGGCGTCGTCCTCGCCGATCAGGTGCATCAGCCCGTGCACGGCGTACAGCAGCGCCTCGTGCCGCGCCGGGTGGCCGAGCTCGTTAGCGCGGCGCTCGGCCTCCTGCCACCCGATCGCGATGTCGCCGTCGAGCGGGCCGTCGGCGTCGGTCTCGCGGAGGTCGAAGGTGAGCACGTCCGTCGGGCCCGGCTGCTGTTTGTAAGCCTCGTGCAGGCGAGACATCTCGGCGTCGGCGCGCAACGCCAGCCCGATCCGCGCATCACCGAGCCCGAGGTGTGCCAAGGCGCCGGCCAGCCGGTCGGCCAGCCACGCGACCTCGCCGGCGGGGAGGGTCAGGGCCGGGTCGAGATCGACATCGATCCCGTTCGAGGCGTCGGGCTCGTTGCTAGAGAGAGGGTCGTCGGACGCGGCATCGCCGGGCTCGGCGGGTCGGTCGGCGATGGGTTGGGCGGGGGAGGCGGGCATTGAGGGTCGGTGACGTCGGCGTGCAGGCCTCGCGGGCGCCCGACAGTCTATCGGCCACGGGTCGCCGGCCCAAGCTCAGTCCTCGGTGGGCTTGGGGCAGTCTCGCCGCTTCACGAGCGTCACGCAGTTGCCCCGCTCGTTGAAGCTCACCTCGGTCATGTAAGCGTTCATGAGCATGACGCCCCGCCCGTGCGTGCGGATCAGGTTCTCCTCGGCCGTCGGGTCCGGCAGGGTCTCGGGCACGAAGCCCGGGCCCTCGTCGCAGACACAGACCCGCACGAGTTCGCCGGTGATCTCGTACTCGATGGTGACCTGCTTGTCGGGGTCCTGGCCGTTGCCGTGGCGGATGGCGTTGGTCACCGCTTCGTCGATGGCCAGGCGGATGGCGAACACACTGCGATCCTGATAACCCCCCGCCGCCTCGACCGCCTCGACGACGGCGTCCACCACCGCGGGGACCTCTTCGAGCTGGCTGGGTATCGCCGTGCGGATCATGCGCCTCGGGCCTCCAGACGACGCGAACGCCCACGCCGCCGCAAACCGCGTCGGAGGGCCGACGCCGTCCGCCTCACTTAAAGCTCTTGACCGCCTGGTCGACCGTGTCGTGGATCTGGAACAGCTTGTTGAGCTTGGTGATCACGAACACCTCGTAGATCTGCTTGTCGATATTGCACAAGCGCAGCTGGCCACCCTTCTGACGGACCTTCTGGTTGATCGTGATCAGCGTGCCCAGGGCCGCCGACGAGAGGTGCTCGACGTTCTCGAAGTTGAGCAGGAGCTTGGGGTTGGCCTGCTCATCGACGATCGCGGAGATCTCGTCGCCGATCCGCTGGATGAACGCCTCTTCGAGGATATTGCGGTCGACGAACCCCACGCGCGTGATGCCGCCGTCGTCGGTCACCACCAGCCGGGAAGAACCTGTAGCCATCGCGCGATGCTCCGTTAAACCGGGATTGTCCCGGAACCTACCGATGTCCGGTCGCCATTGTCAAACCGACCGTCCGTTTCACGCACCCATCCTTCATGCCCGTCATCAACCCTCGATCCATCACCGCTGTTCCCGCCGCCGCTCGGATTGGATCGACCAGAGCGCCGCGTACTTCAACTGAACGCTCACCCACGCCTTCTGGGCGATCAGCAGCCCGAACGCCCCGTCTCGCCAGCCGCCCTTGAGCAGGAAGAACTTCAGGAACGCCAGCGGCGGTCGAAACACCAGGTCCCACACCCCCGCCCGCTTGCCCCGGGCGTTCAGGTCGCGGGCCACCAGCATCAGCCGCTCGTCCATCCGCCGGCCGGAGAAGTAGTCGGCGAATCCCGCGCCGCTGTGTCGCTTGTGCAGCAGCGGGCCGTCCAGGTGAAGCCGCCCGCCCGACGACGGGTCCAGCGTGTCGTGCAACGCATCCACCCGCCACACCGCCCGGCCACGGTGGAACAGCCGCGCCTGTCGGTCCGGGCCCCACGCCCGCACGTGGCGCCCCATGACGTAGTTGTGCCGCGGCATGTCGGCCACGTCGATGTCCGTCATCGCCCCGTCGTCGGCCCCCGCCGCCCACGCCCGCAGCCACGCCGCCAGGCCGTCGCTGACCTCCTCGTCGGCGTCGAGGATCAGCACCCAGTCGTGCGTGCACAGCTCGGTCGCAAACTGTTTCTGGTCCGTGTACCCCCGCCACAGCTCGTGCACCACGCGGTCGGTGTACTGCCGGGCGATCTCGGGCGTGCCGTCCGTCGATCCGGAGTCCACGACGATCAACTCGTCGGCCCACGCCACCGACGCGCACGCCGGCCCGATGGTTGCCGCCGCGTCCTGGCACACGATGATCACGCTCAACTTGGGCAAGGCTCGCTCGTCTTCCGCCGGTTCGACCGTACCATGGGGGGTCCGTCCCCCGGAGATGATCGATGACACGGACGTACAAAGTAGCCCTCGGCGTCGCCGGCCTCATCCTCGCCTTCTCGGTCGTGTACTACGCCGGCCAACCCTCCTCGGCCGAGTCCGACCCCCTGCCCGACCTCGCGTCCGCCGACGACGGCCCCCTGAGCAGCGACGCCAGGCCCCCCCTGCCCCCGCCGCCGGACCCCACGCCGACCCTCCCCGAGCCCGAGCCGGCCCCCGTCGAGCCGCTGGTCGAGGTCGCCGAGGACGAGCCGACGCCCGAGCCCGAGGCACCCGCCGTCCCGACCATCGATCTCACCACACTCCGCGCGACCCCGCTCGCCACCCCGCCGACCGACAGCGAGCCGGTCGATCTCACGCCCGCCCCCTCGCCCGAGGTCGCTGTGGTCGAGGAACCCGCGCCCACCGCGGTCATCGAGCCCACGCCCCCGCCGCCACCGGCCCCCGTCGAGCCCACGACCTACACCGTCCGCCGCGGCGACACCCTCAGCTCGATCGCCGTCCGGCTCTACGGCCAGGAACGCCGGTGGGTCGACATCGCCCAGGCCAACCCCACCATCGACCCCATCCGCCTCCGCGTCGGCCAGACCCTCAAGCTGCCTTCCGACGCCCGGGTGCCGCCGCCGGATCAGCCCGAGATCGACGCCCCCGTTGCCGAGCGGAGCCACACCATCCAATCCGGCGAGAATCTCTCCTCGATCGCCCAACGCTACTACGGCCGGGCCGCCCGCTGGCGGGTCCTGTTCAACGCCAACCGCGACGTCCTGGGCAACAACCCCAACGCCATCCGCGCCGGCATGGTGATCAAGGTCCCGCCCCTGCCCGTCGAGAGTGATTAAGACCCCCAATCCCACAATCGGCGGGAAAACCCTCGCCAGCCGACTCGAATTGCGTTAAATTTAAATCGAGCACCACACCATCTATCGAGGAGGGTTCCCATGTTCAAACTGCACCGCAGCCTCATCCTGGCGTTTCTCGCGATCGGCGTCCTGAGCGCATCGGTCGCCATCGGCAGCTTCAACGGCAAGTACGACACCGAGGGCGATTGGACCGTCAAGTTCCCCAGCGGCTTCAAGGCCAGCGGCACCTTCGAGGGCGACGGCAAGCTCGGCGGCAAGAAGTTTTCGCTCAAGTCCGAGACGGACTCCGGCTGCGACCTCGACGGCAAGGGCAAGCTCCCTTCCAAGGCCGATAAGGGCAAGTCCAAGATCTCCGGCGGCAAGTTCACCTCGGACTGTGGCGTGTCGGGTAAGACGAAGTTCAGCGTCGACAAGGGCTCCGGGTCGCTTAAGGAGAATCGCAAGGGCGACGCCAACGGCAAGGTGAAGGTCAAGGGCGAAGGCAAGGGCGGCTTCGGCGACGGCGCCAAGTTCACCGCCTCGGCCAAGAGCAGCCAGTAAGCCTCGCAGCGCTCTCGTCTCCAGTCAGACCCGGTTGAATCCCACCGGGGCGGTGCCTAGCAATATCGCTGTCGCCAGCATTTTTTTCGGCCGATATGCGTTCTGCACCCATGCATCAAGCCGCCTCCGAAGCTCGCCGTCACGCCTTCACTTTGATCGAGGTCCTGGTCGTCCTGGGCGTGGTCACGATCCTCGTGCTCATCCTCATGCCCGTGCTCCAGGGCGGTCGCAGCGAGGCCAAGCGGATCGAGTGCCTGGCCCATCTCCGGGCCCTGCACGTCGGGTTCGAGCTTTATGCCGCCGAATACGACGGCTGGGTCCCGGACGAAAATTCGCCGTACACCTGGGACGCGCTGATCCAGCCCTACATCGCCGAGGAGCGCGAGTACGTCTGGGCCTGCCCCGAGGACGACGACGACTTCTACGAGGACTATGCCACCAGCTACGAGATCCGCGACTGGTTCGCCGTCGACATCGACCACCCCGAGCGCAGCCTGGCCAACAAGCGGATCGAAGAGGCCTCGCCCGACACCGTCCTGATCTTCGACGGACTGCCCGGCTGGCACGCCCCCGACACCCGCAACGCCTCGGCCGTCGACGGCTCGGCTAAGACCTGGGACGAGGAAGAGTTCCAGAAGAACCTCGAGCTCGAGCCCTGATCGGCTCTCGCTGGCCTGAGGCCGGCCAAGCACCGATATACTGCTAGATCACACGGCCCTTGTCGGGGCCGTGCTTTTTTCTCGACCGCTCCCGATCGCCATGACGCCCACCACCACGCCCGCCCGCGACACGACGACCCAGCCCGCGGGCTCGGCGCCCACCGCCATGCCGACCGCGCGGATCGTCTGGGTCGACGGCCGGCTGGTCCCCGAGGGCGAAGCGACCGTCTCCGTCTTCGATCACGGCGTGCTCTACGGCGACGGCGTGTTCGAGGGCATCCGCTATTACAACGGTCGGGTCTTCAAGCTCGCGACGCACCTCAAGCGGCTCGACGCCTCCGCGCGGTCGATCCGCCTCAAGCCCGCCTATTCGCAGGACGAGATGGCCGCCGCCATCCGCGCCACCATCGAGGCCAACGGCATGACCGACGGCTACCTGCGGGTCTGCATGACCCGCGGCACCGGCCCGCTGGGGCTCGACCCGTTCCTGTGCGAGAAGCCCTCGACCTTCATCATCTGCGCAGGCATCAAGCTCTACCCCGAAGAGATCTACCGCGACGGCATGTCGGTGATCACCGCGGCCACGATCCGCAACCACCCCGCCGCGCTCAGCCCGCGTGTCAAGAGCCTCAACTACCTCAACAACATCATGGCCAAGATCGAGGCCATCGACGCCGGCGCCCACGAGGCCGTGATGCTCAATCACCACGGCTACGTCGCCGAGTGCACCGCCGACAACATCTTCATCGTGCGCGAAGCCCACGACGGACTCGTCGTCGTGACCCCGCCGCTGTACGCGGGGGCGCTGGAGGGCGTGACGCGTAACGAGATCATCCGCCTGGGCCGGCAGGCCGGGTACGACGTCCGCGAGCACGACCTCACCCGCCACGCTCTGTTCGTCGCCGATGAGGTGTTCCTTACGGGCAGCGCCGCCGAGGTCATCGCCGTGACCCAGGTCGACGGCCGCATCATCGGCGAGGGCAAGCCCGGGCCGATCACGAAAGACCTGATCGCCCGCTTCCACGCCCTCGTCGCCGAGAACGCGCCGGAAGATTGACCACGCCCGACCCCGCCCTCGACCCCCCGCTGCTCGCCGCCGATCTGCCAGGCGTCGGCGGCGTCATCAAGCAGCGGCCCGAAGACTTCCTCGTCGAAGAGCTGCCGCTCTACGAGCCGTCGGGCGAAGGCGAGCACCTCATGATGTGCGTCGAGAAGCGCGGCCGCACCACGCAGGACGCGATCAAGCGCGTCGCCAGCGCCTTCCGCGTCGGCCGGCGCGACATCGGTTACGCCGGTCTCAAGGACAAGCACGCCGTCACCCGCCAGCACCTCACGGTGCACATGCCCGGCCGGACCGAGGACGGCGACGACGTCGGCGCCTGCCTCGAGCGCCTCGACGGCCGCGACGACCTCAAGGTCCTCTGGGCCACGCCGCACGGCAACAAGCTCAAGCGCGGGCATCACGGCGGCAACCGCTTCATCATCGCCGTCCGCGAGGTCGATCTCTCGGCCGTCGTGCGTGCCCGGCCGATCCTCGACCGGCTCGCCGAGACCGGCGTCCCCAACGGCTACGGGCCGCAACGCTTCGGCTTCCGGCGCAACGGCCACCTGCTCGGCCGGATGCTGCTGGCCGGCGACGCCGCGGCGTTCATCGAGGAGACGCTCGCCCGACCCGGCGACGGCGAGGTGCCGACATTGATCGAGGCACGCGAGTGCTTCCGCGCCGGCGACCTGACCGGCGCGATCGATCGCTGGCCGAAGTCGCTCTCGTACGATCGCCAGCTACTCGACGCGCTCCGCAAGGGCAAGCCGCCCGCCGAGGCCGTCGATGCGATCAGCAAGGACCATCGTCACCTGCTGATCAGCGCCCTGCAGTCGGCGATCTTCAACCGCGTGCTGGCCGAGCGGATGGCCGCGAGCACGCTCGATCAACTTCGGCCGGGCGACCTGGCGTGGCTGCACGACCGCGGCGCCGTGTTCGCGGTGGACGCGCCCACGGCCGACACGGAGAACGCCGGCGGCGGGCGCGTCGGCACGCTATCGGTCTCGCCCTCGGGGCCGATGTGGGGCCCGGGCATGACGCGGGCCGCGGGCGAAGTCGATGCCGCCGAGCAGGCCGCCTCGCGGGCGCTCGGGGTCGGGCCGGACGACTGGGCGACCCACGCCAAGCTGCGGGCCCTGAACGTCGAGGGGGCCCGTCGCCCCCTCCGCATCCCGCTCAACGACGCCGAGGTCTCGGCCGGCGCCAACGAGCATGGCCCGTACCTGCGGCTCGGCTTTACCTTGCCCAAGGGGGCCTTTGCCACGGTGGTCTGCCGAGAAGTCATGCAGACCGACGTGGGCTGAGCGATCGCCTTACCCGCCGGCCTCTTGCATCGCCGCGATACCGCGGGCGAACCGGGCGTATCGCTCGCCGTACACACGAGCCGCGGCCGGGTCGGGCGTCCAATGCTGTGTCGCCTCGGCGACCTGTGTCTTAGCGAAGTCGGCCAGGCTCGTCGACGTGTCGCCTGCTTGACGGAGCGCCATGTACGCCGCGAGGATCGCCGCCCCCTTGGCGGTGCCTTCCTCGTCGCCGGCCCTGGCGTCGACCGGCACGCCCAGGACGTCGGCCACCATCTGTCCCGCGAACCCTCCCTTGCTCTTGAGCATGCCCCCGGTGAGCGCGACGCGCTTGATCAACCCGACGTCGGCCTTGAGCTGCTCGAGCCCGTAACGCATCGTCAGGCAGGGCGACTCGAGCAGCAGCCTGGCCATCAGCCCGGGATTGCTCAGCAACTCGATCCCCGCGCCCTCCATCGTCGCCCGAGCGTCGGGCATCTCCGTCACGTTCTCGCCCTGGAAGAACCCCCACAGCGTCGCCCCGCCCGCCTCCGGCCCTGCTTGCACCGCCCCGTCGGTCAGCGCATCGGCCACCTCCGCGAAGCCCTTGCCGCTCAGCGCGGCGAGCCCCTTGACGTACTCGGCAAAGCCGACCGTGCCGTTGCGGGCGCACACCATCAGCATCGTCAGCCCGTCGGGCGTGGCCAGCACGTTGACCGCCTCATCCTTGGCCTTGACGTGCGCCCGGGTGGGCAGGTTGCCGCTAAACGATGTCCCCGCCGACAGCGCCAGCTCGAGCTCGTCGACGGCCGCGACCACCAGCACCGACTGCTGGTCTCCCTCCGGCGCCGCCACCGGCGTCCCGACCGGCAGCCCGCCGAGCAGCGCCCCGCCCGCCTCGCTCAGTGTCGCCGCCACCTCGCCGGCCGGCACCACCCGCGGCACCATCTCGCCCAGCGGCCGGCCGATATTGCCGCCGAGCCGATCGATCGTCGCCAGCTTCTCGCGGTCGATCTGCCCGTCCTCACCGAGCGAGCCGAACATCCCCGTCGCGTCACCGGGGCCGATGACATGCTCGCCGGTCAGATCGTGCACGATCGAACCGGATGTCACGGTCACGTGCGCCGCCTCGGCCCATTCCGCGGGATCGGATCGCATCCGCGCGAGGATGTGACACCCCGTCCACCGTGCCGGCATGTGCTCGCCCAACGCCTCGGTCAGCTCGGCCGACTCGGCGACGCCGCGCGGGTCGTTCCACATGTCGCAGCCGAACGGCTTGCCGCCGGCTTCATCGATCCGCACCATGCAGTGCATGTGGCCGGTGACCCCGATCCCCGCGACACGCTCGACCTCGACGCCGCCGTGCAGCGTGACTGCCTTCGCTGCGAGTACAAGGATGCGCGGTATCAGGCCATGCTCGATCACGAGATTCTCGTTTGCGATCTGCGCCGGACCCAGGAAAAGTCCGAGCCGAGGAC
>JBCBUE010000093.1:0-9757 GCA_039818285.1 Planctomycetota bacterium | reverse complement strand
GGAACCACCCCCGCCACCACCCCCCGCCACCCCGCGTGCACCGCCCCCACCGCCCGCCCGTCCCCCGCCGCCAACAGCACCGGCACGCAGTCGGCCGACCGCGCCGCCAGCATCGGCCCCGCCACCGCGGTCACCAGCGCATCCGCCGCCGGCACGTCCGCCTCCCGCGGCGGCTTGTCGCGATCCACCACCCACACCCCCGCCCCGTGGCATTGACGCGCCGCGAACCGCGGCCGACGCTCCAGCCTCAGAGCCGCACGCAGCCGCCGGAAGTTCTCCGACACGGCCGTGTTCGCGTCGCCCTCGCCCGGCCTCGCGTTCTTCCGCAGCGACCCCAGGTTCAGCGAGGCGTACTCGCCCCGGCTCACCCCCCCGACCCGCGTCGAAAACCCGTGCCGCACCCCCGCCGCCGCCAGCAACGGCGACCGCAGCGTCTTGAGGCCGTTGTCGTGCGTGATCAGTTCGAGCATGCGGGCAGGCTATCGAGCGATTTGGCGATTTGGCGATTTGGCGATTTGATGCACACCTCAAAGCCGATCGCCCAATCACGAAATCGCCAAACCGCCCAATGCCCTACGACATCACCGTCGAACGTTCCTTCCACGCCACCCACGCGCTCCGT
Organism: Planctomycetota bacterium; assembly: GCA_039818285.1. GTDB lineage: Bacteria > Planctomycetota > Phycisphaerae > Phycisphaerales > Phycisphaeraceae > JBCBUE01. The sequence goes on along the minus strand of JBCBUE010000093.1, from coordinate 9,135 downwards.
CTCCCCGACGGCTCGCTCGAACCCGTCCACCCCCACGACTGGCCCGTTCGCCTGACCGTCGCGGCCGACACGCTCGACGGCATGCAATGCGTCATGGACTTCCACCAACTCGAGGCCGCGCTCGACGCCGTGCTCGCCGCCTTGAACCAGACGCACCTCAACGACGTCCCCCCGTTCGACACCCCCGCCTGGAACCCCTCCGCCGAGCGCGTCGCCGAACACATCGCCACCCGGGTCGCCCCATCCATCCCGGCTTCGGCCCGTCTCGTGTCCTGCCAGATCGGCGAAGCGCCCGGTTGTTACGCGACCTTCATCCCCGCCGGATGAGTCAGGGCGGCGGCGCCGCCGCCCCACGCGTGTAGCCCGCCTCGCCCCGCAGCTTGCGCAGGATGTCCGCGTGGATCCGGTCGTCCTTCAACGCCTCGTTGTGCGCATCCTGAAACGCCCCGTTGCTCACCCAATACGGCGACTCGCCCGGCGGGGCCGCGTTGTCGAACCCCACGATCCCGTCGCCCAGCCGAACGTAAGGCACGATCTCGTAATCCCGCTCGGTCTGCAGCCGTCGGATCGTCCCCATGAACGGCAGCAGCGGGTTCAGCGCGATCAGCATCGGGTCCGGAGCCGGCGCCAACGCCGCCTGCGATCCACGCAACGGCACGCTGATCGTGTACAGCGTGTTGAGCTTGAGCCGCTTGCGGTTCTCCCCCTCCTTCGGCGGTGCGGCCGCGTACACCGCGATCACCCCGCCCATGCTCAACGCCACCGCATCCACCTCCACCGTCTCGTCCGGGTCGTCCGACGGATACGCCGCCTCGAGCGCGTTGATCACCTTGTCCCGACAGCCCTCGTACGTCACCGCAAACGGAAACGACACGCCCACGACCCGCTCGTCCCCCGTCGCCGCGACGTAACGCTCGCGCAGCCGCGTCACATTCCCCCCCCAGTCGCCCCACCCGTTGAGCAGCAGCAACGGCCGCTGCATCGGCCTGGGCTCGGCCTCCATCGCCGCCAACTCGGCCGCCGCCGTCTCCCGGTCCAACGGCATCGACGGGTTGACGTGGTCCGTGACCGAGCAGCCGCCCGCCAGAACCGCCATCAACGCCAGCCACGCCACCCAGATGCGCCGCGCCCGACCTCGCCCCGCCCCGATCAGCCAACCGTCCTCAGCCACGCGACCTCCGTTCCCATTCGGGCAACTCGTCCTCTGCCCGCCCCTTATACTCCGCCAAACCCCAAGGGACACGACGTGGGACATCGGAGGGGCACAACCTGCCAGCACGACACCGCGCGGCGTTTGCCTCGTCTCGGCGCGGGACTCGTTGTTGCCGCCTGGCTCGCGGCCGTCGGTTGCACCGCCCCGCCCGTTGATCACGACCTCTACGCCCGGGAGACCGTCGAGAAAGTCCCGGGCATCGTCAATGCCGACGACGACCGCCGACTCAGCGACGCCGAGATGGGCGAGCTCGTTCGGTCCCTCGACCACCCCGACCCCGCCGTCCGCTTCTTCGCCCACCGCACCTTGCAGGACGCCACCGGCCAAGACTTCGGCTACGTCTACTATCGCGACGCCCGCGAACGCCGCGCCGCCGCCGACCGCTGGCGGGCGTGGTACAACGGCGACTCCCCGGCCGAGACCGCGGCCCCCGCCACCCAGCCCGCCGTCAGCGCCGCCCCCTGACCCTCATTTTGCCGAGACCCGCCTTGCCCGCCTCCTCCGACAGCCCGATCGTCTCCCAGCTCAGCAACGAAAAGGGCGTCGTCACCGCCAAGCTCCACGCCGACATCACCGTCGCCTGCGTCCCGCAGACCCGCCAGGCCCTGCAGGAGATGATCAAGCAGACGCACCCGTCCCGCTTCGTCGTCGACATGGCCGACGTCAGCTACATGGACTCCTCGGGCCTCGCCGCCCTGGTCGAGGCCAAGAAACGCCTGCCGGCGTCGACCCCCCTGGTCCTCCGCAACCTCTCACCCGATGTCAAGGGCCTCATGAAGATCATGAACCTCAACATGCTCTTCGAGTTCGAGGACACCGCCGACAGCCCCACCTGATCCCCGCGAAAGGCCCCGCTTGTCCGCCCTCCGCCCCGTCGCCGCCCTAGGCCGCTCCGCCCTCCAGGCGGTCGGGTTCATCGGCTCGGTGGGCATCCTCGTCGAGCAGGCCTTCGTCAAGGCGCCCACCCTCGTCTTCAAGGCCCGCGGCCGACGCCTCGCCTGGTCCAATCTCTGGTTTCAGATGCACCGCGTCGGCGTCCGCTCGATCGGCGTCGTCGCGCTCGTCACCTTCGCCGTCGGCGCCATCCTCTCCCTGCAGATGGGGCCCATCCTCCAGCAGTACGGCGCCGAGGCCACCATGCCCGCCATCATCGGCATCGCGATGCTCCGCGAGCTCGGCCCGCTCATCGGCGCCATCGTCCTCACCGGCTTCGCCGGCGCCTCCATCGCCGCCGAGCTGGGCACCATGGCCGTCGGCGAGGAGATCTCCGCCCTCAAGTCCCACGCCATCAACCCCATCCGCTTCCTCGTCGTCCCACGGCTCACCGCCACCATCGTCATGACCGTCTGCCTGGCCATCCTCTCCGACTGGATGGGCATCGTCGGCGGCATGGTCACCACCGAGGCCACGCTCGGCACCCCCTACGGCATCTACCTCGCCGACACCTTCAACGCCGTCAAGCCCGTCGACTTCATCTCCGGGCTCATCAAGGCCGCCGTCTTCGGCGGGCTCATCGGTGGGCTCGCCTGCTACCTCGGGATCAACGTCCGCGGCGGCGCCGAGGGCGTCGGCAACGCCACCACCATGACCGTCGTCATCTCCATCGTCGCCATCGTCGTCGTCGACCTGCTTTTCACCTACGTCTTCTGGGTCTTCGGGTGGTAAGCATGTCCAACGGCAACACCACCAACGGCGACATCCCCGACGACGTCATCATCCGATGCCTCAACGTCACCAAGCAGTTTGGCAGCCAGACCGTCCTCAACGAACTCACACTCGACGTCAAGCGCGGCGAACGCCTCGTCATCCTCGGCGGATCGGGCGCCGGCAAGTCCACCCTCCTCAACCTCATGTCCGCCCAGACCTTGCCCACCTCCGGGCAGATCCTCGTCAACGGCACCGACATCTGCGCGATGTCCGTCAACGAGCTCGACAGGCACCGCACCACCACCGGCGTGCTCTTCCAGTCCGGCGCCCTCTTCCAGTCCATGTCCCTCGCCGAGAACATCTCCCTGCCCCTGCGCGAGCACACCGACCTTGACACCGACACCATCGACCTCGTCGTCAAGATGAAGCTCGAGCTCGTCGGTCTCCGCGAGCACGCCCACAAGAAACCATCTCAGATCTCCGGCGGCATGAAGAAACGGGCCGGCCTCGCCCGCGCCCTCGCCCTCGACCCCCAGGTCATCTTCTACGACGAGCCCTCCGCCGGCCTCGACCCCGTCTCCGTCACCGAGGTCGACCACCTCATGATGGGCCTCAACGAAACGCTCGGCGTCACCACCGTCGTCATCACCCACGAGATGGTCTCCGCCTTCCGCATCGCCCACCGCCTCGTCCTCATGGACCAGGGCAAGTTCGTCGCCGACGGCACGCCCGACGAGATGAAAAACTCCCCCGAGCCCCTCGTCCGCCAGTTCATCAACGGCCTGCTCGAAGGCCCCCTCACCGACCGCCGCGACTCGACGCAGTACCTCCAGGACCTGCTCCGCAACTAGACCGACGCACGACATGAACGACAAACACGCCATCGCCGCCGGCCTGTTCATCATCGCCGCCATCGTCGCCGCCCTGGTCATCCTCAGCCAGGTCGCCAACCTCGGCGCGATCGCCACCCCAGACGCCCGATACACCGTCGACTTCCCCGCCGGCTCCGACCTCCAGGGCCTCGAAGCCGACAACGCCGTCCGCATCATGGGCATCGATGTCGGCAAGGTCCGCAAGATCGACCTCGTCACCGGCGCCGACGACGACCCCGACGTCGACCTCGTCCGCGTCCGGTTCACCGTCCCCCGCAAGTACGAGCTGCACCAGAACGCCGAGGTCTCCGTCCAGTCCGGACTCACCGGCGGCTCGCGGCTCAACATCGAGTCCCTCGGCACCGGCCCCCTCGCCGACGAAACCACCCCCCTCGCCGGCCGGTCCGTCAGCCTGTCTCAGGTCATCGCCCGGCTCGGCACCCTCGTCCCCGACGCCCGCGGCGCCCTCGCCAAGTTCGGCGAGGTCGGCGACACCGCCAACGCCACCATCCAGGACGTCCGCGACCGCATCCCCGACCTCGTCGAGCGCTACAACACCGTCACCGACAAGGCCTCGGCCATGCTCGACTCCGGCCGCGGCGCGCTCGACAACGTCGCCGACATCACCGGCGGCCAGCCCGGCTCCGACATCAAGTCCTCCCTCGCCAACGTCAAGGACGTCACCGGCACCCTCCGCGAGCGCATCCCCGACACCATGGACAAGGTCGACGGCCGGCTCGACGAAATGAAGGGCTTCATCGCCTCCGGACGCACCGCCCTCGACAACGCCAACGACAAGATCGACAAGCTCGGCCCCGTCCTCGACGATGGCAAGCAGATCACCGGCAACGTCCGCGTCATGCTCGCCGACAACCGCGCCAAGATCGATCGCACTATGACCTCCGTCCAGCGCGCCGCCGACAACCTCGAGGGCGGCATCGCCGACATCCGCCGCGCCCCCTGGCGTCTGCTCAACAAGCCCGACGAGATCGACGAACACAACCTGGTCGTCTATCAAGCCGCCCGCGAGTTCGCCAACGGCGCCAGCGACCTCGAGCTCACTGCTGCCCGCCTCGAGGCCCTCGCGGCCGACCCCAACACCCCGCAAGCCACCATCGTCGAGGTCCGCGACGAGCTCGTCCGCAAGTACGAAGACTTCGCGGCCCTTCAGGACGAACTCTGGCGAAGCTTCATCGACCGCACGCCGTAATCAGGCCAAGACCTCGGCGGGTTAAACGACGAAAAGCGAGAGACGGGATTCGAACCCGCGACATTCAGCTTGGGAAGCTGACGCTCTACCAACTGAGCTACTCTCGCAAGTGTGTTTCGTACTACATTTTTCCGCGGCGTCGTACTACAATTTGGTCGTCGTTGATTGCCCTGCTTTGCATAGCTAAATGTTACCGGAGGTCGGCCGTCATGGCCAAGCACACGCGTCGCCGCATGCCCAAGCTCAGCTACACCGAGTCGCAGGGCATCGGCTATTACGCGAGCTTCCGCGACCCCATCACCAACACGCCTCGCCGCAAGCGGTTCGGCATGGTGGACGAGGCCGACGCCAAGCGGCTCTACACGCGTTGGCTGGCCGATCACATGGGTGGTAGTACCGAGTCGTCGCCCCAGGGCCGTCCAAGTCCAACGCCACGCAAGCCTGCTGTTCAGTCTCCATCAATTGCGTCACCTAGCAACGCCGCACCCGGTAGTTTGATTGCCGTGGCGGATAGCTTGCTTCGGTTGGAGGAGGCGAGGACACGACGAGAGGGCGAGCCCAAAGCGCCAGGCACGATCACTCACCGCGTCTTCCTCGATCGCAAGAAGCACCTCCAGGACTTTCTTCGACACTTGAACGATCGTCATGGGCAAGGTTCGCTCACCCGTATGTCCCTGGCCGATCTCTCCATGGAGGACGTGGAGTCCTACAACCTGCAGATCGTTCGGTCGGGCTATTCGGGCTCGCAGGTCGCCAAGCGGATGCAGATCATCAAGTCGTTGGTCAACCGGGCCGGTCGGCCTGAGTTTGGCCAGCAAGCGCTGACGTGGAACTGGGATTCCATGGATCGCCACTTCGGCAAGGCCACCGAGAAGCGACTGTTGCCCACCCTGCCCCAGCTTCGTTCCGTGCTGCCCATGTGCGATATGCGCGAGCGAGCCATCGTCTGGATGGCGATTGGCTTGGGGTTTGGTCAGCGTGATCTCGCCGTGATCCGAACCGGTCAGATCGACGAGCAGTCCTATGACTTGCGCCGCGGCAAGACGGGCATCGAGCGATTCGGCGAGACACCGCCGCTCGTGTGGGGCGTCATGGCCGAGTACCTACGCCGATCTCCGCGAGAGACCGGTTCGTTGCTGTTCACCACGCGAACAGGGCAGCCTCTTGTGCATGGACGTTCGGATTCCATCGGTCAGTGGTGGAGCGATCTGCGCCTGAAGATCGGCGAGACCTCGAAGACGATGGGCGGCTTCTACACGCTGCGCCACCTCGGGGCGACGGAATTCGGGTCACGCGAGGGCACCTCGATCGGGGCGATGAAGCGGTGGCTCGGTCATTCGGCGAGCTCAGACATGGCGGATGTCTACATGAAACCCGTGGCTCCCGAACAGCGAGAGCTGATCGAATGGGTGCGCCGGTCGCTCGCATCGAGGAGTGTTGAGCACGCCACCTAGTCTCACCCGCATGACGAACTCACAGGAACTCGGCGAGATCGACGTGGAGGTGATTCGGCTTGGCGGGGCTTGCGGTCGTCAGTCGGGACAGCTCCCACGCCTCGACATCGCACACGCGTGCGTAGCGGATGCGCCCTCGCCGTTCGTAGGGCAGTTGGCCCGACTCCATCGCCGCGATCACGACCGAACGCCGGCAGCGTTGCTGCTTGCGGATCTGTTCGAGGCTGAGCCAACGCGGTTCAAGTGGTGCTTGCCGAGCTTGATCCCCATTCGTCGATGATGGCGAAGTTGGGGGTGTGGGCTCGGTGGGCGGCACGGCGACAGTTCCTGGCTTTGGGGGTGCGAGTTGTTCGGTCCCTTCACCCGAAGGCGGGACCGAAAACTCGTGCCGCAAAGACGGAAACAGGCTGCGCAAAGCCACTGAGTCCCAGCCACAATCGGCCGAATGACGCGATGGTTGGGTGCGAGGCGTTCCTGGATCCGATTGCTCGATCACATGAAGCCATGCTTAGTACGCCGGCGTTGTTTGGTTTTCGCGGCGAGCCGTACTTCTGATGTCACGAGTGCATGCGCAGACGCGTAAATGCGTGCATGAGGTCGTGCACGCATGCCCCCATGCGTGGAAGCGTGCATTAGAGCGTTTGTCTACTCGATTCTGTGGATAACCGGGCCGAACGCATTGACTTCGTGGCTCGGCGTGTGGTCTCCTGAAATTGGGCAATCGCCCGCACGACCACAAGCACACATGAACACATGCCCTCAATCCTTGATGAACCTAAGCCAATCCTCCATCTCGATAGCCGATCTACTTCTGTCGGCATCGCACCGCTTGGCGCAACGATCGCGATTGGCAACCAGAAAGGAGGAGCAGGGAAGACCACGACAACCGTGAACCTGGCTGCGGCCCTTGGCGAGATGGGCTACCGCGTCTTGGTGGTCGACCTCGATCCGAGTGGTGGGGCGACCTATCACCTCGGCGTCGATCCCTACGCCTACGAGGGTGCGGTGGAGCTACTCGCCGGCGACGCGGAAGCAACTAGTCTCGCGATCACCGAAGGCATGTCCGAGAATGTCGGGTTGATCGCCGCTCGACCCGAACTGAGCCATGACGCGGGCAGCCGCGTGGATCACTTGCGCGACGCCTTGGAGGCCGCTTCCGCCACCTACGACTTCATCCTGCTGGACACCCCGCCCAACCCGAAATCGCCCAACACCTTTGCGGCTTATGCGACCGCCGAATGGTTCTTGTTCGTCACCAAGCCCGACGCGTTGTCGATCCGCGGCTTGACCGAGGCGATCCGCGACGTGGCGACGGTGCGTCAAGGCCCCAACCCCCGACTCGAAATCCTCGGCCTGCTCTTCATCGACGTCGATACGCGCTCGCGCGCCCTCCGCGAGACCCAGGTCTTTATCGAGCAGCACGAAAAGATGCGGCCGTTCGGCCGTGTCGGGTTCATTCCTTCCTCGGTGTTCCCGAACCGGGCCGTGGCGCAGGGCAAGTCGCTGTTTCAGATCCCCGCCTATCGATACAAGCCGGTGACGCTCAGCTTCGAGCGAGTCGCTGAAGAGCTTGCTTTGCGCTGCCAGGATCGTGAAGGCTTCTTGGCCTCCACGAGGGAAACCGCCTCCGGGCCGACATGGGCTTCTGCATAGCCATGCCCAAAGAACTGAACCATCCTCGCCCCAACAGTTCGATCTCCGACATGGTCGGCATCGACCTGGTCGATCGGGCGATCGAGAGCACACTAAATTCTGAGAATGAGGACAGTAGTCGGGTGTCTAAAGAGACGGCCGCTTCTGTGGGTCGTCATGAGAACGCAGAATCACGCCGCACCGGCGAGCACACCAACATTCAGAAGATGTACCGATTAACGCCCAGCACCCACGGCACGCTCGATCGGCTTGCGCAAGTGCTGAGTGAGCCTCTGGGGTTCCGCGTCGCCAACAGCGTGGCCATCAGAGCAATCCTGCAAGCCATCGGCCCGGCCCTCGATTACATCGAAGGCAACGCAAGGCGTCAGATTAAGCCTTCGTCAAGACCGTCGACCTGGGCCGGCAACGAGCATACTCGCGAAGCCCTCGAAGCTCAGCTCGCTGAGGTGATTGCCCAGGGCATCGCTGATTCCATGCAGTAGCCTCATCGATGTCGTATCTGTTTACCCTTGGCTCGTTCGCGATCACTTCATCGGTGCAGCGTGGTTTGCCGGGCTTTGATGACGCGGCCCCAGTTGGATACGAGTGCCAGATTAGAACTATTCCAAATCGATGCGACGAATTGCCGATCTGCCAACGGCTCGCCACCTGAGAGCTCTGACGTTTTACGTTTCGTTAACGCTGTTCCCTCGGCCTTTGCTTGAACTTGCTAAGTTCTGAGTGACAGATTTCTACCCTCAATTTCCGGAAGCAGCGGGCTTCACGTACATCATGGACGACTCGACGGGGCGGTTAGGCTGCTTGGATGCCGGAGGATGCGTATTTTCCAGTTGACGTGGCGTCGATCGCCGCGTGGTGCGCGTCATCCAAGGTGCCCGAAGACGAGGGTCGAGCGCGATTCCTGCAGGTCTCTGCGTTGCGTTCGGTGCTGGATGACGAGCGGTTGGCCGACTACGTGGTGTTCAAGGGGGCGGGGGCTTTGCGGCTCTTTTACGGGCTGCCGAGGCGATCGGGCGACCTGGACTTCGTGGTTCGCCGAGACGAGGCCGCTCAGGCCAAGCTCCACGATCGTGAGCAGGTGTCACG
>JBCBUE010000092.1:0-10056 GCA_039818285.1 Planctomycetota bacterium | reverse complement strand
GACAGGCGCCGCAGCAGCTCGCACGCGCCCCCGATGGCCGCCTCGCCACCGAGCCGCGCAGCGCCAGCGACGCCGGCGTGCTGCTGGCCTATCTCGGTTACCAGTCCGACTCGCCGGCGCTCGTGCGTTTCGGGCTCGCGACCGCCGAGGCCAACGACCCCCGCCAAGACCTCATCCCCCTGCTCCGCGAGGTCTGGCTCGACCAACCCGGCGACAACTAACTGGCCGCCGCGTTCGTCGCTAACCTGCCCTCACGCTCCCGCCCCGTCCCGGCGTCGCTGACACGGTGCCCGACTTGACCACCCCCGCTCAACCCATGCCCGCCTCGACGCCCGCCTCCGCCGGCGCGTCCGGGGGCCGGCTCAGCCTCACCGACTTCCTCGACCTCGAGGCCCTGCAGGAGGTGCAGGACTCCTTCGCCGCCGTCACCCGCCTGGCCACCACCATCCGCGACGCCGACGGCCGACCGATCACCACGCCCACCGACGCCGCCCGGCGCGCCTCCGCCGACGCGATCGTCGAGTCGCTCATCGACGCCGACGCCGATCGCGGCCGCTACGCCGCGCCCATCCACGTCGAGGGCCTGCACGTCGGCTCGATCACCGTCGAAGAACAAGCCCTCTCCGACCTGCCGCTCGACGAGCACCGCCGCCTGCTCGCCGAGCTGGCCGACGAGCTCATGCTCCCCGAGGACCGGGCCCAGACCCTCATCGACGCCGCCGAGCGGACCTACCTGGCCAACCGCGCCGCGGCCGTGCAGCTGCTCTACCTGCTGGCTAACACGATCGCCCGCCTCTGCTACGAGGAGCACCAGTCGCGTCGACGCGTCGAGGAGCTGTCGGTGCTGTACCGCGTGTCGCAAGTGCTGTCGGCCAGCCGCGACCTGCAGGCCGTGCTCGACACCGCCGCCCGATCCGTCGCCGAGATGCTCGACGTCCGCGCCGTCGCGATCCGACTGATCGACCCGGCCAAGCGCGACGAACTCGTGGTGCGATCGGTCTACAACCTCTCGTCGGCCTACCTCGAGAAGGGCGCGGTCCACCTCGACGAGAGCCCGATGCTGCAGGAAGCCGTCGCCGGCAACGTCGTCTACGTCGCGGACATGCGCTCCGACCCGCGGGTCCTCTACCCCGGGGACGCCGACCGCGAAGGCCTGGTCTCGCTGCTGTGCGCCGGCATGAACCACCAGGGCCGACCCATCGGCACCGTTCAGGTGTACACCGGCGAGCTACGCGAGTTCACCGGCTTCGAGCGCCGCCTGCTGCAGGCCATCGCCCAGCTCGTCGGCGCAGCGATCGTGAACCGCCGGCTCGACCGCCAGCGCGAGCAGAGCCAGCGCGTCATCCGTCAGCTGCACCTGGCCGCCGACGTCCAGCGGCGCATGCTCCCGGCGTCGCTGCCCGAGGTCGCGCCGTTCCAGCTGGCCGCGCGGTACGTGCCGTCGATGGAGTTGGCGGGCGACTTCTACGACGTGCTCGAGCTGCAGGGAGCACTCGGCGTCACCGTCGGCGACGTCGTGGGCAAGGGCATCGCCGCGTCGCTGCTCATGGCCTCGGTCCGCGCGTCGCTTCGCGCCTACGCCCAGGACCTCTACGACCTCGACGAGGTCATCGTCCGCGTCAACAACGCCCTGTGCCGCGACACCCAGCCCAGCGAGTTCGCCACCCTGTGGTACGGCGTGCTCGACCCGCGCACCTGCAAGCTCACCTACTGCAACGCCGGCCACGACCCGCCGATCATTATCCGCGACGGCGAGGTCGTCGAGACGCTTGACGCCGGCGGCATGATCGTCGGCGTCATGCCCGACGTGCCCTACGACAAGGGCGTCGTCCAGCTCCGGCCCGGCGACACGCTCGTCGTATACACCGACGGCCTGCTCGACGCCTTCGACGAACAGGGCAAGAAGTTCGGCCGCGAACGCGCCGACGCCGCCGCCGCCGACGCCGCCCGGCGCCAGACCACCGCCGAGGCCATCCTCAACGACATCCTCTGGGCCCAGCGTCAATTCACCGGCCGCCACCGCTCGACCGACGACTGCACCGTCGTCGTGGCCCGCGTGATCGGCACAGACGGCCACGAACCGGCCGGCTGAACGCCCGAGAACCGCACCGCCGCCCGCCAACCGCCGATGCCCCCGCCGGAGGGGCCCCGGAGTCGGCATGAGCACCCTTTGGCTGCGGCAACACGTCGATGAGCTGCGCGACGAGGTCCGCTCGCTCGAGGGCCGGATCGAGCTGCTCGACGAGCAGGCCAGGACCTTTCGCGACGAGCTCACCGGCGCCGACGCCCGCCTCGTCGCCGCTGAAGGCTCCGACCCCCGCCGCCTCGCCCTGCTCGACCTCGAGCGCTGCAAGGCCAGCCTGGTCGGCGCGATCGCCGACCGCGACGCCGCCGCGGCCCGGCTCGACACCGCCCGGATCGAGCTCGCCAAGGCGCTGCTCGACCTCGACGCCTCGGCCTTCGTCCAACGCCACAACGCCGACCCGCAGCAGGACCCCGAGCCCGACCCCGTCGAGGCCACCGGCCACGCCCTGGCCGACGCGCCCGCCCTGGTCGACGCCGAGGCCGTCAAGCCGCCCGACGCCCCCGCCTCGACGCACGTGCTCGCCACCTTCCGCCGCCGGCCCCGGACCGCCGCCGCCGTCGGCCTGGCCGCCTCGCTCACCGCCGGCTGGGCCGCCATCCAGGCCGTCACCGCCCCCTCCCTCGCCGCCGCCGCGGCCGGCTCGGCGACCACCGGGGCCACCACCTCCACCGCCGCCGGCCCCGCCGTCAACACCGCCCGCCTCGCCCTGCCCATGCCCGCCGGCACCGCCGTCGCCGCCAACCTCCGCCCCGCCGTCCTCGTCGCCGCCGCCGCCCTTGCCCACACGCCCGCCCATACCCGCGCCGATGCGTTGAGCCAACACCTCGACGACCTGCCCGCCGACCTCACCGACAACGAACGCGACGCCCTGCTCGGGCCGACTTTCGGCGACAACCGCACCGCGTGCGTCGCGTTGCTCGACAATCGTGCTGTCCTCGCGCGGCCCCTTCGGGCCATGCGTTAAGCAAGCCCTAGCGCATCACATCTAACGCCTAAGGCTCAGTACCTAACAGAAAACGTGTCGCCGTCGGCCGGTTCGCCAAATTCGCCGGTCGCCTCGATCCACGCGACATCGGCGGATCGGATGTTTCGACCCATCCGCTCGCTCACGGCCTCGAGCAACCCCTCAACCTCCGCCGACGCCCCCTCGGCCACCAGCCGGACCCGCCCGTCGGGCAGGTTCTGCACGTACCCCGCCACCGCGAACCGCTCGGCCAGTGTCGCCGTCGTGTAGCGAAACCCCACGCCCTGCACCCGCCCGCTGTAATGCACCAACGCCCGCTTCACCGGCCCACGCTCCAACGCCGCCTCGCCCGAGACCATCAAGGTTGGGTACAGCATCTGTGCACTATCGCCCGAAGCAGCATTCAGATATGAATATCGGACACGCTCGCGGCATCAGCCCTGATCCAACGCCGCCAGCTCTTCCTCCGGCACGTCGAAGTTGGCGTGAACCTTCTGCACGTCGTCGTGATCCTCGAGGTTTTCGATGAGCCGCAGCGTCTTCTCGACGTCCTTGCCGGTGACCTCGACGGTCGTCGAGGGGATCATGCCGAGCTTAGCGGACTCGACGGTCAGGCCGGCTGCGATCAGCGCGTCGCGCACGGGGCCGAGGTCGGTCGGCTCGGTGGTGACTTCCCAGACCTCGCCGCCGTCGATGACGTCCTCGGCGCCGGCCTCGAGGGCGGCGTCCATGACGGCTTCCTCGGCGGCCTCGTCCGTCTTGGCGACGAAGACCTGGCCCTTGGCGGTGAAGAGGTAGGAGACGCAGCCGGTGGCGCCGAGGTTGCCGCCGCCCTTCTCGAAGACCTTGCGCAGGTCCGAGGCGGTGCGGTTGCGGTTGTCGGTGAGGATGTCGAGCATGATCGCGACGCCGGCGGGGCCGTAGCCCTCGTAGACGATCTCCTCGTAGTCCACGCCGTCGGCGTCGCCGGAGGCCTTCTTGATGGCGTTGGCGATGGTGTCCTTGGGCATGTTCTCCGCCTTGGCGTCGTCGATGGCGTAGCGGAGGGTGAGGTTGGCGTCGGGGTCGGGGCCGCCGTGCTTGACGGCGACCATGATCGCGCGGGAGCACTTGGACCACATCTTGGAGCGCTTGGCGTCCTGTCGGCCCTTGCGGTGCTTGATGTTGGCCCACTTGCTGTGGCCGGCCATGGGGGGCTCCGGGTCGGAACGGGGTCGCGGATACGAGCCGAGCATCGTAGCGGGGCGCGGCGAACGGTCGGGGGGCTTGGCGGCGTACAGTGCAGCGATGGCCGACGTCGAGACCGCCGACGCATCGACAGCTGGAGCCACCCCGGGGCTAAGCGCCGCGGGGTGGGTAGCGTGCGTGCTGGGGGCGGCGGCCGCGGGGGTGTCGGCGTACCTGACGATCGTGTCGCTGCGCGAGGGCGTGATGCCGGCGGGGTGCGGGGCGGGGTCGGGCTGTGCCCAGGTGCTGACGAGCAAGTGGTCGAAGGCGCTGGGCGTGGTGCCGGTGAGCGCGCTGGCGCTGGGGGCTTATGTCGCGCTGATCGCGGGAGTGGTGGGGTCGGCGGCGGGCGGCCGGCGCGGCGCGGGGCCGTGGCTGACAGGCGCGGCGGCGGCGGCGATCGTCGGGGCGGGGGCGTGGTTCGTCTTCGTGCAGGCGGCGGTGGTGCAGGCGTGGTGCGCGTGGTGCATGACGGGTCACACGCTGGGCGCGGTGGCGAGCGTCGTCGGCGTGGTGTCGGTGGTGATGACCGGGCAAAGGGGTGTCGTCAGCGAGGCGGCCGGCGAAGACGCGGCGCGTGAGGCACGCCCGGGCGCGGGCTTGACGGGATCGATGATGGGCGGCGTGGCGGTGGGGTTGGCGGGCGTGGCGTTGCTGGCGGCGGTGCAGGCGACGGCGCCGTCGACGGTGGCGCAACTGGCGTTGCCGACGGGCCGAGACTTCGACGTGGTGCGTGGGGGCGAGCGTTGGGTGGGGGTGTTGGACGGCCAGATGCAGGTGGGCGTGGCGTCGCTGCCGCACGGGGGGCCCGTCGACGCCGAAGCGGTGGCGTTGGTCATGTTCGACTACGCCTGCACGCACTGCCGTCGGCACCTCGGGGTGCTGGATGCGTACCAGGCCGAGCACCCCGGCGCGTTTGTGCGGGTGGCGATCCCGGTGCCGTTGAACTCGGACTGCAACCCGACGTGGGAGGCGGACTGGGACGAGCCAGTGTTCGAGGACAGCTGCCGTCTGGCGGCGTGGTCGTTTGCGGTGTGGCGGGTGAAGCCCGAGGCGTGGCCGGCGTTCGACCGTTGGCTGTGGGAGCGGGACGAGCCGGCCTCGGCCGCGGCGGCCGAGGCCGAGGCGGCGCGGGTGACGGGGGACCGCGAAGCGGTGACGCGCGCGATGGCCGAGGTGTTCGCCGCGGGCACGTTCGCGCCGTTCGCCGAGGCGTGGCATCAGTTCGAGACGCCCTTGCCGGTGACGATGTGGCCAGGCGGCCGGTACGACGCCGGGGCGTACGACTCGGCCGAGGCGGTGGCCGACGCGCTGGAGGCGATCGATCTCACGGGCGGCGAGACGGAGGCAGGCGAGGATGGCTGAGCGTTCTTCAGGGATCGACGACGCCGGGCTCCTTGACGAAGCCGCCGCCGCCGCGGGCGCGATGACCGAGCAGATCGGCCGGGTGGTGATCGGTCAGCAGACCACCGTGCGGGCGCTGCTCGCGGCGGTCTTCGCCGAGGGGCACACGCTGATCGTCGGCGTGCCGGGGCTGGCGAAGACGCTGCTGGTGCGGACGCTGGCCGAGGTGCTCGGCTGGTCGTTCCGCCGCGTGCAGTTCACGCCCGACATGATGCCGGCCGACATCATCGGCATGGAGCTGCTCGACGAGGACGCCGACGGCCACCGCGCGATGCGCTTCGTGCCCGGGCCGGTCTTCGGCAACCTCATCCTCGCCGACGAGATCAACCGCACCCCGCCCAAGACGCAGGCGGCGCTGCTCGAGGCGATGCAGGAGCGGCAGGTCACGTCGATGGGCACGCGGCACGCGCTCGATCCGCCGTTCGTCGTGGTCGCGACGCAGAACCCCATCGAGCAGGAGGGCACGTACCCCCTGCCCGAGGCGCAGCTGGACCGCTTCATGCTCAGCCTGTGGGTCGATTACCCCGAGGTAGACGAGGAAGTCGACATCGTCTCGGCGACGACGGCGCCGCGCGACACGTCGGTCGAACAAGTCGCGAGCAAGGAGACGATGCTGGCGTATCAGCAGCTGGTGAAGCGGCTGCCGGTGAGCGAGCACGTCGTGCGGTACGCGGTGGACCTGGCGCGGGCGACGCGGCCGGGGCGGGAGGACACGAGCGAGACGGCGGGTCGTTACGTCGAGTGGGGGGCCGGGCCGCGGGGCGGGCAGATGATGGTGCTGATGGCCAAGGCGCTGGCGGCGATGGACGGGCGGCCGACGGCGAGCTGCGCGGACGTCAGAGAAGCGGCCGAGTGGGTGCTGCGTCACCGCGTGCTGCCGAACTACGAGGCGGCGGGCGAGGGGCTGGACGCGCTGGCGGTGGTGCGGCGGATCGTGGACGAGGTGCGGGAGCCGGGCTGAGATGGGTTCAACACAGAGGGCCACGAGAGGGCCACAGAGATAAGCCATCCATGGCATAAAATGCATCGATGCAGATGGCGAAAACGAGCGAAGTGATTGAGCTACTTATTTCGGTTATCTGCAGCATCTGGTGCTGAATGATTGCTGTCAGTCTTATGGCTCTTGATGAGATCGACCCGCCGCGCTTTGTCTTGCTGTTGGTTGTGCCGCTGGCCGTGTCGACGGGACTCGCGCTCTCCGCTAGAAGAAGCCGTGAGCCCCTGACACGACGTGTGGCAGACATCGCTTTCGTGTCGGCCGGATCACTTACTCTGTTTGTGGTAATTGCAGGCTTCATTATCACCAGCAATACATCACTCGGCTGATGCCGACTCTCTGTGGCCCTCTGTGTTGAATCTTGCCTAACCCATGAACGAGCAACAGGCCGAGTCGCGGTACCTGCGAGTGAGTGAGCTGGGGGTGTTGCGTCGGTTGCGGTTTGTGCCGCGGGGGAAGGTGATCGGACGATACGCGGGGCGGCATCGGTCGGATCGGTTCGGGCGGTCGGTGGAGTTCGCGGACTACCGGCAGTTCGTGCCGGGCGACACGCCGGCGGACGTGGACTGGAAGGTCTACGGGCGGTCGGATCGTCTGTACGTCAAGCGGTTCGAGATGCAGACGGAGGTGTCGGCGGTGCTGGTGGTGGATGCGAGCGCGTCGATGGGTTACGCGGGGGTGGCGGGGAAAAAGGCGCGACCGCGAAAGTCCTGGTTGGGCGGGTGGACGAGCCAGCAGCGCGGCGCGGGGCGGGACGACGGGCCGGTGAGCAAGTACGACCACGCGGCACGGCTGGCGTCGGCGATGGCGTTCATGCTGGTGCAGCAGCAGGATCGCGTGGGGCTGGCGATCGCGCGCGAAGGGCTGGAGGCGATGGTCGAGCCGGCCGGCGGGTGGCGGCAAGCGCGGGCGGTGGTGTCGACGCTGGAGGCGCACGAGCCCGGCGGGTGGCGGCAGCCGAGCCGGCTGGGGATGGCGCTCGAGGCGGTGGGTCGGCGGCTGCGTCGGCGGCGCGGGGTGGTGATCGTGCTGAGCGACCTGCACGAGGAGCCGGGGCCGGTGCTGCGGGGATTGCGGCTGCTGCGGCACGCGGGGCACGAGGCGGCGGTGTTCCACGTCCTGCACGGCGACGAACTGGCGTTGCCGAGCTGGGGGCAGGCGGTGGTCGTCGACAGCGAATCGGGTCGGCGGCTGAGGCTGAGCGAGCCGGCGGTGCGGGCGGCGTACGAGCAGAAGCTCGCGGATTGGCGGCGTCGGTGGGCGAGCGACCTGCGTGGCATGGGTGTTGACTACGCGGCGGCGACGATGGATCGGCCGTACCTGGAGTCGCTGCGGGGGTATCTGGCGGCGCGATAGCGATCGCCATCGCGGTGGTTAACGTACTGATGCGGTGTGGCTCACGACGCCCTGGCTTCTGGCGGGATTGGGTTTGCTGGCGTTGCCGGTGGCGGCGCACCTGATGAGTCGGCGGGCGCGGCGGGTGGTGGTGTTTCCGTCGGTGGCGTTGCTGGCCGAGGCGGCGGTTCGCCAGGGGCGGGGCCTGGTGGTGCGGCGGTGGCTGCTGCTGATGCTGCGTTCGCTGGCGGTGGCGGCGGTGGTGCTGGCGTTCTGTCGGCCGATGGTGGCGGTCGGGGCTCGCGAGGGCGAGCGGGCGGCGGGCGGGGCGGTGGTGGTGGTGCTGGACGCGGGGGCGTCGATGGGGTGGCGGCTGGAGGGGGCGGGGGGAGCGACGGCGATGCAACTCGGCAAGGCCGCGGCGGACGGGGCGCTGGGCGAGGCGGAGGCCGCGGGGGCGCCGGCGGGGCTGGTCGTCGGGGGGCTGTCGGCCGAGTCGGTGTTCGATCGGCCGACGCGGAACGTGGCGGCGTTGCGGGCGGCGCTCGCTGCGGTCGAGGCGACGGCGGGGACGGGCAGCATGACGGCGGCGCTGGCCGAGGGGCGGCGGCTGCTCGCGCAGGCGGTGCGGACGACGGGCGGGCCGGGGCGGCTGGTGGTGGTCAGCGACCTGCAGGCGACGACGTGGTCGGCGGTCGCGGAGGCGGGCGTCGCGTCGGACGGGTTGGCCGGCGCGGTCGAGGTGGTGGACGCGACGAGGGGGCGGGATGGGCGGGGGAATGCGGGGGTGTCGGAGCTGTGGATTGAGCCAGCGGTGGCGCGGCCGGGCGAGGCGGCGGTGGTGTCGGGCGTGGTCGTCGGGTCGGGGCTGGCGGGGACGCGGGCGGAGCTGTGGGTGGATGGCCAGCGGGTCGGCGAGCGCGGGCTGCGTTTCACGGGTGAGGAGGCGACGGCGGTGGCGGTGTCGTTCGACCTGCCGGCCGGCAAGGCGGGCGCGTCCCGCGAGGTGGCGTTGCGGCTGACGGGCGACGGGATGGCGGCGGACGACGCGGGTTACGCGGTGGCGCGGACGGGCGAGGCGGCGGCGGTGCGGTTGATTGGGTCGGCAAGGGGGCGTGCCGATCCCTCATCGCCGGGGTATTACGTGGCGCGGGCGTTGGCGCCGCGGGGGGGCGAGGGCGATCGGTTTGCGGTGATGACGGGCGGCGTTGAGGGCTCGGTGGTCGTGGTGGTCGGGGACGCGGCGCTGTCGACCGCTGAGGCGGAGCGGCTCGCGGCTTGGGTGGACCGGGGCGGGGGGCTGTTGGTGATCAGCGACGCGACGAGCGGGGCGGGGTTGTCGGCGTTGTGGGAGGCGGGCTTGTTGCCGGCGTCGATCGGGGACTGGGGAGCGGGAGGGGCGGGCGATGCGGGGCTCGTGCCGACGGCACGGGGCGAGCGGATGCTGGCGGGGTTGGGGCCGACGGCGTGGTCGGCGTTGGAGCGGGCGCGGCCGGGGGGGGGGTGGCGGACGGGTGTGGGGGCGATGGGGGCGGAGGTGTTGGCCGAACACGCGGACGGGTCGGTGGCGTTGGGCGTGATGCCGGTCGGGCGGGGGCGCGTGGCGTGGGTGAACGCGTCGGTGGTGCCGAGCCAGGGCGGGCTGGGGCGGCGGGGGGCGTGGGTGGGGGTGATGCAGGCGGTGGCGGGCTGGGCGGCGAGGGATGCGACGGAGGACGCGGAACGCGGCTTGACGGTGGGGGCCGTGGTGAGCGACGGCGCGGCGCTGCGTCGACTGGAGCAGCCGGGCGTCGTGAAGCTGGCGTCCGGCGAGGAGGGCGAGCGATGGGTGGCGGTCAACCCGGACGCGTCTGAGAGCGCGGCCGACCGGTGGTCGGTCGAGCGAGCGTCGGCGTGGCTGGCGGGAGAAGGCGAGGGGACGGCGGCGGCCGGGGTGTCGGGCGTTGCGACGGCTGTTGACGCGGGGCGTGTTGGCGAGCCGGTGTGGGGGTGGGTGTTGATGATCGGGGCGGGGCTGCTGGCGGTGGAAGCCGGGATCGTGGG
>JBCBUE010000091.1:0-11062 GCA_039818285.1 Planctomycetota bacterium | reverse complement strand
CTCGGGCACGAGCTTCGGGATACGAACCCACGGGTGACCCTGGAAACGGGCCTCGAACTCGGCGAGGTTGCCGGCCTCGATGCAGGCGGCGGGGTCGTCGCCGTGGTCGAGCATGACGCGGTCGATGAGGTCCTGGGCGTCGCGTAGCCGATCGACGTGCAGGCAGAGGCGGGCGGCGTCGAGCAGGACGACGGGGTCGTCGCCGTGGCCGGGCCAGGCGAGCAGGTCGATGGCGGCCTGGGCGTCGGAGACGCCGACGAGCCGGGCGAGCTGGCGTCGGGCGGCGGCGTTGTCGGGTTCGAGGCGGATCACCTCGCGGAGTGCGTTTCCGGCGGCGTCGGATTGGCCGAGGCGGAGCCGGGCGCCGGCGAGGGCGCGCCAGGCGTCGGGCTCGTCGGGGTGTTGCGCGACGAGTTGGGCGAGCAGGTCGGCGGCGTCGGCGGCGCGGCCGGCGCGGGCGTGGGCCTCGGCCATGCTCAGGGCGACGGCGGGTGACTTGGCGAGGTCGGGGTGGTAGGCGGCGAGCTGGTCGGCGAGGGCGAGGGCGTGATCGCAGCGACCGAGCATGAGGTCGACGGTGAGGCGCATCTGCAGGGCGTCGGCATGGCCGGGGTCGAGACGCAGGGCGGCGTCGAGGTCGGCCGAGGCTTCGTCGAGCAGGGCGGCGTCGAGCGCGAGGGCGGCGCGATCGACCAGCGCGGCGGCGTGTTGCTGCATCCACAGGTTCATGCGGGCACCTCTTGCTCGAGCTCGATGGCGATCGGGGAGCGCGGGTCGCGCTTGAGCCAGGCGGCGAGCCGGCGACGCGCCGAGTCTGGCTTGCCGTCGCGCTGGCAGCGGCGGATGTAGGCGGCGCGCAGGTCGGGGTAGTGCGGGTGTCGGCGGAGCGCGCGGGCGAGCGCGAGGCGAGCCGGCGGGCCGAGGCGCGGGTCGTCGTCGAGGTCGGCGAGCAGCAACGCCAGGCCGGCGTCCTGCGGCCGGTCGCGGAGCCCGAGGTGGGCCCAGCGGCGGGTGTCGTCGGCCTGACCCGCGGCGAGCGACAGGCGGCCCATCGCCAGGCAGACCGCCGCGCGTTCGGCCGGTTCCTCCACCCGGTCGAACGCGCGGCGTCCGGCCAGCGCTAACGCCGATCGATCCGCGGGATCGGCCGCGTCGGCGAGGCTCGCCGTGACCAGCGCGGGGAGCAAAGCGGGGCGTGCGACGATCGCGTCCGCCAGCTCATCGACCTGTCGCGTTGACGGCGCGGCGGCGGCCGAGGCGTAGCCAAGCGTCGCGAGGTAATCGGACACGCCGTCGCGATGCGCGTGGGCGGCGGTGAGCCGCTCGGCCAGGCGTTGCGCGGCGTCGGCCTGGCCACGCTCGGCGAGGATCGCGATCAGCAGCGCGGCCTGGTCGGCGTCGAGTCGGTCATCGGGCTCGTCGTGCAGGCCGTTGAGCAACCGGCAGGCGTCGTCGGGCCGGCCGCGTTGGGCGAGCAGGGCCGCGAGCAGGGCCGTGGCGGCGGGCGGGCAATCGGGCTCGCGCCGCCAGGTGTGCAGCTCGAGCTCGGCCGACGCAACCAGGCCTTTGGCGCAGAGGTCGGCCAGGTGGTCGAGGCGTCGGGCGACGGCGTCGGGGCTGGGGGAGGTCGAGGCGGGCATCGCGAGGCCGGGCGCGTCGAGCGCCTGGGCACGGGGCGTATCGGTCGTCCGGGTCCCCCGGTTGAGCGCGGCCGCACCGCTTGTAGCGATCGTGACGGCCGGTCGCGTTATCGGCCGCGTCGGCCCGCCTGCGTATCAGTCGGCCCGCTCCGGGCGACGCAACGCCAGCTCGTTGCGGTGCACCACCGGGCCCAGCGCCACGCCCCCCAGCGCCTCGGCCGCCTCGGCCGACCGCATCCCCTTGACCGACACGAGTTCGTCGGCCGTGTACCCCGTCATCCCCCGCCCGACCTCGTCGCCCGACTCATCCACGATCGCGATCACGTCACCCGCCGCGAACGCGCCCGTCACGCCCACGACGCCCACCGCCAGCAGGCTCTTGCCCTGCTCGCGCAGCGCCGCCGCCGCCCCGGCGTTGACCGTCACCGTCCCCCGCGGCCGACGCGTCAGCCCCAGCCAGCGCCGCCGGCTGTCGAGCTTGCGCTCGGCCGGCACGAACACGGTCCCCAATCGCTCGCCCGACAGCACCCGCTCGATCACCCGCTCGGCCCGGCCGTTGACGATCACCGCCGCCTCACCCGCGTCCGCGACCAGTCGGCCGGCCTCGAGCTTGGTCGCCATCCCCCCGCTGCCCCACGCCGACTTGGCCGTCGCGACGTGCCCATCGCCGGACGCGCCCGTCACCGCGTCGACCACCGCGCCCGACTCATCGAGCAGCCCGTCGACCACGGTGAGCAGCACCAGCGCATCGGCCTTGAGCGCGTGCGCGACGTGGGCCGACAGCAGGTCGTTGTCGCCGTAGCGGATCTCGTCGACCGCCACCGCGTCGTTCTCGTTCACCACCGCCAGGACGCCCATCGCGAACAGCTCCTCGAGGCAGTGCCGGGCGTTGAGGAAACGCGCCCGATCGTCGAAGTCGCCGCGCGTCACGAGCACCTGCCCGACGCCGCGCCCGTGCTCGGCCATCGCCGCGTGCAGGTGTTGCATCAACCGACGCTGCCCGACCGCCGCCACCGCCTGCAGCCGCGCCAACTCCGTCGGCCGCCGCGCGAGCCCCAGCTCCGCGCACCCCGCCGCGATCGCCCCCGAGCACACCAGCACCACCTCCACCCCACGCTCCATCAGCCCCGCCAGCTGCCCGCACAACCCCTTGACGAAATCGACATCGACTCGAGGCCCCCCGTCGCCCTCGCCATCGACCGTGATCAGCGACGACCCGACCTTCACCACCACCCGCCGGGCGTTGGCCAACACCTCGTCTCGCACACGCTCCGCGTCCAACGCTCAGCCCTTCGCCTTCGCTAACCAGCCCATCAACAAAGCGACGTGCCGATCCGTCGCCCCCCGATGTTCCTCGATCACGCGCTTCCCCGCACGCCCGACCGCCTCGGCCTCGCTTGCCCCATCTTCCGTCGTCAGCCAACGCACCACCCGCTGCGCCGCCGCCTCGGGTGTCGGCTCCACCACCAACCCGCCCCCATCTACCATCGCCGACACGACCGCCTCGAAGTTCTGGTGGTCCGGCCCCATGACGCTGGGCACCCCCAGCCCCGCCGCCTCTATCGGATCGCTCCCACCCCAGCCGTTGAACGACCGGCCGACGATCACCGCGTCGGCCAAGGCGTAACAGGCCCTGAGTTCACCCATGGTGTCCATCAAGACTGCACTGATGTACGGCGATAAGGGCTCCGGGTCGAAACGGCCACTGCCCGATCGACGCATCAACTCATCACCCCAGAATCCACCACCCGTCATGTAGTCGCCGCAAAGCTCCAGCCAGACTTTCGGGAACCGTTCTGGCTTTCGCGGGACGATTATCAAACGCAGCCTATTGCTTACGCTTCGCTCGTCGTATTCCTGCCAAGCTTCGTGGATCGCAACAGCTAACTGTTCTTCTTCGCGATCTCCTGTCGACCCCAACACCACCACCTTCTCCCCCCTTGGCGTCTTGGCGTCTTGGCGTCTTGGCGTTGATGTTTTTTCGCCTGGGCCGCGTAGCGGCCCGGCTACGCCCTTGTGCTGATCTTTGTCTGCTGCCTCTCCGCTCTCCGTGCTTTTGCGCCTCTGTGGTTCACTCAACCCGATCTCCTGCGCCAGCCGCTCCGCCTGCTCGCGCAGCGAATCATTCATCCCCCCCGCCGCGCCGTCCCACTTCATCGTGTCCAGCACGGAAACCTTCTCGCGATCGACCCCCAGCCCCACGAAGCGCTCGGCGTACGCGGCGTTCTGCGCCGCGACGAAATCCAATCGCTCGAACGTCCCGCGCACCAGGCCCTTCACGCCCGGCAGCCCGTACCGCCCGTAGCTCTTCTCGCTCAGCCGGCCGTTGATCACGCCCACCGCGATCCCCCGCCGCTGGCACGCCGCCACGAAGCCCGGCCAGACCTCCAGCTCCACCAGCCCCACCACGTCCGGCCGAACCGCCTCGAGGAACCGCTCGACCATCCACGAGAAGTCCAGCGGGTAACGCACGACCGACACGCCCGCCATCTCGCCGTAGAGGCGTTGAGCCGTCGCCCAGCCGGTGTCGGTCGTCACGGAGATGACGACCTCGACGCCCTGCTCGACGAGTTTGGCGACCAGCCCGCGGATGAGGTTGGTCTCGCCGACGCTGACGGCGTGCAGCAAGATCCGACCCGCAACCCCGGGACTCGCCGAGTCCCGGCTACTCGCCCCCGCGTCGACGAAGCCCCGCTTGCCGCGCCAGTCCGTCCGCCACTTGCCCGTCCGCCACAGCGACCACCCCCAGACCGGCGCGCTGACCGCCCCGGCCACGCCGTAGCACGCGTCCCGCAAGCTGTCTGACAGGCCCATCGGCCGAGTGTAAATCCCCCGACACCCGCGCGGTTACCATCACCCGCCCATGCCCGACCCCTTCTACATCACCACGCCGATCTACTACGTCAACGATCGGCCGCACATCGGCCACGTCTACACGACCACCGTCGCCGACGCCCTCGCCCGCTACCACCGCCTGGCCGGGCACGACACCTTCTTCCTCACCGGCACCGACGAGCACGCCGGCAAGGTCGTCGACGCCGCCGCCGAGCGCGGCCTCTCCGCGCAGGACTGGGCCACGCAGAACGCCAACGTCTTCAAGGACACCTTCGACCGCCTGCGGATGACGAACGACGACTTCATCCGCACCAGCGAAACCCGCCACGTCGACAAGGTCACCGAGTACCTCACCGCCCTGCTGAAACCGGTCGACGGCGAGGAAGAGGGGGGCGAGCCGGACATCTACCCCGGGCAGTACGAGGGCTGGTATGACCCTGGCGAGGAGGAGTACGTCCCCGAGGCCCGCGCCCGCGAGCACGGCTACAAGTCCCCCATCTCCGGCCGCGACCTCGTCAAACGCACCGAAGAGAACTACTACTTCCGCCTCAGCAAGTACGCCCCGCAGGTGATCGCCGCGATGGAGTCGGGAGCGTTCGACGTCCAGCCCGAGGCCCGCAAGAACGAGATCATCAACCGGCTCAAGGAAGCCCAGGACGTCCCCATCTCGCGGGCCGGCAAGAGCACGGCCGAGGGCGGCTGGGGGATCGCGATGCCGTCATTGGATGGCACGCCGACCGGGCACACGGTGTATGTGTGGATCGATGCGCTCTTCAACTACCTCACGACCGTCGACACCGACGATCGGCGGAAGTACTGGGAAGGCGGCGCGACGCACTTGATCGCTAAGGACATCCTGTGGTTCCATGCGGCGATCTGGCCGGCGATGCTGATGGCGCTGCAGAAGCGCGAGGATTACAGCTGGGTTCGCCTGCCGAAGCTGGTGTACGCGCACTCGTTCTGGATTTCAGAAGGCCAGAAGATGAGCAAGTCGCTGGGCAACTTCATCGACCTCGAGAAGATCGACGCGACGATCGATCAGGTCGGTAAGCTCTTGGCGGGCAAGTTCGACCCGAATAAGCCGGTGTTCACCGACTTCGGCCGGGGCTTGGATGCGTTGCGCTACTTCTTGTGCAAGGCCGGGCCGATGGGCACGACCGACGCGGACTTCGCGGAGGCGGCGTTCTGGGAGACGTACAACTCGGACTTGGCGAACACGCTGGGGAACTCGTTTAGCCGTGTGTCGAATATGACGCATAAGTACTTCGATGGGGTGATTCAGGAACCGGTGGAAACGCCAAGACGCCAAGACGCCAAGACGCCAAGTGATGAGAACCGCGGAGGCGCAGAGGACGCCGAGTCCTTGCTTGAGTTTGAGTGCAAGGATTGGGTGAATGAGGTCATCGCTCGCTTTGGCGATCTTGATTTAGCTCGTTCATGCGAGGCCGGAGTGCGGCTAGTTGGTGCAGTAGACAGTTACATCGAAGAGACTGCGCCGTTCAAGCACGCCAAGAAGCCAGATGGCCTGCCGTATGTCGGTACGGTCTTGTATCACTGCGCCGAGGCGTTGCGGATTGCGTCGGTGTTGTTGTGGCCGGTGATCCCGGATGCGTGCGGGAAGGTCTGGGAGCGGCTGGGGCTGGACTACGAGGCGCAGCTGCGCAACCACGGCTTGGGGAAGCTGGATGAGTGGTTGGCGTGGGGGCAGCTGAAGCCGGGCGGGCGGATCGAGATGGGGCGGGCGTTGTTTCCGCGGTATCGGCCGGAGTCTTGAAACCGCAGATAAACGCGGATGAACGCAGATAGGAAAAAGTTGTGAAGCCGCAACCCTATCCGCGTTTATCTGCGGTTACTAACCCTACTCCGGGATGGGCAACAGGCCGGGGCCGGGGCGGCGGAGTTCGAGGCGGTCGCGGGAGAGGTCCCAGTAGATGGATTGGCCCGAGAGGCCGGCGGGGTAGCGGTCGTCGGTGACGCGGGTGGATCGGCCGGGGTCGGCCCAGAGCCAGGCGGTGTTGTCTCTGGCGGTGTAGCGGAGGTGGTCGGTGTTGACGCGGCGGGTGCCGTCGACGATGCGGACGGCGCCGTGGGCGTCGATCTGGTCGACTTCTACATTGGGTGATTTGGCGATTTCGCGATTTGGCGACTGGTCTGCGGCTGAGTTGGTGAACATCGGGCCGAGGTCGGCACGGTCGGCGAGGTCGACGACGAGGCGTTGGGTGTCGAGCTGGGTGGCGCGGTTGGGGTCCTTGCTGTCGGCGGGTTGGTGGACGAGCTGGACGTTGCCGTTGGCGTCGAGGGTGTTGGGGCCGGCGGTGAGCAGGAGGGTGTCGTTGAAGAGGATGAGGGTGGCGCCGCGGCCGGAGAAGGCGGCGAGGGGGTCGGTGGGTCCCGCGTCTTCGCGTGGCTCAGACGCGGCGTTGGGGCGGTAGTCCTCGAGGAGGAGTCGGCCGGGGGAGGGGACGGTGAGGGTGGGCTGGTCGGCGTTGGTGTTGTCGAGGTTGAGGGCGTCGCCCTGGAGAGTGAGGCGGGTGAGGAGCTGGTCGGTGTCGGGGTCGCGGGCGGCGTAGGTGAAGGCGGGGGGGGTGTCGCCGGCGGGGCTGGTGGCGGAGGCGGTGAGGAGTTGGCGTTGTTGATTGGGCGATTTGGCGATGTCGCGATTGGGTGGTTGGGGACCCAACCGGTCGCTTGGCTCCCGGTTGGCTTGGGGGGTGTTGGGGTCGATAGCGGTGTGTTCGTCGGTGTAGGGGGTGAAATTGAGGCGGAGGTCGTCGGCGGTGAGCTGGGAGGTGGCGTTGGGCTGTTGGGTGGTGGCGGTGACGTTGCCGATGAAGTGGGCCTGGCCGGCGGTGTCGAAGAAGGCCATGCCGCGTTGCCAGGCGACGGCCAACTGACTTGGCGATTTGGCGATTTGGCGATCGGGCGATTGATCGGTGGGCAGGGGGGTGGTGAGGGTGCCGGGGCCGGGGACGCGGGCGGAGCGGTCGGCCTGGCGGAAGACGAGTTGGGGGCCGGCGAGGGTAGACGGGCCGCGGTCGTCGGTCTGGGTGGCGGTGGCCCAGCGGTCGGGGTCGAGGGGGTCGCCGAAGAGTTCGGCCTGGTCGTCGTCGGCGTCGACGACCAGGCGGTCGCCGGCGAGGGCGAGGTTCTGGTCGAGGAGTTCGAGATCGACGCGGCCGGCGGCGGTGAGGGAGGTGATCTGGTCGAGGGGGGTGTCGGGGGAGACACCCAACCGGTCGTTGCGCTCTCGGTTGGCTTGGGGGTCGGCGAGGTCGACGTCGAGGGTGTCGCAGGCGAGGCGGAGTTCGGGGGAGGCGACGTTGACGTCGCGGCGGGCGGTGAGGGAGGCGGGCTGTTCGCGGCCGGTGGGGTCCAGGGCGAAGTCGACGAGGAGTTCGTCGGCGTCGAGGTCGAACGATCCGGCCTGGCCGTCGCGTGTGGCGGTGACGGCGACGTCGCCGAGGGCGTCGATCTGTTGGAGTCGGGGGGAGGGGGTGTGGGTGAAGAATCGGGCGGTGAGGGCGCGTTCGGCGGTCAGGGTGAGGCGGGGGTCGTCGATGCGGACGGGGCCGCGGAAGGCGGCGGAGGCGAGGGGGCCGAGGTCGAGGTTGTCGTTGGCGTCGGTGGTGGTGGTGGTGGCGGGGTCGAAGGTGAGGTCGAGGGTGTCGGCGAAGGCGATGCGGGTGAGGCTGTCGTGGTCGGGGTTGTCGTCGGGGGCGGCGGTGAGGGTGCCGGGGCCGAGGATGGTGCCCTGGCCGGCGGCGGTGGCGAGGTCGACGGATCGGCCGACGAGGGTGGCGCCGTCGGCGGAGACGACGCGGGCGGGGAGCGCGGCGGTGCCCTCGGCGGTGACGCGGCCGGTGGATCGGTGGTAGGTGGCGACGGGGGCGGAGACGGACTCGCCGCGGGTGGTGCGGATGCGGACGGGGGCGCCCTGGAGGCGGATATAGGCGTCGTCGGCGTCGGCGAACTGATCGGGGGTGCGGTCGGCGGGCTCGACGATGAGCGGGCCGGTCCAGGTGACGGTGACGTCGTCGGGCGAGGGGGCGAAGAGGGAGCGGGGGTCGGCGGGGGGCGTGGGACTTGGCGATTCGGCGATTGGGCGATTTGGCGATTGGGTGAGGGCGGGGGGGTGGGGGCGGTTGCCTTTGCCGTTTGTGTAGTGGCGTGTGAGTGGGTGGGTGATTTAGGTTGCGTTGCGGCGGGCTGGGTCGCGGGTTGGGTTGTGGGTTCCGCGGCGGCGGGTGGTGGGGCTTGATCCAACCGGGCGCTGCGCTTCCGATTGGCTTGTGGGGGTGTGGAGGTGTCGTTGGCGTTGTCGGTCGGGCCGAGTTGATCGAGGGCGAAGGTGATGGACATCACGTCGGCGTCGATGGTGGCGTCGGGCGCGTCGACGCGGACGTCACGCTCGAAGACGGCGGTGTAGAGCGAGGTCGGCGCGTTGGCGTCGGGTTCGCTTGGCGAGTCGGTCGTCTCGTGGTCGTTGCGAGTGCGGTTGGGCTCGGTGTCTTTGGGGGGGCCGTTCTTGTCTTTGTTCTTTGCCTTGGCGGGCTTGGGTTTGTTTTGGCTGGGGGTGACGACGGTCTCTTCGGCACCGCCGGGGAGGTCGAGGATGGTGGTTTTCGGTGGCGCTTGTGCTTGTGGTTGTGCGGTTTCGAGGTCGAGGGCTTGGGGGTTGAAGACGAGGGATTCGCCCTGGGCGACCTCGAGTCGGGAGAGTTGTTGGCGGAGGTCGGAGTAG
Organism: Planctomycetota bacterium; assembly: GCA_039818285.1. GTDB lineage: Bacteria > Planctomycetota > Phycisphaerae > Phycisphaerales > Phycisphaeraceae > JBCBUE01. Next base: position 1,846 of record JBCBUE010000091.1, on the reverse strand, counting down.
ACGAGGCTGAGCTGTCGGCCGCGGAACTCGAAGTCGGGGGCGGTGACGAGGACGTCGTCGTCGGACTCGACGGTGCCGAGCTGGGCGTCGAAGTTGGCGTCGACGAGGTGGACGCGGAGGCGTGGCGGGCGGTCGAGGTCGACGGGGTTGGCGTTGTCGGACTGGTAGAGGGAGAGGACGACGTTGCCCTGGAATTGGCCCTCGCGGAGCTGGTTCTGGGGGGCGAGGAATCGGCCGGCATCGGCGGCGATGGTGATGACGCGGGTGCGGTCGGGGTTGGCGATTTCGGCCGTGGGGGAAGTGGTTTCGTAGGCGCCGCGGGGGAGTGGGGTGAGGGTTTCGTAGGTGAGGGTGGTGCGGCGGTTGGGGGCGTCGAGGACGTACTCGCCGCGTTCGGCGGTGCCGGGGCCGACGATCTCGCGGTTGGCCAGGCCCTCGACGTCGGTGGCGTTGTCGGCGCCAGCGAAGGGGGAGAGGTCGGCGGGGTTGGCGGGTGCGGGCCCGGGGCGGGAGGTGACCGAGGGATCGCCGCCGGCGAAGACGAGCAGGAGGCTGAGGGCGGCGGCGACGAGGAGAGCGGCGGCGACGAGGCCGAGGCGCTTGGGCATCGGGAGATTGTCCCGCGGGGGGAGGCGGGATGCAATGCGGGGGTTGCGTTGGTGGGAGACCCAACCGGGCGCTTCGCTTCCGGTTGGCTTGGGGTTGGGGTGCGGGGAGGCGCTGGAGCGGGAGCGAGTCCGGCCCTTCGGGACTTGGGCTAAAGCGGTCAGCCGAGCATGTCGGCGACGGTCTCGCGTTCGCTGACGAGCTCGGCGTTGGTGGCGTCGATCTTGGACTTGGCGAAGTCGTCCATGGGCAGGCCTTCGATGACTTCGAGCACGCCGGGCGAGACGGTCTTGACGGGCAGGCCGGCCCAGACGTCGGGGTGGAAGCCGTAGTGGCCGCCGGACTTGATGGCGATGGAATGGGTGGCGCCGGGGGTGATCATGTCGCGGACGTGGTCGACCAGGGCGTTGGCGGCGGAGGCGGCGGAGGAGGAGCCGCGGGCGGCGATGATGGCGGCGCCGCGCTTGCCGACGACCTCGCAGAACTCGCCCTGCAGCCAGGCGTGGTGACCGATGATCTCGGGGATGGGTCGGCCGTTGACCTTGGCGATGTGGAAGGCGGGGAACATCGTGGGCGAGTGGTTGCCGAGGATGTAGACGTCGGTGAGGTTCTTGACGGGGGTGGCGGCCTTCTGGGCGAGCTGGGTGGCGGCGCGGTTCTGGTCGAGCCGGACCATGGCGGTCCAGCGGTCGGCGGTGATGCGCTGGCACTGGGCGGCACCGATCATGCAGTTGGTGTTGGCGGGGTTGCCGACGACGGCGACGCGGCAGTCGTCCGCGGCGTTGTTGTCGATGGCCTTGCCCTGGCCGATGAAGATCTTGCCGTTGTCTTTGAGCAGGTCGGCGCGTTCCATGCCCGGGCCGCGGGGCTTGGAACCGACGAGCAGGGCCCAGTTGGTGTCCTTGAAGGCGACGTTGGGGTCGTCGGTGAGGACCATCTCGGTGAGCAGGGGGAAGGCGCAGTCGTCGAGCTCCATGGCGACGCCCTTGAGGGCGTTCATGGCTTTCTCGACGGGGATCTCGAGGAGCTGGAGCTTGACCGGGGTGTCGGGGCCGAACATCTGGCCCGAGGCGATGCGGAAGAGCAGGGCGTAGCCGATTTGGCCGGCGGCGCCGGTGACGGTGACGGTGACGGGGGCGGGCATGGGTGGGCTCCGGGCTTGGTGGGGCGGCCAGTTTAGAGCCGTCGGGCGGGGTGTGGGGGCGAGAGCGGGTCACATTTGCCGGGGCTTCCGATAAGC
>JBCBUE010000090.1:0-11567 GCA_039818285.1 Planctomycetota bacterium | reverse complement strand
CCTCGCGCTGCTGCCGCTGTTCCTGCTGTGGCTCTACCTGACGTGGATCATCGTGCTGTTCGGCTTCATCCTCACGCGGACGCTGCAGAACCTCAAGGGCTGGGAGATCGAGCGGCAACGCCAGGCGACGATCGCCGACCAGCTCGTCAGCCCCGACGCCGTGGTGCCCGCGATGGCCTTGGTCGCTCAGCGGTTCGACCGCGGCAAGACGATCGACCGCGACGGCCTGGCGCACGAGCTGGTCCTGCCGGTGCCGGCCGCGACTCGGTTGATCGACGCGCTCGTCAAGGGCGGGCTGTTGCACCGGTTGGCCGACGCCGACGGGGCGATCGACGACGCGCCGCTCTCGCTCAGCCGGCCGCCGCACCGCGTGCCGTTGACCGAGGTGCTGGCCGTGGGCGATCGGCTGGCGCGCGGGGGGCGCACGCAGGACGCGCCGGTCGCCGAGGCCGTCTTGGATCGCTTGGCACAAGCCCGCCGCGACGCGGTCGCCGGGGAAACGCTGGCCGACGCGGCCGGTCTGGCCGATGGTAAGCCTGCGGCCGACACCGCCGCCGTCCCCGCGCCGCCCGCCGTCGCGCCGGGCTCGACCTGATCGGCCGGCCCCCAGCGGCGTTTGATCCGCGCCCACCGGCGCTGCATCATCACCCACGACACACGCCCCGACCCCGTTTCCGAGTCCACCCATGCCCGACCTCGACCCCGCCGCCTCGCGAACCCGACCGCGGCTCGGGCCGCTCTATCTGGCCGTGACCGCGCTGGCGATCGCCACGCTCGGCGGCTGCGCCCTCGACTCGTCGACGCGGCGTGAGAACGAGGCCCAGCGTCAAGAGCGCCTCGCCCAGCAACTCCAGGACGCCCGCAACTTCGCCGACGAGGGCCTCGACGCGCAGGCCCTCGCGGCGTTCAACGCCGTCCTCGCCGACAACCCCGACGTCACCGAGGCCCACCTGGGCATCGGCGACATCTACCGCCAGAACGACGACTACGCCTCCGCCGAGACCGCCTACGCCAACGCCACCGTCACCGACCCCAACAACCTCGACGCCCACTACTACCTCGGGCTCATGCGTCAGCTGCTCGGCAAGGTCGATCAGGCCGTCACCGCCTATCTCCGCGCCCTGCTCATCGATCCCAACGACTTCAACACCCGCCGCGACCTCGCGGCCGCGTATCTCCAGCTCGGCGAGCCCGGCCAGGCCCTCGAGCACGCCGTCCGCGCCACCGAGCTCGACCCCGACTCGCAGCCCGCCTGGACCAACCTCGCCGCCGCCTACGCTTTGCTCGGCGATCACGCCGCCGCCGTCGACGCCTATCGCCAGGCCGCCGAGCTAGGCCCGCTCGCCGACCAGGTCCTGCTCGGGCTGGCCGACGCCCATATCAAGCTCGGCAACCTCGCCCGCGCCCAGAACGTCCTCGAGTCCCTCATCCGCCGCAACCCCACGCCCACCGCTTACGAACGCCTCGGCTACGTGCAGTTCAAGACACGCAGCTACGCCCAGGCGTTGCGCACCTTCCGGCAGGCCTTACGGCTCGATCCCGGCGACACCGCCGCGCTCAACGGCGAGGGCGTCGCGCTCATGACCCTCTACATCCGCGACGGCCGCATCGACCCCCGCCTCCGCGACGCCGCCATCGCCTCCTGGCGACGCTCGATCCAGTCCAACCCCAACCAGACCAAGATCGTCGACCTGCTCTCGCGATACGAGGGCATCTAGCCGGGGAACGCTCGACGCGCCGCCCAACCCGGGAACTTGGCCGCCACGCGGGACCCGTGATCAACCCCCGGTGACGGCCTGACGATGTCGTCTCGGTGAAGCTCTCGCACCGCGAGCCCAAGAAGATCGAACGCACGCCAAGTCTGCGCGTCCGATATCTCGTCGCCCTCAGCCTCGTCGCGCTGCTCACGCTCATCTCTCAGGCGCTCATTCAGCACCAGCTCGGTTGGGCGACGATCGACGGGCCGCTCATCAACACCGCCGGCCGGCAACGCATGCTGAGTCAGCGGATCAATCATCAGGCAAGAACCGTTGTCCTGGCCAAGAGCCGAGCCGAGAAGGCGGAGTTGGCGGCGTTGCTGCTCTCCACCCTGGACGAATGGCAGGCCTCGCACGCCACGCTCGCCGCGGGCGGGAAGGGCCACGACTCCGACGCTCACTACTCCGATGAGCTCCGCCGGGCGTATCGGGAGCTCGGCCCACTCGTCGATGAAACGGCCGAACACGTCCGGGCGTTGACCCGGGCCGACAATCCCGCGGCCACGATCCATCACTTCAATGAGGTCCAGGAACGCACCGAGGACTTTCTGCGGCTGATGAATCACGCGGTCTCGCTGCACGAAGCGGATTACGCCGCCAAGGTGAACCGGCTTCAGGTCGTCGAGGTCGGATTGTTTGTCGCGACTCTGCTGCTGCTGACCTTCGAGGCTGTCCTGGTGTTCGAGCCCGCCGCGCGAATGATCGCCCGGCAGCGCGTCGCGCTCGACGAAAAGGCCGAACGCCTCCGCGTGATCGCCGGGGAGGCCGAACGCGCCAGCGACGTCAAATCCGCCTTCCTGGCCAACATGTCCCACGAGATCCGCACGCCGCTCACCGCCGTGATCGGCTCGGCCGAGCTGCTCAAGGCCCCCAGCAGCGACGCGGAACGCACGGACCTGATCCGTGCCATCTCCCACAACGCCGAGCACCTGCTCGACCTCATCAACGACGTGCTCGACCTCACCAAGATCGAGGCCGGCCAGCTCACGCTCGACGAGACGCAGACCTCGCTGATCGACCTCGTCGCCCAGATCGACACGATCATCCGCCCCAACGCGTCCGCCAAACAACTCAAGCTCGACCTGCGGTTCGCCACGCCCGTCCCGGCCTGCCTTCCGCTCGATCCGACACGGACCCGGCAGGTCCTCATCAACCTCATCGGCAACGCGATCAAATTTACTCGTAAAGGCGGCGTCACCGTCACTTGCGGCTACGAAACCGATCACCCTAAACCGATCGTGTGGTTCGAGGTTAGCGACACCGGCATCGGCATCCCGTCCGATCGCGTCGAGGCAGTCTTCAACACGTTCGAGCAAGCCGACAAGTCCACGACGCGCAAGCACGGCGGCACCGGCCTGGGGCTCGCCGTCTCCCGATCGATCGCCCACGCCATGCTCGGCGACCTCGTCGTGGCTCGAAGCACGCCCGGCGTGGGCACCACGTTCCGGTTCACCCTCGAGCCCGGGTCGATCGGGCCCGCTCAGATGGTCCAGGACCCCACGGCAGAGCTCGACGCCTTGCGCCGAACGACCCCTCGCTACCCGGCGCCCTTGCCGTCGCGCGACGGCGCACCGGCCGGTCGCGTGCTGATCGCCGAAGACAGCCCCGAGAATCAGAAGCTGCTCGGCTACTTCATCAAACGCACGGACCTCGAGGCTGTCTTCGTCGGCAACGGCCAACAGGCCGTGCAGGCCGTCGAGGACCACGCGGCCCAGGGCAACGCCTTCGACGCCGTGCTGATGGACATGCAGATGCCCGTGATGGACGGCCCGACCGCCGTTCGCGCGATCCGCGCCGCCGGCCACCCCGTGCCCATCATCGCCTTCACCGCCAACGTCACCGTCGAGGACCGCGAGAGCTTCTTCGAGGCCGGCTGCACCGACTTCCTCGCCAAGCCCGTCAAGCCCGACGACTTCATCGACGCCATCCGCCGTGCCATCGCCGGCGAGGGATCGACCTCCGCCGTCGCCCGCGCGGCCTGACCGACTAGCCTGACCGCATGCCCCCTCCCGCGGTCGACGCCTGGCGGACGCTGCTGACCCCCGCCGCCGAGCCGCTCCTCGCCGCCGTCCGCGACGCCGATCCCGGTTCGCCAACCACCCTCGAACGACTCCGCCGGCTGGTCCCGCCTGGCCTCGACGCCGCCGCGCTCGTCCGCGTCGCCCTGCAGCTCGCTCACGCCCGGCGCAAGGCCGACGCCAAACGCATCCCGCGCGCCGACCGACTGCTCGCCGACCCGGCCGCCATCGAGCAGGCCACCGCCTGGCCCGTCGCTCTCTACAAGGCCCACCGCCTCGCCCACGCCTGGCGACAACTCGCGACCGAACGACGCCGCCCCTTGCTGGACCTCTGCAGCGGCGCCGGCATCGACGCCATGGCCTTGCGCAACGCCGGCCTGCCCGTCCTCGCCCTCGACGCCGACCCCGCCCGAGCGCTGATGACCCGACATAACGCCGGCTGCCCCGTCGCCTGCGCCGACATCGCGAACCTCCGCCTCGCCGGCCGCCCCTTCCACCTTGACCCCGCCCGCCGCGACGCCGCCACCGGCCGCCGCGCCCACCGCCTCGCCGACTACGCGCCCGATCCCTACGCACTGGCCGACCCACTCGCCGCCGCGCCGTTCGGCCTCATCAAGCTCTCCCCCGCCGCCGACCGCGACGAAGCCCACCACCTCGCCGACCGCTTCCCCGCCGACACCCAGCTTGAGTTCGTCAGCCACGGCCACGCCCTCGGCCACGCCCACCTCTGGCTCGACACCACCCACGCCCTCGACCTCGCCGACGCCCCCCGCGCCGCCACCCACATCGACCCCATCGGCCAAGCCACCACCCTCGCCGGCGCCCCGGGTCAACCCGACATCGCTCCGCTCGGCGCGTACCTCTTCACCGTCGACGCCGCCGTCGAACGCGCCGAACTCATGCACCGCCTTGGCCTGCCTTCACCCCACCCCGCCCTCGGCCTGCTGACCGCCGACGAACCGAGCGACTCGCCCTGGCTTGCCGCCTTCCGCGTCCTCGACCACCGGCCCTATCAGCTCAAGCGCCTCAAGCGCACCCTCGCCGATCATCACGCCGGCGTCGTCGAGGTCAAGACCCGCGACAAGGCCGTCGACCCCGACCGCCTGCAGCACCAACTCCGCGGCAACGCCCCCGCCGACCCCGCCCGCACCCTCACCGTCTTCGTCCTCCGCTGGGATCGATCGCTGCACGCGACCGTCACCCGCCGACTCTGAGCCGCGCTCGATTGCCAATGAGCCCCGCGTGCCACCCACGCCCCTTCGCCAACTTTCCGGGGCGCAAGTTTCTCAGCACGCAAGTCGTCGGGGGCGGGGCGGCGCGGCCTGTACACCGGGCCGAATGATGCGGCCCGCTGATCTAGCACACGCGTCGAGTCGGCGATTCCGGCAGCCTGGTCGCCAACCCTGTCGGCCGCCCGCTCTCCGCCATGCGGAGGGGACAACCCGTCGACGGTCCGCCTCGCCAGAGTGCCCGGCCAACGCGTGTCTGCCATGGGGGTTAGCACACGGGATGAGCGAGGTGTTCCTACCCCCGGAAAGACGGCGTCATCGGCGCGCACACCCGCACTTAGCCCTCGGCTCGGCCCGGGGTGATCAATCACAGACCCACCGCATCACCTCGCGAACCAACCGGGACGCCACGCGTCCCGGGGTTCGACGCACATCGCGCTTCCGTCGATCCAACACCCACTCCCGTGCGCACGACCGCCCCGCCACACGCCGTGTCGCGGCGATTCACCGACGCCTCACACCACCGCAACGCCCGCGATCGCGCGCTAACTCCGTCGGTTATCCTCCCTCGTCTGCCGATCAGGGAATCCCGCTCGATGTCCGCCCACCGAACCCGTCAGGTCGTTATCTACGCCATCGCGGCGGTCACGCTTGGCGTGCTGGTGGCCCTGCTGCTGTGGCCGATCTTCCTGACCGTCATGGGCGGGTTCGGGCTCTCCGGCGGGGCGGGGTGGGACGCGTTCACCCTCCGGTACATCGTCGGTGTCTTCCGCGACCCGCTGCTCGTCGAGGGCCTGATCAACAGCCTGTGGGTGGCCGTCGGGACCACGATCCTGTCGCTGGGGCTCGCGTTGCCGCTGGCGCTGCTGGCGGCCCGGTTTCGCTTCCCGGGCAAGGCGCTGGTGACGAGCCTGGTGCTGGTGCCGTTGATCCTGCCGCCGTTCGTGGGGGCGATCGGGCTGCGGGCGCTCCTGGGTCGCTTCGGGTCGGTCAACGCGTTCCTGACCGACATCGGGCTGCTGAGCCCCGACGAGCCGGGGCTGGACTTCCTCGGCGGGCTCGGCGGCGGACGCTTCCTGGGCGTCGTGATCATGGAGGCCCTGCACCTCTACCCGATCCTGTACCTCAACCTGACGGCCGCGCTCGCTAACATCGACCCGGCCCTGGAAGAGGCCGCCGACAACCTCGGCGCCGACCGGTGGAGTCGGTTCTTCCGCGTGACGCTGCCGTTGATGATGCCCGGCGTGTTCGCCGGCGGCACGATCGTGTTCATCTGGTCGTTCACCGAGCTGGGCACGCCCCTGATGTTCGACTACTACACGGTCACGCCCGTGCAGGTGTTCTTCGGGCTCAGCGAGGTCGCGAGCAGCCCGCGGCCGTACGCCTTGGTCGTCGTGATGCTGGCGGTGGCGATCGGGCTGTACCTGGTCGGGCGGCTGGTGCTGGGCGGTCGGGGGTACGCGATGCAGAGCAAGGCTCAGGCGGCCGGGACGATGCCGACGCTGGGCGGCGTGTGGGGGTGGGGGGCGACGGCGGCGTTCCTGGTCGTCACGCTGCTGGCGGTGATGCCGCACATCGGCGTGCTGCTGGTGAGCGTGTCGGCCGACGGGGCGTGGTACCGCTCGGTCCTGCCGACCGAGTTCACGATAAGCCACTTCGGCGCGGCGTTGACCCACCCGCTGGCGGCGCAGTCCATCGTGAACAGCCTGATCTACTCGGTTCTCGCGATGGTGCTCTGCGTGATCATCGGGCTGGCGATCAGCTACCTGGTCGTGCGGCTGAAGATCAAGGGCGGGTTCGTGCTGGACGCGCTGGCGATGCTGCCGCTGGCGGTGCCGGGGTTGGTGATGGCGTTCGGGTACTACGCGATGACGCTGCGTTGGCCGTTCCCGCAGCTGAACGCCTGGCTGACGGGGCTCGGCGAGTCGACCGGGCTGGGGCTGTTCGACTGGCTGGCGTCGCTGACGCAGGTCTCCGGGCAGAACCCCAACCCGCTGCTGCTGCTGATCGTCGCTTACGGCGTGCGTCGCCTGCCGTACATCGTGCGCTCCGCGTCGGCCGGGCTGGAGCAGACGTCCGGGGCGCTCGAAGAGGCCGCCCTGAACCTCGGGGCCGACACGCTCACCGCCGTGCGCCGCGTGGTCGTCCCGCTCATCATGGCCAACCTCATCGCCGGTTCGATCCTCGTGTTTGCCTTCTCCATGCTCGAGGTCAGCGACTCGCTCATCCTCGCCCAGAAGGACGATCACTACCCGATCACTAAGGCGATCTGGACCTTCTTCAACCGCCTGGGCGACGGCCCGTACATCGCCTCGGCCATGGGCGTGTGGGGCATGGCCCTGCTCACGGTGACGCTGGTCGGTGCGTCGATGCTGATGGGCAAGAAGCTCGGGGCGATCTTCCGTTTGTGATCTGTCGTAGGGGTGGGGGAGACTTGTGTGGTCGATGAGCCGGCATCCCGGGACCCCAAACGACGCCGGGCGGGCCGACGCTTGCTGACGATCGCGTTGGTGACGCTGGTCGTGGGATACGCGGGGATCGTGGGGGTGGCGTGCGTGATCCAGGATCGGGTGCTGTTCCCGGCGTGGGCGGCGGGGATGCCGTCGAGGGTGCCGCCGCACGAGGCGGCGGAGCGCGTCGCGATCGACACGCAAGCCGGCGCAATCGAGGGGTGGTTCGTGCCGGGCGAGGGAGTGAGTGAGGAGATGCCGGGGGCGGGGGTGGTGTTCTTTCACGGCAACGCGGAGCTGGCGGACGATCAGGCGTGGATCGTGTCGGTGTATCGGCCGCTGGGCGTGTCGGTGCTGCTGGCCGAGTACCGCGGCTACGGTGGGCAGCCGGGCAAGCCGAGCGAAGCGACGATCACGACCGACACCGCGGCGTGGTACGACCTCATGATGGCGAGGCCAGAGGTGGACGCGGCGCGCTTGGCGGTCCACGGCCGATCGATCGGCGGGGCGGCGACGGGGCGTTTGCTCACGCAGCGCGAGCCGGCAGCCGTCGCCGTGGAGAGCACCATGACCAGCATCGCCGCGATGATCTGGCGCTTCGGCCTGCCCGGCACGATCATGCCCAGCACCTTCCGCACCGACCGCGCGATCGCCGGCTACAACGGCCCCGTCCTCATCATGCACGGCCGCGACGACGAGCTGATCCCCTTTTCGCACGGGCAGGAGCTGGCCGAGATCGTCGGCGATCAAGCCGAGTTCGTCGCCTTCGACGCGACCCACAACACGCTGCCGTCTCGCGAGCAGGCGGATCGGTATCGAGCATCGGTAGAGAGTTGGTTGATCCGCGCCGGGTTGATTGACCCTGTCGAGGATCGGTGATCGTCACGCGAGGCGCGACTCAAGCCGCCTCGAGCGAGACGGTCAACCCGCGCGACCGCAGCTTGTCGCGGTACAGCTCGGCCAGCTCTTGATGGACCGTGAGCAGCAGCGACTTGCCGTAATGATGGGCGACGAACATCAGCCGCCACGCGTCGCTGGCCGAGAAGGGCATCGCCAGCCGCAGGGTGTCGGTGACGAAGGCCATGTCGTGCACGTCGTCGTTGTGCAGGATCACGCGGAACTTGGGCAGGTCCTGCCGGGTCGGGGGGCGGTTGGACGAGCGGGTCGGAGTCTGCGCGGGCATAGCGGGTTCGCGAGGGGGTGAGCAGCGGCCTACAGAACTAGTGTCGGTTGGGCGCGTGGACCGTCAAGCGCAAAACTCAACTTTTCCTAACTATTTGCTCATCAGCGGCGACGTCATTTCGTCGCGGAACCCGCCCCACCAGCTCGGTTCGACCGCGGGTCCAGCCGGTCACGCAGGTCGTCCCCGAGCAGGTTGAGCCCCAGCAGCGTCAGCGACAGCAGCAGGCACGGGAACGCCAGCAGCCACCACCGCACGCCCGCCGGGTTGATCAGCAGCGTTGTGAACTGCTCGGTCCCCTCGGCCGCCAGGCTCCCCCACGACGGCACCGGCGGCTGTACCCCGATGCCCAGGAACGACAAGAACGATTCCTGAAGGATCGCCTGGGGGATCGCCAGGGTCGCGTACACGATGATCGGCCCCGTCAGGTTCGGCAGCACGTGACGCAGCAGGATCCGCCGCGTCGGCAGCCCCAGGCACCGCGCCGCCTCGACAAACGGCTGAGCTCGCAGCGACAGCGTCTGCCCCCGCACCACCCGCGCCATCGTCAGCCACGACACCGCCCCGATCGCGAGCAGCAGCGTCACCACGTTCGCGATCGACCCCGCCACGCTCGCCCCCGCCACCCACCCCAACCCCTGCTCCACCAGCGGCCGGAACGCCACGTTCATCAGCACCACCAGCAGGATGTACGGCAGCCCGTATAGCACGTCCACGGTCCGCATCATCGCCGCGTCCACCCGCCCCCCCATGAACCCCGACGTCATCCCCCACGCCGTCCCGATCCCCACCGCGATCGCCGCCGCCGCCACCCCGACGCCCAGCGAGATCGCCCCCCCCATCGCGCACCGCCACACCAGCGACCGCCCGTTGCGGTCCGTGCCCATCGGCTCGGCCAGGCTCGGCGGCGCCTCCGACCACTCCGCCCCCAGCCGCTCCTGCGCGTATCGATTCACCGACCACGGCAGGCTCACCACGCACGGCAACGCGATCATCACCAGCAACGCCAGCCCCAGCCACCCCCCCGCCGACCTGGGCAGCCACCCCCGCCACGCTCGTCCCGTGTCCTCCATCATCCCACGCGGATCCGCGGGTCCACGAACGCGTACGCGACGTCGACCACCAGGTTGAACACCACCAGCAGCGCCGAGTACACCAGCACCACGCCGAGGATCAGGAACTGGTCCTTGTCCCGCGCCGCCGCCACGAAATACTCGCCCAGCCCCGGCAGGTTGAAGATCTTCTCGATCACGAACGACCCCGTCATCGCCGCCGCCGCCGCTGGACCCAGGAACGACAGCACCGGCAGCATCGCCACCTTGAGCGCGTGCCCGAACAACGCGCCGCGGTGCGACCGCCCCTTGGCGACGGCCGTGCGCACGAAGTCGGACCGCATCACGTCCGCCAGCCCCAGCCGGATCAGCCGCGCGACGTACGCCGCCGGCGCTAGCCCCAGCGTGATCGCCGGCAGCAGCAGCTTGTCAAAGAACCCCGGGCCCGGCCCGCCCCCGCGCCCCCAGGGCCAGCCGGGACCAACCTACCAGCACCACCGACCCCGTCACGAACGACGGCAGGCTGATCCCGATCAGCGACACGATCGACGACGACAGGTCCATCGGCGTCCGCGGGAACAGCGACCCGGCCACCCCCGCGAGCGTCCCGAACAAGAACGCGAACGCCAATGCCGCCACGCCCAGCCGAGCCGACACCGGCAGCCCCGTCGCGATGATGTCGGCCACCGACTGATCCCGGTAGATCAAAGACGGCCCCAGGTCCCCGCGGAACAGCCCCGGCACGTAGCTCGACAGGAACGACCACGGCGAGTCGAGGTTGTATTGCCGCTTCATCGCCTCCATGACCTCGGGGTCGGGGCGGCGGCCGTCGGGGTTGTCCAGCGGGTTGCCCGGCACGACCCACGCCAGCGTGAAGGTGATGGCAAAGACCGCGGCGAGGATGAGAGGCAGCTGGATCAGGCGCGCGACGATCAGCCGGGTCATCGACGCTTTCTCTTGGCCTTGCGCTGCCGCGCGGACTTGCGGCGCGGGTGCGGCTTGCTCTGTCCGTGCGACGGCGTCGCCGACGAATCGGCCGACCCGGTGGCATCGGTCGCCTCAACGGACGGGTCGGCGTCGGCCGGCGTATCCGGCTCGGACGCCGACGCGGCCTCGAGTTCGGGCTTGGGTTTGGGCTCGGGCTCGGACTCGGGTACGGCTTGCGGCGATTCGACAACCGACTCGGGTGTTGGCTCGGGCTCAGATTTCGCCGGCTCGGCCTGCCGCTTGGATCGGCGACGGCTACGCGACGCACGCTTCGCGCGCTTGCGCGTCGCCGGCTCCGGTTCTGGCTCGGGTTTGGCCTCGGGCTCGACGGGCGGCGGCGCATCGGCGGCGGCCTCGTCGGTGGTCGGCTCATCGTGGGCCGTCGCTTCCTCCGCCGGCGAGGCCGCGTCGCTCGCGTCGTCGTCGACCTCCGCCTCGGGCTGCGGTTCGGGCACGACCTCCTCGGGCTCACTCGCCTCGACCTCGAACGCTTCCTCGACGACCTCGCCTTCCTCCATCTCCGCGTCGGCTTGCTCCTCCGGCTCGCCGGTCGCCGCGTCTTCGTCGATGGCCTCCTCGTTGTCCGCGTCGCTGATCGCCTCCGCCTCGGTCTCGTCCTCCGCCTCGACTTCAACCTGCTCGGCGGCCTCGTTTTCCACCGCCTCGATCAGTTCGTCCGCGTCGTCTGCCCCCGCCGTCTCGACCTCCGCGTCCTCGTCCTCGTCCGCGTCCTCGGCCTCCGACGCTTCCTCTTCCCCGTCCCCCATGCTCCACGCGTCCTCATCGGTCTCGGTCGCCGCCGACCCCAGCGTCAGCTGCATCTCACTCGCGGGCACAACCGTGTCATCTTCCTCCTCCTCATCATCATCCTCTTCTTCCCACACCACCCCTTCC
>JBCBUE010000089.1:0-12117 GCA_039818285.1 Planctomycetota bacterium | reverse complement strand
TAGCACTGTTGAATCCAAATTCTGCAGAATGCAAATTGTCAGCTACCAGAGAGAACACTACTCACTTGATTGCCGATCATGTGGCCGTCACAATAACACGTTTTCAATACCTTTATCAGTCGTGAGATCCACCAGTTATTGTCTTCGAAGTAGTAGCAGACACAGATGCGCCTCGCCCGTCTTGCGATCCACGCCCCGGACGCGGTAGTTCATGACTTCTCCGTCGGCTCGGACGCTGGCGTGGCGTGAACTCCGCGGGCCCGCCGGGCCTTGATCTGCCCCACCACCATCTCGGCCACGTCGAGCTCGATGGACGCCGGGGTTCGGCCGACGATCATGTCCTGCACGCCCTCGTCCAGGCCCGCGAACCACTCGATCAGATCGGACAGGACGATGTACTTGGTGCGGTCGCGTCGCCGGCAGTAGTCGTCGATCCGCTCCATCGCCGAGGGGAACACCTCGACCTTGGTGACCTTGCGTTCTTCGGGCATGGGCGGCAGCTTCGAGGCTACAACGCCAGCCTTCCATGGGATGTCTGTAGATTTTTTTCTACAAATCCGCCGATACCCCCTTGACGCTTCACCAGACTTGTGTAGATTTTTGTAGCACATGGCTTCCAAGGCAACCTCCAAGCAACGCAGAGCGGGCGAGACGCTCCGGCCTCACGAGGCCGACCGATCCCGCCTGGCCAAGCTCAAGGAGCAGACCAAGTGGAGCTTCAGGGACATCCTCTCCCGCGGGCTTGACCTGCTGGAGGAAGACCTGCGGCGGCAACACGCCGCCTGACCACCCGACCGTGAACGCGTCGCCCGGACGGTCCGGAAGCGACGCGGTGTTTGAGCCGCCTGCGGAACCACCTGAGGGCCTGACCGCCCCCGCAGGCCTTGCGGCCGCCGAACGGCGCGCCGAACCCCTCGAGGCGTGAACGCCTCGCCACCCGCCGGGCGACCGCCCGGCGAACCCGGAAACGGGACCCCACCCCCCGGGGTCGATCGAGAGACACGGCGCGGCCTCCCCCCGGACCGCGGCACGATCGACCCCGCTTGCTCCTCGGCGTGTCCGGCTCGCCCGTCACGCCCCCAGCCTAAGCCCCGCCGCGAGGCGCGGGCGCAGCCCAACCAGACGCCCGGCGACGGAACGCTGCGCGAAACCGAATCGACGCTCATGGACGACGCGACGCACACCCCCGAGCAGGCCCGCACCGTGCAAGACGTCATCGCCCGACAGCACATCCCCACGCTCGCCGCCCTCTCCGGCAAGGACTCGGGCACTGTCTACCGCATCGCCCAGGGCGGCGACTTCCACGTCTCCACGCTCAAGGCGTTCTTCAACGTCATGGGCGACAGGGACCGGCTCGACATCCTGCAGTCGCTGTGCTTCGGCCACCGCATCGTCAGCTACGTCATGCCCGACGGCCTCGACTTCAACGGCGACGGCGAGGTCAGCAGCGACGACGCCATCGACGAGGCGCTCAAGGCGCTCGACGACGTCAGCCGCCTGATCAAGTCGGCGCGCAACCGCGACGACGCCCCCTCGGCCAAGCAGCGCCTCGCCGTCAAGGACGCGACGCGCGACGCCATCGCCCACCTCGCCAACGTCGACGGCGTGATGGACCACCTCGCCGCGACCCGCCGCAAGGGCCGCCCCAAGTCGCCCCTGTTCGCCGGGGGGGGTGGCGCGTGACGACGACGCCAGAGATGCAAGCCGCCCGTGACCGACTGCTCGCCCTGCGTGAGGAGCGTGACCTGGCCCAGCGGTCCTTCGGCAAGGCGATCAAAGCCGCCTTTCCCGTCGGCTGTGAGGTCACCAGCATCCGGGGCAACGGCCGTGCTCGCGTCATCGTGCTTGGGCACGGCTGGGACGGTCGACTGGGAGTGCGCAACCCGCTGACCGAGGCGGAGTACACCGTCTGCATCACCCAGATCGCCGAGTCACCACTCTCGACTCGGAGGGCGCAATGACGACCGTCCTCGCCCACGAGCTCAACGCGACCGAGGCCAAGGTGCTGCGGGCGCTTAACCACTACCCGCAGACGACCGTGGCGCTGCGTCACGAGCTGCGGGCCCACCGCATCGGCGCGACGCTGCTGGCCGGCACGCTCGACGCGCTGCGCGACGCCCACCTGGTAGACGCCGCCGTGCTCGGCGGCGACGACGTCTTCACGCTCTCGGCCGACGGCGAGGCCATCAAGGCCGAGCTCGCCCGCCAGGCCAACCCGAGGGGAGGGGGGCGATGAGCCAGCCCGACACCCACGCCCTGATCCGCTCCCTGCGTGGCCGGCTCTGCCCGGCGTGCGGCAAGGTCAAGCGAGCCGGCCAGACGGTGTGCCCCGCCTGCTGGCGGAAGCTGCCGCCGGCGTTCCGCGAGCCCCTGTACGACCGCGTCGGCGAGGGCTACGAGCAGGCGTTCACCGACGCCATGCGCAGCCTCGGCGTGGACGAGCCGCGATTCGAGGGGGCTCCATGAACCTCCGCGACCTCCAGGCCGGCAACGTGGTCGAGTACCCCGACCCCTCTTCTCGGCGTTCGTGGGAACGGCGACGCGGCTGGGTCGTGTCCGTCAACACGAAGAACGGCACCGCCCAGCTGTACCCCGCACAGCGTCGCTATCCCAACGCCACGGTCAAGGCTCAGTTCTGCAAGACCCGCATCATTGTCCCCGTCGACGACATCATCCGCCGCATCGACACCCCCAATTCCGAGGCACCCGTGTCATGACCACTGCCGCTCCCCTAGCGCCAAGCACGCAGCGCCCCACTTCCGGGGGCCTCCGCCTCGCGCCCTTCGAGGACGTCGACACCGTCGAGCTCGCCGGCCTCACGCCAACGGCCGTCGCGCCCGACGGGGTTGGCGCGTCCTGCCCCGACTGCGGCTCGCGCGTCGCCGAGGGCTCGATCGCGCAGGGCGAGATCAGCTACGAGCGGGTCGGCGTGAGCAACGCCGCGCGGGTGCCGACCGTGCTCCGCCAGTTCTACTGCGCCCACTGCCGCGGGATCGTCACCTGGGTCGAGGCGCTCGACCGCGTCACCGGCCGACCCTCGGGCCACGCCGTCATCGGCCCCGGCCTCATCAAGGACCGCCGCAAGATCGACGCCTTCCTCAAGCGACACCCCCACTGCACGACCGGCGTCACCGACCCCGGCCGCCCCTGACCCCACGGAAGCCGATACAGCCCATGCCGCGCTCCCCGATCCAACCCGGCCCGTTCGCCACGCTGCCCCGGCTGCTCGCGCCGCTGGCGCTGCTCGCGTTGCCGCTGATCCTGATCGCCCGGCTGCTCAACCGGCTCGGCGTCCGCGACGGGCACGGCTACCGCCTGGCGATCGTGCTGCTGTCGCTCGGCCTGATCCTCGCGCTCGCCCAGCTCCTCGCCCTCCTGCTCACCGGCCCGGTCCAGTTCCGCGCCCTGCCCTTTTAAGCGCTCCCCCATGACCGCCGCCCTCGCCTACCAACCCCGTCGCGACGCGATCGACCCGGCCAAGCTGGACTGGTCGCGGCTGGTGTTGGTCGAGGAGGCGGCCCAGCGCCTGTCGCTCTCGCGGACCTCGGTGACCCGGCGCTGCCACGACCCCGGCGGCTGGGCCGACCAACTGCTCGCCCACTACGCGCAGCGCCCCGGCGACGGCCAGCCGAAGTGGTGGATCGACCGCCGCGCCGACGATCGCCTCGCGGCGACGGCGACGCCCATCCCCGAGGCCGAAGACAAGCTGCGCCGGGCCGGCTTTTACGGCTACGCCGAGGCCGCGCGTCGCCGCGCCTATCGGCGGCTCGACTGCGTGCGGGCCCTGCGTCACGCCCGCGCCAACGACGCGCGCGACGTGGCCGACTGGCTGCTGGGGCTGATCGAGCGGCTCACCGCCGAGCACAAGCCCCACGGCGTCAAGGTCTCGCGCTCGGCGCTCTACGAGTGGGACAAGAAGGCGGGAGGCCTCAACGACCCGCTCGCTCCGATGCGGCTGCTGGACCGTCGCGGCGGCGACGTCCGAAGCCAGGGCGACCCCGCGGCGTGGGACCGCTTCCGCGCGATCTACCTCGACGACAAGCGGCCCAGCGTGCAACTGTGCTGGCGTCAGACAGAGGCGTGGTGCCGACGCCAGACCCCACCCGTCGCCTGGTGCTCGATCGCCAGCTGCCGACGCCAGCTCGACACCCGCGTCGACCCGCAAGCGGCGATCATGCACCGCGAGCCGATGCGGTGGCGGCAGACGATGGCGCCGACGATCGAGCAGGACCCCGAGCGTTACGCGGCGGGAGAGTGCTGGGTCGGCGACCAGGCCATCCTCGACCTCTGGTGCCGGCTGGGCGCATCCGACGCGGTGATCCGCCCAACGCTCACCGCCTGGCAGGATTGGCGCACCCGGCGCATTGTGGGCTGGTCGCTCGCCCCGCAGGGCAACGCCGCGACGATCATGGCGGCGCTGCGCGTCGGGCTGGAGGACGAGGCGAACCACGGCGGGCCCGCCCACGTCCACGTCGACAACGGCAAGGACTACGACGCTCAGGTATTCGATGGCCGCACGAAGACGGCTCGGCTCGCGAAGCGCACCGTCGCGCTCGATGAGCCGACCACGCAGGGCGTGTTCGCCGCGCTCGACATCGAGTGCTCGTTCTCGCTGGCCTACAACCCCAACGGCAAGGCGCGGATGGAGCGGTGGTTCCGCACGCTGCACGAGACCTTCGACATCGGCTTCGTGAGCTACGCCGGCGGCTCGCCCGCCCGCAAGCCCGAGTCGCTCGACGCCGTGCTCAAGCGCCCGGCGTCGCTGCCAACGTTCGAGCAGGTCGAGGACGAGCTCGCCGACTTCATCGCCGCGTACAACGCGCGGGCCGACCACGCGATCGAGGACCTAGTCGACCGCGACGAGCAGACCGGCGAGCGCGTGACCATCAGCCCCGACGAGGCAATGAGCCGCTGGTGCCCGTCGGTACGCCACCGCGACCCGTCGGCCATCCAGCACCTCTGCCGCATGTGGCACCCGCCAGTCTCGGTCGGCAAGCAGGGCGTGACGCTGCGGCTTTACGGCCGCGTGCTCCGCTACGGTGCGTTCGACGCGGCGCTCTCACCGTATAAGGCCCGGCGTCGCGGCAAGGCGACCAAGGTGCTCGTGTCCTACGACGTCGACGACCTCGCGACGGTGCAGGTGTGGACGCTGGACCGGCGGTTCATCGCCGAGTGCCGGCTGAACGAGCGGGGCGGCGGCGACGCGCGGGCGCTCAAGGCCGTGAGCCGCCAGCTGCGCGAGTACCGCCGCGCGATGCGGTTCATCACCGACCACCGCGAGCTGGAGTACCTGCAGGCCGCCGAGCTGATGGACGCCGAGCACCACCGACGCGGCCTGGCCGAGCGGCCGGCCCCGCCGACGCCCGACCCCGACGCGCCGTTGAGGCTGGTGCAAACGGCCATCGAGCCCCCCCGGAATGCGCCATCGACAGAGCCCATGCGCCAGGCGGTCGGCGGCGAGTTCGACGCGTCCGGGGGCGGCGACGCGAGCGACGCCGACGCGCTGCGGTCCCTGATCTTCCGCGACGGGCCGGACGACGTCGACGCACCCGACGAGGGGGAAGGGATCGACCTGGCCGCGTCGCTCGACGGCGACGGCGACGGCTTCGGCGACGCCCCCGACGAGGCGGAGGACGAGGGGCCGGGGCTGATCTTTCAACGCGAACCGGACGGGGGCACGGTCGCCCCCGAGGATTCAGGCACGGACGTCTCCATCCTGCGGAGGCTCACCCCATGACCACGCCCCCCGCCCGCGAGCTCAGCCGTGGCGCGCAGCGCGTGGTCGCCGACCTTCAAGCGCAGGCACGGAGACTCCAGGTGGCAAGGAAGCTACCCGAGACCGGGGCGGTCCCGATGTTCCTCATCCGCGAGGTGCAGCAGGCCTTCGAGGCGTTCCTCACCACCAGCGGCGAGACGATCAAGGACGTCAGCCGCCGGATGGGCAAGGGCTTCTCGCCGTCGACGCTGTCGACCTGGCGGAACTTCACGTCCGACGCGGGTGCCGACTACAAGGGCGACCTCGACGGCCACACCCGCGCCATCAACCGGATGATGGAGGCGTACGCCCAGCAGATGGCCGCGCCCAAGGGCCCCGGCTGGGTCGAGACCGAGGCCGCCCGGCTGATCATGACGGCGATCAAGCAGACGGTCCGCCTGCAGGCGATCGGCGTCATCACCTCCGACGCCGGCCGGGGCAAGACGCTCACGCTCAAGGCGGCGGCGAAGTTCTACGGCTCGGCGATCTACCTGCGCGTCCGTCACGGCTGCCACACCGCCACCGGTCTGGCCCGCGAGCTGGCCTGGACGCTGCGGCTCAAGAACGCCCGCACCGTGCTCGACATCCAGCACGCGATCGAGGACGCCCTGCGCGACACGGGCCGTCCGCTGTTCCTCGACGAGATGCACCAGGCCCGCCCGGACGCGCTCGAGCTCGTCCGCGACATCCACGACGCCTGCGGCATCCCGATCGTGCTCACCGGGACGCGTCGCCTGTCGGAGGCGGCGACGAGCGACGAGCTGTTCTTCGGCCAGCTCGGCAGCCGCATCGCGATGTCGCTGGACCTCAACGATCACATCCGCGGCAAGGACGGCACGCCGTCGCGGCCGCTGCACACGATCAAGGACCTCCGCGAGCTGTTCGCCTCCGACGAGGTCCGCTTCACCGACGACGGCATGACGGCGCTGGCGAACCTGGCGAACCTCGAGGGCTTCGGCGGGCTGCGGCTGTGCAAGCAGGTGGTCGTCGCCGCCACCGTCGCGCGAGGGTACATCGACGCGAAGCTCGTGATGGCCGTGCTCAAGGAACTGCACGGCAAGCTCGGCGTCGCCCACCGCATCGAGCCGGCCATGCGCCGCCAGGAGGTCAAGGTCGCGTGAGTTGCAAGAGCCACCCAGACGAGTCGCGTAGCCGATTCGAGAGCGCCGCCCAAGCGACGTCGTTCGCCTGTCGGAACGGCCTGCGTCGATGGGAAGACGTGACGGCGGCTTACAACCGAATGAACGGGACCTCGCTCACCCGCGGCCGCATCCATCAGATCGCGATGGGCGCCGAGGCCAAGCTGCGAGCCGGCCTGCTCGGCGTAGCCGTCGAGCTCGGCATCGTCGAAGACGAGGAGGCCGAGTAGATGGCCGTCTACATCGACAACGCGGGAATCAGATTTGGCCGGATGCGGATGTGTCACATGATCGCCGACTCGCACGTCGAGCTCGTGCGCATGGCCGAACGCATCGGCGTCGCGACGCGGTGGATTCAGAAGCCCGGCACGGTCTACGAGCACTTCGATGTCTGCCTCGCCAAGCGTCAGCTCGCGATCGACGCGGGCGCGGTCGCGGTCTCTCAGCGCGAGCTCGGCCTCAAGCTCCGGGCCAGGCGCATCGCCGCCGAGCGGGTGCGATCGGCCTGCGACGGCAAGATCGCTCACGCCAGCCGCAGCGCGGCGGCGGCGGCCGTGCAGGGCATGAAGTCGCGTCGCAACCGCTCGGACCGCCGACCGCCCGAGCTCTACCGATGCCCCCACTGCGGCAAGTGGCATGTCGGCGGGCGTGATCGCCGCCCCAAGAAGATGGAGGCCGCGTAGATGGCCTGGTCTAAACGCCAGAAGGCGATTGTCGCGGCCGCGTTCGACGCGATCGGCGCCGGCGAGATGCGCGACCTCGTGCTGCGCAACCTCCCCGGCCAGCGCGCGATGCACGGCGGGCGGATCACCTCGACCAGCCCCAAGCTCACGCAGGACGACTTCGAGGCCGCGCTCGCCCGGATCGAGCCGATGTTCGAGGGCGGCGCCGTGCGGCTGTGCCGCGCCGACGGCGAGCCCTGGTTCGTCAAGGAGCCCGGCCACTTCCAGGCGATGCTCGACGGCGACGCCGGCCGCGCCGTGCGGCTGCGGTGGAAGGCCCGCCGCGTCGACGCCACGCTGGCCGATGGGATCGACACCTGGCGCGCCGACGACACGATCCGCTCGTGGTGCCGACGCCAGACGGCGGGCCGCACCGAGGAGCTCGAGGCCATGGACTGGCGCGAGCTGCAGGGCCTGCTCAACGCGCTGACCGCCTGGGCCCGGCGCCACAGCGTGCAGCTGATCGAACCGCAACCGACGTAGACCGCCCCCCACCACGCCACCCGGAAAGGACTCCGGTGACCCGACCGACCGCCAAGCAGCTGCAGCGCTTCGTCGACTCCGATCGACGCCACGCGATCCTGCACGCCGACTGCCTCGACGTCGGCGGCAAGCTGCCGGCCGGGTGCGTCGGCCTCACCTGCACCGACCCGCCCTTCGGCTGCAACTGGCAGGGCAGCCACGGGCTCAAGGGCACCCGCGCGATCGCCAACGACAAGCGGCCGTTCGTCTGGTGGCTGCACCACGCCTACCTCGCCACGCGGCGCGGCGGCGCGTTGCTCTGCTTCACCCGACCGCGCGAGGCCCCGCTGTTCAAGGCCGCGATCGAGGCCGCCGGCTTCACCTGGCGGGCCGACCTCATCTGGCACAAGGCGATGGGCGGCGTCGGCGACTGCGCGGGCGCGCCGCAGCCGGACTACGAGCTGATCGTCTTCGCGACCAAGGGCCGCTTCAAGCTCCCGGGCCGCCGGCCGTCGTCGGTGCTCCGCCACACCGCGATCCCCGGCACGAAGCGTGAGCACCCGACGCAGAAGCCCGCCGCGCTCATGGCCGAACTGGTCGGCGACTACAGCTCGCCCGACGACCTGGTCTACGACCCGTGCTGCGGCATCGCCTCGACGGGCGAAGGCTGCCTGCTCAAGGGGCGTCGCTTCCTGGGCGTCGAGCTCGACGCGACCCACCACGCCACCGGCGCCCGCCGCCTACGCAACGCGGAGCGGCAGCGCGACCGCACCGTCCGCCCCCGCCTTGCCCGCCCGCTCCACACCACCCCCACCCGAGCCGCCGCATGACCACCCACCCACCCCCCTCTTGGGCCTCGCGCCTCCTGCTGCTTGCCCAGCTGGTGCTGGGCCTGCTCGCCCTGGGCGTCGCCGCCCAGCTCCGCGCCCAGCCGACCGACGACGTGCTCGCGAAGGTCGAGTCCGCCCTCGCCGAGCGCGACGCCGAGATCGCACGGCTCAAGGTTTGGGGCCCCGACGCCGGCGAACGCCCGGCCGACTGGCCCGACGACGTGCCGACGATCCCCCTGATCGACCGACCGGTCACGCAAACCCTGCCGCCGCCCTATCTCGACGCCAAGTTCAAAGAACGGATGGCGGCGTACGACGACGCTCAGAACGAGCTTGGCCCGCTTCAATTCGCCGCGTCGTTCTACACCGACCGGCTGGAGGCGTGGGACAACCCGGTCGACGCCTTCCCCGACGCCTCGGCTTTGTCCGAGACGCTGGAGCGAATCGAGGCACTGGAATCTATTGACCGCCCTCGCGTCTGGGCCGGCGGTCCTCAGAAGACGGCGGAGATCACCGAGTACGCCTCGCCCGACGACCGCCTGCTCTCGGTGGTGCCGGTGCAGCTCCGACAGTTCGGGCAGGTTAAGTACAGCCGACTCAAATTTAGCTTCAACGACTTCCAATCCGCCATCACGTCGGAGAAGCTCAAGGGCGACGCGACGTTCCTGACGTGGGTGGACGACTGCGAGTTCGCAGGCACGCAGGATCGCGACGAGCGGCCGGTCGGCCGTGGCCAGGGGCTCTACGTCGCGACCAACACGAACTTCTTCAACGTCTCGGGCATGGGCGGGTTCGACTACCTCCGCAACGTCGTCGCGTCGGGCGTCACCGATGACGGGCTGCAGGGCAACGACGTCGCCATCGACGTGACGATCCACATGGCCAAGCGCGACGACGCCCTGGGCGTGCGCTACCACCCCGACGGCGCGGAGTACGGCGGGCGGCACCCCTCGCCCTGGCTGGAGCGTGTCCGCATCCACGGCCGCTACCACTCGCTCGGCATGATCATCGGCGGCAAGCACAACGGCACGGCGCTCGGCTGCCTGTTCGAGGGGCGGCGGTCGATGGAGATGGGCACCGGCCGGGGCTGGCGGTTCTACGACTGCCGGTTCCCGTCGTCGGTGACGTTCCGCGGGGACATCGCCGACAACGTCTTCGTCCGCTGCGATTTCGCCAGGGTCGGGGGCTACGAGCTGCGGTCGTTCGAGAACAACACGTTCATCGACTGCCGGTTTGAGTGGGTCTCGTCGGAGATCCTCGAGTCCGGCACGTTCATCAACTGCGAGGTCAACGGCGTGCGGCTGCACTCGGTGGATCACCCGGTCGGGTTCGTCGGGCCGACGGTCGTTGAGACCAAGGAGGCGGCGTGAAGCTGCCGATGCTCTGGGTCTTGCTTCTCACCGGCTTCGTCGCCGCCGAGCCGCCGGCGTCGATCGACGCGCTCGTCGAGCAACAGATCGACGCCGCGTTCGTCGAGCGCGAGACGGTGTGGTCGAACTACCCGCACTCGGGCGTGCCCAAGACGCGGCTCGGGTGGTGCATGCCGCTGCCCGATGGCCGACTGCTGATCGCCGGGATGAATCTCCCGTACGTGGGGCAGATCGGGTTCGAGCTGGCGAGCGGCGAGGTCGTGCCGTCGGCGTGGAAGCCCAAGCGCGACGACTGGCTCGTCATGCAGGAAAACACCGTGCTCGTCTCGCACAAGTCGCTCCAGGTCCACGACGTTCCTGACGGCGCGGTGGCCGTCGTCTACCGCGACCAGTCGCTCGCGATCCCCGACCTCGGCGCGGTCCGCCACCGCATCGAAAACCAGACGCTTTACGGCGGCTTGCCCGAGCCGCTGGTCGGGGGGCCGGTGCTGATCGACAACGTGGTCGTCGCGTCGGGCGAGGTGCGTATTCACCAGGCCGACTTCGTGATAGTGCGCAACGCGACGTTCACCGGCGCGGTCGGCACGGGGTCGCTCGAGGTCCGGGGCTGCCGGTTCGTGCTGCTGCTGAACTGCACGTTCATCGCCACGCCGGGCGGGCCGGTGTTTCACCAGTGGCCGAAGCACCCGACCGAGCACGTCGCCCTCTGGAACGTCAACATCGTCGACACCGTTGGCCGCAACCGGACCGAGGCGGTGCTGCTGGAGAGCGGCCCGAACCCCTACCGCGACTTCGCCTTCGTGCAGATCCGCGGCCACGACGCTGGCGCGTTCAGCATTTGGCAGGCGACGCTGGAGGACGCGACGTTCTCGGGGGTCGAGCTCCCGACGCGGTTCACCCTCGGCCCGAACGCCGAACTCTGGGGCGACATCTTCTTCCTCGGCGCGCGGTTCGACACGATCGACGTCCGCGACGGCGCGATGCCGTGGGACTTCCAGACCCGCAACGCCTGGCTCCGCGGGCTCAAGCACCAGCTGGGGGCGAACTAGATGCCCACGCCAACCGCCGACTGGCCGTTCAATGAAGCCACCGCCGACTACGTCGATGCCGTGGGCGGCGTGACTGCTACGCGGGTCAACGGGCCCACCACGGGCATCGGGTACGTCGTGGGCGTCGAGGAGCCCACCAACGCCGTTCTCTTTGCTGGCGACAGCAACCAGCACCTCACGATCCCCGGCGCGACGACGGCGCTGCGGCCCAGCCAGGGCATGCGTACGACTCTGTTCCAGGCGGCGGGGCTGCGGACCTCGCTGGTGACCCAGGACACCGCACACCTGTTCGTCTGCGGCGAGTGGCAGCTCTTCTACCTCCGATCGGCCGGCCAGTTCCGCCTTCAGGTCATCGGCGCATCCAACACCACCGTCTTCAGCACCCTCACGGTCAGCGGTCTGGAGCCGGCGAATCTCGCCGTCCTCTACGACCCCGACAACAACCGCGTCGGGCTCAAGACCAACGACCAACCCACCGATTGGGCGACGCTGGCCGCGCCGGCCGGCACCTCCACCAACACGATGTATCTGGGCTCGCGTGACGGCGTTTCGCGGCCCTGGGTAGGCGACCTGTCCGGCCTGCGCTGCTACGGCGAGGTGCTGACCGACGCCGAGATGGACGCGATCTACAACGGCGGCCTGCTCGACGAGTCGGTGACGCTTCGCCCCACTGAAACCCTGCTGTTCCGCGACGCGCTCTCCGGCCCGCTCACCCAGGCCAAGGGCTCGCCGAACTTCACGGGCACGGGCTGGAACCAGATCGCCAGCAACGGCACCTATCAGGCGATCG
>JBCBUE010000088.1:0-12292 GCA_039818285.1 Planctomycetota bacterium | reverse complement strand
GTCACCCGGCTCAGGAACCGCGGCTCATCCAACCCCGCCACCACCTCGTCCAACGAACCCGCCAACGCCCCCCGATCCGCTTCCGACATCGCCTCCACCCGCGCCGGCTCCACCCCGGGCGGCGGCATCAGCCCCTCGGCCGAAAACGCCGCCGCGGCGCCCGCCTCAGGCCCCGATCGCCCCCCGTCCGTCGACGCCGCCTTCGGCCCGCCCCCCGTCGCGCAGGCCGTCAGCACCACCACGCCCGTCACCGCGCCGACCGCCCACGCCCACCGTCGTTTCCACCCGCCCGGCCGCCGCGACGTCTGCCTCATGGGATCACTTTATTCAACGCGTAGCTGAAGATCCCTGTCGCACCCGCTCTTTTCAGCGGCGGCACCAGCTCACGCTCCACCCGGCGATCCACCACGACCTCGAAGGCCACCCACGTCGCGTCCGCCAGCTCGTTCACCGTCGGGCTCTGGCTCGCCGGCAGCAACGCCAACACCTCGTCCAGCCGCGCCTTGGGCACGTTCGCCTTCAGCCCCACCATCGCCCGCGCCTCGATCGCTCCCTGCAGCAGCACCGCCAGGTCCTCGATCTTCCGTCGCTTCCAGCCATCCGCCCACGCCGCCTTGTTCGCCACCATCCGCGTCGTGCTCGTCAGGATCGTGTCGATCACCCGCAGCTTGTTGGCCTTCAGGCTCGAGCCCGTCTCGGTGATGTCCACGATCGCGTCGATCAGCCGGGCCTTCACCTCCGTCGCGCCCCACGAGAACTCCACCTTCGCGTCCACGCCCCGGTCGGCGAAGTAACGCTGCACCGTGCCCATCAGCTCGGTCGCCACGATCCCCCCCGCCAGGTCCTCGACCGACCGCACCGGCGACTCCTCCGGCACCGCCAGCACCCAACGCGCCGGCTTGCTCGTCGCCCGGCTGTAACGCAGCTCGCACACCTCCACCACGTCCGAACCGTTCTCCACCACCCAGTCGTGCCCGCAGATCCCCACGTCCACCACGCCATCCTCGACGTACCGGCTCATCTCCTGCGACCGGAACATCAAGGCCGACATCGACTCGTCGTCGATCTGCGGCACGTAGCTTCGGCTGGAGATCGTCAGGTCGTAACCGGCCTTGCGGAACAGCTCCGCGGTCGCCTGCTCGAGGCTGCCCTTGGGCAACCCGAGCTTGAGCTCGCGCGTCTCGGCCGCCGCGGGATCGACCGCGCCCGGATCGTTGGTCGTGGTGGTGCTCATTTCTTCTTCGTCGTTTTCTTCTTGGTGGTCTTGGCCGCCTTCTTCTTCGTGGCCTTCTTGGGCGTCGGCTTCTTGGCGACCGACTTCTTCTTGGTGGTCTTGGTCGTCTTGGACGCCTTGACCGCCGTTGCGGTCCCGCCGCCGTCGTCCTCCCCGTCCGACGCCGCGCCGCTCGGCTCGGTCAGCGTCACGACCGTCACCGCCTCGGCCGCCGCCATCGCCGGCTCGGGCATCTTCAGCCCGTCCGCCCACGCCTGCAATACCACGTGCGTGTCCAACGCGTCCGCCGCCTTGACGTGCTTCATCAGCAACGCCTCGGCCTCGGCGCACGACAGCTCGCCCTCCAGCAGCCCCTCCCGCGCCAGCAACGCCAGCAGCTTCTCGTCCACCGGCACCGCGTGCCCGCCGAACGCCAGCAGCATCGTCTGGCTCACGACGTACGCCGGCGCCCCCGGCAGCGTCTCCAGGTACGCCCGCTGGTCCTTCTTGCTCTTGCCCTCCAGCGACGCCATCTCGATCCCGTGCTCACGCCGGAACACCTCGTTCAATGCGTCGCGCATCCGCGGCACCCGCTCGTGGATCAGCGGGTAGTCCTCGCCGACCACCTCGATGATCTCCTCGGGGTGGCTCACCCGAAGCTCGTTGATGTCCACCATCACCGCCAGCACGCGCCCCAGCGCCTGCTCGGCCTGGTCGCGCGTCGCCTGCCACTGGAAGAACGACACCGCCAGCTGCGTCGTCGCGTCCCGCGGCGGCGGCTCCTCGAGATTCTTGCGCTTCTGCCGCGCGCTCTTCAGCAGCGCACCCAGGGCCTTGCCAACATCCGTTGCCTTGCTCACGCGTGGTCCTCCGCGCCATCGGCACGCCCGACACCGGGCGCCACCGACGGGTCGTCCGTCGTCATCGTCTCTTGCGGCGGCGCGTCGCCGCCCTCGTCCTCGGGCCCGCTGCGGTCCATCGCCTCGCGGATCGCCCGCAGCGTCCGGTCCTGCTTCTTCAGCTCGTCGTCCCCGCGGAACGTGAACCGCGGCACCCGACGCAGCGCCAGCTTCTTCTTCGCCAGCCCGTGGATGTGCACCGCCGCGTGCTCCAAGCCCTTGACAGTCGTCCGCTGCTTCTCGGCCGGCAGCACCGACACATAGATCGTCGCCGCCGCCATGTCGTCGCTCAAGTTGATCTTCGTGATGCTCACCATCCCCTCGATGCGCGGGTCCGAGACGCTCCGCTGGAGCACCTCCGACACGACACGCTTGAGCGTCGACTCGACCTGTTCGATCCGGTGATTCATCGTCCTTCGATCATCTGCACGTCGTACGCGTCGAGGTAGTAGTCCCGGCCGTGGCGGAGCTTGTCGACGATCCGGTCCATCACGCTCCGCACGCGCTGCCCGTCCTTGCCCGCCATCGTTACGCCCAGCACCGCGAGGTTGATCGTCTCCTCCGCGCCAACCTCCGCGACCGACACCTGATGCTCGCGGTGCAGCCGATCCTTGAGACTCCGCACCACCCGCCGCTTGTCCTTGAGGCACTCGGCGTGGTCCACGCGGATCTCGGCTTGAAGGACGCCCACGATCATCGCGTCAGTCGAGCTTGCGCTTCACCTCCTCGACGCGGTAGCACACGATCTGGTCGCCCGGCTTGACGTCCTCGAAGCCCTCAATGCGGATGCCGCACTCGGTGCCGACCTGCACCTCCTTGGCCTCGTCCTTCACGCGACGCAGGCTCGACAGCTTGCGGTCCGCCGTCACGATCACGCCGTCGCGGATCACCTTGCACAGCTCGTCGCGACGCATCGCGCCGTCGGTCACCAGGCAGCCGGCGATGTTGCCCACGCCGCCGATCTTGAAAGTCTGCTTGACCTCGGCCGTGCCCGAGTCGATCTCGCTCTTCTCCGGCGTCAGCATGCCTTCGAGCGCGAGCTTCACCTCGTCGATCGCCTCGTAGATCACCCGGTACAGCCGGATATCCACCGACCGCGACTCGGCGATCTCCCGCACCGCGGGCGTCGCCACCACGTGGAAGCCCACCACGATCGCGTCCGACGCGTCGGCCAGCAGCACGTCCGACTCGGTGATCCCGCCCACCTGCGAGTGGATCACCCGCACGGCCACCTCGTCGTTGCCCAGCTCGGACAGCGACTTGTTCAGCGTCTCCACCGAGCCCTGCACGTCGCACTTGAGCACGACACGAAGCTCCTTCACCCCGCCGGCCGCGACCGTCGCCGCGAAGTTGTCCAGCGTCACCTTCGTCTGGCTCGCCAGCTCGCGGTTCCGCTCGTCCTCGCGGATCTGAAGCGCGATGCCCTCGGCTTCCTTGAGCGAGTCGGTCACGTACAGGCGATCGCCGGCGTCGGGGATCTCGTCGATGCCCGACAGCTCCAGCGGCGTCGCCGGGCCGGCTTCCTTGATCCGGCGGTTGCGGTCGTCGGTCATGTCGCGGACACGCCCGAACGCCCGACCGATTGAGATGAACCCGCCGACCTTGATCTGGCCGTCCTGGATCAGCACCCGCGCCACCGAGCCGCGCCCGGCCTGCATCTCGGCCTCGATCACCGTGCCGCGCGCGGGCCCGCCGTAGTCGGCCGTCAACTCCATCACCTCGGCCTGCAGGTCGATCAGCTCGATCAGCTCGGTGATGCCGTCGCCCGTCTCGGCCGAGGTCTTCACGACCTCGGTCTCACCGCCCCAGGGCACCGGGTTGAGCCCGTGCTCGGCCAGCTGGCCGTAGATCTTCTGGATGTTCTCCTCGGTCGCCTGCGGCAGGTCGGTCTTGTTGAGCGCGACGATGACCGGCACGCCCGCGGCCTTGGCGTGGTTGATCGACTCGATCGTCTGAGGCATCACGCCGTCGTCCGCCGCGCAGACGATGACCGCGATGTCGGTCATCTTCGCCCCGCGGGCGCGCATCGTCGTGAACGCCTCGTGACCGGGCGTGTCCAGGAACACGACCGACTTCTCCTCGCCGTCCGAGCCGGCCACGGTCACGCGGTACGCACCGATGTGTTGCGTGATGCCGCCGTCCTCGTGGGCCGCGACGTCGGCCTTGCGGATGCGATCCAGCAGCGAGGTCTTGCCGTGGTCAACGTGACCGAGGATCGTCACCACCGCCGGGCGGGGTCGGACGTCGACGGCCTTGCGGTCGGCGAACTGCTTCTGCACCTTCGCCTCGGCCGTCTCCTGCTCCTTGACAACCAGCTCGATGTCGTACTCGAGCGCGATCTCCATCGCGGCCTCGGTGTCGATCGCCGAGTTCACGGTGGCCATCACCTTCTTCTGCGTGAACAGGTACTTGATGATGTCGCCGGTCTTGATGCCCGTCGCCGCCGACAAGCCCTTGATCGTGATGGGCTCGGCGACCTCGACCTTGCCGCCGGTCTCCGCGGCCGACTGGGCCTGCTGGCCGCCGCCGCGGCGGGTCATGTCGCGCCGGCGCTGCTTGAGGAAGCCGGAGGCACCCTTGAGCCGGGCGTCGAGTTCCTCGAGGTCGGCCTTGCTGAACTGGCTGGGACCCGAGGGCAGCGCGTCGGAGCTTCGGCCGCGCCGGGTGTTCATCGATCGACCGCCGCCGCCACGCCGACGACCGCCGGGGCCGGCCGGGCCGCCGGGCGCCGGGGCCGCGTCGCCGCCGATGCCGCGGACGCCGCCGCCGCGCGACGGGCCGCGCGAGCGGGTGATGCCCTCGACCTCGCCGGGGGCCGGGCCGCCCTGACCCCCGCCGCCACCGGGGCTCGGACGCGGGCCGCGTGGACGAGGCGTCGGGGCCGGCTCAGGCTTCTCCACCCGCACCACCTTGGGCCCGCTGAGCTTGGCCTCCTGCGGCTTGACCTGCTCGCCCGCCGGCTTCACCACGTCCGGCCGCGTCGGCACGTTCTGTTGCCCGACGGGCGTGACCGGCGCCGGCTTGGCTTCCTCGACCGGCGCCTCGCGCTTCCGCGCCGTCGCCTTGGACGCCGCCGCCGCTTCCTCCACGCTCATCGCCTCCGCGACCGGCGCCTCGACCGCCGCCGCCCTGTCGTCGGCGGGCTCCTCGTCGCCCGGCGCCGCGGCCGCGGGCTCGGCCGCCGTCTCGGTCGGCGGGTCCATCACCGCCGTCGCCGTCTCGCTCTCGGCCGGCGGGGCTTCGTCGTCCGGCTTCTTGCTCGCCTTGGCCTTCTTACGCGCCGCCTTCTTGCGGACCTTCGTCAGGTCCACCTTCTCGGCCTCTTCGATCGCGGTCGAGTGATCGGCGTCGGTCTCGCCAAACCACTGGCGGATCGTCTCCGCCAGGCCGAGCTTCACGGTGGACATGTGGTTCGTGATGTCAGGCACGCCCTCGGCCTCACACTTCTCCACGATCACCTTGCTCTTGACGCCCAGCTCTTTGGCCAGCTGGTGAACTCGAAACGCTTTGGCCATGCTCGATCCGTTCCTGTCCCGGCCATCCGGGTCTCTGCCGCCGCGGGCACCATCCCACGCTGCGGTGGCCCCGAGCGTCCGACGCTAAGGGCCCCATCCTCACCCGTCCCGCATCACGCCGGACGCGGTTCCTCGACCTCTTCCTCCGTCTCAGTCGATGCTTCCGCCTCGGCGCCCGGCTCTTCAGCCGACGACGCGTCGTCCGCAGGCGCTTCGGTCACGGGCTCCTCGGCCACCGGCGCTTCTGCTTCCACCGACTCGGGCTCCGCGAGCTCTGCCGTCGGCTCATCGCTCGAGGCCTCGCCGGATTCGGCGGACGCCTCCGTCGCCGGTTCGCTCGGCGCCGGCGGCGCGATATCGCCGAGGATCGCCGCCGCCTGGGCCGCGCCCGGCATCGACACAATCCCCGCCGCCTCCTCGCGCTTAATCCGCTCCTTCTCTTCCTTCTCCTTGGCCTGCTCCTCGGCCACCACCTTCGACCGCTCCGACGCCGCCGCGGTCATCCGCTCGGCCGTGTCCTGGTCGATCAGCAGCGTCTCGGTCAGGTAAGGGATGCCGACCTCCTCGACGTCGAACACGCTGATGACGCCCAGCGCCGCCAGCCGGTCGACCATCTCTTCCTCCACGCCCTCGACGCTCTTCAGGCAAGCGTCCAGCGTGTCCAGGCCCTTGGTGAACTCGGCCGGGGTGAGAATGTCGATGTCCCAGTTGCTCAGCCGGGCCGCCAGCCGCACGTTCTGCCCGCGCTTGCCGATCGCCAGCGACAGCTGGTCTTCGTTGACCACCACCGTCGCCCGCCCCAGCTCGAAGCACAGCGAAATCTCAACGATCTCCGCCGGCTTGAGCGCGTTCTGGATCAGGATCTGCGACGACTCGTTCCAACGCACGATGTCGATCTTCTCGCCGCCCAGCTCGTCGACGATGTTGCGGATACGGCTGCCCCGCACGCCGACGCACGCGCCGACCGCGTCGACCTTGCTGTCGATGCTGGCGACCGCGATCTTCGTGCGATAGCCTGGCTCGCGCGCCATCGCCTTGATCTCGATGATCCGCTCAGCGACCTCGGGCACCTCGATCTCGAATAGCCGGCGGATCAGGTCCGGCGAGGCTCGGCTGAGCACGATCTTCACTTGATTACCCGCCTCGCGGACGTCCAGGATCAGGCAGCGCACACGTTCCCCGGGCTGGTGCTGCTCGCCCTGGATCTGCTCCGATCGCGGCATAAACCCCTCGGCCCGCGAGCCCAGCGAGACCACCAGCGCCCCGCCCTCGTACCGCTGGGCCGTGCCGGTAATCAGCTCGCCGACGCGGTCGATGAACTCGCGGTAGATCGCGTCGCGCTCGTCCTCACGGAAGCGCTGGATCATGACCTGCTTGGCCGTCTGAGCCGGGATGCGGCCGAGCTCTTCGAGGTCGATCGGCTCGCCCTCGTGCCACATCGAGATCTTGCCGTTCAACCGGTCGATCTCGGCGACGATGTCGGCCTCCTCGTCGGCGTTGTAGTGCTTGCGCGCGGCCGACGCGAGGGCCTGCTCAAGGTCGGTGAGCAACAGCTCCTTGTCGATGTTGCGATCCCGGGCGATCGAGTCGATCAGGCGGAGCATCTCGCTGGAGTTCATGGGGGCGTTCCTAAAACAGGTCGGGTTGTCGGCCCGCCGTCCGGCGGACCCGTCGGGTTGTCGGCCGAGCCGGATCCCCGGCGAACAGCCATTAAAAAAGCCACGCGACGCCAAGCGTCCGTGGCCCGAGACACACGCGGCCGGGGTCACCGGCGGGTGGCTGCCCTCAGCGGCGGCTCCTCTCGGATCGCCTCGGGTCGATCGGTCGCCCTGCACAGCGACGCACGCGATGGAGCGCAAGCCCCATCACCGCCGCGTCGCTCCGCTGCTCGCCATCGTGTCTACGACAAACCGGGCCATCGATCGACTCCAGGAGGCAGCCATGCCTCGGGCCCGCCGATCCGCTCGGCGGGGAACCCACCAAGGTACGCCCTACCCGGCCCGTGTCAACTTCCCAGACGCCCACCCCCTTGCCGTCCCGCCCCGCAACGCGCATACTACGCGGCTCGCCCCACGCCGCTTCCGGCCGCGGCGGGCCGCCCGAAACCCCCGAATCCAAGCCCCCGACCCGGAGCTCCCCGCCGCCATGGCCCACTCGCTCAGCGCCAAGAAACGCATCCGCCAGAACGTCAAGCGCCGCGCCCTCAATCGCTGGCGCAATCGTGGCTATCGCGAGGCCATCAAGGAGTACGACGAGCTCATCCTCCACGGCTCGGTCGAGCAGTGCGAAGAGAAGCTCTCCGCCCTGTACAAACAGCTCGACCAGACGGCCGCCACCCCCGCGATGCACAAGAACACCGCCTCGCGATACAAGGCCCGGCTCTCCGCTCGCCTCAACCGCAAGCGGGTCGCCTCCTCCGCCTGAACGCCCTCCCCATCCCCGGCAATCAGGCCCCGCTTCGGCGGGGTTTTTTGTCCACCTCCCGTCCGGCTGAACGACTCATGCCGACCGACCCCCGACACGACGTCGCCCACTTCTACGACCTGCTCGCCGCGGCGCCCGACGACCTCGCCTTTTATCGCGGCCTCATCCACTCCCCCGACGCTCGCGTCCTCGAGCTCGGCTGCGGCACCGGACGCGTCCTCGCACCCCTCGCCGACGACTGCGCCTATATCCACGGCATCGACCACTCCGAGTCCATGCTCACCTTCTGCCGCCAACGCCTCGCCAACCGAGGCACCGGCCCCGACCGCGCCCAGGTCGACCAGGCCGACGTCGCCGACTTCAGCCTCGGCCAGACCTTCGACCTCGTCACCGCCCCCTTCCGCGTCTTCCAGTGCCTCACGACCGATCGCCAGATCGCCGGGGCCATGTCCGGCATCCGCGAACACCTCGCCCCCGGCGGCGTCGCCGTCCTCTCGGCCTTCAACCCCAATCGCGACCGCGACGCCCTGCTCGCCTCCTGGCGCCACGACGACGAAGAACTCACCGACACCCACGGCAACAACGGCCACGTCATCCGTCGTTTCGAGCGACGCCCCCGCATCGACGCCGAGCCGCTGATCATCTACCCCGAGCTCGTCTATCGCACCTACGAGCACGACCGCCTCGTCGACGAGATCGTCCACCCTTTGGCCATGCGCTGCTGGTACCCCGATGAGTTCCTCGACCTCATTAAGAACCACGGCTTCACGATCCGCCGAACCTGGGGCGGCTATCGCGACGAGGCCTACGGCCAGGGCCCCGAGCTCGTCGTCGCCTTCTCCGCGTGACCCAACGCCCCCCAGCCGCCCCAAACCCGCCAATCGAACGCGAAACACCCGTTTGGATCGACGAAATATCCGCGCCGCCCGGCCGTTGTCCCGCTAACGTATGCCTATGCCTCCCACCCTCGCCCTCATCGGTCCCTTCGGCCTGCCCGAACTCATCGTCATCGGGGTCATCGGCCTGCTGATCTTCGGCAAGCGCCTCCCCGAGGTCGGCAAGTCGCTCGGCCAGGGCATCATCGAGTTCAAAAAGGGCCTCTCCGGCGTCACCGACGAGATCAAGGACGCCGCCAAGACCCCCGTCGCGCCCCCCAAGCTCGACCAACCCCAGCAGACCACCGTCGATACCTCGACCGCGACCGAGCAGCAGCCCGCATCCCCCCCGCCGTCGCCGTCGAACTGAACGCCGCCCCGACCCGCATCGCGGTTGACCCCCCGACCGAATCGGTCGACACTGCCCAACCCGATGGGCGATTAGCTCAGCTGGCTAGAGCGCACGCTTCACACGCGTGAGGTCACAGGTTCGAGTCCTGTATCGCCCATTGCCCCCCCGAGACCGGCCTTTGGGCCGGTTTTTTGGTGGTTTAGCGCGTGTTTACCGCCCGTTGCGCGACATTGCCGGCGCTTGCTGCAGCGCATTTTGCAGCGCGCCCATCGCCCGATGTCGCGACCTCGTAGTGGTCGTCAGTCACCTGCAGATAGTGCCGCAGCGCGACCATGGGCGAGTTGCCGAGCCAGGACGTAACCACCTGAATCGGGAACCGCTCAAGCAGTTCCGTCTCACGCGTCGACCGCAGGTTCTGCCAGCGCTTGGGCCACGGTTTCAGACCGGCGCGCCGAATGACCCGGTCAAGCTGCGTGCGAAGGTTGACAGCCGGTTGGCGGTACCGGCGAATCACGTGCTCTTCACCGCGAGCGGCGGCTCGACGGGCGGCCTCGAAGTGCGGCCGCAATTCCGGAAAGATCGGCACCACGCGAATGCCCCCACCGGCGTGGTGCTCGCTCTTGCTGGCGTGGACCGTGAACCGAGAGCCCGCCCAGTCAATGTCTCGCCATCGCAGGCGCAGAGGCTCGCTCGGCGTGCGCAGGCCGCCAAAGCGAGCGAGCGCAAACAACAGGCGCCACTCGTCATCGGGGCAGGCATCCAAGACGGCCTCCGCTTCCTGGCGGGTCACGAAGTAGAACCTCGCCGTGTTTGGCCGGACCGCCACCACCTGATCTTCGAACGCATTCTCGGGAATCAGGCCGCGACGCACCGCCGCTCGCATGAACTGCTTGGCGATCCCACAGGTCCGCCGAACGGTATTCTCCGCGAGACCGCGATCGGCTACCAGCCAGCTCCGCCAAAGATCCGCGTCGCCGCGCCTGATCGTGTCCAAACGGCGCGTCTCAGAGAAGAAGTCAGCCAAGTGACGGCGTGTCCGTAGATAGACGGTACGAGTCGACGCTTTGACGTCTTGGCGCGAGGAGATGTAGTCGTCGACGAATCCGCCAAGCGTGACACGATCTCGATCGCTTGTCAGGCCAAGCTTCGCCAGGCGGCCGACGAGTTCACCATCTGCCGCGCGCAGCCATTCCGCTGCGGCTCGAGAGACGCCAGTCCCGGTCGATTTCGCGGCGAGCAGCTCTTCGATGTGACGGCATATCTCTTCGGCGCGGCGCTTGGAGCAAGACCCCAGCCGCAGCGTCGCGCGCCGGCCATCAAGGTTCTGAAACTGAATCAGGCGCTTGCCGGTGGATCTTTGATGCGTGATCGACGCCATCTCAACCCACCTTCAAACACGCGTCGAGCGAGGCTCAACTGAGCTGTCTCCAGCGGGCACCGCGCACGACTCGTCCAACCAACGCCTCAATGCCTCGATCGGAACCACCACGCGCCGTCTACCAAGGCGAACACGCGGAACGCCCAATCCGTCGAGCGTCCTTCGGCTCACACCAAGAACTCGCGCCGTTTCGTCGAGAGAGAGTGCAAGTCGAGCCGTCTTGGCCGCCGCGGTTACCTTCCAAGTCTCATTCAAAGTCAGCTCCTGCGAATCGGCCGAAACGAGACGTTCGTCCGACTTGACGGATGATAAGCAATTGCTTATCATCCGTCAAGTCGAAAATCAGTACTGTCTATGCATGAAAAGCATGGATGCTGTCAGGTCGGCGCTCGAGCCCGAGATCCGCGCGTATGGGATCCGAGCAGCCGCTCGCGAGGCGGACGTCTCAAGTGCATCGATCCATCAGTGGCTCGACGGTCGGTCCTCACTCTCGTTTGCCCGGGTCCAAACGATCGCAAAGGTGATTGGCTATCGACTCACAGTGGAGTACAAGCTGGAGCGATCAAACGCAAGCCGCAAGGACAAACCGGCCGAACAAGCGTGAGTGATGCGTTGTTCGACGAAGGACCTGCACTACGCCAATAACAACGAGTAGCGCAAGGCCCGGTTAGGGCCCGTATGGTCTTTCCCCGCCTGCTGTCTACAGTACGTTGTCAACGCTACGAAGTTCTCACGGTTGCTTGAAACCAGAAGTGGCTCGCTTATAGACCTGATTATTTGTTCCGGTGTTCCTTGTCTCGGCACCCACCTCAGCAAGGAAACCACTTAGCTTAGCATGCAATTCAGCCGTTTTATCCGGTTCTAGCATAGATATGTCTCTCTGTTCTATCTGCTCTTCAGATAGATCAAACAATTCAACTTTGTCATCCTTCCAGTCTTTAACTAGCCTGTAGTCACCCAAGATCAATGCCGATTCGGGACGTCGAGCCACCGCTTGGTGAAAAATCAGAAACGGCATATGACGCTCGACATCACCTTGGCCCTCGTTGAACAGCACACCGGTAATGCTCCCGTCGTCCAACACTTCGGGCAACGATTGCTGATAGCCAGCTAGCTCGGCAATTGTTGGAAACAAGTCGAGACCCGTAACTGGTGTCGAACAAACCGAGCCGGGGGCAATCTTGGGCCCACGGACGATGAAGGGCACGCGTATTCCGCCCTCGTACAGCGAGCCCTTGCCATTGACCCCCTCGGGATCATTGGTCCACCTGTTGTGAGAGGATCGGGGGTGAGTAGTTGACCCGGCAACGCAACGTCACGGCATCGGGCTTCGACCTGCGTGTTCAAGAAGAAGAAGAAGAAGAAGAAGAAGAAGAAGAAGAAGAAGAAGAAGCCGGCACCGGCGGGCACGCGGCCGAGGTCGTCGCCTGGCTCGCCATCGAGCCCGGGGCGGGCAGTTCCGGCGGCACGCAGTTCGAGGTCGGCACCACCGGCAGCAACGTCACCGACAACTGGAGCACGGTCAACTTCACGAACAGCTACGCCGGGGGGCACGCCTTCCTGGCCAACGCCCAGACTCAGAACGGCGGCGATCCGTTCGCGTTGCGCTACCGCAACCTCGGCGGACGTTCCGCTC
>JBCBUE010000087.1:0-12327 GCA_039818285.1 Planctomycetota bacterium | reverse complement strand
GGTCCCACCGAAAATCGACGTCCCGATCCTTGTGAAACGTCTTGGCCGCCAGACGCAGGCAGTCGTAGCACAGCACCCCCCCGACGACCAGGACGCCGCGCCCACCCGCCCCACGATCCGCCCGCTGCTCCGCCGCGCCGTCGCCGCCCTACGCCGCGACGCCCACGCCCACCCCGACCGGGCCGACACCCTCTACCACCTCGCCGTCTGCGAGCACGAGCTCGGCGACAACCCCGCCGCCCGCGCCACCCTCGACCGCGCCCTCCACGCCAACCCCCACTACGCCGACGCCCGCCGCCTCGCCCTCCGGCTCAACACCACCCCCGCCGCCGACTCAAGCCTCGCCCAGGCCGGCTAATCCCCCGCCGGCCGCGGCGGAAACGCCGTCGGGTCCCACCGAAAATCGACGTCCCGATCCTTGTGAAACGTCTTGGCCGCCAGACGCAGGCAGTCGTAGCACAGCACCGCCCCGACGTTCCGCCCCGGCGGCGCCTCTTCCTCCGCCCTTCCCTCAACCGTGTACCGCCACGCCGGCACCCCGGCCGCGAAATCACGCAGGCACAGCGAGCACGTAAACCCCACCTCCGACGGCCCGATCTCCGTCATCGCCCGCCGCAGACACGCCAGACACAGCACCGACCCGTGATGCCCCTCGGTCATCGGCAGCGCCTGCTCGGCGTCGTACGGGTCCCAGTCCGTCCCGCAGAAGTCGCAAGAAATCACCACCCCGCCATCGACATCGCGTTGCATCCCGCGAGCTTACTGTGAACCCCGGCAAAGAATGGCAAAAGGTGTCAACCCGGGACAACGCGGGCGTTCACGGGAATCCGCGGGAGAATCAGCACTTAGCGTTCGAAGCCCCAGAATCGGGCCGGCGCGCGCATATGAATCATGTGAACAAATCCACCCGTCGAGCGCCGTTCAACCCCCGTTTACAGCCCGCTAGACGGGCCGCCGCGCGCACGTGTGCGCGGCTCAGGCGACATCGGCTAGCCCGCGAACGAGCTGACGCGCAACCCAAGCAACACCGGTAAGCGATCGGCGCGTCCCCTGTAAGAATAAGGCGAGTTCGCCGGGTTCAAGATGCAATGCGACACGATCGGATAGGCCTGCTTCTATCAATCTCCCTTTGGCAATGTCAATCCTGGCTATCGATCCAGGTCGATGGAACTCCAGGTTGGTGGCGATAGGCTCTAAACCTTCATTGAAGGTGAAAAGCCAGTCGTTATTCGCGAGGCGGACTTCGCGCAAACGTAGCCACGGTTGAGGTTCTGATGTGCGCGGATGCGGGGGTAAGGCGGCTCTGAGTGAGGCAATATCAGGGCCGCTGCTTTCGTGATCGAGCAGCCAAGTGCGAGAACGGTCAAGCGAGCCTAAGGCATTGATAGCCGTCGACGATAGTGATGGCGCGATCGCGACGACGGCGTGGTAATGCATATCCGCTAAGTGAACGCCGTCGGCTTTGACGTGAGCATCTCCGTGCAGATGCCGCTCATCGAGGTAGTGAAAGTCGATCTGGGCTTCGAACAGTCGACGACTCAGGCGAACCGGAACGTCGTTTTCAGGGCAGATCAAAGCCACGTGCACGCAAGGGTGAGCCAGGGCGTTGAGCCAGCTAAGACGCTGACATGCGACGTGAAACGCAGTGAGTTCGGCGTCGTCCCACCAGGGTCCGTGCGGACCGAGTTGCGGCGGGCACTCGTCGATACGCGGGCCGCGTGTTGAATAGAAAAAAGCGTGGGGGATGAGCAGATTACAACCTCGGACGATCAACCAGTAGGCCACGAATCGGTAGAGAGACACCGGAACGTCGTGGCCGTAGGCGCCCATGAACTCGTTGGCGTTGCGTTGGCGGCGGTAGTGAACGGCAACGGAAGCGGCGGCCTTGGCCTGAGTGGACTCGAGACGGCTGACCGCACGTTCACCGGGGTAGACGAAGTCGAGTATGGCGTCCTGCCCGGGCCAGTGGAAGTAGCGGAGATGCCCCAGGTCGTCGGGATTGGCGGGATGGCCGGTTAGCGCGACGCGATGATCGGCGCACCAGTTCCGAAGCGGACGGTAATAGGTCGTGTCGAGTCGGTGGCGGATCGCACGGCGGTAGTTATCGCGGTGGCGCTCGGCGTCGGGTTCGTCGTCGTGCCAGAGTGCTGGCAGGTGAGGCGTGAAGTCGTAGCCGAGGAAGGCGTTGACGTGGCTGAGGATGTCGGTGGTTCCGGGTCGAGCGTCGCAGGGGTTGCCGCGACCGAGAACCATCGGCTCGTCGGTGAAGATGGCGGTGATGGTTTTACCGAAGTGATCCTCGAAGTGGTGATGGTAGCGGTCGTAGGTGAGCCGGATGAAACAGGCAACGGCGTCGGGGTTGAGGAGATCGGCGGCGGGTGGGCGAGACTCGGGGGTGGCGCGTGCCGGCCAGGGATCCAGCGAGCGGGTCGAGTCGTCGGCGGTGTAGTGCAGGCCGCGAATCCAGCTGCCGATCGGTCGGTCGATCACCCAAACCGACGTTCCTTCGGCGCGAGAACACCTGGCGACAATGTGCTGGCCGTCTGGCAGGTCGGCGGGCTCCCGATCGAGCAACACCAGCCCGCGACACGCGAACTCGGAGTTCTCGGCGACGACTTGGCCGGCGCAAGAGCCGGAAGGGTACATGCCTTCGTCGTACAAGATGACCTGCATGCGACGCCGCGCCGCATGATCAATAGCGACGCGCATAAAGCCAAGAAGGCGGGGCGACATCCATCCGCAGTCCTCGGGGAGACCGACGCGGGGGTGGAGGACGAACCCATAGATGCCGCGCTCGGTGAAGGCATCGATCTGCCGGATGATCTCCTCCTCTTCGAGTCGATCATTCCAGAACCAGAACGGCGTCAGGGAATAAGTGTTTGGCGGGTGAACGAATCCCGCGGGCAGCTTCGGCGGCTTAGATCTCGGCATGCCCACCCCGCGCGGACGGCATCAGACGGCTGTGACCGCGTGAAGCTCGAGCACCTGACCCGCCTCGTCGAGCATCGAGCGAAGTCGGTGGTAATCCACGTCCTGCACGGCGACGCCGTCGGCGATCGCTCGATTTGCAGCGCAGCCTGCGCTTTCGCCAAGGACCATGAAGACCGGTTCCATCCGTGCCGAGCCATAAGCGATGTGCGAAGCTGAAAAGCAGACCGGCACAATCAGGTTGGTGCATTCCCCCCGTCTCGGCACGATGGCTCGATAGCTGACCGGATAGGGCTCGGTGGGTGGTACCTGAACATCACCCTCATTCATCACCGTTGGCTTGCCGTTGATCTCGGCGACAAACCGCGAGCAGTTGTGCGAGTCCATGGTGTAGCTCCCCATGCCGACCGAGTCGTCGGGGCGCACTCGACCCGTGCAATCGTGCTCGGTGATTACGTGGTCGGCGATCATGCGGCGGGCTTCACGGGGGTACAGCTGGTGGGGCCAGTGCCCCGTCTGCGTGAACTCGTCGCGTGGCAGCCCCCAGCGTTGGTACACCTCGCGGAGCGGCCCGGGGACTCGAGGGTCATTGGCCATAAACCAATAAAGGCCCTGTTGGTAGCGGACGTGTTCCTGGAAAATCCGCTCGCGAATGGCGTAATCGGCGGTCGGCCAGGTGTAGTTCGCACCAATGAAGTCGCTGCTGCACGGGCCGTGATTGTTGACGTCCGCTTTGTGCCAGCCCGCGTCGGTAGCACGATCGAGGATGTCGAACTTGTTCGGGGCTTGACGCGGGTCCGTGGCGGGGTCGTGCGGCAGCGTGGCGTTCCAGGAGCCCCACGAGTCGTTGCGGAACCATCGAGCGGCGAGCTCGTAGTGCATCGGGTCGTAACCCTCGGGCCGGCGCCAATCGACGCGAATCGCCGGGTCGTCGGTCATGCAGATCCGAAAGTTGTAAGCCTGGATCTTGTGGTCCGCTCGACCCTGATCTCGTCGAAGATCCCGAGACTCAACGAAAGGAAGCAGACCCGAGGACGGATCGCCTTCAACCACAAATGGATCGACCGCGTGCGGGTCGAATTGGTGCGTCTGCCGACATTGCACGCCGTTGAGCGTCTCGTCGTACTCGGTGTTGGCTTCGCGACCGACGGTGCAGCTGACCCCGGCCGCGGCCATCAGGTCGCCCTCGTACGAGCAATCGATGAACTGACGGGCGCGGACCGTCAGCCCGCCGAGCAGCGAGATGCCGACGATGCGGCGGCCGGCCATCTGGACTTGATCGAGAAACGTGGCTCGCCTGACATCCAGCCCGGCGTCTCGGCACATCGCTTCGATACGGCGGGTCGCGTCGCTCGGCCAGAAGTGCCAGTACTCGCCCTCCATCCCGGCCTCGGCGCCGAGGCCGCGGTAGAAGGCGCGCGACATCCCGCCGATGACGTGACGGCTTCCGTAGTCGGTCCAACTTAGGCCCCCCGTGGTCATGCCCCCGAGGTGCTGGCCGGGCTGAAGCAGCACCGCGGACATCCCAAGCTCACTCGCTTTGACCGCGGCGACCACGCCCGCGGCGTTCCCGCCGTAGACGCAAACGTCGACGTCGAGTCGTTCATCGGTGGGCTGGATCCAAGTCGTGTGAAAGTAGTGGGGTTGGCTGGTCATGTCTTGTCGTTTACGGCGGTGAATCACGCCGCGAGTTATCGATCGGCCGAAACGGCATTCGATCGCTCAACTCGCGCTGTACTTTCATACACCAAGGGCGACAGAATCTGTGACGCAAAGCCGACACGCCGGATCAAATTTGTATTTTCGATAATCCATTTTTCATACATAGCAATCTGTCCGAGCGGTCTCCATCGATACTCCGCTTGCGCCAATGAACCAGTCACATCACGTCGCGTCACCCGTTTGGCTTTCTCATCCGACCGCCTTCACGTTCGCCCCGATCACAAAGACTCCACCATGACCACCAAGCCGACATTTTTTCTAACTTCAATCTGTTTGTTGATCGCTTTTGCGATGATCTTTCTGGCGCCGCTCGCCGCCGCCGAAGCATGGACGTTGTTTGATGAGTCCGTTGATGACTCGATGTTCGCCACCAGAAACGCAACGGTGGAGATGGTTGCCCAAGGCGAGGCGCCGCACCTTCTGATGACTATCGGAAGCGAGAAAATCACGCCGAACCTGTTCATCCGTCAACCGAATGAAACGTGGGATGTAGGTGAAGCGTTGGGGCTGGCCTTCGACGTCACGAATGACTCGGATCGCGACATGGCGGTTCACGCCCGGGTCGACGGGCCGGGCAAGTGGGGGGTAGCGGCGACGAGCGCTAGCCGAATCGGCCTGATGCCCGGCCAGAGCGGCACGATCCGCGTGAACTTCAAGAACAATTACGGTCGCGCCACCGGCAAGGCGGTCGATCCCTCGCAGATCGCCAAGCTGCTGGTTTTCGTCGATCCGGCTCGGCCCGGCGATCGGATCCTGCTCCACGGCGTCGAACCCTACACCGAGGAGCAAGTCGAGCAGGTCAATTCGGCCTATTCGCAGACCAAGCCGCTCGACGGTGTGATCTATGGCGAGGGCATGGACCCTGGCCAGAAAATCAAGGCCACGACGCACCACGCGGCCGCCGACATCACCGCCAACGGCGTCGTGGCTTCGCTGCCCGCGGGCCATGAACAGCAAGGCGTGGCGGTTCGCCCCGAGGTCGGACGCTGGGACCTGCGAGCTTACCTCCAGGTCGATGTCACGCTGACCAACCTCGGCGATGAGCCCGTCACGCCGCGTGTCCGGCTCGACAGCGCCAAGGGCAACGGCCACTGGGTCGAAGCCACAACGCCGATCGAAAGTCAGCAGACACGCACCCTCACCGTGCCGTTCGCGAGCCCCGAGATCTGGCAAGGCCCCCAGACGTTCGAATCCAAGCCATATCGCGGGACGGGGGGCACGCGTCTTGCCAGCAACGTGGTGACCGCCCTACAGATCCGCACCGACAACCCCGCCGACCTCACGCAGTCGTTACGCGTCGATCGGATCGTCGCCTCGATGCCCCCCGCCAGCCCGCTGCCGGAGTGGGTCGGCGAGCGGCCGCCGATCGAGGGAGACTGGACCCTGACGTTCGAGGACCACTTCGATGGCGACTACGTCGACACCGATACCTGGAACATCTACACGTCCAACTTCTGGGACAAGCGGAGTCATTTCAGCAAAGACAACGTCATCGTTGGCGATGGGGTTGCCCGGCTTCGCTTCGAGCGCAAGACCGGGCACCACAACGACGACCCCGACGCGAAGGTGACCGATTACGCGACAGGGTTTCTTGATACCTACGGCAAGTGGGTGCAACGCTACGGCTATTTCGAGGCACGCGTGAAGCTACCCGACGCCCCGGGCATGTGGCCCGCGTTCTGGCTCATGCCCGACCGCGGCCCCGACGCGGGCCCGCAATGGAAGCGTGCAGACACCGGCAACGGCGGCATGGAGTTCGACATCATGGAGTATCTCTCGCGTTGGGGCCCCAATCGCCACACGATCGCCTTTCATTGGGACGGCTATGGGAAGAACCACAAAGCCACGGGCACCCCCGCCTACATCGCCCCGGACGAGGAAGGCTACGTCACCTCCGGCCTGCTGTGGCTGCCCGGCTTAGCCGTCGTGTATTGCAATGGCCGCGAGAT
This sequence comes from Planctomycetota bacterium, assembly GCA_039818285.1. Classification (GTDB taxonomy): domain Bacteria; phylum Planctomycetota; class Phycisphaerae; order Phycisphaerales; family Phycisphaeraceae; genus JBCBUE01. The sequence continues at coordinate 5,728 of JBCBUE010000087.1, read as the reverse complement.
GGCCCGCTGGGAGAATCCTCGCATCTCCGAGGTGCGGTCTTACCCGATCTTCACGGCTGTCAGCGGTGGCTGGGACAACGACCCGATCGACGACGCTCAACTCCCCGCCGACTTTGTCGTCGATTACATCCGCGTCTGGCAGCGCAGCGATCTTGCGTCCGATGTCGATGGCTGGATCAATCGGTCCCCCTGATCGTGGCCGGGCCACATCAAGGCCCGGTGCGCATGCGGTGGTTGAGCCGATAGTCGGTCGGCGATGATCCGGTCTCTCGCCGAAAGATCGTGCTGAACTTCGATGGATAACTGAAACCACAGCGAACGGAAATCGTTGCAAGATCGAGATCGGTCGCGAGCAGCAGTTCTTTCGCACGGTTGATTCGCGCATAGATCAAATGTCGGTGCACCGTTCGGCCGAGGGTGTGCCGGAAGCGTTGCTCAAGCGTGGGCCGCGAGACGCCCAGCTCCGCGAGCACGTCTTCCACGCGAATCGCCTGATCGAGCCGCTCCTCGATCCAGCGAACGGCTTGCACGACCAGCGGGTCCTCGATCGACAGCGTGTCCGTTGACTGGCGAACGACAACACGCACGGGCGGAACGTGAAGCACACTTGTGTCGGTCGCGTCCCCGGCCATCAGGCGATCCAGCATACGCGCGGCTTCCCAGCCGACGGTCTCGCAACCATGGTCGATCGCGGAGATCGGTGGATTGGCCAGTTCACAGATCGCCTCGTCGTCGTCTACACCCAGCACGGCCAGTTGATCGGGCACCGCGATGCTCAACTCGTCGCACGCCGCCACGAGCGGGCGGGCGTCTTCAGACGACCAGGTGAAGACGCCCAAGCGTGTCTCCAATGGTTTTAGTCGACGCTTGAGTCGAACAACCTCACGCGACCATTGGCGATTCTTGGCTACGCTTGACCAGCCGTGTCGACTGCCCTGGCCAAGGTCGACGCAAGGCTGACCGTTCGACTCGACCCGCGCAGCGAAGGCGTCCAAGCGGCGACGACGAAAGGGGCGTCGCCCACCGTATACCGCAAAGTTCGTCAAGCCTAAACCGGCGAGGTGGTCATAGGCCATCTCCCCAATCGCTTCGGCGTCGGTGGCGACGTGCGAAATGCCCGCACACACGGCGTCGCCGCCCACGCTGACCGCGGGCGTGCCTCGCTCGATCGCCGCGCGACCGAACTCTTCATCGAGAAAATGAAAGATAAGCCCGTCGTACGCCGGGGCCTGCCGGATCGCCTTCGCGTCGGCGACGAGCGTGATCTGCCCGACAAATTCCCAGGGCCCGTGAGCACGCGCGTAACTCACGACGCCCGCAATCATGTCTCGACCAAAACCGTACCCGACCCCGACGCCAACCATGACGCGCTTGCGATTTAATGCCTGCTTGTATCGGGTGCGCATTGCCGAACCTTCGTTGGTTGCCTCATTTGGCTGAGTTACTTCGGCACCGAGTATTCTTTACCAAAGATAATTTGGTTTTCGTATTTGTCAATCGCCTCAGAATCGCTGGAGTACATTTAAATGGCTCTTTGACCCGCAGCGTCTTCACCTAAACCAGTCATCTTTACCGATTCAAACGGCGTCCTGAGAGGACGCCCTCAGGAGGCGAACACATGAACAACTTGATCCGATCATCGACCAAGCTTGCCGGCACCCTCGCGGCCTGTACAGCGCTGCCCGCAGCCGGCGCAGTGCTCATGCTGGACTTCGGCCCGACCGTTGCCGCCGGAGGCTCACTGACCAACAGCCCCTATCACACCGAGGACAGTTCGTTCACCGATTCGACATGGAACACCATCGGCTTGGCCGACGAGGTGTCTCTGTTCTACGCCGATGGCTCGAGCGCTACCGGCGTTGCCCTTGATCTCGGTTCGGTCGTCGGGGGCTCGACGATCGACCTCAGCGACCAGCCCGGCAAGACCAACGCTCTCGGCTCCGCCACCTTTACCGGTGTCTACAGCGGCACGTCCGTCGGTAAGGACGGGATCTTCGATGGGAACGCCGGAAACGCGACCCGTGTCGGCGCGCAGATCACCGGGCTCGACGCGGGTATTTATGATGTTTTCGTCACCGCTCGGAACACGAACGTCGGCGACTCAAGCCACACCACCACCACTTTTGTCGGCGCTGGCGTCGCGGGAGTGGACTACGACTCGGCGCTCTATTCCAGCCAGTCGCTGACCTACCCCTCCTTCAGTTCGTTCACCGCCGACTGGGTCGATGGTGAGAACTACGTCAAGCAAACCGTCACCGTCATGCCGGGCGAGGCGATCAACATCGCGGTCGCCGGCACGCCCACCGCCGATCGCGGTTTCCTCAACTCGATCCAGATCGTGCTCGTCCCCGAGCCCGCATCGCTCGCACTGGTCGCTTGCGGCGTGTTGGCCCTCGCCATCCGCGATCGCCGCGTCCACTGACTCATCTCGTCTCTCGTGCCACGGAGTGGCCATGCCGTGTCTGATCCATGATCGTCGAGCACCGAGCCAACGCGGCTTCACGTTGGTTGAGCTTCTTGTCGTCATCAGCATTATCGCGCTGCTGGTGTCGATCCTGCTGCCCACGCTCTCGGCCGCACGCGACGCCGCGCGTCAGACGCTCTGCAAGAGTCGCATGCGTCAGCTACTCATCGGCATCCAGATGTACGCCCACGATCACGAAAGCACCGCGCCGCCCGCGTTCGTCACTTTCGGGACGTTGAACTGGAAGGGTACGACCCGGACCAACGTGACGGTTCCGTGGTGGTCCGAGGTCTTTGCCGGCCACTACTTCGGCAATGAACATATCGGCTCCACCGCCTACTCGAGCGGTCAGCAGACGTCCTCCACCGAGGTCTCTTATTGCCCCGCCCAGCCGAGCGATCTGGTGCTCAACGAGCCCACGCACTTCCGCAACATGGGCATTGGCTACAACACCGTCCCGAACAACGAATTCAGCCGCGACACCGCCGAGGACATCGTTCCGTACACGGAGGGTTTCGTCGCTCCAAGCCGCACGCTTGTCCTTACCGACACCTACAAGAATGGCTTTACGACCCTTGTCCGGTTCACCGGCTCCACGGCCAGCGACCCGATTACCTATCGCCATAGCGACGCCGTGAACACCGCCTTCGCCGACGGTCACGTCGATGCGACACTCGATCTGGCGGGCGCCGCCGCCGATCAGCGGATCCGGGTTGACGCCACCGACTGAACTCGAACGACCGGCTTGTCGCCGACTCACGAAGCCGTTAAACCAAGTCGATGGCGCGACCCAACATCATCCTCATCACCACCGATCAGCAGCGCTACGACTGCCTGTCATTTAACGGTCACTCGGAGCTGCGGACCCCGTTCCTTGACAGCCTCGCGGCTCGTGGCGTCAATTTCACCCGCGCGTATTCCACGTGCCCTGTGTGCATCCCGGCCCGTCGCAGCATCATCTCGGGTATGCACCCCTCCAACCACGGCCTCAACCGCAACCGCGAAGCTCAGCCCTTTCACCCCCCCACCACCCTCCCCTGTCTGCTCGGCGAAGCCGGCTATCACACCTATCTGGTCGGCAAGCTCCACGTCGCCGAACCGGGCGTTCGTCACGGCTACCACCACATCCTGCAGTCGGAAACCCCCAACGACCGCCGCCGCACCGCTCATCAACGACGCAACGACTACGCCGACTGGTTCATGCGCCAATCGGACGCGCCGCACACGCTGCCTTTCGGCGTCATGTCCAACGACCGCAACGCTCGCCCCTGGACGCTGCCCGAACGCCTCCATCACACGAACTGGGTGACGAATGCGGCCGCCGAGTTCCTCGAGGTCCTCCGAGACCCCGCTTGCCCGTTCTTCCTCCATCTGAGCTATTGGGCCCCACATCAACCCGCACTCCCCCCTCAGCCATACTGGGATCGATACGCCCAGAACGACTGGCGGCCCAACATCGGCGATTGGGTCGGCGATCGACCTTGGCAGCCTGGTCTGAGGCTCGATTCGCCACGCGGGCCGTTCGAGCCTGCAGAGATGCGGCGGCACGCCGCGGGCTACTACGGATTGATCAATCACGTCGATGACCAGCTCAACTACTTGTTCGATCGATGGCAGAGCTCGCCCCTTTGCGATTGGGACCGACCGACTTGGATCGTCTTTACTTCCGATCACGGCGAGATGCTGGGTGACCACCACCTCTTCCGCAAGAGCCTGCCGTACGAGAGTTCTGTTCGCATCCCAATGTTCATCGCCCCACTTCGCAATTCTCGTGTCGATAGCCCGTACACGTCAGATCAACTCGTCACCCTCGAAGACATCCTCCCTACCTGCTGCGAACTCGCCGGCATCGATCCCCCCGAGCACCTCGGCCCCGAAGATGGGCGGTCCCTCGTGCCCGCGCTCGGCCGCGGAGACCACGGCCGCGAACAGGTTTTTGGCGAATGCTGGTGGGAAGATCAGCATTTTCGTTATGTCGTCCAGCAGTATGAAAAATACATCCGATGGACTCGCACTGGCGAAGAGCAGTTCTTCAACCTCGCCGATGACCCGGCAGAATCACAAGACCTCTCCGGCTCGATCAACCTCGACAACTGTCGACAGTCGATCGATCGACATCGCTCCGGCGCCATCACACGCGAAGACGACACCTCCGATCGACTCACCCCTCTCTGTAATCAGAGTCCGAGCGCCATCTGGGGCAGAGACGCAAGCTGAAGGAGTTTCAGAAGATGGCACTGGTCTTTCAGGATTCAGGCGAGTGCTGACCGAGGCCATGCGGTGTCAGCCGGACGTGCGGATCGACCCCGTGGCTGATCGGGCAGATCGCCGTACAGGATTGCCCGCAGCAAGCTACCGTCGAAATCCTCGTCGGCGTCGCCTTCCGGGTTCGGGTCGTCGTCAGGACGCGGGCCGGGCATACAGGAAGGCGACGCGTAACGCAGCAAGACTGTTGCGGCCTTGCGCGCCGTCTCGGGCGCGACGCGCTCATCAGACACGAGATGACCCAGCCGATCCACAGCGGCGATCCGCCACCGATTCAACGCTCCGCGGCATTGGCGATGAAAAACAGCAGCGGACTGATGAATCGCACACCCTTCTCCCGGAATGCACACCGATCGGATGCAACGACACAGGTCTAGGAAGTTCCGAGAGATGACAGTCGAATTGGCCCCTTGACCAACCCCGCAGAGCCAGCTCAGCAGCTCCGAATCCTTATCCCTTGTCGCCGATAATCCGGGATATCCCCGCCTCACCGCTTGCCATTCTTTGTGCGGATTTACTCATTCTTTACCGCGATTCAGACCCGGCAAAGAATGGCAAAAGGAGTCAATCCGGGACAACGCGGGAGTTCACGGGAATCCGCGGGAGAATCAGCACTTAGCGATCTAAAGCCCCAGAATCGGGCCGGCGCGCGCATATGAATCATGTGAACAAATCCACCCGTCGGTGTTACCACCTAACTCAAGTTAGGGGTGATGTCTGAGCATCACTTTTATTTGTTCATTTCTTCCGGAGGACCCTTCGGTTCAGTCTATCAGCGCGAGTTTTTCGCGGGCCCAGTTGCGCCAGACGGGGCGGGGGTCCTTGAGGACGATGTCCTCAAAGAGCGGGCGGAGCTCGTCGAGGGGGTCGCCGCGGCGGAGCTTGGCGCGGGCGAGGTTGGCGGTGATCTCGACGTGGTCGGGGTGACCTTCCCCCACGGTTGTGTCCACAGTCTACGGTAGACCGGAGGCAATGTGCTGAGGCGGGCGGAGCGTAGCG
>JBCBUE010000086.1:0-12528 GCA_039818285.1 Planctomycetota bacterium | reverse complement strand
TGTGCTAGATCAGCGGGCCGCATGATTCGGCCCGGTGTACAGGCCGCGCCGCCCCGCCCCCGACGACTTGCGTGTTGAGAAACTTGCGCCCCGGAAAGTTGGCGAAGGGGCGCGAGTGGCACGCGGGGCTCATTGACAGGTTGACTCGACCCTGGCAGCGACGTGCTGCGTCGTGGTTGCGGGTTAGGTGTGTGAGGTCGGGTGAGGTAGAATCTCGACGCCGGTCTTTGATCTTTGCTTGTCTTTTCTCATCCAGGCGGTTGATTCATGCGTGATTTCGGCGTTGGTCGTTGGGTTCTGTCGCTGACGATGGTCCTTTTGGCGTCATCTGCCTTGGCCGAGGGCGGGCCCTATCTGGCGACGGGGGTGAAGGTTGGGGAGGTCGATCAGCACTCGGCGATCGTTTGGGTTCGGCTGACCCGGGACGCGGAACGTGTCGGGGAGGACGCGCCGACGATTACGGTGCTGTACGAGCACCCGAGGACCGGTGAGTTGGCGCCGTCGGGAAGCGGCCGGCCGAACCGTCGGCCGGTGGTGGTGTATCCCGACGGGTTCACGGTCGACACGATCCGCGGCGCGGTCCCGGGCATGGCCGGCTGGGCGCGCGTGCGGTATCGCGGGGCGGACGAGAGCGACTGGCGATCGACCGAGTGGGTCTCGGTCGGCGCCGACGAGCTGTTCATCCATCAGTTCGGGTTGACGGGTCTGGAGGCCGGGGTGTCTTATGAGTTTGAGGTGGCGGTGCGGCCGATGGGTTCCGATGAGGCGGCCGTGTCGGCGTTGATCGACGGGCGATTCACGACCGCGCCGCTGCCCGAGCAGCCGGCGGACGTGACGTTCGTCGTGGCGACGTGCACGTCGTACCGCAGCGTGGAGGACCCGGGCGAGGGGTATCGCTTCTACGGCGCGGCGCTCGAGCTGGAGCCCGAGTTCTTCGTGCACGCCGGCGACATCCTGTACTACGACCACTGGGCGAAGACGGCGGAGTTGGCGAGCTGGGGGTGGGATCGGATCTACAGCCTGCCGCGTCACGTCGAGTTCCATCGTTGGGTGCCGTCTTATTTCATGAAGGACGACCACGACACGCTGATGAACGACGCGCACCCGGGGCAGCAGACGCGGTTCATGGGCGAGTTCACGTGGGATCAAGGGCTCGAGATGTTCCGACGGCAGGTGCCGATGGGCGAGAAGACGTACCGGACGGTTCGTTGGGGCAAGGACCTTCAGGTGTGGATGGTCGAGGGGCGGGACTATCGCAGCTCGAACCGGATGCCCGACGGGCCGGACAAGACGATCTGGGGCTCGGAGCAACTGGCGTGGTTCGAGCGGACGGTCGAGGCGTCGGACGCGACGTTCAAGGTGTTGATCAGCCCGACGCCGATTTACGGGCCGGACCGCGGCAACAAGCGGGACAACCACGCGAACGCGGCGTTTCGTTATGAGGGCGACAAGATCCGCGCGTTTCTGGCCGAGCAGGAGAACATGGTGGTGGTGTGCGGAGACCGTCACTGGCAGTACGTGACGCGCGATCCGGCGACGGGGGTGATGGAGTTCAGCGCTGGGCCGGGCTCGAACAAGCACGCGGGCGGCTGGCCGCGGGACGACGTTCGGCCCGAGCACCTGTACTTGGCGGTCCGGGGCGGGTTTCTGGAGGGCGAGGTGTCGCGGGCGAGCGGGGCGCCGACGCTGACGTTTCGGCATCGTTCGCCCGTGGGGGAGCTGCGCAACGAGGTGGTGATCGAGGCCGAGTGACTTCTTGGCCGGGTGTTACGTTCGGGCGGCGGCGGGGGTGTCGTGATAGAGGCCGTGGTCGCGGATGTAGTCGGCGACGGCGGGGTTGATCAGGCCGGCCGTGGGGGCGCCGGTGCGGATGGCGGTGCGGATGGCGGTGGAGCTGACGTCCATGGGCTCGATGGAGACGAGGCGTGGTCGCCACGTGGCGCGTTGCTCCTGGGGCAGGGCGTTGAGGACGGTGCGGACCTTGTCGGGCGGGCGGACCATGACCAGCGGCTCGGCGAGCTCGACGATGCGGTCGGCGCGGTACCAGTCGTGGAAGGCGCGGAGCTGGTCGGCGCCGATGAGCAGGCGGAGGCGGGTGGTGTCGGGGAGCTCGGCGCGGAGGGCTTCGAGGGTGTCGACGGTGTACGACGGCTTGCCGTCGCGGGCGGCGCGGTCGAGCTCGTCGGTGCGGACGACCGCCCAGGGTTGGTCGGCGAGGGCGAGGCGGAGCATGGCCAGGCGGTGGTCGGGCGGGGTCTGCTCGAGGTGCTGCTTGTGGGGGGAGACGGCGGCGGGCATGTAGACGACGGCGTCGGCGTTGATCGCGCGTCGGACGCGGTCGGGCTGGCGGGCGTGGGCGGTGTGGGGCGGGTCGAAGGTGCCGCCGTAGACGAGGACCAGGGAGCAGTCGTCGAGGTCGGGGGGCACGGGTCAGAGGGTCCCGAAGAGCCGGTCGCCGGCGTCGCCGAGGCCCGGGAGGATGTAGCCGACGTCGGAGAGCTGGCGGTCGATGCAGCCGACGAAGACGCGGACGTCGGGGTCGTTGTCGACGAGGTGGTCGATGCCCTCGGGGGCGGCGAGCAGGGCGATGAATCGGATGTCGGCGGCGCCTGCTTTGCGAAGGACGTTGACGGCGGCGACGGCGGAGCCTCCCGTGGCGAGCATGGGGTCGAGCAGGAGGACGGGGCCCTGAGAGACCGAGGCGGGGAGGTTCTCGTAATAGGCGACGGGGGTGAGGTCGGACTCGCGTCGGTAGAGGCCGAGGTGGCCCATCGAGGCGTCGGGGATGAGGCGGAGGATGGGGTCGGCGAAGCCCATGCCGGCGCGGAGGATGGGGACGATGGAGATGGGTTGGGCGAGGGCGAGGCCGGTGCAGGGCTCGAGGGGGGTGTCGACGGTGGCGGGCCGGGTGGTGAGGTCGCGGGTGGCCTCGTAGGCGAGCATGGCGCCGACCTGGCCGACGAGCTCGCGGAAGCGCGGTGAGGCCGTGTCGCGATCGCGGGCGCGAGTGAGGTAGTGGGCGATGAGGGGGTGGTCGGCGGCGTGGACGCGGGGGTGGGGTTGCATGCCGGCCGAGGGTTGGGGGCGGCGAGAGAGGTCGCCGGTGGTCCATAAAAAAACGCCGAGCCTGATCTACCCCCTCAATCGATCCCCCAGATAGATGGATAATAGCGTGTTCGGGATGCTGACCTGGCGTCGGCGCCGGCTCGCGGTGTGGCACGAGCCTGATGGGATGTTTGCTCTGGCTGGCGCCTCCTTTCTGAGTCAGGGGCCAACAAACGCTTGTCCAGCGATTATCGCATGCTGCAAGCCGCACGCCAAGCGGATCTGAACGGGGTGGGATGTCACTTGCCGGCCAGTTCACGCATGGCAGCGAGGTTAACGGCGTCCCACTCGAGGCCATTGGGGGCCTCGCCTTTGGCGGTTTCGAGGATCTTGGGGACTTTGGTCAGGCCGCGGCGACGCAGGACGGCGGCCATGGCGTTGGCGGGGATGTGGCCATGGCCGAGGTGGGCGTGGCGGTCCTTGCGGCTGGCGGGCGGGGCCTGGGAGTCGTTGATGTGGGCGACGCGGATGCAGCCCTTGCCGCAGGCGGCCTCGAGGGCGTTGAGGGTCTTGCGGGCGGCGGCGGCTGAGTCGAGGGGGTGGCCGGCGGCGATGAGGTGGGCGGTGTCGATGCAGACGGCGAGGCGCTCGGGGGCGTCGACGCCGTGGACGACGTGGGCGAGGTGTTCGTGTCGGTGGCCGAGGGTGGTGCCCTGGCCGGCGGTGGTCTCGAGGCAGGTGAGGGTGGGCGAGTCGGGCAGGGCGTCGTGGACCCGATTGAGCGAGTCGACGATGCGGTCGAGGCCGGCCTGTTCGTCAGCGGGGTCGTCGCGGGTGCCGAGGTGGGCCCCGGGGTGAGTGACGAGGTGAGGGATCGACAAGGCGTCGCAGCGGCGGACCTCCTCGACGAAGAGATCGATGGACTTCTGGCGGGTCTTGTCGTCGGGGCTGGCGAGGTTGATGAGGTAGCTGTCGTGGGAGACGACGGCCGAGGCGGGGATGCCAGTTTCATCGAGGGCGGCGTGCCAGGCGTCGACGGCGTCGGGCTTGAGCGGTGGAACGTTCCATTGGCGTTGGTTTTTGGTGAAGACCTGCACGCAGTCCATGCCGAGGCGTTGGGCGTCTTGGAGGGCCAAGTGCAGGCCGCCGGCGACGGAGAGGTGAGAGCCGAACATGCCGGGAGTCTACGGGGGGCGTGGGGTATAAAGGGTGACCTGCCGTTCCCCGACCCGGAAGGACGCCCATGCTTCGCTCAGACCAGGCCCGTATCCGTCGATTCGATGTCGTGCCGTCGCTGCCGGAACCGCTCAAGCCGTTGCTTGAGATCGCCTACGACCTGTGGTGGTCGTGGCGGCCGGACGCGGTCTCGCTGTTTGTCCGGCTCGACGCTGAGTTGTGGCGGGAGTGCTATCACAACCCCGTGCTGCTGCTCGGCAGGATCGAGCAGGCTCGGCTCGACGAGGCGGCGCAAGACGAGGGCTTCCTCACGACGCTGCGTCACGTCGAGGCCGAGCGCCAGGCGCACCACGCCCGGCCGACCTGGCTGAGCAAGACCGCCCACCGCCCCGGCGACTGGACCGTTGCGTATTTCTGCGCCGAGTTCGGCATCACCGAGTGCCTGCCGATTTACTCCGGCGGATTGGGCTGTCTCGCGGGCGATCACCTCAAGTCGGCCGCCGAGCTCGGCCTGCCGCTGATCGCCGTCGGCCTGCTCTACCGCCACGGCTACTTCCAGCAGTACCTCAACCCCGACGGCTGGCAGCAGGAGTCCATCCCCGACCTGGACTTCGGCAACCTGCCGGTGAAACCGGTGACCAACGATCGCGGCGAGCAGGTGACGGTGTCGGTGCGGATGCCCGGGCGCGACGTGGTGATCGGCCTGTGGATGGCCGAGGTAGGGCGGGTCCCGCTATACCTGATGGACACCAACCGGCCCGAGAACCGCGCCGAGGACCGCAATATCACCGGCCAGCTCTACGGCGGCGACCAGGAGATGCGGATCAAGCAGGAGATCGTGCTGGGCATCGGTGGCGTGCGGGCGCTCAAGGCGATCGGCATCTCGCCCGACGTCTGCCACATGAACGAGGGGCACTCGGCGTTCCTCGGGCTCGAGCGCATCCGCGACTTGATCGACGCGTACGGCGTGTCGTTCGACGAGGCTCGCGAGGCCGCCGCCGCCGGTCACGTCTTCACGACGCACACGCCCGTGCCCGCCGGGATCGACCGCTTCCCGCCGCCGCTGGTCGAGAAGTACTTCCGCGAGGAGGTCGGCCACTTCAAGCTCGACATGGAGGGCATGTTCGCGCTCGGCCGCGAGGACGTGGGCAACAAGCAGGAAGAGTTCAGCATGGCCGTGATGGCGCTGCGGCTCAGCCACTGGTGCAACGGCGTCAGCAAGCTGCACGGCGTGGTCAGCCGCGACATGTGGACGAACATCTGGCCCAGCCTGCCCGAGTCCGAGGTGCCCATCGGCCACGTCACCAACGGCGTCCACGCCCGCACCTGGCTCAGCCGCGACCTCGGCGAGCTGCTCGATCGCTACCTCGGCGTCGGCTGGCGTGCCGACCCGACCGACCACGCCACCTGGGCCCGCATCGACGAGGTCCCCGACGAGGAGCTCTGGCGCACCCACGAACGCCAACGCCAGCACCTCATCGTCTGGGCCCGCCGCAAGCTCAAGGCTCAGCTCGAGGCCCGCGGCACCTCGGCCGAGCACACCAAGCACGCCTGCGATCAGCTCGACCCCGCGGCCTTCACCATCGGCTTTGCCCGCCGCTTCGCCACCTACAAGCGCGCGACCTTGCTGATGCGCGACGCCGACCGCCTGCTCGGCCTCCTGCAGAACGCCGACCACCCGGTGCAGATCCTCATCGCCGGCAAGAGCCACCCCGCCGACGGCGGCGGCAAGGACCTCATCCGCCAGATCGTGCACTTCGCCCGCGAACGCGGCAACCACAAGATCGTGTTCCTCGAGAACTACGACATGAACGTCGCCCGCTACCTCGTGCAGGGCTGCGACGTCTGGCTCAACACCCCGCGACGCGGCATGGAGGCGTCGGGCACCAGCGGCATGAAGGGCTCGCTCAACGGCGTGCTCAACGTCTCGATCCTCGACGGCTGGTGGGACGAGGCCTACGAGGCCGGCGTCGGCTGGGCGATCGGCCGCCGCGAGAACTACGACGACCCCAACTACGCCGACGACGTCGAGTCGCGTGCCTTGTACGAATTGCTCGAGCGCGAAGTGATCCCGATGTTCTACGAGCGCAACGAGCGCGGCGTGCCCAAGCGGTGGGTCGATCGGATGAAGCAGTGCATCGGCAAGCTCGCGCCGGTCTACAACACCAACCGCATGCTGCAGGAGTACACCGAGCAGCTGTACCTGCCGTCGCTCGATCGGGCACGCGGCATCAACGCCGACGACATCGCGCCGGCCAAGCAGCTCGCGGCCGAGAAGATGTCGCTGCGGCGCGGCTGGGGCTCGCTGCGGGTCAAGGACGTCAAGGTCGATCGCGACGGCCCGGTGGGCGTGCGCGAGTCGCTGCGCGTCGAGGCCAAGGTCGATCTCGGCGACCTCAAGCCCGGGCAGGTCAAGGTGCAGGTCTACGCCGGCCGGCTGGGCAACGACGGCCAGCTGATCGACGGCCGGGCGATCGACATGTCGCCGGTCACCAGCAAGCCGGCCAACGGCGAGCAGACGTTCACCGCGGAGGTGCGGGCGTCGAACAGCGGGCGGCACGGGTTTGCCGTGCGGCTGCTGCCGGGCGATCCCAGCTTCGTCGGCCACCCCGAGCCGGGCCTGATCTACTGGGAACCCAACGCGATGCCGCGGGAAGCGGCGGGCAAGCCGGCGACGGCGGCGGCGAAGTGAGCCGGTCATGACCGAGGCGGGACTCTTCGGCGAGGGGGCAACGGCGCAGGCGGCCGACGCGGCGCTCATCGAGGCGTACGAGCGTGTCGGGCGGACGCTCGACGATCTGCCGTACACCGATGAATTCAAGACCCTGATGGACGCCGTGTCTGGCGTCGTGCCTGGCACCCAGGCCGAGGTGTTCCGCCGGCTGCACAACCTCCGCAAGGCGGGCAAGCTCCCGCGACTTGGCCGGGCGCCCGGCTCGGCGCCCCGGCTCGACCCTGATCACGAGGCGACGCTGACCGCGCTGGTCGAGCGGCACGTCGGCAAGCTGAGCCTGCGGGATCGATTGGTGTATCGGCCCGAGTTCGACGCCGTGGTCGAGTCCTTCAACGCCGCGACCGCGCTGGGCGTGACTCATCACGACCTGTGGCGGGTCGTGGCCAAGCTGGCGAAGTAACCGCATGGCGGACTGGATCACCCACGACCACCCCGACCTGCTGACCGGCACGAGAGCCGAGGCGGTGTTCACGCTCGGCTATTCGCGCGACCGCATGCTGCACGCGCTCGGGCAGCTCAGCGAGCAGCAGCTGTGGTGGAGGCCGCACGAGTCGATGAACGCGGCGGGCAACGTCGTCCTGCACGTCTGCGGGAACCTGTTGCAGTGGATCGTCGTCGGCGTGGGCCGCGGCGGGCAAGGCGACGGTCGCGATCGGCCGGGCGAGTTTGCCGTGCGCGGCGGGCACTCCGTCGAGCAGCTGAGCACTCAGCTGCGCGCGACCGTCGCCGAGGCGATCGACGTGATCGAGACTGTGGACGGAGCAGAGCTGCTTCGGGCCCGGCACGTGCAGATCGGCCCGGTCACCGGGCTGGGCGCGATCTGGCACTCGGTTGCGCATCTCGAAGGGCACGCGCAGGAAATGATCTACCTGACCCGGCTTCAGCTCGGCGACGCGTACCGGTTCAAGGACGTGTACTGATGCCCGCCTCGGAGAACGAGCTGCTGTCGGCGATCTACGGGCGATCGGCGGCGGCGTTGCCGAGCAACGTCGTCGTGGGCCCCGGCGACGACCTGGCGGTCGTGGAGATCGAGGGTCGGCGGGTGATGGTCGGCGTCGACCAGGTGATTGAGGGCGTCCACTTCCGTTTGAACGAGCTGGCGATCGATCGCGTGGCGTACAAGGCGATCGCGCGATCGGTGTCCGACGTGGCCGCGATGGCCGGACTGCCGACCTGCGCGGTCGTGTCCGCCATGCTGACACGCGACGCGGGCTACGGCGACGAACTCGCCGCGGCGGTGCATCGGCACGGGCTCGCGCTGGGCTGCCCGGTGGTCGGCGGGGACATCGCCGTGTGGGACGGCGCCTTGCAGCTGAGCGTGACGGTGCTCGCCGAGCCGAGCGGGATCGAGCCCGTGCTGCGGAGCGGGGCGCGGGTTGGCGACGCGGTGTACGTGACCGGCGAGCTCGGCGACTCGTATAGCTCGGGGTGGCACGCGTCGTTTACCCCGCGGGTTGCGGCCGCGCGTTCGCTCGCCGAACACGCGACGGCAATGATGGACCTCAGCGACGGGCTGGCAATGGACCTGGGCCGATTGGTCGTGGCGAGCGCCGCTCAAGGCGTCGGCGGTGCGATCATCGAGGCCTCGGCGTTGCCTTGTCGCGGCGGATGTGATTGGCGCCAGGCCGTGGGTGACGGGGAGGACTACGAGCTGCTCTTCACCGCTTCGGCGACCGCAGCCCTGCCGGCGGCGATCGACGGGCTGGCGATCACACGCATCGGCGCGGTGGTCGCCGAGCAGGGCGTCATGATCCGCCACGCGGACGGCCGCACCGAGCCGATCGACGCGATGGGCTGGGAGCACGGCCGATGACATCGCGCACGTCGCACGCCTGGGTCACCGACTCGATCGAGCGGACCTGGGCCCTGGGCGCCGCCCTCGGCCAAGTGTGTCAACCGGGCGACGCCGTGCTGCTCGAGGGCGAGCTCGGGGCCGGCAAGACGCAGCTCGTCCGCGGCATGGCCCGTGGCATGGGGCTCGACCCGTCGCAGGTAACGAGCCCGACGTTCGTGCTGATGCGCGAGTACGAGTCGCCCGGCGGCCAAGCACTGCTCGTGCACATCGACGCCTATCGCGTCGGCTCGGCCGCGGAATTGGTCGACGCCGGCTATGACGCCGACCTCCGCGCCGCTGGGGTCACCGCGATCGAGTGGCCCAGCCGTGTTGACGGGCTGGTCGACCTCGACGACCCGCGCGTGCTGAGGGTCCAGATCGATTACGCCCCCGCCGACCGCCGCCGCGTCCAGCTCGAAGGCGACGCGTCGCGCGTCGAGGCGATCCGGCTAGCATTCGGGCATGAGTAAGCGATCCGCCGCCGTGCGCCCCTCGGGCCAGCGATGCCGCCACTGTCGCAAGCCCATCACGCCCGCCATCGAGCACTTCCCGTTCTGCTCCGACCGCTGCCGCACGGCCGACCTCGCCAAGTGGGCGACCGAGCGATACGTCATCAGCAGGCCGATCGAAGAGGCCGACCTCGACGAGGGGGAGTGATCGCGGTTGGATCAGGCCTGGCTGTCGGACGGCCGTGAGGCGTGGATGACGAACCGGTAGCTGATCGGATCGACGCCGTGCTTGGCGCAGACCTCGTCGACCATCGCCCGCAGCTCGTCGATCGGGAAGTCGATGACCTCGCCCGTCTCGGCGACGGCGATCTGGCCCGTCGGCTCGGCGCCGTAGCCCACGCGGTAGTGCGTCTGCCGGGCGTCGAGCAGGACCTCGTCGAGGATGCCCGACTCGGTGAGGTGTTTGAGCGTGCGATAGACGGTCGCCCGTGACACGCGCGTCTCGGCCGCCGCGACCTTGTCGGCGATCACGTCCGCCTCAAACACGCCTTTCTCGGAGAGCACGGCGTCGAGGATCACCGCCCGCTCGACGGTGAACTTCAGCCCCTGCTTGCGCAGGAACCGGCGGAAGATCGCGCACAGCGGCGGCGGCATGTTCGCCAGCGGGTCGTCGGCGGGGGGGGGGGGGGTGGGGCGGTCAGCGGTCTTCGCCATAGCCGGATCATACGCACCGGACGCCCGGCCATCCGGCCCGGCGCCGTTATGCTCACCCCCCGCGGATCGGCCGCGGCAGAACGGTCGGCAAGGAGCGATGCGGTGAACGACGGCGTGTGTCGAGTGGCGATGCTGGGGTGCGGGACGGTCGGCAGCGGCGTGGCCGGGCTGCTGAACGAGCACGCGGCGATGTATCAGCAGCGGGCGGGCCGGCCGATCGAGTTGACCCGCGTGATGGTCCGCCACGTCGCCGCCGCGATCGAGCGGTCCGGGCTGTCGCGTGACCTGTTCGTCGACTCGCTCGACGAGCTGCTGACGGAGGTCGATGTCCTCGTCGAGGTCGCCGGCGGCACGGGCGTCGCGCTCGACGCCACACGCCGGGCCCTCGCGGCCGGGCTGCCCGTCGTCACCGCCAACAAGGCCATGCTCGCCGACCACGGCCCCGAGCTCTTCGCCCTCGCTAGGTCGAACGGCACCGCCATCGCCTTCGAGGCCTCCTGCGCCGGCGGCATCCCCTGCGCCACCGCCCTGATGTTCGGCCTGATGAGCAACCGCCTCGCTGGGCTGTACGGCATCCTCAACGGGACCTGCAACTTCATCCTTTCCGAGATGACCGACCACGCCCGGGCGTACGACGACGTCCTCGCCGACGCCCAGCGGCTCGGTTACGCCGAGGCCGACCCCGCGCTCGACGTCTCCGGCCGCGACGCCGCGCAGAAGCTCGCGATCCTCGGCGGCCTCGCCTTCGGGGTGCAGCTCTCGGACGAGCCGATGGTGGTCAAGGGGATCGACGGGCTGTCGCTCGCCGACGTGCGCTTCGGGGCCGAGCTGGGCTACGACGTCAAGCTGTTAGGCATCGCCGAGCGCGGGGAGGATGGGCGGGTCGGCGCGTCGGTGCAGCCGTGCTTCGTGAAGGCGGGGTCGTCGCTGGCCGAGGTGCACGGCGTGACCAACGCGGTGGCCGTGCGCGGCGACGCGGTCGGCTCGGTCGTGATGACCGGCCCGGGCGCGGGCAAGCTGCCGACGGCCTCGGCCGTGGTGAGCGACCTGCTCAACGTCGCCGCCGGGTGGTACGTCAACGCCATGGCCGCGATGCCGCTGACGGCCGACGCCCACGCCCCAGCCGAGCTGGTTCCGGCGGCCGAGGAAACCGCCCGGTACTACCTGCGGATGCACGCGATGGACGAGGCCGGCGTGGTCGCCCGCGTCGCCGACGCCCTGGGCCGCCGCGGCGTGTCGATCATGTCGATGCTGCAGCACGAGGTCGATGCCGGTTCGTTTGTCCCCGTGGTCGTCACGACCCACGAAGCCCAGCGCGGCGAGCTCGACGCGGCCATCGCCGAGATCGAATCGATGGACGCGATCGACGGGGCGGTGGTGGCGCTGCGGATCGTGGATCTTGAGTAGATCGGATTGATTCAACACAGAGGGCCACGAGAGGGCCACAGAGATGAGTTACTCCGGGGATGATGATCCGCTGACGCGTCGGGTGATTGGGTGTGCGATCGAGGTGCACAAGGCGCTTGGGCCAGGGTTGCTGGAGTCGGCGTACGAAGCATGTCTTGCGGCTGAGTTGAGTCATGCGGGGTTGAGCTATCGCCGGCAGGTACCGATCTCGATCGAGTATCGCGGGGAGGCGGTGGATGCGGGGTACTTCTTGGACTTGGTTGTTGAGGATGCGTTGGTGGTGGAGCTGAAGTCTGTTGAGCGAGTGATCCCTATCCATATCGCTCAACTTCACACTTACCTCCGCTTATCGAGAATTCGCACGGGGCTATTGATTAACTTCAACGTGACCAAATTAATTGATGGCGTGACTCGGCGGGTGGTCGGTTGACTTGCATGGATGGATTCAACACAGAGAGCCACGAGAGGGCCACAGAGGTAACTGAACTGAATCAGTCGATTAGATTGAAGTGAGTGCCAATGACAATCTGCTCAGGCGTGAGCCCGAAAGTTTCGTCGTAGTGCATCCCAGGCTTGCCTCCCACGGCAATCAGGCAGAATGAAGGAATGCCATTCAAGTCATCGAACAGCCACATCCAGTACTGCGTGTCATCTAGATCAAAAGTCCGATGAAAGTGCAGATCTAAGCCAGATGTCTCTTCGTCCTTCTCAAGTATCGCATCGCCTCTTAGCTCTATCCCCGGTGCCTCCCATTGCAAATAGTCGAGCATCATTCGGTATGGCACAGGGCAAGACGACTCGGTGCCAACCCCGACCTCCGCAAGCTCAAAGCTAGCGTGACGTAGAGCCTCAAAACTGTCCGGAATCTTAAATCCGCTCATCTAAGTCATCTCTGTGGCCCTCTCGTGGCCCTCTGTGTTGAATCCCGTCCCCTACACGTCGTAATACATGCAGAACTCGTACGGGTGCGGCCGGGCGTTGAGGGCGAGGATTTCTTCCTCGCGTTTGTACGTCGTCCAGTAGCGGATGACGTCGTCGGTGAAGACGCCGCCTTCGAGGAGGAAGTCGTGGTCGATGTCGAGGGCGTCGAGGGCCGAGCCGAGGTCGTGGGGGGTGCGGTCGATGCCGACGTATTCCTCGGGCTCGAGGTCGTAGAGGTTCTTGTCGAG
>JBCBUE010000085.1:0-12624 GCA_039818285.1 Planctomycetota bacterium | reverse complement strand
AAGGACGCCGCGCGGGCCGTAGGTCTCGAGGAAGGTCCGGCCGTCAGGCATGACGTAGTCGGCGGGGTAGTCGCGATTCTCGGGTTCCTCGAGACCTACGGCCCGCGCGGCGTCCTTAAGACCAAGGCCAACCCCGACGGCACCCAGTCCATCGAAGACACCGGCCCACTGACCAAGAAGCGCATGGAGACCATCGACGAGGAAACCCTCGCCGCCGCCAAGGACTTCATCACCCGCCAGAACGAGGCCGGCGAGCCCTTCTTCTGCTGGTGGAACGGCACCCGCATGCACTTCCGCACCCACGTCAAGGAAGAGCACAAGAACCTCGCCGGACCCAACTCCGACGAGTACTCCGACGGCATGGTCGAGCACGACATGCACGTCGGCGAGCTCCTGGCCCTGCTCGACGAGCTCGGCATCGCCGACAACACCATCGTCTTCTACTCCACCGACAACGGCCCGCATTACAACGCCTGGCCGGACGCCGCCACCACGCCGTTCCGTTCGGAGAAGAACTCCAACTGGGAGGGTGCCTATCGCGTCCCCGCCTTCGTCCGCTGGCCCGGAACCTTCCCCGCCGGTCAGACCGTCAACGGCCTGGTCGCCCACGAGGACTGGCTGCCCACCTTCGCCGCCGCCGCCGGCAACCCCAACATCAAGGAAGAACTGCTCGGCGGCTTCGACACCGAAGGCCGGGTCTACAAGAACCACCTCGATGGCTACGACATGACCGAGTACCTGTCCAACGCGGGCAGCTACGACACCGTCACCGACGACATCCAGGCCTCGCCCCGCAAGGTCTTCTGGTACTTCAACGACGACGGCCAGCTCGTCGCCATCCGCCTCAGCGACTGGAAGGCCGTCTTCTACGAGAACCGCGGGCAGCGCTTCGAGGTCTGGCGCGAGCCGTTTATCGAGCTCCGTGTGCCGCTGCTGTTCAACCTCCGCCGCGACCCGTTCGAGAAGGCCCAGCACAACTCCAACACGTACAACGACTGGTTCCTCGACCGCCCGTACGTCATCGTGCCGATGCAGCAGCTCGCCGCCAAGTTCGCCGAGACTTTTATCGAGTACCCGCCGAGCCAGACACCCGGCTCGTTCAACCTCAGCGGCATCGTCGAGAAGCTCAAGGAAAACATGGGCTCCAACTGAGCCAAACACCCACCACGCCCCGCTCGGCGAGATATCGCCGGGTGGGCGATTTTGCCTTCCCGCCCAACCCGCTCGATCGTGAGGTGTCTCGTGGCCGTTCGTCTTTCCGCTTGGTTTCTGCTTCTCGCTCTCGCCCCGCTCGCGGCGGCCGACCCCTTGCCGTCGTGGAACGACACCAAGCCCAAGGCCGCGATCGTCGCGTTCGTCGAGGCCGTGACCGACGAGGACGCCGAGACGTTCGTCCCGGTCGCCGAACGCATCGCCGTGTTCGACAACGACGGCTGTCTCTGGGCCGAGCAGCCCGTCTACTTCCAGCTGCTCTTCGCCATCGACCGCGTCCAGGCCATGGCCGACGACCACCCCGAGTGGCAGAACGAGGAACCCTTCAAGAGCGCCCTCGCCGGCGACATGCACGGCCTCGCCGCCGGCGGCAAAGAAGGCCTTGCCAAATTACTGACCGCCTCGCACGCCGACCTCACCGTCGACGCCTTCCAGACCGACGTCGCCGAATGGCTCGCCACGGCCAAGCACCCAACGCTCGACCGGCCGTACAACGAACTGCTCTACCAGCCCCAGCTCGAGTTGCTCGACTATCTTCGCGCCAACGGGTTCAAGACCTTCATCGTCTCCGGCGGGGGCGTCGACTTCGTCCGCGTCTTTTCCGAAAACGCCTACGGCATCCCGCCCGAGCAGGTCGTCGGGACCCGTCTCGAAGCCGAGCTGCAAGAACGCGACGGCGTGCCCGTCATCGTCAAGCTCCCCGCCATCAGCCTCGTCGACGACAAGGAAGGCAAGCCCGTCGGCATCCACCAGCACATCGGCCGACGCCCGATCTTCGCGGCCGGCAACTCCGACGGCGACCTGCAGATGCTCCAGTACACGGCGGCCGGCGACGGCCCGAGCTTCGGCCTGCTCATCCACCACACCGACGCCGACCGCGAATTCGCCTACGACCGCGAGTCCCACGTCGGCAAGCTCGACCAGGCCCTCGACGCCGCCCCCAACTACGGCTGGACCGTCGTCGACATGGCCAACGACTGGGCGACCGTCTTCCCCGCTGAGTAAAGCCGCCGACGGCGTCGGCGGTGGCCCCTCTTACTCGCCGACGATCTTCACCAGCACGCGCTTGCGTCGCCTGCCGTCGAACTCGCCGTAGTACACCTGCTCCCACGGCCCGAGGTCGAGCCGGCCGTCGGTGATCGCGACGACCACCTCGCGCCCCATGACCTGCCGCTTGTGATGGGCGTCGGCGTTGTCCTCGCCGGTGCGGTTGTGCAGGTAGCCGCCCTGATCGGGGTCGGTCCCCGGGTCGAACGGGGCCAGCTTCTCCAGCCAGCGCTCGTAGTCGGCGAGCAGCCCAGACTCGGCGTCGTTGATGAACACGCTGGCCGTGATGTGCATCGCGTTAACCAGGCACAGCCCGTGCGCCACGCCGGACTCGGCGACGGCCCGCTCGATGTCCTCGGTGATGTTCACGAACCCCCGGCGGGACTCGATCTGGAACCACAACTCGCGACGGAGGTGCTTCACGCCTCTGCGCCCTCCGCCACCGGGTGGCCGTCCTCGAACCCGCCCGCCTCAAGCTCGTCCTGCAGCCGGCCGACCTCGTCGATCAGCCCGCCGAACCGCTCGCCCAGCGGCGTGAGCGTGTACTCGACCCGCGGCGGCGTCTCGGGGTAGACCGATCGCTCGATCAGCTCGAACCGCAGCAGCTTGTTCAATCGCTCGTTGAGCACCTTGGACGACAGCCCCGGGTGGCTGCGCTCGATCGCGTTCGGGCGGACCACGCCCCGGCGGATCGAGCCGAGCACGGCCATCGACCACTTGCACCCCACGATGGATTCGACCCGTTGGTGGATCGTGGTCTCGATTTTTTTCCCTTCGGGCATCGGTGCAAAGCCAACCAAAAGGTAACTAGCTAACCCGCGTTTTCCGTGCAAAACCGCGGAATCGATCGGAGCTCATCCCCATTCTAGGGGCGTGTCCGCAACACCCCTGACCCCTTTTCAAGGAGCATCAACATGAAGACCCAAGCCAAGTTCTACCACGCCGGTTGCCCCGTCTGCGTCGACGCCGAGCAGACGATCGCCCGCTCGCTGGACCCCGCCCGGTTCGAGGTCGAGATCGTCCACCTGGGCGACGCGGCCGACCGGATCGCCGAGGCCCGCGACGCCGGGATCAAGTCCGTCCCGGCTCTGGTTTACAACGGCCACGTCCTGCACATCAATCACGGCGCCGACCTGGCCGACCTCGCGGCCTGAGACGACGCCACGACCCCGCCACCCGCCCGACCGGCCGGCGATCACCGCCGGCCTTTTCCGCGCGCCCCGGCCGTTTGACCGACACCCGCCGACCCGGCACACTCGTCGGTCACTCTAGATCCGAATCGTCGACCGCCTCGGAGCTCCGCCATGGCCAAGAAAGACCCCTACGCCCCGTCCCCCAAGGACAAGTTCACCTTCGGCCTCTGGACCGTCGGCAACCCCGGCGCCGATCCCTTTGGCGGGCCCACCCGACCCCGCCACAGCCCCGCCGAGATCGTCGACATGGTCGGCGAGGCCGGCGGCGCCTATGGCGTCAACTTCCACGACAACGACCTCCTCCCCATCGACGCCACCGAGACCGAAGCCGCCCAGATCAAGCGCGACTTCCGCAAGGCCCTCAAGCGCAACAAGCTCAAGGTCCCCATGGCCACGACCAACCTGTTCACCGACCCGGTGTTCAAGGACGGCGCTTTCACCAGCAACGACGCCGAGGTCCGCGCCTACGCCCTGCACAAGACCATGAAAGCCATGCAGCTCGGCAAGGAGTTCGGCGCCAACACCTACGTCTTCTGGGGCGGCCGCGAGGGCGTCGAGTCCGACGCCACCAAGGACCCCACCGTCGCCATCCAGCGCTTCCGCCAGGCGATCGACTTCCTCTGCGACTACTCCATCGCCGAGAAGATGGACTATCGCTTCGCCTTCGAGGCCAAGCCCAACGAGCCGCGCGGCCACATCTACTTCTCGGTCACCGGCTCGTACCTCGGCCTGATCCCCACGCTCAAGCACCCCGAGATGTGCGGCGTCAACCCCGAGTTCGCCCACGAGTCGATGGCCGGGCTCAACTTCACCCACCACGTCGCCCAGGCGCTGGAAGCCGGCAAGCTCTTCCACATCGACCTCAACGACCAGGAGTTCGGCCGGTTCGACCAAGACTACCGCTTCGGCTCGACGAGCTACAAGTCCGCCTTCTTCCTCGTCAAGCTGCTCACCGAGCACGGCTACAAGGGGTCGAAGCATTTCGACTCGCACGCCTACCGACAGTCGGACCGCGACGATGTCATCGCTTTCGCCCGAGGCTCGATGCGGACCTATAAAATCCTCGAGGCCAAGGCCAAGGCCTTCAAGGCCGACAAGCAAGTCCAGAAGCTCATCAAGTCCTTCCAGCGATCCCACAAGGGGCTCGAGGCCCTCGCCGGCGAGTACACCGCCGGGCACGCCGCCGACCTGCTGGCCCGCGATTTCGACCGTTCCAGAATCGCCGGCAAGCCCCTGCCCTACGAGCAGCTCGACCAGCTCGTCTTCGATCACCTCATGGGCGTGCGTTAGAAATCCGCGAGATCGGCCGGTTGAAACGGCTGTAACGGCCCTGCGGATCGCCCCGGCCGTCTCGGCACGCCCCCTCACCTCGAAACGGCCGATCGCCGATCTCCTCTGCTATCGTGCCCGCCCCCCGACGCCCGGGGGTCCCGCGTCCAACCGGACCCGATCCATGCCCGACACCCCCACCGCCCCGCCCCCGACCGGCATCGACCAGCCGCACACGCTGACCCACCTCCGTCAGCTCGAGGCCGAGTCCATGCACATCATCCGAGAGGTCACCGCCGAGTTCTCCAACCCGGTCATGCTCTTCTCGATCGGCAAGGACTCCTGCGTCATGCTGCACCTGGCGCGCAAGGCCTTCGCCCCCGGCAAGCCGCCGTTCCCGCTGCTGCAGATCGACACGACCTTCAACTTCCAGTCGATGTACGCCTTCCGTGACGACTACATCGTCGGCGAGCTCGGCCTGGAGTGCCTGGTCTACATCAACGAGGACGGCCTCAAGCAAGGCCTCAACCCCTTCATCCACGGCTCCAAGACCTTCACCGAGGTCATGAACCTCGGCGCGCTCCGCCAGGCCCTCGACAAGTACAAGTTCGACGCGGCCTTCGGCGGCGGCCGACGCGACGAGGAAAAAGCCCGCGCCAAGGAACGCGTCTACTCCTTCCGCGACGCCAACCACCAGTGGGACCCCAAGAACCAGCGCCCCGAGTTGTGGAACATCTACAACGGGGCCGTGCACAAGGGCGAGCAGATCCGCGCCTTCCCCCTGAGCAACTGGACCGAGCTGGACATCTGGCAGTACATCCAGCTCGAGCAGATCAAGCTCGTCCCGATCTACTACGCCTCCGAGATGCCCATCGTCGAGTTCGAGGGCAACCTGATCGCCGTCGACGACGACCGCGTCCCCGACGAGCTGGCCAAGACCGCCCGCAAAGAATGGGTCCGCTTCCGCACACTGGGCGACTACCCCCTGTCGGGCGCCACCCCCAGCCGGGCGACCACGCTGCCCGACATCGTGCAAGAGATGCTCGTCGCCACCCGCTCGGAACGCGAGGGCCGCGTCATCGACAAAGACCCCGGGGCGTCGATGGAGGAGAAGAAACGGCAAGGCTACTACTAGGGGCTGGCCGCTAGCCATTAGCCGCTGGCACGGACCAATCCAACGTGGACAACAAGGGTTACCGTGATCTGAAAGTGTG
The DNA here is from genome assembly GCA_039818285.1 of Planctomycetota bacterium. GTDB lineage: Bacteria > Planctomycetota > Phycisphaerae > Phycisphaerales > Phycisphaeraceae > JBCBUE01. Next base: position 6,689 of record JBCBUE010000085.1, on the reverse strand, counting down.
GGCACGTGCGATGGAACTGGCTGAAGAAATCTATCGACTGACCGACCTGCTGCCCGACGGCGAGCGATACGGGCTCGTGACGCAGATGCAGCGCTCCGCTGTGTCGATCCCATCCAATATCGCGGAAGGGCACAGCCGCTCGCATGCCGGAGATTTTCTCAAACACCTGTCATATGCCCGCGGATCGCTCGCCGAGCTCGAAACCCAGCTCACGCTCGCGGTTCGCACCGGTCGTCTGCCTCGCGAAGAAGCGGTCACCGCCTGGGACTACTGCCAAGACGTCGGCAGGGTGCTTACCCAACTCATTAAGAAACCAGGGCGGTAACGCCCCGAAAGAGGCCAGCGGCTAGCGGCCAACGGCTACCAGCATGACCAGCTACGTCCCCGACATCGACCCGTCGACCGACATCCACGCCTACCTCGCGCAGCACGAGCGCAAGGAGATGCTCCGCTTCCTCACCTGCGGCAGCGTCGACGACGGCAAGTCCACGCTCATCGGCCGGCTGCTCTACGACAGCAAGATGGTCTACGAAGACCAGCTCGCCGCCGTCCAGGTCGACTCCAAACGCTTCGGCACCACCGGCGACGACTTCGACCCGGCGCTGCTCACCGACGGCCTGCGTGCCGAACGCGAGCAGGGCATCACGATCGACGTCGCCTACCGCTACTTCTCGACGTCCAAGCGCAAGTTCATCATCGCCGACACGCCCGGCCACGAGCAGTACACCCGCAACATGGCCACCGGCGCGTCGACCTGCGACCTGGCCATCATCCTCATCGACGCCCGCCACGGCGTGCTGACCCAGACCCGCCGACACTCCTTCATCGCGTCCTTGCTCGGCATCAAGCACATCGTCGTCGCCGTCAACAAGATGGACCTCGTCGACTGGACCGAGACGCGCTACGAGGAGATCAAGGCCGAGTACGCCGATTTCGCCGCCAAGCTCGACCTCGGCGACATCCGCTTCGTGCCCATGGCCGCGCTCACCGGCGACAACGTCGTCAACCCCTCGGACAACATGCCGTGGTACACCGGCGGCACGCTGATGCACCACCTCGAGAACGTGGTCATCTCCGCCGACCGCAACCTCATCGACTTCCGCATGCCCGTGCAGTACGTCAACCGCCCGAACCTCAACTTCCGAGGCTTCTGCGGCACGCTCGCGTCGGGCACCGTCCGCCCCGGCGACGAGATCATCGTCCTGCCCTCGCGCAAGACCACCAAGGTCAAGTCCATCGTCACCATGGACGGCGAGCTCGACGAGGCCTTCCCCCCCCAGTCCGTCACCATCACCACCACCGAAGAGGTCGACATCTCCCGCGGCGACATGCTCGCCCACCCCGGCAACCAGCCGCGCGTCGACACCCGGTTCGAGGCCATGGTCGTCTGGATGAACGAGGCCGGCCTGGTCCCCGGCAAGCAGTACGACCTCAAGGCCAACACCCGCCTGACCACCGCCATCGTCGAGTCCGTCCGCTACCGCATGGACGTCAACGAACTGCACCGCGAAGAGGCGTCGGGCCTGGAGCTCAACGAGATCGGCCGCGTCGCCATCGAGACCGCCCGGCCGCTTGCCTTCGACCCCTACGAGCGCAACCGCGGCACAGGCGCCTTCATCCTCATCGACCGCCTGACCAACAACACCGTCGGCGCCGGCATGATCCTCGACCGCGCGGCCGGCGAGGGACGCTCGGCCCGCAAGACCGTCGAGATCGAGGCCGGCGGCTCCATGGTCCCCGCCACGGAACGCGCCCAACGCCTCAGCCAGAAGCCCGTCACCCTCTGGATCACCGGCCTGACCGGCTCGGGCAAGTCGGCGATCGCCTTCGCCCTGGAGCGCCGGCTGTTCGACGAGGGCAAGGTCGCCCACGTCCTCGACGGCGGCAACGCCCGCCTGGGCCTGTCCAGCGACCTGGACTTCTCCGCCGACGACCGCGCCGAGAACCTCCGCCGCGCCGCCGAGGTCGCCCGCCTGTTCAACCAGGCCGGCCTGATCTCCATCTGCTCGTTCCTCTCCCCCGCCGCGGCCGACCGCCAGACGGCACGCGACATCGTCACCGGCGGGTCCACCGGCTCGCCGTTCATCGAGGTCTTCTGCGACGCCCCGGCCGACGTCGCCGCCCAGCGCTCGCCCGACGCGAACGCCATCCGCCCCTTCGCCGACGAGCAAGCCCCCTACGAGCCGCCGACCGACGCCGAGCTCACGCTCCCCACCGCCGAACTCAACATCAACGAGTCGGTCGAGCGCATCCTCGACCTGCTCAAGCAGCGCGAGATCATCTGACCCCCCGCGACCCCGCTCAGGGCTTGACGTAGTCGGCCCGACCGCTGCGGTTGTACACGTTGTGGTAATGCCGCACGAGTCGGTCCAGCGAGGCGCCGTAGTGGTCTTCGAGCGCCGTGTGCACGTCCTCGCCGTCCTTGAGGGCGTCGAAGAAGGCGCGGTAGCCGTCGACGTTCTCCTCGACCATCATCTCGGTGAACTCCCAGGCCTGGCCGTACTGGTACCACTCGATCGACGGCATGACGAACATGCTCGCCAGCCCGCCGTTGGCTTGATAGGCCTCACGCGACCCGCGGGCCCGCCCGGCCGCCCACTGCGGGGCGTCGATCAAGTTGTGCGCCACGTACTCGGCCAGCCCCTCGTTGACCCACGACGGGATCCGGCGCCCCGTGCGGTACCGGTGGGTGAACGCGTGCGACGCCTCGTGCACCAAGATCAGCGCAAACTCGTTGCGGTCCGGCTGGCGGAAGAACGTCACGTGCGCCCGGCCGTCCGGGTAGCCGGTGCACAGCCCCGCGACGCCCGGCCGGGCGCCGATGTCATACCCCTCGGCCAGACGGACCCAACGACCAAACCGCTCCCGGGTCGACCAGATCGTGATCAGGCAACGCCCCTGGAACACGTTGGTCTCGTCGGGCACGCGGAAGACGTTGCGCATCCGGTCGTACATCCGGTCCAGCTGACGCGCCCAGTACCTCGCCTCCTCGCTGTCCAGGTCGGTGTACAGCAGGAAGTAGTCGGTCTCGGTCGTCTTCCACCGGCCGGGCGCGATGCGTTGAACGATCGGCTCGGCGAAGTCCCGCAACGCCTGCGTCGCCTCGGCGTGCTCGGCCTCGGTCAGCTCCGGCCAGGCACGATCGACCGCGGTGATCCGCGGGCCGGCGCTCGCGCCCCGGCCGGCGCGGCCGGCGCCACCGTCGGGCGACGCCTCGGGATCGGTCACGGACCTCGCGGCCGCCCGCGCCGCCTCGATCGCCTCGGGCGTGGCCGCTTGCGGGTCGATCTGTCGGGCCCGTGAGAACGCGACCCGCTCCTGACGCGCCGCCCCCTGCATCGTGCTCAGCAGCCCGCCCAGCTCCAGCCAGGTCGCCGCCGACGAGCCGTCCATCAGCTTGGGGTAAGTCGACGCCAGCGACGCCGGCGACAGGCCCACCCACCGCGCCTCGACCCGATCACCGTCGCGGTCCAGGTACGCCAGCCCGCTCCGACCGACCGCCACCACCCGGACCGCTCGCGGGGCGCCATCGCCAAACGCCAGCCGCATCGCCATCGGCTCGTCGAGCTCGGTCAGCCCGTCGGTCGCCTGCGCCCACACCGCCGGCCGGCCCTCCGGCCCGTGCCCGAAGGCCGACCCGGGCGCCCAGGCAACCGCCAACGCGAGCCCGCCCAGCCATCGAACACCGCGGTGCATCCGCCGAATCATGCCCGCAGTTTATCCCCGGAACCGCGGCGTCAAGCCGAGCCGTCGATCAGCAGCTCCCCGCCCGGGGGCACCGACGCGGGCAGGTCGGTCATGGCCTCGACGTCGTCGGCGTAGATCGCCACGCGCTGGCTGATCTCGACCCGAGCGTCCACCGTGCCGTCCGCGCGCCAGGGCATCTTCACCCCGGCGTTCTGAAGCCACTGCGCCGCCCGGTCGCTCTGCAACTGTTTGCTCGTCGCCGGCGAGTCCTTCGCGCCCGGCGCGTCGGCGTTCTTGATCGGGGCGAACTCCTCGGTCCGCTCGGTCTGATACACGATCGACGTCTCGCACATCGGCAGCGCGTCGAACACAAAGGTCTCCAGCTTCACCGCGTTGGGCGTCTGCGGGGACACGGCCTCGCCTGTCTGCGGGTCGATAAACGGCACCTTCTTCTCCGCGCGGTGCCACGGCAGCGCAAACCCCTCGGGCGAGGTGTTCAGCGACTCGACGAAGTCGACGCTAATCGCGTGGATCGCGATCGAGCCGGCCCGGAACCGCAGCTCGCCGTCCTCCATCGTCTCGTACGCCAGCTCGTCCGGCAGGTCGGAGTACTCGATCACGGTCGTCTTGCCGTCGACGACGCAGATGTTGCCGAGCTTCTCCAGCGGCTCGCTCTTGGGCAGCATCTTGCTCGACATCTCGGCCCCGTCGACCGCGTGCAGGCCGACGAACAGCGGGTCGATCGCGCGGACCAACGGGTTGTCGACCTGGATGTAGGAGATCTGCGTGACGCCGCGCCGCTTCATGTCGTCGATCGCGCCCGAGGTCCACAGGGCTTTCAACGATCCGCCGTGGCCGTTGGGGGAGAGCGCGAGCGAGCCCTTGCCGGCCAGCAGCGCCTTGCCCGTGTCGATGTCGAACGCCGGCATCATCGCCTGCGGGAAGATCATCACGTCGGCCGCGTCGTAGCCGAAGTAATCGTGCTCAGCGAAGAAGGCACGGGTGTCGGCGTCGTTGACCGGGCTGGTCATGACGTACCAGGGCACGGGCTTGACGGCGTCGTACTTCTCGGTGACGCGGTGCAGGTAGTCGGCGAAGCAGGCGAACAGCGGTCGGCCGGTGATCGGCGTGGCGGGGAAAGTCCCCTTGGGCGCGTCCCAGCCGAGGCGCGTCCCCTGGCCGCCGGCGACGGTGAACGCGGCCAGCCGGCCCGACTTGAGCAGCTCGACGCCCTTATCCCAGGCCCGGCTGTACAGCCCATGCTGGTCGGGGTGAGGCTGACGCGGGTACCACGGGGCGGGCTCGACGTTCTCGGGCAGCTTGAACGCCGGCTTGTTGATCACGTAGGCCTGCACCAGGCGTTGCACCTCGGGCCAGTCGATGCCTTCGATCTGATCGAGCAGCCCGGCCTTGTCGGCGTCGTCCAGCGCGTCGTAGTACGCCAGCAGGTGGTCCTGCCCGCACGACGAGAGCATGGCCTTTGTCGAGTCGAACCGCTCGCCCAGATGCGTCATGGTCATGTCCTTGTCCCCCACAGGGGCGACAATATACAGACCTCGTCGATCCGGGTGGTGACACCGAGCCCGGCGCTTACTCAGGGCCCGGCAGCGACGCGACGCGACAGCCGACGAAGAACGGGCCCAGCCGCTCGAGGTAGGTCGATGTCTGGACGGTCGGGCGCATGGCCTCGACGAGCTTGCTGATCGTGGCCAGCTCGGGGGCGACCAGGCCGACGGTGAAGTCGTTGTCGTGGGGGTCCAGGCCGTGGGACGCCAGGCGGATATCGTGCGCCAGGCCGTTCTGGCCGTACGCCATGCCGATCGTGCCGTGCTCGCGGAGGATGGCCATCTGTTCCTCGCGGTCCAGCCGGGCAAACGCCCCGCTCCGCCGCAGCGGGTACCACACCGCCCACGGGCAGTCGGGCAGGCGGGCGTGCCGACGGGGCCGCTCGATCAGCGTGTCGTTCAGGTCCGGCTCGTGGCCCAGGGCGTAGCTGCGGCCGAGCATCGTCATCTCGGGACGGACCCGGGCCGACTCGATCACCCCGGCCAACGCGGGATCGGCCCGCTCGACCAGCTCGGCCGGGTCCTCGTGGATCGTGAGCACGCCCACGCCGCCGGGGCGGTGCGCATCGGCGTAGACACAGCCCTCGGCGCCCACCTTGCGCAACGCCTCGGCCACCGCGTCCGTCGACACGCCGCCGTCGACCACGATCAACCGCATGAACAACCGGCGATCGCTCGTCTCGCCCCGAGCCCCGTGCTCGGACAGGTCGGGGGCGTCGGGCTTCGGGCGGCCGCCACTCGCTTCGCTCTGCTCAGCCATCCGTCGAGTGTACGCCCGTCGCCAGCATCGCCGCGCCCACCACCGCGGCCGTCTCCAGCCGCATCACGTACCGCCCCACCGTCCACGCCCGCCACCCCGCCGCCAGCGCCGCCGACCGTTCCGCGCCCGTCCAACCGCCCTCCGGCCCCACCAGCACCATCACCTCGTCCAACTCTCCTTGAGGTTGGTGACCCCAAGCCAACTCGGAGCGAAGCGACCTGCTGGATGCCGCGCCCTCCCCCACATCCATCAACCAACCCGCCACGCCCTCGCCCGCCGCCCAGCTCACCGCCTCCGCGAACGACACCGGCCCCGCCACCGCCAGGTCCCACGCCCGACCGCACTGCTTGCTCGCCTCCTCGCTCCGCCGACGCCACTTCGCCAGCTTCCCCGCCCCCGGCTCGACCACCGACCGCTCGCTCGACAACACCACCCACCGATCCGCCCCCGCCTGCGCCATCTGATCCGCCATCTCGTCGCCCCGCGACCCCTTCGCCGCCGGCGCCACCACCGTCACCCGCGGCCACACCCGCTCCAGGCAGCTCAACCCGCCCGTCACCCGGCACCCCCCCCCCCCCCCCCCCCCCGCCGCCCCCCCCCCGGGCGCCCGCCCCCCCCCCCCCCCCCCCCCCCCCCCCCCCCCCCCCCCCCCCCCCCCCCCCCCCCCCCCCCCCCCC
>JBCBUE010000084.1:0-12886 GCA_039818285.1 Planctomycetota bacterium | reverse complement strand
GCGAGGCGCGGTCGTTCGATTGCGTCGCGGACGACGAGGACGGGGCGCTCAAGATCGCCGCGGAGCTCGGCGTCGCGGTCTCGGACATCGACCGGGTGCCCGAGCCGCCGCCCGACAACTCGGCGTGGCGCCACGAGGCAGCCAAGCGGCGGGATCGTAATGAGCGCGAAAACGCGCTTCTTACCTTTGCCTTGTTTGCCAAGGTATTCGGCTCGCTGCTGCTCTTGGTCGGGCTGGGCTGTCTGCTCGGCTCGTGCGCGATGGTCGATGGCACCGGCTCGGACGACCCCGCGCGCGGCGTTGTCTTCGGGCTCGTGGGCGTGGGCCTCATCGTCTGGGCCGTCGGCGTGGGCCTTGGCGGCTGGGCGTTCCAGGTCGTCAACGAGCTGCGGCGCATCATTGATCGCATGGATCACCCGCAAGACTTCGGCACGGGCCGGAGTCGCGGCGAACCCGAGGGGTAGCATGGCATCTGATTCTCAATACGCGGTCTTCAGAGCGGTCTATGATGAGGAGCGAGAGCGCTACAGCGAGCTCATTAGCCGGGGCAAGATTTACCTGACGATCTGTTCGTTTTTCGTGGGCGGCTTGGCTTTTGCTTTTAGCGACATCTTCGGGGCTGCCTCCTCGGGTGCGGTGGCCTTAGCGATGCTGGCGATCTTCTTTTTTGTGGTCGCCTTCCTGCTGATCATCATGGCGTTGGGCGTTTACGAGTACGAGCGGCCTTTCGATCCTGAGGAGGTCATCAAGGAGTACGAGAGGGCCGTGACGGCACCTAACGACGCCAGTTTTCTAACCTCGCGAATTGTCGATACCGCGGTCGCGACCAACCACAACGCCACCATTAACGACTGGCGGGCAAGGCTGCTTCAATATGCGTCCCTGCTGATGTTCGTGGGCGTGTTGGCGGGCGCCGGCGCCGTCGCGGGCGCCATCTACTCGCCGCCCCCGGTGGAGCCTCCGGCGGCCGGTGTCGTATCAGCGCCGGTGTACCGGGAGGTGACGTGATGAAAGAGTCTTGGCGTTTTAGGCAGCGGCAGATCGCCAGCTTGGCACTTAAATCCGAAACGAAACGTCTGCCCAACGCGGCCTTCGAATTTAGGGCGGTCCTATCGAATGGCGCCCAAATCCACGTACAGAAACGTGAAGACGGCGGGTTCGAAGTCGTCGAGCTTGTGGACGGTTCCCCGAAAGACGGTCCGTTCGCGTCCCTCCTTGCCGATCATCTGGCGTCGGGTGCTCCAATCTTGAGGAGAGCTAGTGTCGCTCTCTCGGGCCTCACGCCCGAGCAACAGCAATTGTTGAAGCCGCGCTTCCGCAGACTCACGAGGCCCAAATCGAAGGCGGAATTCGATGCTCGATTTGCTCTGGACGAGCGACGTGCGCTTATCGCCGCGGTGGCGAAAGAGTCCGGCATCGAAACTAAGCCCTACGGTAAAGATATCAACGATCAGCTGAGAAAACGAAAGCAAAAAAAAGGCAAGCGACCCATCCGTCGCCGGCGCGACGGGTGATCTCACTACACCGCGGCGTGGGCCAACAGCTTGTGCGGCCACGCGGCCTCGAACGCGGCGAGCTCGTCGCCGCCGAGGTACTCCGGCTCGAGCGCGCAGACGCCCGACGGCTTGCCGCCCGCGTTGGCGAACTCGCCCCAGTGCTGGACGTGCTCGCAGTGCGGGCAGACGAACGCCAGCTCGACGATCGGCGCGGCGGTCTTGGTGTCGGCGCGGGTGCCGGTCACCGCGACCGAGCCGGGGGCGATCCGCTGCTGGCAGACCGCGCACATCATCACGCGGTCGGCGTCGAGCGTGACCAGCGAGCGCTGGAACGCATCGGGGTCGAACGCGCCCGACGGCCCCGCCTCCAGCGCGAGCAGCGCGGCCGGCCCGCCCTGCCGCATGAGTTGGCGGATAAACGAGCCGGTGCTCGACGCGTACCACTGCGCGGCGTCCTCGCTGTCGCTCTCCTCGGGCGGCGGCGTGTGCCAGGCGACAACGTGGTGCCACTCGTGCAGCAGCGTGTCGAGCCGCTCGCCCGGCGGCGTGTGCATCGACAGCGGGATGCGGCGATTGGCCGGGTCGAACAGGGCGTAGGCCTGCTCGCCCGTGTTCGGGTCGACGAGCGGATACGAGCAGAGATCGACCGTGTAGGTGACCTGGCAGTGCTCCAGATGCATGGCGGATACCCCAGAAAAACAAGGGAAAAGCCGCGTCCGTGCGGCGGCCGTCGTCCGAGGCTGGATACCCTACTAGATACCTAACGTTTTGGCAAGGGCGCGGTATGCTGAGGGGGTGATCGATCCCCCGCATCGCGACGACGTGCCGGCCCTGGACGTGCGACGTGACCGGGCCGCGCGGCCGATGACGTGGGGCGAACGCGGTGCGCTGTCGGAGCTGGCGCGGGTCGGCCGCGAGATCAAGGGCGGCGAGCACGCCCACCTGTCGCGCGTCGGGCTGATCCGCCTGGCCTACCGCGTCGTGCGCTCGGCGATCCGGTCGGATTGCGAGCGTCGGTGACCGGCGTCGGACGCGAGCGCGGTTCGCGCCGTCCGCGATGGGTCTTGACGCGGGCCGGGGGCGTCGGGTAGGTGTGTTGTCTTCGAGGGCGGCTCGCCGCCCGCCGGGATTCACGGCCCGGTTTCCGGCTCAAGCACGTTAAATCTTCTCTCCCGTTCGCCGGTAGTCGGCCCGTGCGCGCTCCGCGCGTTGGCCCGTTCCGGGGGCGGGGGGCCTGAGGTGGTTCCGCAGCTCGCTCGGTGTCGCGTTGACACCGGGCCGATCTTCCGCCGCGCGACGGATCGCGCGGCGAGCTGCAAGGACGCCCCGTGCCCCCGGAAGACCCGACCCCTCGCCCGACGAATCGACGCCGGCTGGCCGGCGTGAGCCCCGCGGTCGATGCGCTCGCGGCCAGGCTCGCCACCGACGACGACCTCGAAGGGTTCGCGTCTGTCGAGGACGCGCTGCGTGAGCACCTCGAAGCGATCGATCTGCTCACGCAGTGGATGAGCAAGCACGTCGACGACGTCTTCGCGATCCGCGCCGCGTGCGGGGAGGCGTTCGACGTCGCGCCCGAATCGATCCGCCGTCTCGACCACGACCAGCTGCGGGCGATGGGCTCGCTCGCGTTGATTGGCGTGAACCGCTGCCTGCTCGACGAGGCGCGGCTGTTCGCGCTCGACCTCGTGCCCGGCGCGTTCTTCGAGCTGGCGTGGGATGACGAGAGCGAGCCCGAGGTCGTCCGCCTCGAAACCCGGCCGCGCCCGACGGCGACGGTCGTCCGTCTCGAGGCGCCGACGGGCGACGACGTCGCGGTCGTGGACACGCGGCGCCTCGTACCCGTGGGGCCGCCGCCGCCGCCCGCCGTTGCGCCCGACACGCACGACGACGACGAGAGCGGGGTGACGCGATGAGCCAGCCTGCGTTCGACGCCGTGGTGGTGGGCTACATGGGCTTCACCGAGACCGTCGGCGCCAACACCGGCATCGCCGCGATCTGGTCGGCGCTGCGGTCGCTGTCGTCGCCCCGCGTGTTCGTCCACTCGCCGCTGGCGTGGGACGACAACGCCGAGGAGCGCGCCGCGTTCCTCGCGTCGGTCACCGACGCGGATTCGGTGATCGCGATCTACGCCTACTCGTGGGGCGCGGGCTGGGGCGCGACGCGGCTGTGCGAAGCGCTCGAACGACGGGGCCGCCGCGTCGCGCTGCTCGTGATGATCGACCCCGTCTACCGCTCGCCGCTGCTGATCGGTCGGTTCCGCTCGCTCATGAACCGCGTGTGGGCGCCGGTGATCACGCTGCCCGACAGCGTCGAGCGCGTGGTCGTGCTCGCGCAGGGGCGCGACAAGCCGCAGGCCCACGACGTGATCCTCCGCGGCCGAACCGTGCCCGTCGAGTACGTCGCGGGCGTCGGCCACCGCACCATCGACAACGACATCGTCGTCCTCCAGGACGTTTATCACGAGGTCTCGACGGCCGTTCGAGACGCCCTCAAACCGTCCGCCATCAACCCTCAACTTTCGGAGAACTGAGCCATGCCATCCATCGTCCGCCGCCGTCTTCTGTCCGCCCTCGCCACCGCCGCCGTGCTCGGCTGTTTCGCCCTCATGCTCACGGGCTGCCAGGGCGCGCAGCAGGTCGACGGCCCCGGCGTCACCGTCGAGGAGGCGTCGATCGACGCCACCCGCTCGCAGGTCCAGTACGCCACCGTGCTGCCGCCCAACGCCACCAAGGTCACCTACGACTACGGCGAGGACGGCAAGCTCGCCTCGCTCACCATCGACAAGGACGGCGAGCTCGACCTGCCCGCGGCCACCGTCGTCATCGAGCAGCACGGCCAGAACTTCGACGCGTCGGCCGATCGCGGCGACGTCGCCCAGGACTCCACGAACACCGCCGAGCTCAGCAACGAGCTGGTCGCGCAGATCGCCCAGCAGCTCGACGCGCTCGAGGCCCTGGCCGCCCCCACCCCCCCCGCCACCCCCGCCACCCCGTCGCCCGAGCCGCCGCCGGCGGATTAACGCATATACCTCCACGCGAAGGGCCGGCCCGGTGCACGGGGTCGGCCCGCTTTTACCCCGCCCCCCGCCACGCCCCCTCGCCCGCCGCCGCTTTCGGAACTTCGCCGTGCCCGACGAACACGACAACCCGACCATCGCCCCCCGAGACGAGCGGGTGGTTCGCGAGCTCGCCGAGCTGCGCGGCTCCGTGAAGAGCGTGGCCGACCTCGTCCGCCACTCCGTCACCGAGCAGAAAACCACCAACACCGTCTTGCTCCAACGGCTCGAACGCGTCGAGAGCAAGGTCGAGGCAATCGACAAGTGGCGGGCCGTCAAGGACGCCACCATCCCCGACAAGCTCATCAGCGAGGAAGAGATCGACCAACGTTTCGACGGGCTCAACGAGCGATTGGGCGCCGTGCAGCTGCAGCTCGCCCGCTACATCGGGCTGGGCGTCGGCGCCATGATCGTGATCCAGCTCGCCCTCACCCTCTGGAAGATGGTCGGGGGTGCGTCTTGAGCAACCACGAACGCCTCGCTCGACTCGGTCGGCTGACCGAGCTGCGTGAACGGTTCCGAAGCGTCGAGCACCGCGCCGAGGGCGTGCTCGAGTCGATCCGGCTCGCCACCTACGTCGACCCCGTCGCCGGCGCGCTCGACCTCGACGCGGACAAGATCGCCGACCTCGCGGGCGCGTACCGCGAGCTGCACGCCCAGGGCGTCACGCTCCGCGCCGCCATCACCCAGCTCGAGGAGGAGCTCGGCCTGAGGCCGGGCCAGTGATCGCCAAGCGATGACCACGGACGCCCCGAACAACCCGACCCCGCCCGAGCGCGCCCCCGAGGGCGTCCCCTCGCGGCCCCGGCTCGTCGACGAGGCGCTCGCCCGGTTCGAGGTCCTGGGCATCCGCTCGCGGCTGCTGGGGCTGGACTCGGCGACGCTGCGCGACCTGGGCTTGCGGCTGGTGACGCCGCCGCGCAACGTCGCGGCGGTCCACCGCTGGCTCAACGCCGAGCTGGGGGTGTCGGACGAGGCGGTCGCCGAGGGGCGCGAGGCGGGCGAGGGGGGCGTCGACGACAACGCGCTGCACCGCTTCGACGCCCACTTCCGCAAGACCTACGAGCAGGTCCGCCGCGAGCACGCGCGGCGTGTGGCGCGGCTGACCGTGGAGCACGCCACCGACGGCAACATCCGTTCGATGACGCGGGTGGCGCAGCTGCGGCTGGTCGAGCTGACGGCGGAGAAGCTCGTCGAGGCGGAGAACTTCGACGACCTGGGCAAGGCGGTCAACGCCGCGATGTTCGCGGTGAAGTTCGCCCAGGACCGCGACCTCGCCGTCGCCGACTTCGAGCGCAAGCAGCGAGAGACGTCGGCCAAGCTCGAGCTGGCGGAGAAGCGAACGGCCAAGCTCGAGGCAGAGGTCGCTCGGCTCAACCAAGACATCGAAGAGCGGCAGCGCCGGCTCGACGCGGCCGTCACGCAGGCCAAGGCACAGGTCGCCGAGGAGGGCGAGGAGACCGGCATCGTCGACGCCGACACCGTGATCGAGATTCTCGACCGCGTGATGAAGGGGCAAGCCGCTTGACCTCCACGGCCCCCGACACGATCGACGCGCCCACCCCGGTGACCGACCGCAAGTCGTCGGGCGGCCGCGTGCTGCTGCCCTACCAGGAGGCGTGGCGACGCGACGGCTCGCGGATGAAGATATGGGAGAAGTCGCGCCGCATCGGCGCGACCTACGTCGAGGCCAACGACGCGGTCATGTCGCGGCTCACCCGCCAGCGGCGCAGCCACTACTGGTTCAGCTCGGCCGACGAGTCCGCCGCGTTCGAGTTCGCCGACTACTGCCGGTTCTGGCTCAAGGTCGCGGGCACGGTCGTCGAGATCGTCACCGAGGACGTCCGCGACGACCTCACCGGCCGCGACGCCAAGGCGTTCGTCGTCGCCGTCCAGGGCCAGCGCGTCACGGCGATGAGCAGCAACCCGCGGCGCTTCCGCTCCAAGGGCGGCGACGTCTGCCTCGACGAGTACGGCTTCCACGACGACCCGCGCCGCATGTGGGCGGCCGCGTACCCGACGATCACCTGGGGCGACTCGATCCGCGTGATGTCCACGCACAACGGCGAGGGCTCGGAGTTCCACAAGAAGGTGCTCGCCGGCGAGCCCTTCGCCGAGGGCGTCGATCGACGCGACACGTTCAGCGTCCACCGCGTGACGATCCACGACGCGGTCGCGCAGGGCCTGGTCGCCAAGATCAACGACATCAAGGGCACGTCGATGAGCGACGCGGAGTTCCTCGCCGCGTGCCGCGCCGGCTGCCAGACCGAGGACGACTGGCTGCAGGAGTTCATGGCGATCCCCAGCAAGGACGCCACCGCCTGGCTGCCCTACGAGCTGATCGAGGCGTGCGAGTCCGACGCCGCCGGCGACCCGGCCCGCTACGCCGACGGCCAGCGCTACATCGGCATGGACATCGGCGAGCAGCACGACCGCACGGTCATCTGGACGCTCGAGCGCGTCGGCGACGTGCTGTGGACGCGCGAGGTCGTCGTCTTCACCGACGAGCCGATGTCGGTCAAGGAAAAGGCCCTGCTCGATCGCCTCGCGCACCCGAAGGTGGTCCGGGCGGTGGTCGACGCGACCGGCCTGGGCACGCAGATCGGCCAGGCGGCCGAGCGCACGAACAAGGCCGAGGCCGTCAAGTTCACGCTGCCGGTCAAGGACGAGCTCGCCTCGCCGCTGCGTGGGCTGTTCGAGGACCGCCGCGTCCGCGTGCCCGGCGACTCGGACACCCGCGAGCAGCTCCACGCGATCCGCATGTCGCGCACCGCCGGCGGCACCCCGCGCTACGACGCGGCGCGCACCGAGGACGGCCACGCCGACAAGTTCTGGGCGCTCGCGATGGCGTGCCACGCGGCGCGTGTGAACGACGCGGTGCCGCCGCCGTTGATCTGCGGCGACCCGCGACTGCGGAAGGAGGCCGCGTGACCTACCCGCGCGTCAGCCCTTCCGCCCGCCGCTCCACCTTCCGCGGCAGCGCCACCCGCGGCGCGGTGGGTTCGTCCATGACCCTCGGCGAGCTGCACCGCTACTTCGGCGGCGGCTCGGACAGCGGCGACGTCGGCAACCCCTACACCAAGGTCGCGCTCGTCTTCAAGTGCGTCCAGCACAAGGCCAACGTCGCCGCGTCGCTGCCGCTGCGCGTCTCGACGGCCAACGACGAGGTGTTAGAGGACGGGCCGATCCCCGAGCTGCTTGCGTGCCCCAACCCTGGCGAGACCGGCGAGGAGCTCCGCCGCAAGGCCCGCGCCTGGCTCGACCTCTTCGGTAAGTGCTACCTGGTCAAGACGCTCGCCGGGAACCGCCTGCTCGAGTACGAGGTCCGCTCCGAGCTCGAGGTGACCGAGCACTGGGACGACGCGACGGGCGAGATCGCTCGCTACGAGCTTCGTCCGCTCCGCGCCGCCTCGCGCGCCCGCACCCTCGCCCCCGAAGAGGTAGTGCGCATCGCCGATCCAGACTTCGGCTCGGGCGACCCCGCCGCCACGGCCAGCGTCCGACAGGCCGTGTCCGTGGCGATCCGTCAGCACTTCCACGCCGACGAGGCGAACGACCACGCCCTGCGTGAGGGGGCGTCGGTCGGGATGCACTACAGCCACCCGGACACCTCGCTCACCGAGGACCAGGTCCGCGACCTGGGCACCCGGCTCACCGAGCGGTTTAGCGGGCCCCGCCGCCGCAACGGCTGGATGGTCACCCAAGGCAACGCCCGCGTCGAGGCGATCGGCTCCAGCTTCAAGGACATGGAGTTCTCGACGCTCAAGCGATTCAGCCGCGACGACATCTGCCTGGCGTTCGGCTGCTACGGGCTCATCCACGTCCACTCGCCCGTCGAGGGGCAGGCCACGAAGCTCGACGCCGCTCAGCTCTACGAGTGGGAGATGGAGCACCTGCCGTGGTCGGAGCGGTTTGCCGCCAGCCTCACCGAGGGGTTGATGCCGCACTTCGACCGCGACGCGTCTCTCTCGCTTCGCCACGCCCGGCGGCGCGGGCTTTACCCCGGCGAGGCGCGGCAACGCGCCCAGCGCGAGGCCCGCGCTCGGGCGCTGTCGACGCGTCGCCGTCACTTCGCGTGGTTCGACCATTCGGGCGTGCCCATCCTCCAGCGGGCGCGCCTCGCCGAGGTCAAGGGGCTCGCCGAGCTCAACCGCATGGGCGTGCCGCTCAACGAGCTCATCGACGCGCACGACCTGCCCTACGAGAAGCCGAGCTGGGGCGCCACGTGGTTCAAGCCAATCGGCGTCGTCGACGTCGCCGACGACGGCGTCCCGCCCGACGACCCCGGCTTCGACCCGCCGCCCCCCCCGCCGGCCCAGGCCGACCCGGGCGACGTCGATCCCGACGCCTCGCCCGATCGTGCGTGGCTGCGATCCCGAACGACTCAGGCCGAGCTTGAGTCGCTATGGGAGCGGTGGTGGCGCTCGTGGCGCGGCCTCGAGGACGAGGCCCGCAGCAGAGTGGGCGGCCACTTCAACGCCCTTCGATCCCAGACGCTGCGGCGTCTTGACGACGCGCTGCGGTCCACCCGCTCGCTCGACGACGCGGTCGTCCGCCGCGACCTCATCGCCGCGATCCTCTTCGACCTGGTCGCCGCCAACCGTCGGCTCGTGGCCCGCGCCCGCCCGATCATCCGCCGGGCGTTCCAGCTGGGTGGCACGCAGGCCATGACCGAGGCCTCCGACGCGACCGGGGCCGAGACGCCGGGCGTGTTCGACCTCGCCAACGACGACGCCGTCCGAGGCATGCGCCGCCGCGAGATCGTGATCACCGAGATCAACAAGACCGTCCGGCGTCAGCTGGCCGAGCGCCTGTCCGAGGGGGCTGGCCGCCGGCGAGTCGGTCGAGCAGCTCGGCGACCGCGTTCGGTCCACCTTCAACGCCGCGGGCTCGCGTGCCCGCACCATCGCCCGCACTGAGATCGGTCGATCGGTCGAGGAGGCCCGTCAGCTCGGGCGCAACCAGGCCGGCACGCCGCTCAAGTCCTGGCTGTGGTCGCGGCGCGAGACCGGGCGGGCCGCGCACCAGCGAGCCGAGACGGAGACGCTCGCCGCCCCCGTGGCTAACGACGCCGACTTCAGCGTGCCTGGCGACGACCGGCTCTCACCCGCCACCTGCCCACACCCCCGCGCGACCGGAGACCCCGGGCACGACGTCAACTGCGGCTGCACCACCCTCGCCCGTTACCCCGGCGACGACGTCAAGGCCGTGCTCGCCCGCTACGCGGCGCGGGGCTTCGTGACGCTCGACCAACTGAACCGAAAGGACGCCGCCTGATGGCCGCCAACGAACGCTACCTCGATCCCGTTGCCCGCCTGCTTGACCCGCGTCGTCGCGAGCTCGAGCCCGCCGCCGGCGACGGCAGCTGTGTCGCCGGCTCGGTGAAGTCGGTCGACGAGGCCACGCGGTCCATCACGGTTGTGGTCTCGACCGCTAGCCCGGACCGTTACGAAGAGATCGTCGAGCCCTCCGCGTACAAGCGCTGGCTGCCAAAGTTTCTCGAGAACCCCGTGTTCCTGGCGGGGCACCAGCACGTGGGGTTCGACGCGGCAAAACCCACGACGATCGGGCACTGGCGAGAGATGCGCATCACCGACGACGGCTTGGTCGGGACGTGCGTCTTCGCGAGCACCGATCTGGCCAACGAGTACTGGTCGCTCTATCGCGACGGCCATCAGCGCGGCTTCTCCGTGGGCTTCCTGGTGCACGAGTGGGAGTGGCGCGAGTTCGAGGCGGCTCCGGGCATCACCAAACGCATCCGCGTCTTCACCGAGGTCGAGCTGATCGAGGTCTCGGCCGTCGCCGTGCCGGCCAACCGAGACGCGATCGTCCGGGCGGCCTCCGCCCTGGGCGTGGTGCGAGCGGGCCTCCCCGAAGCGCTGTCGCGTCCGGGCGTTGGCGACGCCGCTCTCGACGCCGACGGACTGACTCAACTGATCAAAGGCGAGATCGCCCAAGGCGTGACCGCCGCCCTCAACCCCGAGCCGGGCTCTCCCCTGATGCTGGCGATCGAAGACGCCGTCGCCGTGGCATTGGAGAGCAAGGCCAACCTCTCGCCCCACGCCTCGCCCGCCGACCCCGGTGGCGATGCGGAGGACGGCGTCGCCGACCTGCTGCGCTCGGTCGTGGACGCCTAGCCGCGTTCGCGGGCGCAGCAGCCCCTGCCACCACCACCAACCAAGGAACCAACCATGCCAACCACCGAAGCCGAACTCAAGGCCCTCGTCGAGAAGGCCGCCGAGAAATTGCTGGGCGCCGACGTCAAGGGCTTCCAGGACACCCTCCTCGAGATCAAGGCCTGGGGCGCCGACGAAGGCCGCCTGACCGTCGCCGAGGAAGCCGTCAAGCAGCTCGAAGAGCAGCACAAGACCCTGGCCCTCGACGTGCAGAAGAAGCTGGACGCCTATTCGCGCCGCGCCTTCGACGCCGCCGGCCGCTACCGCGGGCGCTTCGCCTCCGCCGACGAGGCCCGCGAGTTCGCGCTCAACGTCATCCGGCAGACCGCCACGCAGAAGGCTCCCGAGCTGGCCCGACGGATGACCGAGGTGCTCAAGACCGACCACGCGGTGTTTCACAGCCGCATCAAGGACATCGGAGGCGACGACGGCTTGATTCCCGTGGAGCACTCGACGCGCGTCCACCGGCTGGTCGAGGACTACGGGCTCTTCCCCCGCAAGGCCTACCGGATGCCGATGAGCTCCGACACGCTCACCTTCAACCGCCGCGTGTCCGGCTTCCGCGCCCGCAAGCTGGGCATCCGCAAGAAGGGCAGCCGATCCGACATGGCCGTGTCGCCGGTGAACCTCTCGGCCGAGAAGTTCTACATCCTCACCAGTTACCCCGTGGAACTCGAACAGGACGCGCTCGTCGCCATCGCGGAGCTGCTGCTCGACGAGATGTCGCTCGGCTTCGCGATCGCCTTCGACGAGGACGGCCTGGTCGGCGACGGCACCGAGGACTTCGACAACGAGGTCGGCCTGGCCACGCTGCTCGTCGAGCTCTACGGCATCGGCGGCGGCAAGGGCTTGATCCGGGCGACCGGGTCGGACGCCGGGCACTGGGCGAAGTTCACCAAGAACAACCTGCTCAAGCTACGCGGCGCCGCCCGTCACGTTCGGCCCGGCCAGGGCGCGTACTACTGCAGCAACGAGTTTTTCTTCGACGTCATGGTCCCGATCATCACCGACGCCGGCGGCCGCACGCAGATGGAGTCCAACACGGGCCAGATCCAGCTGCAGTTCTTCGGCACGCCGGTCGAGATCACGCCCGTGATGCCGCGCGAGGAAGCGGCCGACCAGGTCGCCGTCCTCTACGGTGACATCTACCAGTCGTCGACGATGGGGGCCCGGACTTCGATGAACGTCAAGACCTCGACCGACGCGTTCTTCACGTCGGACGAGGTGGGCGTCATGGCGACCCAGCGGGCCGACATCGTTCACCACGACTTCGGCACCGCCGAGGAGCCCGGGCCGGTCGTCGGCGCGATCACGCAGTAACCCAAGAGTCCAAGCCGCGCTTGAGCGGCAGCGAATGGGTCCGCCCCTCGGGGCGGGCCTTCCCCCTCGCAACACCACCCCGAACCGCCAACGAAAGGCAAGCCATGGGACCCATCGAACAACTCCAATTCATCAACGCCATCCCGCCGGCCGCGATCGTGGACAACGCCGCGCCGACCTCCAACGTCATCGACACCGCCGTCCAGGGCGGCAAGTTCCTGGTCTTCCTCCTGCAGCTCGGCGCCAGCGACGTCGCCATGGCCGGGCTCGTCGTCAACCAGTCCGACGCCAAGACCGACGACACCACGCTCGACACGGGCACCGAGCTCGTCGACTGGTCGGACACCAAGACGCTGCCGTCGGCGACCGACGACGACAAGCTCTACGCGATCGTCATCGACCTCCGCTCCGCCCATCAGCGGTACATGCAGCTCGTCCCGACCGCGGGCAACGGCGCTGCCGGCTCGTTCATCAGCGCCGTCGCCTTCTTCAGCCCGATCGGCGTCCCCGACGGCTCGATGGGCTGCGCCGATCTGCTCGAGTTCACGCCCGGCACCGCCAGCTAGCCCTTTGGTCCGCGCCCGCACGGGTCTTCCCGCCGCATCAGTCCCCGCCGGCGCCCCCCGCGTCGGCGGGGTTTTCAAGCCCCCTCGATCCCCCCTCGATCCCCCGTCGACCGCCGCTCAACCCGCCCCCGAACCCCGCTCAAGCCATGAACGAACGCACCGCCGGCAACCCACCCAAGACCGCCACGCCGCCCGCTGCCGGGGGTGGCTCGCGGGCCGCCGAGATCGCGCAACGCCTCCGCGCGGCCGAGGCGGAGCGCCAACGCCGACGCC
>JBCBUE010000083.1:0-13064 GCA_039818285.1 Planctomycetota bacterium | reverse complement strand
AGGCCGTGCTCGACATGCTCGACCGGTACCGCGACGGGCAGGGCGATCGCCCGACGCTCGAGGCCGTCACCGGGATGACCGCCGAGTCGTTCATGGACGAGTTCAAGGCCTGGGCGTACGACCAGGTGGCGGTCTGGGGGCTCGACGAGGCCGGCGACCCCGCCGCCGCCCCGGGCAACCCGCTTCGGCTTCGCGCCACCGCCACGCTCGCGCTCGACACCGGCGACGTCCCCACCGCCATCGCCGCGCTCGAACGGCTCGACGCCGTCGAGGGGATGTCCGGCGCCTTCGCCCACCAGCTCGCCGAGTTGCATGCTCAAAAGGGCGACCTCGCTCGCGCGGCCTTCTACGCCGAGCGCGCCCTGCACCGCGAGCCCTACAACGCCGGCTACCGCACCACCGCCGCGACGCTGAACCTCCGCGCCGGCAACGCCGACGACGCGCTCCGCCACCTCGCCGCCCTGACGGTGCTCGAGCCGACGCAGTCGATCCACCAAGTCCGCCTGGCCGCGATGCGTCACCGCCAGGGCGACCTCGACGGCGCGGACTCGGCGGCCCGCGCCGCTCGCGAACTCGATGCGGACGCGCCGATCGACGCGTTCCTCAAGCCCGAGTGATCAATAAGTCCTTAGCTGCAACGCCACGCGTCGCAGCTGAAGGGTTGATCGCGGATCGATCACAACTGTGGCGCGTCCTCGGGCTCGCCCTGGTCGGCGAAGTCCGCGTTGACGAAGATCTGATCGAAGCGCGGAGCGGGCGTGATGGCGTCGGGCGCGGCGACGGCGAAATGCCCGCCGTTGCCGGGGCGGTCGGCCGAGGCGTCGTTGCCGAAGGTCTCGACGTGGCCATCGCTGTAAAGGACGTTGACCTCGGCGCCGCGGTGGTTCGTCTTGTCGCCGCCGAACGCGCCTCCGAAGGTGTCAAAGAAGTTGCGGTCGAGCATCAGGGCCGTGGCGTCGAGGCCGGCCGGGTTGAGCTCAAGGTTGTCGAGCCGCGGAGGCTGGCTGACGGCGGTGGATCGCTGGACGAAGTTGCCCGAGCCGTCGTCCTCGTAGCCGATCGCATCGAGTTGGCGGTAGTAGTAAGACGATGAGGCGGAGTTGGCGCCGGTTCTCAGATTCTCAAGCTCTTCGACGGGGTCGGTCGAGTCGTCATCGGGGCAGAACGGGGCGCGATCGTCGTCGAGCTGGTAGTCGATCAGCACGCCGAGGCCGACGGTGTCCTCGGTGAGACCCGCTGGCAAGCCAGTCGTGCCGGCCGCTTGAAGTGCGATGGCATTGGTCGCAAGTGTCGGGCCGTCATAGCCACGAACAGGATTGGACAGGGCGGTATTCGGGTTGTGGGGCAAGACGTTGTCCGAATCGACCGCGTAGGCGTAGATCGCCAGACCCAGCTGCTTCTGGTTCACGCCGCAGGTCAGCAGCCGGGCCCGCGATCGGGCCGCGCCCAGTGCGGGCAGCAGGATGCCCACGAGGACGGCGATGATGCTGATGACGACGAGGAGCTCGATGAGCGTGAAGGCGCGTTGATGCATGGGTGGGTACTACGTGGAGGCGGGCTGCTCGGTGCGGAGCTTGTCCAGGTCGGTGAAAAACTGTGGGTAGGTCTTGGCGACGCAGGCGGGGTCGTCGATGGTGACGCCGCGGCGGGCCAGCCCCAGGACGCTGAAGGCCATGGCGATGCGGTGGTCGTCGTAGGTCTTGACGACGCTGGGCGTGAGTTCGCCATCGACGGGCGGGGTAATGAGCAGGTCGTCGCCTCGGATCTGGGCGATGCAGCCGAGCTTGTTGAGCTCGTTGCACATGGCGTTGAGGCGGTCGGTCTCCTTGACGCGCCAGTTGCCGACGTTGCGGATCGCCGAGTCGCCGTCGGCGATGGCGGCCAGGGCGGCGAGGGTCATGGCCGAGTCGGTGATGGGGTCGCCGTCCAGGTCGATCGGCTTGAGCACGCCGTCCGGCGGGGCGGCGACGGTGGTTGACTCGGCGGTCTGCGTGACGGCCGCGCCCATGCGTTCGAGAGCATCGGCGAACGCGGCCTCGCCCTGCACCGAGTCGCCGTCGAGGCCGTCGATCGTGATCCGCGAGCCGGGCACCGCGGCGGCGGCCGCCATGAAATACGACGCCGATCCCGCGTCCGGCTCGACCGTGTAGTCGGCGGCCGAGTACTTGCCCGGCGGAACGCTCACGCCGACGAGCCGCTCCTGCCGGTACGTCGGCACGGCCGTGACACCGAAGTCGGCCATGATCGCGATCGTCAGCTCGACGTACGGCTGCGAGGTGACCGGGCCGTCGAAAGTGATCGTCAGCCCTTTCTCCATGCACGGCGCGGCGAGGAGCAGGGCGGTGATGAACTGCGAGCTGAGCGTGGGCCGCAGCGTGATCTCGCCGCCGGTCAGCCCGGCCCCGTGGACCTGCAGGGGCGGGCAGCCGGGCTCGCCGAGGTAGCTGATGTTGCCGCCGAGTTGTTTGAGCGCGTCGACGAGCTCGCCGATGGGGCGCTGCCGCATGCGCGGCACGCCGTCGAGGATGAACGTGCCGTGGTCGAGGCAGACCGCAGCGGTGAGCGAGCGCATGGCGGTGCCGGCGTTGCCGAGGTGCAGCTCCGCGGCGTGCGACGGGATCGAGCCGGCCCGGCCGGTGACGCGCAGACAGGCGCCCTCGTCGTCCACGGCGAAGCCGAGCTTGCCCAGCGCGTCGAGCATCACCTGCGTGTCGTCGGCCCGCAGCGCGTGGCGGATCGTCGATTGGTCGTCGGCCAACGCCGCCAGCAGCAACGCCCGGTTGGTCAGCGACTTGGACCCCGGCGGCCGGTGGGTGAGGTCGAACGGGCCGGGCAGGGGGTCGATCGGGAGGCGGGCGGGCGGCTCAGACACGCCCATAGGTTACCCGCTCACGCCTTGCGGAAGACGGCCACGACGTTTTCAACCGGCACGACGAACAGGCGGTTGTCGCCCTCGAAGTCGACCGGGATCGCCCCCTTGGGGTTAAACAGCACGCGGTCGTACTGCTGCAGGGGGTAGTCGTCGTTGTGCTCGACCTCGGCCGAGACGGTGACGACCCGGCCGGTGAGCGTGGGGATCTCGATCTTGTCGGGCAGGTGGATGCCGGCCTTGGTGGTCTTTTTGTCCTCGTCCTTGCGGATCAGGACGCGGGCGCCGATGGGCTCGACGGTCTCGAGTTGGGCGGTCGTGGGGTGGGTGTCGGGGACATCTGACATAAACCGATCCTAGGCGACTCGGGCCGTCGTTGCAGCCCGGTGGGCGCGGCGGTGGGCCCGCTACCCTGTCGCCATGGGACTGTTCAAGGGCGTGTTCAAAAAGCTCTCCGGGGCGCTGGGCAAGACGCGCGAGGCCGCCGGGCGGACCGTCACGACCCTGCTCACCGGCCAGGCCCTGTCGGCTGAGCTGCTCAAGCAGGTCGAGAAGGCCCTGATCCAGGCCGACGTCGGCGTCAAGACCGCCGTCGAGCTCCGCAAGGACCTCCAGGCCGGCTGGGAGCGTGGCGAGATCGAGACCGGCGATCAGGCGCTCGAGTTTCTCAAGTCCCAGCTCGTCGCTTACTTCCCCGCCGAGGACCGGTCGCTGCATTTCGCACCGTCGGGCCCGACGGTCGTCCTCGTCGCCGGGATCAATGGGGCGGGCAAGACCACCAGCATCGCCAAGATCGCCAAGAGCCTGCGCGACGAAGGCAAGACCGTCCTGCTCGCCGCGTGCGACACCTTCCGCGCCGCGGCCGTCGAGCAGCTGGAAGTCTGGAGCCAGCGCCTCGGCGTGCAGGTGATCAAGGGTCAGCAGGGCGGCGACCCCGCGGCCGTGGCGTTCGACGCGGCCGACGCGGCCGTCTCACGCGGCGTCGACGTGCTCGTCGTCGACACCGCCGGCCGCCTGCACACGCAGGACCACCTGATGCGCCAGCTCACCAAGATCAAGACCGTCATCGGCAAGAAGGTTCCCGACGCCCCTCATGAGGTCATCCTCGTCATCGACGCCACCACCGGGCAGAACGGCGTCAACCAGGCCAAGGTCTTCGCCGAGGCCACCGAGGTCACCGGTATCTTCCTCTCCAAGCTCGATGGCTCGGCCCGCGGCGGGATCGTCGTCGCCATCCGCGAGGCGCTGAACCTGCCCGTCAAGTTCGTCGGCGTGGGCGAGACGATCGACGACGTCGAGCCCTTCGAGCCCGAGCCGTTCGTCGAGGCCATGTTTGCGGTCGAGCAGAAGGTCTGACCCCTCGTCGGGTACCCTCCCGCCCATGGCCGACGAACCGCAACCCCCGCCCGCCGATGGCGACGACCGCCCGCGCCCGCTCAACGCGCCGGACCGCGGCGGCGGGAAGATGGGCAAGAAGGCCGACGAGCCCAAGGGCTTCTGGGCTCGCCAGTGGAAGGGCTGGATCCGACCCATCGGCCTGACCGTGCTCGTCGTCGTGCTCATCCGCACTTGGGCGATCGACTGGAACGACGTGCCGTCGGGCTCGATGGAGGCCCGTGACTCGGTGCTCACCGGCGATCGCGTGGTCGTCTGGAAGTCCGCGTACGACGCCCGCATGCCCTGGCCGATCCCGGTGTTCTCCGAGCTCCGCAAGTTCGACTTCTTCCGATACGGCGGGCCCGGCCGCGGCGACGTGGTGACCTTCTGGAACCCCCAGACCGACGTCCGCATGATCAAGCGCATCGTCGCCATCCCCGGCGACATCATCAGCATGCGCCGCGGCGAGCTGCGCATCGTCGACGCCAACGGCAACGACGTGCCCGTCACGTACCAAGACGTTTCAACTAATCCGCTCCGCCGCCTGCCCGGCTCGCCCGACCAGTGGTACGACTACATCGAGACCATCGGCGGCGAGTCCCACACCATCCAACGCGCCCAGCCGATGGGCCGGCTGAACGAGACGCGCCTGGCGCAGATCGGCCCGATCCCGGGGGTCGGACGCCTCAGCGTGCAGGACAGCAAGCTGATGCTCGACGACAACGAGGTCGACATCGCCGCGTGGCGGGATGCGTTGTTCCGGGCTTATCAGTTCGCCGCGCAGATGCCGGTTGCCACGCCGCAAGAGAGGCAGCAGCGCGACGGCGTCATCGGCCTGATCCGCGCGACCCAGATCGCCCAGCTCCGCACCAACTTCGGCCCGGTCACGCTGCAGGACTACCCCGGCCGCGACGACGCCGACCAGTACTGGTGCCTCGGCGACAACCGGGACAACAGCTCGGACTCGCGCTTCTTCGGCGTGCCCATGGCCAACGCGCTGCAGATGCCGACCAGCGCCGCAGAGCTCGAGGCCGGTCAGAAGCGCGTCACCTCGCGCGACATCACCGGCTACGTCTTTGGCATCGCCTGGTCGCTCGACCAGAACTGGGTTCCCCGCTGGGGCCGGTTCTTCAACGGGGTGGACTGACCCTCGGCCCGACGACCGCCCGCGTCAGTTCAGCACGCGTTCGATCTGCTGATGGACGCGCGACGCCGATCGGGTGTCGCCCAGCGATTCCAGCAGGTCGGCGTAGGCTCGGCCGAGGCGGACGTAATTGCTCTGCCGCATGAACTCCTCGGCCATCCCGCCGGGCTTGTCGGCCTTGGCCCAGGCCCCCTGGTAGACCGCCGCGGCCGCCTCGGGCTTGCCCCGCGCGATGACCATCGCGTTCATCTCTTGGAGCGCGTCGAGCACGAACGGGCCGTCGTTGACGTGGGTGCTGACGACGGCCTGGTAGCACGCCCACGCCCGCTTGGGCTCGCCGGCCTCTCGCCAGGCGCTGGCCTGCTCCATGCGGATCGCGGCCAGCACGTCCTTGCGCTGCCGGGCCATCGGCCGCAGCCGCTCCCACACCTCGTGCGCCCGACGCGGGTCGTCGACCGTCCGGATCAGCGGGCGGAGCACGTCGAACGTAAAGTCGGGGTATGCGTCGCCGCACAGGCGCATCAGGGCCGACGCCCACACCGCTTTCTGCTCGTGCGTCAGCCGGTCGGCCTCGGCCAGGTCCGCCAGCACGTCCCAGACGCGCGGCTCGTACGGGTTGGCCTCCAACGCGCGGCGGACGATCGCCAGCGCGGCCTCGGTCTGCGGGTCGGGTGACGCCTCGGCCTCGGCCTCGGACGACCCGGCTTGGCTCGCGCTGTCGGGTTCCGGGGCGTCTTCGTCCACGGGGTCGAACATCGAGGGGCGAACGCCGGTCAGCTCGCGGGCCGCCTCGGCCAGCGCCAGGGCCGTCAGCCGCTGCGTCTCGTCGCGGCCGAGCGATCCCGCGGTCAGCCCGACGCGGCTGTCGTCGATCCAATCACCGGTCTGCGGGTCCTCCAGCCTGCCTCGCACGCCTTGGTAGACCTCGTAGCGTCCCGCGTCGAAGTTCCACTCGGGCCGCTTGCCGCGACGCACGTCCAGGAAGCCCACCCACGCGTGCGAGACATCGCCGCCGACGCCGACGACGTAGGCCGACGGCACGCCGATGCTCTTGCCCACGGTCGCGGCGAAGTAAGCCTGGTCGGCGCACACGCCGCCGTACTTGCGGACGTTAGGCAGCGAGTATCCGTGTCGCATGACCTCTCTTTCGCGGCCGGTCTTGAAGTAGGCATAGTCGTAGCGGATGTCGTGGAATCGCGAGCCCACGTCCGAGTTTCCGCCGTAGTGGTCGATCGCCCACGCCAGTTCTTGGACGGGCGCACGCGGGTTCACCATGAAGGCGAGCAGCCTGACCGGTGTCTCGCGGGGGTCGAAGATCAGTTGGCGTCGATGCCGGACGAAATGGCTGTAGACCCGCTCGGGAGCGTCGGCGGATGCGCCGCTCAAGTGTGGGTGCGAGCCGATCTGCCGGTCGTGGACCACGGCCATGGCCGCGATGAGCGGAGCGAGTTCGTCCGCCAGCCGGTCGTCCTTGGCCGCGAGCGTCGCGGCGAGGCGGACGGCCTTTTGATGATCGTCGGCCTCGTGCAGGTGCAGGCCCAGCAACCGCTGCAGACGCGGCCAACGCTCCAGTGCGGCCAGCGACACCCGCCCGTCATCGCGGTTCAGCCAGCCGATCCGCGCCGCGATCGCCGCGTCGATCAGCGCGTCGGGGTCGGCCTGCGGGTCGCTCGCGAGGCCGACCAGCGAGGTGTCCGGGAGCGTTGCGTCGGCCGTATCGGTGGTCGACGTTTGCGCGGCGGCG
Organism: Planctomycetota bacterium; assembly: GCA_039818285.1. GTDB lineage: Bacteria > Planctomycetota > Phycisphaerae > Phycisphaerales > Phycisphaeraceae > JBCBUE01. The sequence goes on along the minus strand of JBCBUE010000083.1, from coordinate 5,930 downwards.
GCGAGCGCGCCGGGCAGGGCGAGCGTCAGGCCTGTCAGCAGACCACCGATCCGCCTTGTTCGACCCCTGGAAAATCGCACCGATGCCCCTTCTGTTGGCGGTGTTCCCGGAAGCTGCTTTGTACATCGACCCACCGCGACGCCGCAAGGGGCGGGTCACAGATCGTGAGTATCGAGCCAGATCGTCACCGGCCCGTCATTCAGCAGCGACACTTGCATGTCTGCGCCAAACACGCCCGCCGCCACCTGCGACACGCCGAGTTCCCGCAACCGCTCCACGAACCGGCCGCACATCGGCGACGCGACCTCCGGCCTCGCCGCGCCGGTGAAGCTCGGCCGGCGACCTTTGCGGCAGTCGGCGTAGAGCGTGAACTGGCTCACCACCAGGGCCCCGCCGCCCGTGTCGAGCAGCGATCGGTCGAAACGGCCCTGCTCGTCGCGGAACAGGCGGAGGTTCACGATCTTGCTCGCCAGCGTGCCGAGCTCGGCGTCCGTGTCGCCCTCGCCGACGCCCAGCAGGATCAGCAGGCCCTCGCCGATCTCGCCGACAGCCTCGCCGTCGACGACGACGCACGCTTCGCTGACGCGTTGAAGCAGGGCACGCATGCACCCAAAGTAGCGATCACCGCCGCGACGGCTTCTTCCCGCGTCGCTTGCCCGACTTGCTGCCGGGCGTGCCGGGCTTGGCCTGTGGCTTCGCGTCGTTCATCGTGACCTTGTCGAAGGTGGGCATCGCCTTGATCTGCTTGACCTTGTCGCGCAGCTGCGCGGCCTTCTCGAACTCGAGCGCCTGGGCGGCGTCGAGCATCTGGCGCTCCAGCTCGGCGATCAGCTCGGCCCGGTCGTACTGCTTCTCGTCGACCTCGTTGAGGGCCTTCATCGCGGTCCTGCGGGCGCGGAGCTCGATCTCCAGCCCCATGCGGATGGCCTTCTTGATCGTCTTCGGCGTGATGCCGTGCTCGGCGTTGAAGGCGAGCTGCTTGTCGCGGCGGCGGGTGGTCTCGTCCAGGGCGGCCTGGATCGCGGGTGTGATCTTGTCGGCGTAGAGCACGACGAAGGCGTTGACGTTTCGGGCGGCCCGGCCGATCTGCTGGATTAGCGACGTGGCCGAGCGCAGGTAGCCCTCCTTGTCGGCGTCGAGGATGCCGACGAAGCTGACCTCCGGCAGGTCGAGCCCCTCGCGCAGCAGGTTGACGCCGACGAGCACGTCGAACTCGCCCTCGCGCAGCTCGCGAAGAATCTGCACGCGGTCCAGCGTGTCGACCTCGGAGTGCAGGTAGCGGCACTTGATGTCCTGGTCGTGCAGGTACTTAGCGAGGTCTTCGGCCATCCGCTTGGTGAGGACGGTGATCAACGCCCGCTCGCCGGTCTCGCTACGCTTCCGGGCCATCTCGATCACGTCCGGCACCTGATCGGCGGCGGGGCGGACCTCGACTACCGGATCGACCAGCCCGGTCGGGCGGATGATCTGCTCGGCCACGACGCCCTCGCACCGCTCCAGCTCGTACGGCCCGGGCGTGGCGGAGACGAAAACGACCTGGTCCCAGCTTTTCTCGACCTCCTCGAACTTCAGCGGCCGGTTGTCCAGCGCCGAGGGCAGCCGGAACCCGTGGTCGACGAGGACGCGCTTGCGGGCCTGGTCGCCCTCGTACATCGCTCTGATCTGCGGCATCGTGACGTGCGACTCGTCGATGAACAGCAGCCAGCCCTTGTCGTCCGAGGCGTTGGTCGTGTCGGCGTACTCGACATCGTCGCGCGAGCCGTCGGCGTAACCGCCCTGGTAGTCGCCGGTGATGGCGTCCGGGAAGAAGTCGAGCAGCGTGTACGGCCGGGACCCCGGCGGGCGGTTGTCGAAGAAACGCGAGTAGTTCTCGACGCCGTTGCAGTACCCGAGCTCCTCGATCTGCTCGAGGTCGTACTTGGTGCGGGAGAGCAGACGCTGGGCTTCGAGCAGCTTGCCCTGCTGGCGGAGCTTCATCACCTGATGGTCGAGCTCTTCCTTGATGCCGTCGATGGCTTGCTGGAGCTGGTTTTCCGGCATGACGTAGTGCACGGCCGGGAAGATGGCGACGTTCTTCTCGTCGGCGAGCAGCTCGCCGGAGGTCGGGTTGATGAGGGCGAGCGAGTCGATCTCGTCGCCGAAGAGCTCGACGCGGATGGCGTACTCCTCGGCTGCCGGCTGCAGCTCGACGACGTCGCCACGCACGCGGAACTTGCCGCGGGTCAGCTCGAACTGAGAGCGGCTGTACTGCAGGTCGGCCAATGCTCGCAGCAGCGACTGGCGGTCGATCATCTGCCCGACGTTGAGCGACACGACGGACTTCTTGTACTCGTCGGGCGAGCCGAGGCCGAAGATGCAGGAAACCGAAGCGACGACGATCGTGTCGCGGCGGGAGACGAGGTTGGTGGTGGCGGCCAGGCGGAGGCGGTCCAGGTCGTCGTTGCGCGAGGAGTCTTTCTCGATGTAGATGTCGCGCTGGGGGATGTAGGCCTCGGGCTGGTAGTAGTCGTAGTAGCTGACGAAGTAGGAGACGGCGTTGTCCGGGAAGAGCTCCTTCATCTCCTCGTAGAGCTGGGCGGCGAGGGTCTTGTTGTGGGAGATGATGAGTGCGGGGCGGTTGGCGCGGGCGATGACGTTGGCCATGGTGAACGTCTTGCCGGTGCCGGTGGCGCCCAGGAGGGTCTGGTACTTCTGGCCGAGCTCGACGCCGCGGAGCAGCTGATCGATCGCGGCGGGCTGATCGCCCATGGGGCGGTGCTCGGAGACGAGCTGATAGGGCTGGTTGGCCGTGTCGAGCATGGGGAGATGTTAGGTGGGGGAATAGGCGGGCCGGGGCGGGGGGTTGATTGGCCGTGACGCGCGTGCCCCCAGCGTGGCTGATGGCTCTCGGGCTGGCGGGCGTGCTGGTCGGCGCGGGTCTGGCGGTCGGCGCGTTGCCGGTGGCGGACCTGGCGGATCGGGTGTCGCGTCGTACCGGGTCGGCCGTGTTGGTCGTCGCGGGGTTGATCGCGGCCGTGCTGGCGGCGATCGTGTTGGTTGGACTCCTCTGGAAAGGCATCGGCATGCGACGGACGGCTTGGCTCATGGCATTGACGGGCGCGGCGGCGGTGCTGCTGGGCGGGGTGGCGCAGGCCAACCGAGACGCGATCCGGCTGGCGGTGTTCTCGCTGGCGACCGGGCCGCAGGGCGTGGCGGCCGAGAAGTACGCCGATCAAGTCGGCGGCGAGACGTTCGATCACGCCGCTTGGGACGCGATGCTCAAGCAACACGTCGCTCCGGGCGGGTGGGTGAACTACGCCGGGTTCGCGGCCGACGAGGCATCGCTGGACATCTACCTCGCGGCGCTCGGCTCGGCCGACTACGACGCGCTCTCACGCGACGCCAAGCTGGCGTACCTCATCAACGCCTACAACGCGTTCACCATCAAGCTCATCCTCGACCACTGGGACGACGGCCGGCTAGAGTCGATCATGGATATCGCCGGGGGCGAGGCTTGGGACTTGAAGCGGTGGAACATGGCGGGCCAGACGGTCAGCCTCAACGAGCTGGAGCACGAGATCATCCGCAAGGACTTCCTCGAGCCACGCATCCATTTTGTCGTCGTCTGCGCCGCGTTCTCGTGCCCGCCGCTGCGGAGCGAGGCGTACACGGCCGAGAAGCTCGAGGCGCAGCTGCAGGAGCAGACGGTCTACTCGTTCAACCACCCGCGGTGGCTGATCTTCGACGGCGGCTCGGGGACGCCGACGCTGCGGCTGACCAAGCTGCTGGACTGGTACGCCGGCGACTTCACGCAGGTCGCGCCTTCGGTCGAGGCCTACGCCGGGGAGTTCAATCAGCGGCTGGGGGCGCACCTGGCCGAGGACAGGCCGGTCTCGATCCAGTGGATCGACTATTCTTGGCTGCTGAACGATCAACGCAACAAGCCTTGAGGCCGAGTTGGAGTCACTCGGCTTTGAGAAGCGCCTCGGCCCGGTCAAGGGCCGAGGTTTTTTATGGGTGTGGCGTCGCGCTCAGGGCGTCGGCGCCGCGGCGTGGGCGTCGATGCGATGCATCACGGCGGGTAGGTCGTTGGGCAGGCGCTCGTAGCGTTCCTCACGCTCGTACAGGTCGGCGAGGTGGTCGGGCAGCGGCGGGCGGAGGCCGGTGGCTTGCTCGACGGCGTCGGGGAACTTGGCCGGGTGGGCGGTGGCGAGCGTGACGACGGGCGTGCCGCGCGGGATGTCGTCCTTGAGCACCTCGACGGCGTAGACCCCCGTGGCGGTGTGGGGGTCGATCAGCAGGTCGCAGCGGTCGTGGACGGTGCGCATGGTGTCGAGGCAGTGCGATTCATCGCAGCGCACGGCGTCGAAGTGCGGCGTGAGCGCGGCGAGCTTGCTCACGTCGAGCTGCAGCGTCCGCTCGGCCCGCAGGCGGGTCATCATCTCGCGGAGCGTGTCGGCGTCGCGGCCGTAGGCGTCGAAGAGCAGGCGCTCGAAGTTGGACGAGACCTGGATGTCCATCGACGGCGACATGGTGGGGTGCACGTCGCCGAGCGCGTGGTCGCCGGTGGCGAAGGCGCGGGGGAGGATGTCGTTGCGGTTGGAGGCGACGATCAGGCGTTCGATCGGCAGGCCCATTTGCGCGGCGACGTAGCCGGCGTAGACGTCGCCGAAGTTGCCGGTCGGCACGCTGAAGGCGACGGGGCGGTCGGGGGCGCCGAGCGCCAGCGCGGCGGCGGCGTAGTACACGGCCTGGGGCAGCACGCGGGCCCAGTTGATCGAGTTGACGCCCGACAGCCGGACGCGCGAGCGGAAGTCGGCGTCGTTGAACATGGCCTTGAGCAGGTCCTGGCAGTCGTCGAACGTGCCGTCGATGGCGAGGTTGAGGACGTTGGCGGCGTGGACGGTGGTCATCTGCCGACGCTGGACCTCGCTGGTCCGGCCGTCGGGGTGCATGATGACGATCGCCGCGTGCTCGCGGCCCTGGAAGGCCTCGATGGCGGCCGAGCCGGTGTCGCCGGAGGTCGCGCCGACGACGGTGATGGTGCCGCCGGTGCGCTCGAGGACGTGGTCGTACAGCCGGCCGAGGACCTGCATGGCGACGTCCTTGAACGCCAGCGTCGGGCCGTGGTAGAGCTCCATGAGCCAGCGGTCGGGGCCGACCTGGCGGAGCGGGGCGATCGACTGGTGGGCGAAGGTGGAGTACGCGCCGCAGCTGATGCGTTGCAGGCTGTCGTGGTCGACGTCGCCGTCGATGAACGGGGCCATGACGCGGCAGGCGAGGTCGGCGTAGTGCAGGCCGCGCATCGCCCGCCACTCGTCGGCCGAGAACGTCGGCCACGACTCGGGCACGAACAGCCCGCCGTCGGGGGCCAGTCCGCCCATGAGGGCGCCCTCGAAGGAGACGGGCTCGGCTTGTCCTCGGGTGGAGACGTAACGCACGGCCGGAGTGTACCGGTGGGGCTAGCGCCGGTCGGTCAGGCGGCGTAGTGAGCGAACGGGTCGGGGCGGGCAGGCGGCTCGGGGCTGGTGGCGGGGCGCTCGGAGGCGCAGTGGAGCTCGATGAGCAGGTTGTCCTGCATTGCCCGAAGCGGCTCGGCGCGGGCGACGCGCTGCCAGCCGAGTTCAAGGGCGACCAGCGGGCCCCAGGCCTTGGTGGCGGGCAGGTCTTCGAGCGTGTCGACGCGGACGTTGGCGAACCCGGCCGCGACGGCGAGGCGCTTGGCGTCGCCGGGTCGGTTGCAGCGGTAATAGGCGGGGAAGACGTCGACGGGCTCGCGGCCCTCGATCAGGTTGGTCAGCCGGGCGACCGCGGCGTGGGGCATGAGCTGGGCGGCGGCGATCATCGGGGCGTTGGCGTTGGTCGTGTGAGCCAGGAAGACGCCCTCGGCCGAGAGCACGCGGCGGGCCTCGGCGAGCAGGCCGACGGGGTTTGGGTGGGTGTCGAGGAGG
>JBCBUE010000082.1:0-13125 GCA_039818285.1 Planctomycetota bacterium | reverse complement strand
GTGAGTGTGGCGGGCGTCGGCGAAGACGGCGTCGACCAGCGGGCGGCAGTTGTCGAACCGGGCGATGTCGGCCAGCAGTGCAGCGGCCTTGTCGGCGGGGATCGTCTGCCAGAAGGCGTCGGCCGCCGCGTGACCTTGGCCGGCGACGGTGGCGTGCAGGGCTCGGGTAACGGGGATGAGCTGAAACCCGCTGTCGCGACGCTGCATGCGAGCGATGGCGGCGGCGGCGAGTTGGAGGTGGCGGTCGACCCGGTCAGCGGGGACCTCGCCGAGGAAGGCCCGCTCGATCGCTCGGGTCGCGGCGTTGTTGAGGGCGTAGCTCATCACGCGGGTCGGGCTGGGCAGGCGGTGATCGGCCTCGGCCTGCCGGCGGGCGCGGTTGAGCTCGGTCTTGCTCGCCGGGTCGCGGGCGACGCGGTCGGCCAGGCGGGCCACGCGCAGCATGCGGCGCAGATAGGTCGGGGTGTCGGTCAGGTCGCGACCGGCGACGGCGACGTTGAGCTGGGCCACCGTGTCGACCAGCGTTCCCGAGCCGGCGAGGCGACGCACGGCCGCGGCGCCAGCGAGCACGAGGCGGACGTCGGCCTCGGCCGTGCCGTCGTGGCGGGTCAGGGCGTCAACCAGCGTGTGCCGCCAGGCAGGGTCGGCGTCGGCGTCGAACGCGGCGAACCGCGCGGCCAGCTCGGCCTCGGGCATCGCGCCCGGCTCGACGCCCTCGGCGAAATCGTGCGTGATCAGCCGGCTCACCGCCGATCGCACCGCCGCCAGAACGTCGGCCGCCAGCGACCAACGCTCGGCCGGGGAGTCCGGTCCGGCCGGGGCGCGGTCGAGCGCGTCAAGCAGCGGGGCACGCTCGGGCAACGATGCCGATTTCGCTTGCGAAACTTGGTGATTCAGCTCGATCCGAGCCTCGCGGAGGTGGCGGATCGCGGTCTGCACGCGCTTGGGCGACAGCCTCGTGTTGGTCGTGCGCCAGACCTCGTCGGCCAGCGCGGTGTAGTCGAGCCCGTCGAGGCCGGTGCCCGGTCGGACGCAGCGCCGCAGCACGCGGTCCAGCCCGCCGTCCTCGCGGTGACGCCGGGTCGTGCCCACGATGGCCCGGTGATCGGTCACGACGGCCAGCCACGTCAGCACGGCGCGGGCCGCGTCGCGGACGTCGGCCCGCAGCCCGCCGACCGCCTCGTCCACCGCCACGACCGTGGCCTGGGTCGTTCGCCGATCGGCCGGCCGATCGTCGGTCGCCACCACGGCGTCGAGAACCGCCGCGTCGACGGTGACCAGCCTCGGCCGGGCGTCGCGCTCGACGAGGGGGAGTGGGTCGCGGGATGTGCTCAGGGCCAGGGGCATGGCCGAGGGCTCCGGGTCGGGGCGGGTCAGTCGGCGCGGGCGAGCAGGCCGGGGCCGTCGGCCTTGGGCGGCGGGTTCTTGTGGCAGCCCGACTCGGCGGACGCGGCGCCGGCCGACAGCGTGATCACGCCGGCGACGGCGACCGCGGCCACGACCGCCAGGGCGGCGCGACCGAGCTTGACGCTTGCTTGAACGATGGACTTCATCGGGTGTGGACTCCTGGCCTCCGGGCCATAGTGGGGGCCGACGCACGCGGCCGGCTCATTAGATGGAACGCGAATCGCCGGGTCGGGGTTCCCGCCCGCGGCCCGCGAATCGTGTCGCATCACACAACCTCATATAACCGAATGGCTTACACGAACCAAGAAATCTCCATCCGCCGCGCAACCCCCTCCCCCTCACCAACCCCCTCGCGCGGCCGATCGCATTTCTTCAAGCCCAGCCTCCGCAGAGGCTTACCGCGATGCCGCCCCCGCCATTGGCCTGATTGCCTGCGCCTTCCGCCCGTCGAGTGAGCGGCCGCGCGGCCGCGTGCGTTCCTCTAACGGAAGGACCCCCATGTTCAAGCCTCTCTCCCCGTCTCGGACCTCGCTGACCGGCCTCGGCCTGGCCGCGGTCGCGGCGCTGGCCCTCGCCGCCGCCCCGGCCCCGACCGCCCGCGCCGACGGCGACCGCTTCTCGATCGGCTTCGGCGTGCAGTTCAGCAGCCACGACCGCTACCGATCACACCACCGCCCCTCCTACGACCACGGCTATCGCAAGACCGTCCGTTACGTCGATCGCGGCTATCACCGCCCGTACTACCGCCCGTCGTACGGATATCAGAGCACCACGGTCTATCGCAGCCCGGGCTATTACGCCCCGTCCAGGACCGTGATCAAGCGCTCCTATCGGCCCGCCCCGGTCTACTGCCCCCCGCCCCGCAGCTCGTTCCACCAGAGCAAGGTCGTGCGCGTGATCGACAGCGGCCACCGCGGCAAGAGCAAGGGCCACGGCAATAAGAAGAACAAGGGCAAAGGCAAGGGCAAGAAGCGCTGACCCACCCGCTGCCCCCGGGCCCGACGCGCGGCCGGCCCCGGCGGGTCGGCCGCTTTGCTACATTCCCGCCCATGGCCGAGCAGACCCGAGCCCTTCGCGCCCGCCAGAAAGCCGTTGGCAATATCCAGCGCATCACCAAGACGATGCAGATGATCGCCACCGCGCGATTTCAGTCGATGCAGAAGGCCGCCACCGAGGCCCAGGCCTATTCCCGCAAGCTGGCCGAGGTCGTCGGCGAGTTGTCCTCGGCCTCCGGCTCGGTCGACCACCCGCTGCTGCACGCCCCCGAGCCCACCGCCGGCCGCACCGCCCTGCTGGTGATCTCGTCCAACCGCGGCCTCTGCGGCGCCTACAACGCCAACGTCCTCCGCACCGCCCTGCACACCCACGCCGAGCTCGCCGCCGCCGGCACGGTGTCCAACGAGCTGGTCGGCAAGAAGAGCCGGTCGTTCTTTGGCTTCAACGGCATCCCCGTCGACGCCTTCCACGACGAGTTCGGCGACAGCCCGAATTACCCCGCCGTCGAGGCCCTGGCCAACCGGCTGATGCTCGAATTCATCGACGGCAAGTACGACGCGGTCAAGGTCGTGTACATGCACTTCCTGACGATGAGCAAGCAGGTCCCCGAGGTGCTGCAGCTGCTGCCGATCAAGCCGCCCGCGGCCGACGACGCCGGCGAGGGCGAGGCGGCGGGGCAGACGCTGTACGACTTCAGCCCCGAGCCCGAGAAGCTGCTGGCCGACCTGCTGCCGCGGACCGTGCGGACGACGCTGTTCCAGTGCTTCAACGAGGCACTGGTGTCCGAGCAGCTGTCGCGGATGGTGGCGATGAAGGCCGCGACGGACGCGGCGGGCAAGCTCAAGAAAGAGCTGGGCCGTCGCTACAACCGCGCCCGCCAGACGGCGATCACGACCGAGCTGAGCGAGATCATCGCCGGCGCCGCGTCGGTGGCGTGAGGCCGAGCTTTGGCCCCGTCGGCCCCCGACAGCAAGCCGTTCCCGCTGATCAAGTCGATCGTCGTGCTCGTCGCGGCGGTAGGTGGGCTGGCGGCGCTGTCCATCGTGACCATGCGGAGCGTGGGGATCGACCTGGCGTTGTCGATCGAGTGCGCGATCGCGGCGGCGGCCTGCGGAGCGGCGGGGGTGGTCGCGCTCTTCGCCGCTTGGCTGGGCCAGCGACAGATGGGGATGCAGGGGGTGATCTTCGGGTTCCTGGCCGGGACGACGCTGCGGCTGCTGCTGAGCGGGGCCGTGGCGGTGGCGGCGTTCATGGCGTTCGAGAAGCAGCGGGTCCTGCTGTGGTTCGGGCTGTGGTACCTGGTGGTGCTGGTGATCGAGGTGAACGCGGTGACGTCGTACCTGATCGCCTCGGCGTTGTCGGATTCCCGGGACTCCGAGAAAGACAAGGAAGGGACGGAGCCAGACGCCGACCCCGACGCGCCGCCGCCCGACCGGGGCGAGGCGTGACCGAGCCGACGCCCGGCGACGGCCCGCCGCGCAAGAACGCCCTGGGTCGGATGCGCGACCGATTCTTCGGCCTGGGCCCCAAGCGCCGCGACGAACCGCCTCGGCCCCGCCGTCTGTCCCCCGAGCAGACCCGGCTAGCCACGGCCGGGCTCGAGCTGGCCGGCGGGATCCTGCTCTTCGCGGCCGCCGGCTACGGGCTCGATCGCTTGCTGGGCACCGACCCGGTGTTGCTGATCGTGCTCGCCGTGCTCGGCATGGTCGGCGGGCTCTACCGGCTGATCCGAGCCGCCCAACCGCCCTCGAAGTAGGCCGCCGCGTGCCCTGCACGTCGCTGACGGATCGCTACACTCCGCCCCATGCTTTCAGGCATCGAGATCGCCGCCCCGTGGACGCTCGCCGCGGGGTCCGACCCGCTGGCTCATGTGGTCTCTCACAAGTTCTTCGGCTGGGGTCCGTTCTACTTCACCAACCACATGATGATGACGCTTGTGGCGGCCCTGCTGCTGCTGGCGTCGGCCTTCGCCTACAAGCGCAAGATCGAGAAGGCCACCGCCAAGGGCGACATCGTCACCGGCCGCATGGCCCAGCTCTTCGAGACCCTCCTGGAGTTCATCCGCGAAGAGGTCGCCCGCCCCAACCTCGGCCAGCTCACCGACAAGTACGTCCCGTACCTCTGGTCGGTCTTCCTGTTCATCCTCTTTGCCAACGTGCTCGGCCTGATCCCCTCGGGCCCCGTCGCCGCGATCATCGCCTATTCGCTCGGCTGGGACACCCACTACGGCTGGTCCTATCTCGGCGGCACCGCCACCGGCACCATCGCCCTGACCATCCCGCTGGCCATCACCGCCTTCGTCGCCATCAACTGGATCGGCTACAAGGAGCAGGGCAAGCACTACTTCGAGCACTTCAATCCCGGCCCGGCCTTTATGGCCCCGCTGCTGATCCCCCTCGAAGTGATGGGCCTGTTCATCAAGTCGGCCGTGCTGGCCATGCGTCTGTTCGGCACGATGATGGCCGGCCACCTAGTCATCGCCGTGTTCATCAGCCTCATCGTCGGCGCGACCGCCTTCTCCGCCATGCTGGGCGGGTTCGTGGGCGTCGGGTTCACGCTGATCGGCTTTGCCATCATGGCCCTCGAGCTGTTCATCGCCCTGCTGCAGGCGTTCATCTTCACCTTCCTGACGACCCTGTTCATCGCCCAGGGCGCCGTGGGCGAGCACAAGCACGACGCCCACGACGAAGACCACGACCACAGCGACTCCACCGATTGGCTCGAGCACAAGCCGATGCACGAACGCGAGGCCGCGCCCGCCTGAACCGCCTAGCGAAAACCGCTAATCTCCCGATCCCACGCCCGAGGCCCGGGCAACCCCCGTTAACCCCACCCGTCCGCAGGAGAAGCTCCCCGATGCGTACCGCCCTCAAGTACACCGCCCTCGCCGCCCTGGCGATGCTCGTCGCCCCCGCCGCCCTGGCTCAGGAGTCCGGCATCGACCTCGCCGCCATCGGCTCGATGGGCAAGGGCATCGGCATGGGCCTGATCATCATCGGCGCCGGCCTGGGCATCGGCAAGATCGGCGCGGCCGCCCTCGAGTCCATCGCTCGCCAGCCCGAGTCGACCGGCCCGATCGGCACCAACATGATCATCGCCGCCGCCCTGATCGAAGGCGTTACCGTCATCGCCCTGATCCTCGCGCTGATCGCCTGATCGACCCCGGCCCCCGGCCGATCGCCCCGGCCCCTACCCTCGGAGCCTCGCGCATGCGCCTCCGGCGTTTCCTCACGACCGCGCTCGTCGCCCTGACGCTCGGCCTGCCGCCGGCCGTCATCGCCACCGCGCCCACCCACGCCGCCGACCCCCCGGCCGACTCACACGCCGGCCACGACCACAGCAGCCACGCCCACGGCGATCACTCGCTGGGCATCCAGTTCGAGGACGAGCACGGCGCCGACAAGGGCGGCCCTTCGCCGTTCGACATCTTCGAGTCCGACGTGATGCCCTACGTCTGGAACTTGCTGATGTTCCTGCTGCTGCTGGGCGCCCTGATGTACTACGTCTGGCCGGCCGTGCTCAAGGGCCTGCGCGAGCGCGAGGAGAAGATCCGGGCCGACATCCAGGCCGCCAAGAACGCCCGCGAGGACGCCGAGAAGATGCGGGCCGACTTCGACCGCCAGATCGCCGAGGCCCGCGCCGAGTCGGCCAAGACCGTCGCCGAGGCCCGCGCCACCGCCGACAAGCTGGCCGAGGAGCTGCGCCTCAACGCCGAACGCGAGATCGACGCCATGCGCCAGCGGGCCAAGGCCGAGATCACCTCGGCCAAGGAGGCCGCCCTCGCCGAGGTCTACACCCAGACCGCCGCGCTCGCGACCGACGTCGCCGGCAAGATCCTCGGCCGCTCGCTGAACCCCGACGACCAGCGCGACCTCGTCGAGCAGACGATCCAGCAGTACCAGCAGAACTGACCCCCGAACCGCCGTGCCCCAGACCGACTCCAACCCCGTCGCCGTCGCCTACGCCACCGCCCTCGTCGAGCTCGCCGACGAGCGGGGCCAGCTCGATGAGGTCGCCGACGAGTGCTACCAGGTCGGCGGGCTGCTGGCCCACGACGACGAGTTCGCGACGCTGATGACCAGCCCGATGATCCGCGCGGAGCAACGCCGCGGCGTCCTCGAACGGCTCTTCGCCGGCAAGGTCACCGACACGCTCCACAACTTCCTGCAAACCCTCAACCGCAAGCAGCGCATCGCCGCCCTCGGCGACATCCTCATCGCCTTCGGCGGGATCATCAGCGACCGCCGCGGCGTCGTCCACGTCACCGCCACCACCGCCAGCGACCTGCCCGACGACCAGGCCGACGGGATGACCCAACGCCTCGGCGAGAAGCTCGGCGGCAAGCACGTCGAGCTCACCCGCACGACCAACCCCGCCCTCATCGGCGGCATGGCCCTGCGTGTCGACGACACCCTCGTCGACGGCTCGGTCGCCACCCAGCTGCGACTGATGAAGACCCACATGATCGAGGCCGGCCGCGAACGCGCCCGCCAGCTCGCCCACCAAGCCGACTAAGCACCGACCCACCCCGGTGCGGAGCCCACCGCCATGAAGATCGCCACCGACGAAATCACCGCCGTCATCAAGCAGGAAGTCGCCAACTTCTCCGAGCAGCTCGAGGTCAGCCAGGTCGGCACCGTCATCGAGGTCGGCGACGGCATCGCCCGCGTCTACGGGCTGTCCAACTGCATGGCCGGCGAGATGCTCGCCTTCGACACCGGCGACGGCGAGCCCGTCATGGGCCAGGCCATGAACCTCGAGTCCGGCGTCATCGGCGCCGTCATCTTCGGCGACCACCTCAAGGTCGAAGAGGGCTCCACCGTCCGCACCACCGGCAACCTGCTCTCCGTGCCCGTCGGCGACGCCGTCATCGGCCGCGTCGTCGACGCCCTCGGCCGGCCCATCGACGGCAAGGGCCCCATCCAATCCGACGAATCTCGCAAGGTCGACATCATCGCCCCCGGCATCGCCGAGCGCCAGCCCGTCACCGAGCCCATGCAGTTCGGCGTTAAGGCCGTCGACGCCATGATCCCCGTCGGACGAGGCCAGCGCGAGCTCATCATCGGCGACCGCAAGACCGGCAAGACCGCCATCGCCATCGACGCCATCATCAACCAGAAGCGCTACCTGGGCACCCCCCAGGAGATGAAGTGCATCTACGTCGCCGTCGGCCAGAAGGACTCGACCGTCGCCACCGTCGTCGACGCCCTCACCGAGAACGGCGCGATGGATTACACGACCGTCGTCGTCGCCGGTGCCTCCGACCCCGCCCCCATGCAGTACGTCGCGCCCTATTCCGGCACCGCCATGGGCGAGCACTTCATGTGGCAGGGCAAGCACGTCCTGTGCGTCTACGACGACCTCTCCAAGCAGGCCGTCGCCTACCGCCAGCTGTCGCTGCTCCTCCGCCGCCCGCCCGGTCGCGAGGCCTACCCCGGCGACGTCTTCTACCTCCACTCCCGCCTCCTCGAACGCGCCACCAAGCTCTCCGACGACAACGGTGGCGGCTCGCTCACCGCCCTGCCCGTCATCGAGACCCAGGAAGGCGACGTCTCGGCCTACATCCCGACCAACGTGATCTCCATCACCGACGGGCAGATCTACCTCGAGCCCGACCTGTTCTTCGCCGGCGTCCGCCCCGCCATCAACGTCGGCATCTCCGTCTCCCGCGTCGGCGGCAACGCCCAGATCAAAGCCATGAAGGAGGTCGCCGGCTCGCTCCGCCTGGACCTCGCCGCCTTCCGCGAGCTGGAGGCCTTCAGCCAGATCGGCACGGACCTCGACAAGGCCACCCAGGCCCAGCTCGACCGCGGCGAACGCATGGTCGAACTGCTCAAGCAGGGCCAGTACCAGCCGATGGACGTCATCGACCAGGTCATTCAGATCTTCGCCGCCTCGAACGGCTACCTCGACGACGTCGAAGTCGCCCACGTCACCCCGTTTGCCTCGGCGCTCATCGAGCACTTCCACGGCCCCGGCAAGCCCGTCTTCGACGAGCTCACCGAGAAGCAGACCGTCAAGAAAGCCGAGGGCATGGCCGACAAGCTCAAGGCCGAGATCGAGAAATTTAAGTCCACCTGGGCCCCCGCCTAAGACCGCGGTCCTCAGCTCGGAAAACTGTCAGATTCTCGTTATCGGACGATGACAGACGCTGTTTCGCCCCTGTTTCGCCGCCACCTAAAGTGACGTCTAAACCAAATTCCTAAAACGACTTACACGTCAATGGCTGTTGATTGGCGGTGCCCTTTTTGAGGATTGCTAGGAGCGGATTAATTTGATGAGGCGGTCTAGCCAAGCCCGGAAATTTCGATACACTGTGCGGCGTGGGCCGATTAAGGTCCAGCGGTAAGCAGCGTTTGACTACCGCGTGGGAGAGAAAGATTTGCAGGGATGCACCGCTGTGTCAGGCTTCGAGCCTGAAGATCACAGACCCCGCCTGCATCCAGGCATTCAGAGGAGAGAGAAAACCATGGCAATTCTTCGTTCGTTCCAAAAGCAGTTGATCGGTGCGGGCGTCATGGGCGTCGCCGCGGTTGCGGCGGCCTCCTACGCGTCGGCTGGCTCGGTCCTCGTCGATGGCTACGGCGACTTCCCCGCCCTGCCCTTCGGTGTCACCCCATCGACGCCCACCACCTACGCCGTGACCGACACCGACATCCTGCCCGCCGGCACGACGGTGACCGTCTCGGTCGTGTCGGATGGCCTCGCGACCATCTTCTCGCCTTCCCCGGGCGTCCTGTCGCTGAACACCCCGAACACCGCGACCGCCAGCTACATGTTCGAATATGAGCTCGGCGAGACCACCGACTTCACCCCGTACCCCGCGTTCTCGCTCAACGTGTTCGACATCGTCGACGAGATCGATCTGGACTACTCGATCCTGCTGACCGACGCCCAGGGCGATACCGCCCTGTACGAAGACATCTTCTCGACCGTCGGCATCAACCCCCCGCCGACCTCGGGCGTCCTGTCCTTCTTCCTGTCGGGCTTCTCGGTCATCGTCGGTGACTTCGACCTCGACATGGTCGACAGCTTCAAGATCACGATCGAGGGCGTGCCCGGCAACGACTTCTCGATCAACGAGCTGGTGGTCGTCCCGACGCCCGCCGCCGCCGGCTTCGGCCTCGCCGGCCTGGCCCTCGTCGCCAGTCGTCGCCGCCGCTAAACGGCAGCCACACCCAACGCTCCCCACGAGGCACCCGTCATCCGACGGGTGCCTTTTTCTTTGGGCCGACATCCCGCGCGAAGATCGTGCAGAATGGCCCCGACCGATCCGTTCGCGGAAGAGCCCCCTCATGCCCCAGACCTCGGCCACAGCCAGCGGCTCGCCATCACCCGACGAACCCCTCCGTCGCGACGTCAGCATGCTCGGCCACGAGCTCGGCGCCGTGCTGCGTGAGCTCGGCGGGCCCGGCACATACGAGCTGGTCGAGGACATCCGCGCGATCTCCCTGGCCCGTCGCGAGGGCGAGCCCGGAGCCGAAGAGCGGCTGCGACACCGACTGGCCGAGCTGTCGGCGACCCAGGCACGCGACCTGATCCGGGCGCTGGCGTGCTTCTTCGACCTCGCCAACCTCGCGGAGGACCGCCACCGCATCCGCATCCTCCGCAAGCGCGAACGCGAGCGTTACCCCGAGTCCCGCAAGGAGTCCATCGGCGACGCCCTCGATCGCCTCAAGGCGGCCGGCCTCTCCGGTGCCCGCGCCCGCGACCTGATCAACCGACTCGACATCGACCTGGTCTTTACCGCCCACCCCACCGAGGCCAAGCGTCGAACGGTCCGCGCCACCCTCCGCCGGCTCCGCGAGGACCTGGTCGACCTCGAGAACCCCGACCTCCTGCAACGCGAGCGCGAGCGCCTGCTCCACCGCATCCGCACCGACCTCGCCTGCCTCTGGGAGACCGACTCGCTGCGGCCCACCAAGCCCAGTGTCCTCGACGAGGTCGATCGCTCGCTGTTCGTCGCCGACGCCCTGTGGCGCGTCGCCCCCGACCTCACCGCCTCGGCCCGCCGCGCCCTGCGCCGCGTCTTCCCCGACGAGGAGCCCGGCCAGACCGCCATCCAGCCCTTTCTGCGATTCGGCTCGTGGATCGGCGGCGACCGCGACGGCAACCCCTTCGTCACCGCCGACGTCACCCGCGAGACCCTCCTCCGCCTCCGCCGCGCCGCCATCGAGCACCACCTCCGCGACTGCGGCGACCTGCTGGGCACGCTCACTATCTCCAACGCCTATCACGCCGTCAGCCCCGAACTCGAGCAGGCGATCGCCGACGCCCGTGCCGCTCACCCCGACCTCGCCGCCTTCCTCGACACCACCCACCCGGGCGAGCGGTACCGCCACTTCCTGCGCGTCGTCCGCTATCGGCTCCGCCTCACGCTCAACGCCGACCCCTTCGGCCCCCTCCCCGCCGGCGCCTATCCCAACGGCGACGCCCTGCTCGCCGACCTGCGGCTCATCGCCGACTCGCTCCGTCGCAACGACCACGCCGACCTCGCCGGCCAGACCGTCCAGGCCTGGATGGACCGAGCCAACGTCTTCGGGCTGCACTTGGCTCGCCTCGATATCCGCGAGGACTCGTCGCAGCTGCACGACGCCATCGGCGCCCTCTTCGCCACGCTGGACCCCGACGCCGGCTACGACGCCGCCGACGAGGCCGACCGTCAGCGCCTGCTCACGCGACCGATCGACCCCGCCGCCGCCCGATCGATCGACCCCGCCGCCCTCGAGGACCGCAACCGCGAGACGCTGGACCTGTTCGAGCTGATCCATCACGTCGCGGCGCAGGGCGGCGTCGGTGCGCTCGGCATCTTCATCGTCTCGATGACGCACCACCCCAGCGACGTGCTGGCCGTGCATTTTCTCGCCCGCGTCGCCGCCGCCCGCCTAACCCCGCCCGACGCCGACGATCCGCAGGCCCTAACACGCGGCTCGTGGCTGCCGACCGCCCCGCTGTTCGAGACCATCGACGACCTGCAGCGCTCGGTCGAGACGCTGACCGCCCTGCTCGATCAACCCGACTACGCCGCGGCCGTCCGTCAGCACGGCAACCGCCAGCACGTCATGGTCGGCTACTCGGACTCGACCAAGGACGGCGGATACCTGGCCGCGAACGTCGAGCTGTTCGACGCCCAGCAGCGACTGGCCGAGCTGACCGACCGGCGCGGCGTCGAGCTCGTCGTCTTCCACGGCCGGGGCGGCTCGCTTGGCCGGGGCGGCGGCCCGGCCGCGCGGGGGATCCTCTCGCTGCCGCCCGCGTCGGTCAACGGGCACATGCGCATCACCGAGCAGGGCGAGGTCCTGGCCGAGCGGTACGACGACCCGGAGATCGCCCGCCGCCACCTCGAGCAGGTCAGCTACGCCACCCTCCGCGTCACCGGCGAGGCCGCCACGCCGCCGCCGTCGACGTGGCGAGACTTCGTCGCCAACGCCGCCGAGGCCTCGCGCCAGGCCTACCGCCGATTGATCACCGACCCCGCGTTCATCGCCTTCTTCTCGCAGGCCACGCCGATCGACACGATCGAGGACCTGCCCATCGGCTCGCGCCCCGCCCGCCGCCGCGCGGCCGAGCGCCAGCTCAGCTCGCTGCGCGCCATCCCCTACACCTTCGCCTGGACGCAGAACCGCTCGCTGATCACCGGCTTCTTCGGCATGGGCTACGGGCTGGTCGCCGCGGCCGGGGGCGATCAGACCCAGCCGGTCGACGCCTGCGACTGGTCGCTGTGCCGACAGATGTACGCCGACTGGCCGTTCTTCCGGGCGATGATCGACAACGCCGAGCTCGCCCTGGCCAAGGCCGACCTGCCGATCACGCAGCGATACGCCGAGCTCACCGAGGACCCCAGCGTCGGCGCCTGCATCATCCGCCTGCTGACCGAGGAGCACGCCACCGCCCGGGCCGTCGTGCTGGCGATCACGCAGCGCGAGGAGTTGCTCGCCGCCACGCCGTGGCTGGCCCGCTCGATCCAGGTCCGCAACCGCTACGTCGACCCGCTGAACTACTTGCAGGCGGAGCTGATGCAACGTCGCCGACGATCGACCGACCCGGACGAGCAGCGGGAGATCGACCACCTCATGCACCTGGCCGTGCAGGGCGTCGCCGCCGGGCTGCGGACGACAGGTTGAGGCGATCTGCCCTTAGCTGCGACCCGGCGCAAAAAAACACCCCGCGCCGAAAGACGCGGGGTGCGATCAGTCAACAACACATTGCTCGGCGTTAGTTGCCGCCGCTGGGCACGTCCTCGCCGAGCAGCTGAGCCACCAGGCGGGACTCGCCGATGGTGGTCTCGATCTCGTCGGCGCGCTGAGCGCCGGCGGCCTCGGCGTACTGGGCGGCCTCCTCGAGCTGCTGCTCGACGGTCGGCGCCTCGGCGGCCGGGGGCTCGGCGAGCTTGACGACCTCCATGCCGGTGTACTTCGTGAAGCCCGTGCCGACCGGGATCAGGTGACCCAGCAGCACGTTCTCCTTGAGGCCCTGCAGGTCGTCGGACTTGCCGGCCAGCGACGCCTCGGTCAGCACCTTGGTCGTCTCCTGGAACGACGCGCCCGAGAGGAACGACTCGGACTGCAGCGACGCCTTGGTGATGCCGAGGAGGACCGGCGCCCCCTTGGCCAGGCGCCGCCCCTCGGCCTCTAGCTTGGCGTTGACCTCGTCGAACTCAGCCTTGTCCACCTGCTCACCGGCCAGCAGCGTGCTGTCCCCGCTCTCCGAGATCTCCACCTT
>JBCBUE010000081.1:0-14602 GCA_039818285.1 Planctomycetota bacterium | reverse complement strand
AGTGCTACACGGTGGCCGAAGGCGGCGACGGCGCATCGGTCGACATCGGCGCGTTCACGCTGCACGACACCTGCGAGGCGTGCCAGGCCCTTCCCTGCGAAGGCCCCATCCGCGTCGGCAACTGCTGCTTCTCCACCACCAGCACGCTGTCGGGAACGCTGACGTTCTCGCACTCCGGGCCCAACAGCTACAGCATCACGTTCCCCGGCGTCGGCACCTTCAATGGCGTCGCGGGCGATACAGCTGATTCGATCACTTGGACCTCGGCGACGTTCTCGGTTGACCATGAGGGGGCCGACAGCGGCACGATCACCATTGGATACAACGCTTCAACGAACGCCTGGCGGCTCTTTGGCGATACGTTCGCGGACTATGGCTTCCCGTCGGGCGGCGGCGACGACCCGTCGGCCGACTGCTGCGGGTTCAGCTGGATCACGCTTGATGGCCCCGCGCCGACGGGCTCGCCACCGCCCGGGAGATGGGAGATCAGCGGCGGGGCCACGGTCAGCGAGAACGGCTGCTGCTACGACGGCAACAACTGTGTCGAAGACGAGGCGGACTGCGACGGGGGGTGCTCGTCGTGACGCCCGCCGCCCTCAAGCGACAGCACGCCAAGGGCCTGGTCAGCGACGCGCTTCGCGACGCGATCGTCGCCGCCGGGTACGTCCTCGACGACGACCTGCGATCGAGGCTGCGGCGTGAAGCCACCGAGGCGACAAGGCGGGTGGTCCGCCAGCGGGGCGAGCCGGGTGTGACCGGCCAGGTCACGGTGGCCCCGAAGCCGTCGCCGCCGACGCTCACGACGCGACCGGGCAGCCTGGTGAAGTGGGGGATATGGAAGCTCACGGGCGAGGTGCCCTCGCCGCGTTGCCGCTGCGCCGAGCGGGCGAGGCTCATGGACGAGTGGGGCTGGTCGGGGTGCTGGAAGCGACGAAGAGAGATCATCGACTGGTTCGTCTCAGAGGCGGCGAAGCGCGGGCATCCCATCAAGCGATCCGCCGTGCGGTCGCTGCTGTTGGCGGCTTGGCGAGAGATGCTTCGACGGGGGAGCGATGGAGGATCGACGGCGCGTTGAGCGACCGTCGACGACATAACCCGGCCGGGCCGGGCCAGCGACTCGATCGCTAATCGAAACCCCCTTGATCGACGGGGGTTGTGCTCTGCGCGGTGAGCGAATCCGGAATGGTGTGACGAAATCCGGTTTTGATCGCGCGTCTACGATGCGTGCACAACCTGTCGTTTGTTTTGTTTTTCCGCCGATGCCCACAAAGCGATTGCACGGTGGGGCTGAGTGGGCTAGATTCCCATATCGGACCACGACGGTCCGCTGCCGGTCAAGGATGACCGGCGTGACAGCCGAGCAGGGACGCCACCTCCGAGACGGACCGTCGTCGAGGGGACCTGGACCGTGGTTTTCACCGGCACCTATGAGCACGCCATCGACAGCAAGCAGCGCCTGGCGATCCCCAGCAAGGTGCGTGCGCAGGTCCAGCGCGAGCTGGGGCTGGGTGAGGGCGATGTCATCCGGTGGAAGGTCACGCTGGGGCCGGGCTTGCTTCGGCTGTACACCCTGGCCGAGTTCGAGCGGATCGGCGAAGAGCTTCGGCAAGGCGGCTTCGACGAGGCCTACGAGCGATCGTTTTTCTCGCGGGCCGAGGAAGTCGATACGGACACCAACGGCCGAATCCGGCTGCCCGAGCGATTGCTCAGCCGCAGCGGGTTGGCTGGGGACATCGTGCTGCTGGGCAACAACGACCATCTGGAGATCCGCGACCGCGCGGCCTGGGCGGCCGAGGAGGCCGAGTTGTACGAACAGAGGCCGGAATTGTTGATGAACCCGCGGCAGGCCATGCGTGCCGCGATGCAGGGTAAGTAGAGAAGGCAACAGCGGTTGCCAACACAGACAGCCCGGGCAAGGTGGCCCGGGGCAGGATTGAGACCGTCGGTGTAAGGGACGACACCGTCGGTCGAGCGGGCTGAGGCCGGTTGCCTGCCCGCGACGATAATCGGCGAAGGGGAAGGGATTCCTTCCAGGGCACGGGCTTGACCCGTCGGGTCGCAAGGACGCGGCCAGCTTGCCCGCCTGTCGGACGCATCAGTGATCGGGTAAGCGTCGTACGACGCGGGACTCCGTCCAGATCGACAGGTGAGCGGGGCTTTGGCCCTTCGTTGATTTCGTTTTTCTCGAGGGTGGTCCCTCGGCCGGAACGACCGCGTGGACGCCGAACCCGCAGGCCGCTTGGGCGTAGTACTGATGTCCGTCGGCTGGAATCGGCCGACGAGGCGGTCTAGTCACGTCAAGACGCGCCCGGTGCCCTCCTCCTGCATCGGGTGCGTTTTTTTGCGCGTCGATCGTGAATTACGTCAAGCGATCGTGAACAATGCGCGAGCGCCACTCCGTTTTGGCGAGCCGGCTTTATGTTGCATTCAGGGATGATTCGCGAGTTCTACTGCCCGACCCGCGGCACCGATGCCGTGGTCTTGACGTGCGTCACCGAGGATCACGGCCCGATCCGTGTCTCGGCGACTTGCGGCGACGAACCGTTGCAACCTCGCTCGCTGCACCCGCCGGTCTCGATCGGCCGCGGCCGCGGCTACCACTTCCGCTTCGACGGCCTGACGCCCCACACGACGATCCACGCCCGAGTGGAAAGCGCCGCGGGCCGGGAGCACCCCCTTCGGCTCAGCACGCTCGACGCACCCCCAGGACCCCGGCTGGCACGCATCGGCCTGGTCGCCGACGCCCATCTCACCGCCGACGTACCCAACACTTATCGGCTCTACGCGCACTCGCACGAGTTGCTGCAGGACTGCCTCGACCGGCTGGTCGACCTGGGCTGCGACACGATCGTCGCCTTGGGTGACCTGACCGACGCCGGCACCGACGCCCAGCTCTCCGAGGGCAAGGCCATGCTGGACGCCTGCCGCGTGCCGACCCACGCGATCGTCGGCAACCACGAGTACGTCCCCGAGCGCTTCCTCGAGGCGTTCGGCCTCGAGTTCGGCTATCGCATGGTCGACGTCGGCGACTGCCGGCTGGCGCTGCTGCACACCCACGGCCCGTCCGACCTCGGGCCACGCTCACGCCAGCTGAGGTGGCTCGCCGGCGAGCTGGACCGGGAGCGCGACCGCCCGACCGTGGTACTCAGTCATTACCACCTCGCCGAGCACCCGTACCTCTCGCGCGAGCGCAGCCGCACCGTCAGCAACTGGCGAGCCGTGGCCGACCTGATCGCGTCGCGCCCGTGCGTGCTCGGCGCGTTCGCCGGCCACAAGAACGTGCCCTCCCGCACCGACCACGGCGGCGTGACCCACGCCGTCTGCGCCCAGCCCTGCCAGGCGCCCTGCGGGTTCGACGTTATCGATGTCTACGCCGACGGCATCGTCCGCGAGACGCACGAGATCGATCGGCTCGACCTCATGCACCTCTCCCGCGCCGCGCTTGGCGACAAGGGCCCCGCCCACTACCGCCACGGCGTCGAGCGGGCCCGCAACTTCATGGCTCTCCGCCAGACGCAGCTGCCGGCCGTCGAGGCGCCCGTCCCGGTTCCGGCCTGACCCGCCGCCGCGACCGAGACGACCGACGCCAAGGCCGTCGTGTTGCGGTATCGTCGATGCCGTGGCCAGCGACCTCGCGATCGATCACGACTCCCCGACTCAGGCACCGCCCGCATCGCCCGCTGCCTCCAGCGGCCCAGCCTCGTACTGGCTGCGACCCGCCTGGGGGCTGGCCGAGCGCGACCTGATTCGCTTTGCGCGTCAACCCACGCGGGTCGTCTCGGCGATCCTCACGCCGCTGCTCTTCTGGGCGATGCTCGGGTTCGGCGTCGGCGAGTCTTTTCAGCCCGGCGGATCGGACGACACCTCGGTGGGCTACGCGTCGTACCTGCTGCCCGGGGCAAGCCTGCTGCTGGTGATGTTCACCGCGGTTTTCGCGACGATCGGCGTCATCGAGGACCGACGCGAGGGGTTTCTGCAGTCGGTCGTGGTCAGCCCGGCGGCGCGGGGGGCCGTGGTCGCGGGCAAGGTGGCGGCGGCGACAATCCTTGCGGTGGCGCAGGCCGCCGTGCTGCTGGCGATCGGCTGGGCGGCGACCGGCACGCTCGCGTGGTGGGGCCAGGCAGTGGGGGCGTTGGTGACGCTGACGCTGGCTTCGGTGGCGTTCGGCGGGGTGGGGCTGGCGGCCGCGTGGACGATGCGATCGACCGCGGCCTATCACGCCGGGATGATGGTCGTGCTGATGCCGGCCTGGGCGGTGTCGGGCGCGGTGTTCCCGTTCGCAACCGCGCCGGCGCCGATGCAGTGGCTCATGCTGTGCAACCCGGTGACGTACCTGAACTCGCTGCACGCGGCGACGGTGCTGGGGCCCGACGCCGCGGGGCTGGGGGTGACGATCTGGGTCGCGGCACCGGTGTCGGTCCTGGTGGCGGCCGGGGCGGTCGCGCTGGCGGTGCGGGCGGTGTCAAGGGGTTGAGCGCCCTTCGCCGCACGGGCGAAGCGTGGCCCAAGCCGGCGTAAGATGGAAGCGATGGCGGACCCATCCACGATCGTTGAGCGGCGTCGAGGGCCATTGGGCATGCCGCGGTGGGCGATGGTCGCGTGGGGCGTGGCGGCGGTCGTGATCGTGCTGTGGGCGGGGGCCTGGGCCGTGGCGTGGGCGACCCAAGGAACGGCGCGCTCCATGCCGATCTCGAACGCCCAGCTACCGGTGCTGTACGACATGCCGACGTTCTCGCTGACCGCCAGCGACGGCGCGATCGTCAGCGACGCCGACCTTCGGGGCGGGCGGGTGATCGTCGAGTTCATCTTCACCGAGTGCCGCCTGTTCTGCCCGGTCATGTCGATCCGCATGGGCGAGCTACAGGCCGCGCTTGCTCAAGACCCGTCGATGAGCGACGTGCGGCTGGTGAGCATCTCGGTCGATCCCGACAACGACACCCCCGACGTGCTCGCGGCCTACGCCCAGCGTTACGACGCCGACCCGCGACGCTGGACCTTTCTCACGGGCCCCGATCGGGCGACCGTCTGGCGGCTCGTCGAGCAAGGCTTCAAGCTGCCGGTCACCGACGAGTCGGAGAACGCGGCCATGCCCATCGGCCACAGCGGCAAGTGGCTCGTCTTCGACCGCCATGGCCAGGCGCGGGCCACCGTCACCGCCACGCAAGGCCCGACCGTCGAGCAGGCGCTCGAGGCGCTCCGAGCGGTGGACGCCCCCTAGCACCGCGACGCCGCGCCGACGGGGTGCTACGTTGGTTCCGTGCAAGACGCTTGGGGAACCTTTCTAGACCGTGTGTATCCGCCCGAACAAGCGAGCGGTGACTTCACGCCCCCGTCGCGCCAGGCCGTAGACGAGCTGCTGCTCGCGTACCCGCCCACGCCGCCGGCCGCGTGGTGGAACTGGGTTCCGCTCGGCGTGCTCGCCCTGGCGGTGGGCATCGGCTTGTTGAGCCCGCCGGCCTGGGCGTGGCTGACCCCCTGGCCGGTGCTGTTCGCTGGACTGGCCTACATGCGGTGGCGCTCGAACGCCCAGCGGTGGCGCGTCCGATCGACCGAGCGGCTGCGCGACCTGCTATTGCTGCGGCGTTACCGCGACACGATGCGACTGGCGTGGCGTGCGTTGCCCAGCCTGACGCCGGCCCCCGCGCTCTGGGCACAGGGCGTCGGGGCGCTGGGCGAGTCGCTCGAGGCCACCGGCGAGTACGCCGCGGCCGACGCCTGCTACGACGCCCTGGCCGGCGTGCTGACCGACGATCACCCGCTGCGTCGACGACTGACCGCGGCGCGAGCCACGCTCGCCTTGCGCGACGACCGGCTGGCCGACGCCGACGACGCCCTGCGGCGCGCCCGCTCGACCCCCGGCGACGACAGCCCGATCGCCCAAGCCGACCTCGCCGTCGCCACGCTCTACCAACGCATCCGCACGCACCACGTCGCCGACGGCGCGGCCCTGGCTGACGAAACGCGACCCAAGCTCTGGGCCCTGGGCGTCTCGGCCGCCTATGGCCACGCCCTCGCCGCCCTGTGCTACCGACGCGTCGGTCGGCTCGATGACGCCACGATAGCTTGGGGCGACGCCCGCGCTCTGCTGCCGGTCGGCGCCCTGCTGCACCGATACGCCGAGCTCAGCGAACTCATGGACGCCCCCGCGTGAGCCACTCCCCGACACCAACGCCCGGCGTCATCGGTGGCCAATCCGAGGCGTCCACCGCCCCCGAGCCAGCGCCCTTCGACGTGGGCACGCTGCATCAACGGCTGGCCTGGGACCGCGTCTGGCGGTGGGGCCTGCTCTGCTTGGCGATCGCGGGTTTCGTCGCCGCGGGCGTGCTGGGCCTCGGCGGACCAATCGCAATAGGCGTCGCCATCGGCCTGCTCGGCGTCGGCTGGGTGTTGGCGATCCGGCCGAGCGCGTCCGTCCTGATGGAGCTGGCTCAGGCGGGGCCGGACACCCTCGCCGGACGGGCCGAGGCGGGCGAAGTGCTGGCGTCGGCGGTCGAGCGGTTCGGGCTCTCGCCATGGGTGCGGCTGCTGGCGTACCGCGGGCTGGCCACGTGGCGGCTGGCGCGCGGCGAGACCGACGAAGCCGTGGCCATCGCGTCGGCGCTCTGCCGGCAACGCCTGGGGCCCGGCGAGGTGCACCGCGCCGAACTGTTGATGATGATCGCCGAGGCCGAGCTGAACCTCGACCGTCCCCTGTCGGCCTATCCGGCGCTGATGGCCCTCTACGGCCTGCGCGTCGGCCTGCCGACCGCCGTGCGTCGGCTCAAGGCCCAGACGCGCTACGAGTTGGCCATCGGCCGGTGGGACTGCGCGATGCACCGCTGGCCGCAGAAGGTCGCTATGGCCGATCTGCTCGAGCCCGCGGCCGCGGCCGCCTTCCACGCCGACCTGGCCGACGCCGCCGAGGCCACCGGCCGCATCGACTTGGCCGATTGGCTGCGCCGGCGTCGCGCGTTGCTCACGCCCGTCGACGGGAGCGATGCCCCCCGCATACGCGTGGCGGACACCACGCGGCCCGTATGATCGCAGCCGCATGATCTGCTCCCTCCTCGTCGGCTGGCCCGCCACCCTCGCCTCGCTGCTGCCGCACGCGTGGTTCACTCACCCGGCCGCCCAGCCCCCGCTGTGGCACTCGCTGCTGCTGTGC
Organism: Planctomycetota bacterium; assembly: GCA_039818285.1. GTDB lineage: Bacteria > Planctomycetota > Phycisphaerae > Phycisphaerales > Phycisphaeraceae > JBCBUE01. The sequence goes on along the minus strand of JBCBUE010000081.1, from coordinate 7,458 downwards.
GCGATCGCGGTGGTCACGATGGCTCTGGTGATCAAGGGCGCCGACTGGCTGGTGGAGGGCGCGGCCGGGATCGCCGGGCGGATGGGCATGCCGCAGGTCGTGATCGGCGCGACGATCGTGTCGCTGGGCACGACCTCGCCGGAGACGGCCGTGTCCGTGCTCGCCGCCTTCTCGGGCAACGCCGGGCTGGCGCTGGGCAACGGCGTCGGCTCGATCATCGCCGACACCGGACTCATCTTTGGGCTCGGCTGCCTGCTCGCTTCGCGCCTGCCGGCCGACAAGTTCATCCTTGTCCGCCAGGGCTGGGTGCAGTTCGCCTCGGGCGCCCTGCTGACCGCATGGTGCGTCGGCAAGTGGCTGATGGTCGGCAATGCCGCCGAGCTCGCCTGGCCGTTCGGCGTCGCCTGTCTGGCGGCGCTGGCGTGGTACCTCTGGGTCTCGATCCGATGGGCCAAAGCCCGCAAGACCGCGGCGAGCGAAGCCCCGAGCGCCGAAGAAGACCGCATCCCCGACCTCCCTCACGAGGACGAGCACGCCGACGCCGCCAGCAAGCCCTGGCTCAAGCTCATCATCATGGGCGCTGTCGGCCTCGCGATGGTGCTGATCGCCGGCGACGCCTTTGTGCAAGCGATCACCGTCTTGGCCCAACGGTTCGGTATTCCCCAGGTCGTCATCGCCGCCACCATCGTCGCCCTCGGCACGTCGCTGCCCGAGCTGGTCGTCGGCCTCACGGCCGTCTTCAAGGGCCACGGCGGCCTCATGGTCGGCAACGTCATCGGTGCCGACATCCTCAACGTCCTCTGGGTCGTCGGCCTCTCCGCCGTCGGCGGGTCGATCGCGGGTTACGGCCTGCCGATCATCGAGCCCACCGGCTACCCCCTTGTCCTCGGCCTGCAGCTGCCCATGATGATGGCCATGCTCATCCTCTTCCGCCTCTTCATCTTCAAGGCCAACCGCGACGGGCGCTTCTCCCGCTGGATGGGCGTGCCGATGCTCGGCCTCTACGCCGCCTTCCTCGTCCTGAACTTCGTGCTGAGCTGACGCGATCTGTCGACTAAACCGCAGCTTGTCGGCTTGACCAACATCGCTCACAACTCAAACCGATCCGTCACACACACGCGACGCCCGATCCTTACTTTGCACCCGCAACCCAATGCCGGGCGATCGCGGTGCTCAGGAGGAAAGGCCCGCCAACGGCGGACCGCGCAGCTGCGCGACCGACCCGAATCCATAGATAGGGACGCCGCGCGGCGACGCGTGGGCGTCTCTTTTCGTTGAGTCCCGCCGCCCCGCTCCCGCCCTCACACTCACTCGCTTACGCCGCCATCGGCTGGCGGTCCGACACACCGCCGTCGATCTCGTGCCAGTGGGTCACCGACGCCTCACCAGCTTGCCAGCACAGCAGCACCTCGCGACCCTCCCGCCACGACGGAAAGTCGATCATCCCCCGCTCAAAGTCCTTCAGCTCGACCCCCACGGCGTGCACTTCGTCCACCAGGTCGCTCAGCCGATCCATCGCGCCCTCGTACGCCCGCTCCGCGTCGGCCGTCTGGCTCCCGCCCCGCTCGATCCGACGCCGAAGCGTCACGATCTGCCGATACTCGTCCTGCAGGTCGGCCACCACCCGCCGCACATACACCAGCGCCCGGTTCGCCTCCTCGACCGTGAAGTAACGCCGATCGTCGTCGCACTCGGCCTCCAGTGCCAACGCCAACTGGTCTTCGAACGCCATCCTTGTCCTCCGAAGCGGCGACCGGCCCGCCGACCGACCGGGCCGATCCGCCGACCCGCGACCCCAGCCCTATCGACCGGCCCGACCGGCCCGGTTGAAAACCCCGCCCCGGCCCGCCGACCGGGAATCCGCCCCATCCCCCACATCTCGCACGTCACCCGTACACTCACCCCCATGCGTTGCCCTTTCTGCGGTGCCGACGACGACAAGGTCATCGACTCCCGAGCCGCCGACGCCGGCCGCACCATCCGCCGACGCCGGCAGTGCAAGAACTGCCGCAAGCGCTTCACGACCCGCGAGACGGTCGATGACACCATCCGCCTGACCGTCATCAAGAAAGACGGGTCCCGCGTCCCCTACGAACGGTCCAAAGTCTCCGCCTCCGTCGAGGCCGCCTGCTACAAGCGCACCGTCCCCGCCGAAGCCATCCTCGCCCTGACCGACCGCGTCGAGGAAGAACTCATCCGCACCGGCCAGCGCGAGGTTCAGTCCCTCGAGATCGGCCGACGCGTCATGAACCACCTCCGCGCCCTCGACGGCGTCGCCTACGTCCGCTTCGCCTCGATCTACCTCCGCTTCAACGACATCGACGACTTCATCGCCGAAGCGCAGGAGCTGCGCGACGCCACCCCGCCCGAGCCCGGCCCCGACCAGGCCGCCCTCTTTGGCGGCGCCTCCCCCGAGACCGGCAACGACCCCGGCAACACCCCGCCATGATCGCGACCGTCCTCGCCTGGGCCGCCCCGATCCTCGCCACCATGGCCGCCGCGCTGTGGCTCTATTTTAACCTCCACCCGATCTACAGCCGCAACCTCCGCCACCGGATCGAGCCCTCCGACATCGACGACGCCCTGCTCCCCCCGGTCGCCCTCGTCGTCCCCGGCCGCGACGAGGCCGAGCACCTGCCCGACACCCTCGCCTCGATCTGCGACCAAGACTACCCGTCGCTGCGCGTCGTCTTCGTCGACGACGCCTCGACCGACGCCACGCCACGCCTCACCGCTGAACTCGCCCAGCGTTACCCCGAGCGACTCGCCGTCGTTCGCAACCAGCAGGACCCCCCACCCGGCTGGGTCGGCAAGCCGTGGGCGATCCACGAAGGCATCGCCCGCCTGGCCGACCTCGAACAGGCCGGCGAGCCCCACGCCACCTACCTCTGCTTCACCGACGCCGACATCCACTGGGCGCCCCACTGCCTGCGCTCCACCATGGCCCACCTGCTCGCCGAACGCGCCGACATCTGCGGGCTCTTCCCCCGCCTGACCTTCGGCTCGCCGCTGGAAGCCATCCCCCAGCTGCAGATGGTCACCGCGCTCGGCCTGCTCTTTCCCTTCGACAAGGCCATGGACCCCGAGGTCGACGACGCCCTCATCGGCGGCGGGTTCATCCTCGTCCGCCGCGACCTCTACGAAGCCGTCGACGGCCACGCCGCCGTCGCCAACAAGGTCCTCGAAGACATCGAGCTCGGCCGCGTCCTCAAACGCGCCGGCGGCCGGCTCACGCTCGGCTTCGGGTCCGACCTGCAGTGGTGCCGGATGTACGACGGCTGGGCCGACCAGTGGGAAGGCCTCACGAAGAACACCTACGCGGCCGTGCAACACAACCCACTCTTCGCGCTCGGCGCCGTCCTCGCCGTTATCGCGTTCAACATCCTCCCGCCGGTCTACGCCGTCGCCGGACTGACCTGGCTCTACGTCTCGGCCGCGAACGCCCCGGTCGCGTCGGCCGGCGACCCCAAGGCCTGGCTCACCTTCTTCGCCGGCACGGCCGCCTACCTCGGCGGCGTCCGCGTCACCAACGCCGTCCGCAAGGTCCTCGCGCTGCAGCCCTGGTACGCCTACACCCTGCCCCTGGGCTCGATCGCCGCCTGCCTCTTCCTCCTCGGCTCGGCGTGGCAATACCACACCGGCGGCAACCGCTGGAAAGGCCGACGGTACAAGCGAGCAAGCCCCGTCAACGACTAAGACGCGTCGAACAGCCCTGCTTGCCCGTGCAGGTTCGGCCGACGAAACGCCCGGGTGTTCAACGGACGCACATCGCGGTTCAGCCCGTACTTCCGGCAATACACATCGAACACCTCCTTGAGCTGCGCAGCGTGATGACCCGCGCCACGCCGGCGATCGTGGCCCACCGGCTTGCCGAGGCGGCTTTGGCCGACCTCGCGTGTCGCGACCATGCGTGACGTGTCGTCGTCGACCTTCGCCCGGAACGACCCCGCGTCGTACAGCTTGCCGCCGCGGGCCTGGCGAATCAGCGACTCGACGTGCTTGGCACGCTCGGGGTGCACGCTGCGCTGAAGCCAATCGAGAAACAGGTCCTTCACCTGATACGGCAGCCGAAGCAACACCCACGCAACTCGCCGCGCCCCGGCGTCGGCCACCGCCTCCAACAATCTCGGCATCTCCGTGTCGGTCAGCCCCGGGATCACCGGCGCAACGTTCACCGACACCGGCACGCCCGCCTTGACGAGTTCACGAATCACATGGAGCCGCCGCGACGGCGCCGCCGCCCGGGGCTCAAGCTTCTTGGCCAGTTCGTCGTCCAGCGTCACGAGCGTCACGATCACCCGCCCGGCGTTGTCCGCGGCGAGCTTCTGCCAAAGGTCCACGTCCCGCAACACCAACGCCCCCTTGGTCATCGTCGACACCGCCTGCCCGCAGTCGGCCATCACCTCCAGGCACTGCCGCGCCAGCCCCAGCCGCGCCTCGACCGGCTGATAGATGTCCGTCGACGCCGACATCACGATCGGCTCGCCGCGCCAGCTCGGCTTGGCGAGCTCGTGCTTGAGCAGGTCGGCCGCGGCGTGTTTCGCGACGATCTTGGTCTCGAAGTCCAGCCCGCACGAGTAGCCGAGGTACTCGTGGTACGGCCTGGCAAAGCAGTAGATGCACCCGTGCTCGCACCCGCGGTACGGATTCACCGTCCAGTCAAACGGCACGTCCGAGGTCCGACTCACCCGATTGATCACCTTCTGCGTCGCGTCCGGGATCACCGTCAACGGCACCCGCAGCGGCGTGTCCGGGTCGCCACCCTCGTCCACACGCTCGTCGCGTCGCCAGTCCCGGGCATCCCCCTCGACGTGCAGCCGCACCACCTCGAACCGATTGCCCGGGTTCAATCCCGCCCCTCGCCGATGCCCAGGCCCGTCCAGCAGCCCGTCCCGATAGTCACGCTCGCTCATCGCCTCAAGCATATACAAACAAAAACCAAACTCAAGACATTTGCGGCAACCGCCAGCCCCGACCTGAACCCCGCTCACCGCCCGAAATCGACCGCCGCCACGCCCGCACCCGATCGGACCGCTACCATCCACCCCGCGCGAGCACGGACGGTTCGCCACGCCCCATTCCCCCTCCAGGACGACAGTTAGCCATGCCCCTGATCCCTACGGTGATCGAGAAGACCGGCCGCGGCGAGCGGGTCTACGACATCTACTCCCGCCTGCTCAAAGACCGCATCATCTTCATGGGCGGCCCCGTCACCGACGACACCGCCAACCTCGTCGTCGCCCAGTTGCTCTTCCTCTCCAACGAGGACGCCAACGCCGACATCCACATGTACATCAACTCGCCCGGCGGGTCCGTCTCGGCCGGGCTGGGCGTGTACGACACGATGCAGTTCGTCCGCTCCAAGGTGAACACGTACTGCATCGGCGTCGCCGCGTCGATGGGCGCGGTGCTCTTCATGGCCGGCGACAAGGACCGCCGCTTCTGCCTGCCCAACGCCAAGGTGCTGCTGCACCAGCCGCTCGTCGGCGGCGTCATCCAGGGTCAGGCCACCGACCTGGGCATCCAGGCCCAGGAGATGGTCCGCACCCGCGAACGGCTGTACCGCATCATGGCCGACCACACCGGCAAGTCCATGGAAGAGATCCAGAAGGACTGCGAGCGCGACAAGTGGCTCAACGCCGAGGAGGCCGTCGAGTACGGCGTCGCCGACCAGGTCCTCGAGCGCATCCCCGACGAACTCGCCGCGAACCATCAGCCCGACGACGAAGCGTAATCCGCGCGAACCGCTGAGCCCGAAACGCAACACGAAAGCACATTCGCGATGCTCTCCCGCTTCTCAGCCTTGAGTTTCGAGTCTCGAGCTTCGGGTTTCTTCGCGACGGCAGGCCTGATCATGCTGATGTTCGCGCTCACGGCATGCAAGGCCACGATCGGCCCGGCCGACGAAGGCGACGATATCCGCGAAGAGAACCTCGAGCTGCGCAACCACGTCGCCGACCTCGAGAAGAAGCTCGACCTCCGCACCGCCCAGATCGAGTCCATGCGTCAGGCCGAGGCCAACCGCGCCGACGCCGCGGTCGCCATGCCCGACGCCGAGCCCATCGTCCTCACCAAGCTCGACCTGGGCGAGTACTCCGGGCTCATCGACACCGACAGCGACGGCCGCCCCAATCTCGCGCGGGCCTACGCCCGGCCACGCAACCAGCGTGACCGGTTCATGCCCGTCGCCGGCCGAGCCGTCCTGCAGGTCATCGGCCTGCCCGCCAGCGACGGGCCGACCGCTCAGCCCGTCAAGCTCGCCGAGCGCGTGTACGCGCCGGCCGAGTGGGACGAGGCCTATCGCACCGGCTTCACCGGCACGCACTACACCCTCGAAACCGACCTGCCCGCCGACGCCCTCGACGGGCTCAGCGGGGCCGTGATCCGCGTCGTCCTCACCGAGGCCGGCACCGGCATCCGCGTCGAGGCTCAGGCGCCCAGGTCGCTGAAGCGCTAGCCCCCCGTTCAAAATCCGGCTTTAGTGGCAGTCGTCCTGGTTTCCCGCCGATAGCACGCCGATGGGCCCGCACTGCGCCATGACCATCGACGTCGAGGACTGGTTCCACGTCGAGAACCTCCGCTCCGCGATCGCTCGCGACACCTGGGAGACCTGCGAGTCGCGCGTCGTCGCGAACACGCAGCGCATGCTCGCCCTGCTCGACAACGCCCACGTCTCGGCCACGTTCTTCGTCCTCGGCTGGGTTGCCGAGCGCCGACCCCAGCTCGTCCGCGACATCGCCGACGCCGGCCACGAGATCGCCTCGCACGGCCACGGCCACGAACTCGTCTCCCACCTCTCCCCCGACGCCTTCACCCAGGACGCCGACCGCGCCCGCAAACTCCTCCAAGACCTCTCCGGCCAGCCCGTCGACGGCTACCGCGCCCCCTGCTTCTCCATCACCGACTGGGCCTTGCCCATCCTCCGACACCTCGGCCACGCCTACGACGCTTCGTACCACCCGATCGCCGGCCACGACCGCTACGGCCAGCTCCGCGGCATCGACCCTGACCGCACGCTGACCGAGGTGCTCCCCGGGTTCTACGAGGCCGCCGTCACCACCCTGCCCCTGCCCTCGCCTCTGACCGGCCGACGCCTGCCGTGGGGCGGCGGCGGCTACTTCCGCCTCATGCCCTACCGCCTCTACCGCGCCGGCCTGCGTCGCCGGCTCGCCGCCTGGCGGCCGGTCGTCTTCTACCTCCACCCGTGGGAGATCGACCCCGGCCAACCCCGGCTCGGCAAGGCGCACGGCCTCGGCCGACTCGCCGCCTTCCGCCACTACGTCCACCTCGAGCGCACCGCCGACAAGTGGCAACGCCTCCTGCACGACCTGCCCTGGGGCCGGCTCGACGAGCTGATCGCCAGCCACGCCCACGCCGCCGACCACCCGCTGCGCCGCGCGGCGTAACCCTCACCACGCCACGCCATCGGCCCGTTAGCCGGCGAGCTTGCTCGCCGAT
>JBCBUE010000080.1:0-15179 GCA_039818285.1 Planctomycetota bacterium | reverse complement strand
GCCAAGCCCTCGCCCGACGCGACCGCAACCGAGGACGACCCCGCCGTCGATGACGACGCCGACGCCGACGCCGACGCCGACGCCCTGGCCAACGAGCTGGTCGACGAGCAGATCGAGCAAGCCATCGCCGAGGTCGAACAGGCCGTCCAGGCCGCCCCACCCCCGGCCGCGCCGGTCGAGGACGAGCCGGCCGAAGCCGACGAGGACATCGCCCCCACATCAACCGAGGCCACCGGCTCGCTCGGCGATCAGCTCGACCAACTCTTCGCCGCCGCCCCCGCGCCCAGCCCCACGCCCACCCGCTCCCCACCGCCCCCCCCAGCCGAGCCGACCCAGCCCCCCGCCGACCCCGCGGCCGAGGCAGCCCTGAGCGCGCAGCTCGACGCCCTGCTCAACCGAGCCGAGCCCGTCGAGGACGCCGATGCCATCGAGGCACAAGCCAACGCACCGGAGTCCAGCGACCGCCGCGAGGTCTCCATCGAGGACATCGACAGCCTCCTCGCCGACGAAGCCCCCCACGCAGCCGGCCCCGAGTTCCAGCCCGTCGAAGACGTCCTCGCCGACCAACCACCCGCCGCCTCCACCGCCGAAGCATCGCCCGCCGACACCGACACCGACGCCACCCGCGACGACGCCGACCAGCTCGCCGCCCGAGCCCCCGGCGACACCGACGCATCGCCCCTCGACGACGAGCCCGACGCCGCCGACTTCACCGCCCCCGAGGACGTCCTCGCCGAGCCCGACGACCCCGCCCCGACCGCCGTCGACGAGGACGACCCGGCCGCCGACTTCGCCGCCCCCGACGAGCTCGACGACGACCCCGCCCCCACCCCCGCGCACGCGGCCACCGCGAACGCCGACGACGACCCCGACGACCCCGACGACCCCGCCCCCGGCCGATTCGCCCGCTACCTCCACGCCGCCGACCGCGCCCTCGGCCCCGCCGCCTACGCCGCCACCCACGCCGGCCCCCACGTCCGCCGCGCCCTCGCCACCGTCAACGCCCCCGCCCAAAAACTCCCCCGCGAGATGCGCGACACCCTCGGCTACGTCGCCATCGCCCTCGCCGGCCCCGGCGCCATCCTCTTCCTTTACGGGCTGCTGACTTGATCTTGGGCCGTGACCTCATCCGATGACCCAAGCACGAAGGTGCAGTAACGTGCTTTCCGATTAGTTCATACGAGGCTGCTTCCATGCCGCACCACTTCACGAAGGTCGTTGCTTTCATTGCAATAAACCTCGCGACTACAGCCAACGCTTACATCTTGATCGACAATTTCCAGACCACAGAAGATGTCAATCACTACCCGCTGACCGTCAGTTCGGACCCGAGCACACGCGGTAACATCGTCGACTCTTTCGGTGAGATCGATGGTGTTGCGGTGACCCGAGACATCCAGTATTTCATCAGCCCTGCCGGCCCAGATACCACGGCTTCTCAAACCGTGTCCGTCGGAAATGACTACTTGCGAACAGAATCGATCGACGGCATTCCCTTCTTTGCGATCTGGTGGCGTACCGGCGTTCCAGGAGGCAAGTTACGAATTAATGCTTCTCGTGAGGCCGGTCTACGAATCCGCTATCAGACAAATAACAGCGTGGATGTCGTAATCCATCTCACTGAAACAGATGGGGGATACAGAAGCACCTCCGGAAGCATCGGATTCTTCACACTGCAAGACAACCGCTCCGAACTGTTCTTCCCGTTCGAGAGCTTTTCGCACCCGGCGTCGTACATACCTCCCCGCGGGCCAGACGTCCTGCTACCCCCGATCAATACCGCGTCTATTGACGCGATCCACTTCTTTGTTGCGGACAGCGAAGAACTCGGCACATCCGTACCGAAGAGCCTAGATCTCAAATTATTCGAATTCGCTCTAATTCCAGAACCCGCGGCTAGCATCACGATGATGCTCGGAGCATTGGCCGTTGCACGGCGTCGCCGCCACGCTTAGCGCAGCTCGACCGACCAATACGCGTTATCCAAAAACGCCTTCCAACTCGCGTACTTGTCGCTGCCCAGTCGGATGTTCAGCACCGGGTTGCGCTTCGGGCGGATCGGCTTTCTCACCAAGGGCATCCGCGCCTGCTCGGGCGTGCGGCCGCCCTTCTTGCTGTTGCACCCGACGCAGCAGCACACCAGGTTCTCCCACGACGCGCCGCCGCCCTGCGAGCGGGGGATCACGTGGTCCAGCGACAGCTCGGACGACGGGAAGTGCTGTCCGCAGTACTGGCAGCGGTTGTGATCGCGGGCGAAGATGTTGCGGCGGTTGAGCTTGACCTGCTGGTCGGGCAGCCGATCGTAGCCGAGCAGGCGGATGACCTTGGGCACGGCCACCTGCATCCGCACCGTCCGCACGAAGTCGTGGTGGTTGGCCAGCGAGTCGTACTCGGCCCGGATGGTCGCGAGGTCCGTCCACGAGTCGAAGTTGTGGCCGGTGTAGCTGCCGTCGTCCACGCGGATGACCTCGGCCAGGTCGCGACACAGCAGCGAGAACGCCCGCTTGGCGTCGACGACGCGGATGGCCATCCACATGCGGTTCAGGACGAGGACGTGGCCGCTGAGCGCCGCGGGGGTCGCGGGGCCGGCCGCCGAAAAAGCCTGGCTGGGTGCGAGCATGGACGCCCTCGTGAGGCCTCGTCTGAGAGGTGGAATCCTAGTGGATAACCTGCCCCACCTCAACGGTTCCGACCACCCGCCTGGCGTTCTAACGCCTCGCTGACATCGCCCCCACACCCCCGCCCGCCTACCCTCTCCCCCATGGCCGACGACCACCCCCAGTTCAACGCCCGCCTCACCGAGCGCATCGACATCCACCCCGGCCTCGGCCGATTCCGCGTCGCCTTCGACGACGGCACCGCGCCCGACTTCACCCCCGGCCAGTTCGCCACGCTCGGCCTGCCGCATCGGCCGGACCCCGAGACCGGCCAGACCCCCCACGACCGCCAGGGCAACCCCAAGCTCGTCCGCCGCGCGTACTCCATCGCCTCCCCCGCCACCACCCGCGACCACCTCGAGTTCTACATCGTCGAGGTCGACAACGGCCGGCTCACCCCCTCCATCTTCCACCTCCACGAGGGCGACCACCTGCACCTGGGCCCCAAGATCGCCGGCCACTTCACCCTCGACCCCGTCCCCCCCGGCCAGAACCTCGTCATGGTCGGCACCGGCACCGGGCTCGCGCCCTTCCTCTCGATGTACGAGACCTACCGCGGCGACAACCGCTGGGACAACTTCGTCCTGATGGACGGCTGCCGGGTCGCCCAGGACCTCGGCTACCTCGATCGCCTCCGCGGCTACGCCGACGACGACCCCCACTTCTTCTACGCCCCCACCGTCACCCGCGAGCCCGACGGCTCCGGCTGGGACGGCCACCGCGGCCGGGTCAACGCCCTCATGGAGGCCGACCGATTCGAGGCCGAGTTCGGCTTCCCGCTCGACCCCGCGACCTGCCACGTCTTCCTCTGCGGCAACCCCGCGATGATCGACCAGGTCGAGGCCGACCTCATCGAACGCGGCTTCGTCGTCGAGACCAAAGAAACCCCCGACGGCTCGCTGCACTTCGAGCGGTATTGGTGATCTCTTTGGGTTGAACCACCAAGTCGCGAAGAGCGCCGAGTTACGCTGCACGCGTGGCTATCGAAGACTCCATCCGGCGGGCCGATCGTGAAGCACTGATTGGAAAGCTCTGGCGTGCGAAGGAAATCCTTCAGGGCAACCTTGGCCGAGTCGGTTACGACCCAAAGCTTTACGCGGCGTACGGACGTCTCTTGCTCAAAATGAGCGATCATCGCGAGGCGGGCTGCTACTTGGCCTTGTCTGGAGATTGGTCGGGCGACGCCGAGCAGCAAGCGGTCGAACTGTTTGTCCAACTCGCCCGAAATCGTGATCGCGGCATGCTCTGGTCATCGCTGCCCGGCGGCTTTCGCCAAGTACGCGAGGATTCGCTGCCGGACCGTGTTCGCGAGATTCTGCAACAGCTGAATGTTGCGGACAGAGTGCGAGTGTCGTCACTTGACCAGCCTGAACCAAGCAACGCGACGTGGCGCGACACCGGCTGCCTGTTGATTGTCGCCGTGATTTGCACCTTTATCGGCATCATGACCCTGACGGGTATCGCCTTCTACATTCATCTCGTCTTCTGGTCATGACCGCTTGGCGCTCTTGGCGTCTTGGCGGTTCATCCAAGAACTAAATACTCAACTCGACGCGTTGGTGATGTGCCGCGCGATCGGCTGCAGAAGCTCGGGCACGAGCTTGTCGGCGGCGAGGTGCTCGGCGTGCTCGCTGAGCGCGTCGAAGACCTTGGTGGGCAGGTCGCTCAGCTCGTCGATCGGGCCGTACTGACGCAGCGTGAGAAACAGGCTGATCGGCTCGGAGCGGAAGGCCCGCGACGAGCCTCGTCGAGTCTTCTGCCGCGTCTTGACCTCGAAATAGGCCTGCAGGTCCCCCGAATCGGTGAGCGAGGCGCCCATCACCGGCTGGACGTCGAGGATCTTGCCGGCCCCCGTGCCGAGGTTCAGCAGGTTGGCCATCGGCGAGTCGGCAAACAGGGCCTCGTAGACAACGGTGTCCTGGTCTTCCTTGCAGTCCAGGTCGAAGCCGAACATGAGCTCGACGTAGTCGACGTCGAGCGGCGAGAGCGACAGGTAGGCCGGGCAGAGCTCAAGGATCAGGCGGTGGAACTGATAGGCGTCGGACATGGCGTCGGGGTTGACGTGCCCGGTGCGGATGGAGGTGCGGCGCAGGGCCAGCCACTGGTACTGGGCGTCCTTGCGGGCCGACTCGAGGGCGAGCTCGCCGTCGTACCGGCGGAAGCGGTTCATGCCGGGGATGGACTTCTTGACGCGGTCGAAGAAGTGCAGGACGGTCTCGCGCTCGCCGGGGAGGTCCATCTTGAGCGCGAGCTTCTGGTTGACGTAGAAGTCGGTGCAGAGCGCGCCGAAGCTGGTGGCCATGGGGTTCTCGGTCGGGATGGGGGTCGGAGGCGGGGCCGAGCCGGGGCGTGCAACGAGGCCCGGTCGGATGGGCAACTATACCACGGCAAAAGGCTTTTTCCGGGCGGGCGAATGGTCTATGATGCGGCCGATGTTTCGTAAGTATGGTTTTTCTCTGGTTGAATTGTTGGTGGTGATCTCGATCGTGGCGCTGCTGATCGGGGTCCTGCTCCCGACGCTGAGCGCCGCGCGATCGACGGCCACGGACGCCGCCTGCCGGGCGAACCTCCGCTCGGTCGGCCAGTTGCTCACGATGTACGCCGACGCGCACGACGACCAGCTGCCGGTCGGCTACCGCGGCAACCGCAAGCAGTGGAACACGATGGTCTACTCAAGTTTCGCGGGTCGTTTCTCGCTGTTCGGCGTGGTGTATCGCGACGGGCTGATGCCCGCGGGGCCGGCCGCCGAGGCGTTCTATTGCCCGGCCGAGACCGCGCCCGGCCAGTCGTACGACACCGACGACAACCCCTGGCCGCCCGGCACCAGCGGCGACAGCACCCAGGGCGGGTACGGGCTTCGGCCAGTGGTCAACTTCGACGGCGTCGGCCCCGACGGGCTCACCGAGTACCCCACCGCCGGCTTCGCCCGCCTCACCGACTTCTACGACGAGGCCCTCATCGCCGACACCGTCAACCTCCCCGAGCGCGTCGACTCCCGCCACCAGACCGGCGTCAACACGCTGTACGCCGATTGGGCGGTGCGCTGGGTCGACCGCGACGCCTTCGACGCCTCGCTCGCCGCCTCGCCCACGGCCGACACCGCCTATAACGCCAACATGGACGCCGTCTGGCAAGCCCTCGACGACTCACGATGAACCACGCCAACGCCCGCCCGCTGTTGCTCGCCGCCGCTGTGCTCGCGGCGCTGGCCTTCCCTCTCGACGCCGACGCCCAACGCGTCCGCAAGGCCCCCGAGACCTGGGTGCAGTACTGCCAGTCCTGCCACGGGTCGACCGGCGGCAACGGCTCGGCGTCCACCCTGCTCGACGACGCCTGGACCGTCGGCCACGGCAGCGACGCCGACCTCTTCCGCGCCATCCACGACGGCGTGCCCGACGCCGGCATGGAGGCCTTTGGCCCGGCGCTGTCCAACGCCGAGATCCGGGGCCTGGTCGTCTACATCCAAGAGCTCCGCGACACGCACCAGCGCGGGCTCACGCCCGACGACAACGGCGGCTCGCGCTTCTCCGGCCGAAAGACTTACACCTCCGACCACCACGACTTCGTCGTCGAGCCGATCTACCAAGGCCTGGACCGGCTGTGGGCGATGGCCGTGCTGCCCAATGGCGAATGGCTGATCAACGAACGCGACGGCGACATCAAGCGGGCGCGCTTCAACGCCAGCGGCAGGCTCGCCGTCCACCCCGACCCGGTCGCCGGGACGCCCGAGGTCCGCCACATCGGCCAGGGCGGGCTGCTCGACATCGTCCTCGATCCGGATTACGAGACGAACGGTTGGATCTACCTCAGCTACTCCGAGCCCAGGCCGCTCAACGCCAACCGCACCAAGGGCATGACCAGCGTCGCCCGCGGCCGCGTCCAGGACGGCCGATGGGTCGACGAACAGATCATCTGGCAGGCCAAGGACGAGCACTTCCTGCCGACCGGCCAGCACTTCGGCTCGCGCATCGCCTTCGGGCCCGATGGCATGCTGTACTTCTCGATCGGCGACCGCGGCCGGATGGAGCAGGCGCAGGACCTCAGCCGACCAAACGGCAAAATCCACCGCATCCACCCCGACGGACGCATCCCCGAGGACAACCCGTTCGTCAACCGGCGCAACGCCTACCGCTCCATCTGGGCCTACGGCGTCCGCAACCCCCAGGGCCTTGACTTCCACCCGACCACCGGCCTGCTCTGGGAGTCCGAGCACGGCCCGCGCGGCGGCGACGAGATCAACTGGATCCGAAAGGGCCTCAACTACGGCTGGCCGGTCATCACCTACGGCGTCAACTACAACGGCACGCCCATCACCGACAAGACCGAAGCCCCGGGCATGGAACAGCCCGCCCTCTACTACGTCCCCTCGCCCGCCTTCATCGGCATCGACCACTACACCGGCGATCGATTCCCCAACTGGCGCAACGACCTGTTCGTCAGTTCGATCGCGTCCGGGCAAGTCCGCCGCGTCCGCACCGACAGCAGCGGCAAGGTCTTGGAAGACGAGCTGCTGTTCCAGGACCAGGGCGGCCTGCGCGACATCTACGACGCGCCCGACGGCTACCTGTACGTGCTGACCAACGCGGGTCAGGTCCTGCGCATCGCGCCGGCGGATTGAGACAACGCGGGGCCCTGAGCAACGGCCGCCGGTGCGTTAGCGCCAATCCGGCTCACCGTCGTCCTCGTCGTCGTCCGGCGACCAATCGTCGGGGCGTCGGAAGTCCGATGGTGGTTCGGCTTCGTCGTCGTCATCGGCCGGGATGCTCGGCCGAACTGGCTGGGGAGGCGCCTTGTCGTCGCCGACCGCGCGTCGGCCCGACTCGACCCAGATGTCCGTCGACGACGCCACGCCCGACCGGCCCTCGCTGCGCCACCGGCGGTTGGACCGCGCCCACGCCCACCACAGGCCGACGATCATCAGGATCCCGATCGTCGCGAACACGACCATCAGCACTGGCGCCGCCACGACAAACGACGGCTGGACCCCCGACTCAACCGCCTCCCACATGGCGTCCCGTTCGGCGTCGGTCATGCCCTTATGGTAAGCCGGCTCGAGCTGTTCACGCAGCCCCGCCGACCGACTCGCCGCATCAATCCCCGCGGTACACGCACCGCGTTTTCTCGGTCTCCCAGACGCTCACTTCGACCAACCGTGCGTCGTCGACGTGGCCGAGCTTGCCGACCTCAGGCGCGAGCAGGCCCCAGACGACCTGGGCGATGTGCTCGACGGTCGGGTTGCGGTCGGCGAACGCCGGGACGTCCTCGTTGAGGTGTTTGTGGTCGAGCTGCTCGATCATCGCGGCGTCGACGATCTCGTCCAGCTCCTCGACGTCGAAGACGTGGCCGTTGGGGTCGATCGTGGCGGCCACGGCGACCTCGACGCGGTAGTTGTGCCCGTGACCGGCCGGGTTGTTGCACTTGCCGAAGGTCTGGCGATTCTCCTCGTCCGACAGCTCGGGCACGTGCAAGCGATGGGCCGCGGCGAAGTCGTACTGCTGGCGGACGGTGACGGTGCTCATGTCGGCTTCCTCGAGCGAGATGGCGTAGGTCGGGGTGAGGCGGAGCGTGACGGCCGCGACGCGGTTGTCCAGCGGCTCTTCAAGCAACACCAGCGACCGGCGGAGCACCTCGCCCAGCGGGGCGTCGGCCGGGTCGCCGGTGGGGTCGGCGATCAGCGACTCGAGGTACGGCAGGACGTGGTCCCACACGGCCCGGTCGATGTGTTTGATGTTGATGAAGTAGCCGGTGGCGGGGTCGGCGTCGCCGCGGCAGAGGACGTCGAGCTCGTAGTAACGGCCGAGGCCGCGCATGGCGGGCCAGGCGGCGTAGGTGTTGGCGCGCGGCGTGGCGGCGGGCTCGCAGCGGCCGCCGGTCGGCCGGCCGTCGCTAAGGCTGAATCGCACGGTGCGGCTGAGTTCGAGCATGGGGCGAGTCTAGGCGGCGGGCGGGCGCGGGACGGGGGGTGGGTTTGGCGCGGTCGCAACGGTCGAATCGACCGCGCGGGCGCCGCGTGGGGGGCGACCGGGGATCGGCTTGGCCGTGCGGGGCGGGGTAATCGATCAGTGAGGGGATGCCGAGCTGGGTGCGTTTTTCGGTGGCCGTGTACCTGGGCCTGCTGCTGGCCGGGGCGATCGTCGCGCCCGAGCCCATCGTGGCCGACGCCGACGAGCTGACCGCCCCGCCCGTCCGCCTGCCGTGGGCCCACCGGACCGATCCACCCGAGCCGCACGCCGCCCGCATCGAGGACGCCCCCGAGCCCGACTCGTCCGCCGCGCCGCCGCGCCGGTGAAGGGCCGCTAACGTGAGGTCATGCAGGATGGCCGCCGCCGACTGATTCCGTTCACGCCGGGCGCGGTCGCCGCGGTCGCCTTGGCGGTGGCGCTGCTCGTCATCGGTGCCTACGTCGTCAGCCCCAAGGCCGACCCCGAGACGATCGAGGCCGCCCGGCTCGCCGAGGCCCAGGCCCGCCAACGCGCGATCGACGAACGCGTCCTGCAGATCGGACGCGAGATCGACGCGGCGGCCCGAAACGGCCGCGACCTGTCGCCCATGATCGCCGACCTCCGCGACGTCATCGCCGACTACCCCGACCACCTCGACGCCCGCCGCGCCATCGCGCTGGCCATCGGCAGCCGCGGCGACATCCCCGACGAGGCCTACGACCACCTCACCCGCACGCTCGACGAAGAGGGCGACATCGCCGAGATGCACGCCATCGCCGGCAATCTCTCCCTGCAGGCCGGCGACCCCGGCATCGCCGTCGCTCACTACCGCCGCGCCGTCGCGCTCGACCCCGACGAGCCGCGCTTCCTCAGCCAGCTCGCCCAAGCCCACATGATGGCCGGGCAGGCCGACGACGCGCTCGAGGTCGTCGACGCCTGGGTCGAGCGCGACTCGGACCAGCCCCAGCCGTTCATCTTCCGCGCCCGCCTGCTCACCGAGGCCGGCCGACTCGACGACGCCGACGGCTCGCTCCGCCAAGCCCTCGACCGTTCGATGCCCGACGAGACCGATATGCGGCTGGCCATCGCGCTCAACCGCGCTGGGCTGCTCAGACAGCTGGATCGACCGGTCGAGGCGATGGGCGTGCTACGCATGCTGTCGGTCGACGAGCAGGTCACCCAGCCGGTCGCCGACGCGCTGGCCGCGACGTGGGACCAGCTCGACCAGCCCGACAAAGCCGCGCTGCACTACGAGCGCATCGCCCTGATGTACCCCGCCGCGACCTGGGCCGCCCGCGCCGCCGCCGACCGCTACACGGCCCTCGACGAGCCCGAGAAGGCCGACGCCATGCGCACCCTGCTGCCCCGCTAGCCGCTGCCCCTACCATCGCCCGCGTGTCGGCCACCCCCGTCAAACCGCTGCCCGGCAAGCTGGGCACGCTGTCGCTGCCGAGGCAGGTCGCCTTCCTGACGGTCTGGCCGTTCCTCGAGATGCTGCTCATGTCGCTCGTCGGGTTGGTCGACACGGCCATCGCCGGGCAGCTCTCGGCCATCGCGCTCGACGCCATCGGCGTCGCCGCCTACGTCGGCTGGCTGCTGGGGCTGCTGCACAACTCGGTCGGCATCGGGGCGGGCGCGCTCATCGGCCGGCTCTTCGGCGCCCACCGCCGACGCCGCGCCGACGCCGCGCTCGGCCAGGCCATGTGGATCGCCGCCGTCTGGGGCCTGATCACCGGCGCCGCCATCGCCGCCCTCGCCTCGCCGATCGCCTCGCTGTTCCGCATGCCCCCGCCCCAGCACGAGCTGGTCGTCAACTACCTCGTCATCTTCGCCGCCGGCTCGCCCCTGCTCGCCCTGCTCACTGTCGGCAACGCCGCGCTCAAGGCCGCCGGCGACACCCGCACCCCCTTCCTCACCATGGCCGTCGCCAACGTCGTCAACGTCGGCGCCTCGCTGCTGTTCGTCTACGGCCCGGCCCCGATCGGCGGCTACGGCGTCGGTGGGATCGCGCTGGGCACCGTCGTCGCCTGGGGCGTCGCCTGCGTCATCAACCTCATGGTCCTGCTGCGCTGGCTGCCCGCGCCCTGCTCGCTCACGCTCCACCCCCACTGGCTGCGGCCGCGCCGCCGACCCATCACCCGCATCGTCCGCGTCGCCACCCCCGCGCTCGTCGAGTCCTCGGGCATGTGGATCGGCAACGCCATCGTCGGTGGGTTCGTCGGCGCCCTCATGGCCAAGCAGGCCACCGACGGGCTCATGGCCGCCCACATCATCGCCATCCGCATCGAGTCGCTGTCGTTCCTGCCGGGCATGGCGATGGGCGTCGCCGCCGCGACGCTCGGCGCGCAATACCTCGGCGCCGGGCGGTCGGACGAAGCCGCTCGCGCGGTCCGGCTCTGCTGGGCGATCGGCGCGGGGGTCATGACCTTCCTGGGCGTGCTGTTCCTGCTCATCCCCGAGGCGCTCGTCTGGCCGCTGGCGCCCGGGGCGAACGTCAAGGCCGTACGCGACGAGGCCGCGTTGCTGGTGATGATCTGCGGGCCGGCTCAGTTCTTCTTCGGGTCGTACATGGTCTTGTCGCAGGCCCTGCGCGGGGCGGGCGACACCCGCGGAGCCATGGCCCTGACCTACATCTCCACGTTTCTCATCCGCCTGCCGATCGCCTACGTCCTCGCCCTGCCGATGGGCCTGGGGCTGACGGGCCTGTGGATCGGGCTCTGCAGCGAGCTGGTCATCCGCGGCTCGCTGTTCATCCTCCGCTTCCTCTACGGCCCGTGGCGCACGATGCGGGTCGCCACGTGATCGGCCTTGCCCGGCTTGCCCCGCCGTCGCAACCCCACCGCCCGGGGTCGAATCCCGCTCGGTTCCGCTTGATCCGCGTCAAAGCGGTTGACCCACACCCGCCGCTCAGCAACACTCATCAGCGAGGAGGCCGAGAACCCAGAACCCGGCCCTCCAGACGTCCTCGCCACGCCCGGAGCCCGTCGTGCCCGACAACGATGCCGCCGATCAGTCCCTCGAGGCAGCCCGCCCCGCGCTCGACGACACCCAACGCGACCACCCCGCGATCCCCGAGCCCACCGCGCCGGCCTCGGCCCAGGCCGTCGAGCCCGCGCCCGGCTACACCCCGCCCGCCCAACGCAAGCCCCAGGGCCTTCGTGGCAAACTCGCCAACCTCTTCAACTGGTCTCGCAGCCCCGTCGATCCCGAAGACCCGCAGACCCGCGCCGCCGTCGAGGTCGCCGTCGCCCGCCGCGACGCCAGCCTCCTGCAGCTCAAAGAGGGCTACACCGACGCCGTCGACACCATGGCCGCCGTCCGCCGCCACATGGACGAGCAGGCCCGCCGATCCGACCGCGTCATCGAGTTGCTCGAAGGCCTGCCCGACATCCTCCGCGCCATGCCCGAGTCGGCCGAGAAGCAGGCCCGCATCCTTGAGCACATCCAGGGCTCGCTCGAACGCCAGCACGACACCACCAAGTCCCTCTCGACCGCCCTGCAGTCCGCCACCGAGTCGCAGAAGCAGGTCTCCAGCCACCTCAAGGCCCAGCTCGACGCATCTAACCAGTCCCGCTTGGCCATGCGCGACACCCTCGGCACGCTGACCGCCACCATGAGCGACGTCACCGCGTCCAACGCCGCCACCCGCGACGCCTTCGTCCAGCAGGCCGCCGACGCCCGCGAGATGTTCGCCAAGCACACCCGCCACACCTGGGTCATGATCGGCGTCATCGCCGTGATCGCCGTCGCCTCGCTCGGCGGCCTGGCCTACATCGCCTCGACCTTCCAAGCGGCCGCCAACGCCGGCGTCGCCACCCCCACCAGCGTCAACGCCGCCGCCGAGCCCACCACGCCCGCCGAAGCAACCCCCGCCCCCAGCCCCGCCGAGCCGGCCGCCACGCCCGAGCCCGTCGAGGCCGCCGACCAGCCCGAGCCGCTCACCTCCTCCGACCTGCCCGCCGGCGGATTCTGACCCAGCCGAGCGCGACGCGTCGCCGCCCGTTTCATGCAGCCAGAACCTAAACTCGCGCGATGTCTTCGCGCCCGCCCTACCCCGCCGACCAGCGCATCCGCGCGACCTACCACCTCACCTGCCCGCCCGGCGAGGCCGACGCCAAGGCCGAAGGCCTGGCCCGCGAGCAGTCCGTCGAGGTCCCCGTCGCGCTGACCCGCCCGCCCTTCGCGCCCGACCACGTCCACGACCACGTCCTCGCCCGCGTCGTCGATCTCCAGCCGCTCGACACCGACGACGAACCGCACGAGCTACACCCCCTGCCCTCCGGTCACGCCCGCTTCGTCGCGACCGTTGATTACGCCGCCGAGCTCGCCTCGCAGTCGCTCCCGCAGCTGCTCAACCTGCTCTTCGGCAACATCTCGATCCTCCAGGGCATCCAGCTCGTCGACGCCGAGCTGCCGCCCGCCTTCCTCGACGCCCTCCCCGGCCCGGCGTTCGGCGAGGCCGGCCTGCGCGAGCTCCTCGGCGTCCACGGCCGACCGCTGCTCGCCACCGCCATCAAGCCCCGCGGCGCCCCGGTCGACCGCTTCGCCGACATCGCCCGCGACTTCGCCCGCGGCGGCGGCGACCTCATCAAGGACGACCACAACCTCGTCCACCCCCCCACCGACGCCGGCCTCGAGGCCTTCACCGACCGCGTCGTCGCCATCCAGGCCGCCGTCCACCTCGCCAACGACGCCACCGGCCGACGCTGCCTCTACCTGCCCATGGTCGCCGGCCCGCACGACACGCTCATGCGACAGGCCGACATCGCCGCGAAGATCGGCTGCGCCGGCGTGCTCGTCTGCCCGCTCACCCAGGGCCTCGACGCCGTCCGCGCCATCGCCGACCGTCGCGACCTCGCCGTCATGACCCACCCCACCTTCTCCGGCGTCTTCCACACCACGCCCCACCACGGCATCACCCCCGCCTTCCTCCTCGGCACCCTCTTCCGACTCGCCGGGTCAGACATCTCCGTCTTCCCCAACGCCGGCGGCCGGTTCGGCTTCTCGCCGACTCAATGCGACGACCTCGCCGACCACCTCGCCCGACCCCTCGGCGACCACCGCGCCGCCCTGCCCGCCCCCGCAGGCGGCATGTCGATCGACAAGATGCCCGGCATGTGCGACGCCTACGCCGAGCGCGCCGTGCTGCTCGTCGGCGGCGGCCTGCTCTCGCTCAAGCCCTCCCTCGTCGACGGCACCCGCGCCTTCGCCGACACCATCGCCGAGCACTTCCCCGCCGCCCAACACACCACGCCGGCGCCCGTGTTCGTCTCCGCCTGCGAGATGCCGCCCGGCTCGATCGCCCACGAACACCCCCGCCCCACCGCCTCCGCCAGGACCGCCCCGCACCCCGCCGAGCCCCCGCCGCCCGGCGCCGCCACGATCACTCACCTGCCCTTCGACGCCGAGCAGTTCGCCTGGCTCGGCCGCGAACCCGTCGACTACAAGCCGCCCACCGACGCCCAGGCCACCCCCTTCAAGGACGTCCTGCGGCACGAGCTCTTCGGTCGTAACGGCGAGCCCGCCGCGTTCGACCTCCGCTACTTCCAGATCGCCCCCGGCGGCTACTCCTCCCTCGAGAAGCACGACCACGTCCACGCCATCGTCGCCGTCCGAGGCCACGGCAAGCTCACCGTCAACGGCCACGAGCACGTCCTCTCCCCGATGGACCTCGCTTACGTCCCGCCGATGGCCCCGCACCAGCTGCTCGCCGCCGACGCCGACGAACCCTTCGGCTTCTTCTGCATTGTCGATCGCCAACGCGACCGACCGCAGCCCGTGTAACACCGCGGCGCGGCCCGTCGACCTTGGTGCCCAATGCGGCAGCGCCGCCGCAAGCCGCTATTGAACCGACGCCGGCCCCGTGTCGATCTCGACCTCGTCGAGCAGCTCGTAGCCGTTCATCAGCTCGAGCGGGTTCAACGCCGATGTCGAGAAGTCGCGCGGCGTGTACTCGTTGCTCGGCGGCCCGCCGTCCTCGACATCGGGCAGCAGGGCCATCCCCTGATACGCCTCGGCCACCAGCTCGCTGCAGAAGACCGAGCTGAGGTCCTCGCGGTTGGTCCCGAACGGCCCGTCGTAGGCCGACTTGGCCAGCTCGATGAAGTCCCGCTCGTACGGCCGGCGGGCCATGAGCTTGCGGGCCTCCCACAGGGCCGCTTCCATCGGCTCGTCGATCGGGTCGCTCAGCGGCCGCACCGCGATCCGCCCGACCTGCTTGGCCACCCGGTCCGAGAGCGACACCAGGCTCACGCCCTTGTGCTCCTTGCCGGACCACAGGTCCTTGACGGGGCTCAGCGTCGTCGACTCCCAGGCCGCGACCATCGTCTGCTCGCCCGGCAGCTCGAGCACGACCACCATGGCCACGTGCGACCAGATGCCGCCGGTGACCAGCCGGATCCCCTGGCTGAACTTGTCTTCGCCGGCGAACAGCAGGATGTCGCCGGTCTTCAGGTCGTCACGCAGGTCGGCGTAGCGCGGCATGATGTTCTCCAGGAAGGGCGGGCGCGTCGTGCGACGCGCCGCCCGGTGATGTTCTCGATCAGCCCTGCGACGCCGCGGCGGGCTTCTTCCACTTCTT
>JBCBUE010000079.1:0-15365 GCA_039818285.1 Planctomycetota bacterium | reverse complement strand
GCAGAAGGAAAGCAGCAAAAGCTGCTTAAGAAAATAAAAGAATTTGGACAAGATTCTGGATTACTAAAAGAAATTAATATTAGACGACTTGGAAAGCATGCAACTGATCCATTTCAAGTCATGATCAAAGCTTTCAAAGGGCCTGAAGTCAATATCGCAGATGTAGGCTATGGCGTAAGCCAGGCAATCCCCGTCGTCGTTGAGTCAGCAACCCTTAGCAAGCGCCAGACGCTATTGGTCCAACAACCCGAGGTCCACTTGCATCCTCGGGCACAAGCTGCACTTGGCTCTTTTTTCGCTGGCCTTGTCTCTGAAACAGATAATCGATTCGTAATTGAAACACATAGCGACTATATGATCGATCGAGTACGACGTGAAATCGCCCTTGGCGCTATCAAGCCCAAAGACGTGCAAATTTTGTTCTTCAACCGCCCCGGGCTTGATACCGACGTATATTCCGTCTCGCTTGATGACATGGGAAATATACTGGACGCACCAGGTTGCTACCGAGAGTTCTTCCTTGAAGAGGAACTCGCAATGCTTAGTAGGTAATCTTCGTGTGCTTAATATTAGATGCAAACATGTTCTCCGAAATCTTTCCCAGGGGAGGCAATCCTGAAACTCATCTACGCAATTGCCTTGAAAATAAGAAAGCCGTCATGTGTCTCGGGGGAAGATTAGTAGACGAAGTTGCGAAAATTAGTCACGCGAGAGGCGTTCTTACCGAATTATCCCGGCGCGGCAGCATAAGACAGTTCAATCGCAGCGAAGTTGACAAGCAAACTAGAGTCGTGGAAGAGACATGCGACCTCCAGTCTGACGACCCTCACATCATCGCTCTTGCAAGAGTTTCTAAGGTTAGACTCCTCTGCAGTCACGATAAAAAGTTACACATAGATTTTAAGAACCCGAAGATTCTCAAGCCATCCGGTGCGATTTATCAAGACGACTCGCATGCAAAGTTAATAGACGAGCACTGCGAGAAGTGCTAAGTCATGAATTAGATATTAGATCTCTCAATCACCCGCGTCGTCGACCTTCCTTCGACGAGGTCGATGAGTTCGACGCGGCCGCCGTGGGATTCGACGTCTTGCCAGCCGACGACGTTTTCCTTGGTCTGGTAGTCGGCGCCCTTGGTGAGGACATCCGGGCGGACGGCGCGGATGAGTTCGAGCGGGGTGTCGTCGTCGAAGAGGACGACGGCGTCGATGTCGGCCAGGGAGGCGAGGATGCGGGCGCGGTCTTGTTCCGACTGGACGGGGCGGGTGGGGCCTTTGAGGCGTTGGATGGAGGCGTCGGTGTTGAGGCCGAGGACGAGCAGGTCGCCGAGCTGTCGGGAGGCGTGGAGGTAGTGGACGTGGCCGGCGTGGAGGATGTCGAAGCAGCCGTTGGTGAAGACGACGCGTTTGCCGGCGGCGCGGGCCTGGGCGGCGAGGGCGGCGGCCTGGTCCTGGGTCATGACCTTGCGGGCGGCGGCGGGGGCGGCGGCGTCGAGGGCGGCGAGGACCTCGGGGGCGGTGACGGCGACGGCGCCGAAGCGCGTGGCCTTGACGCCGGCGGCGAGGTTGGCGAGTTCGGCAGCCGAACTCAGGGCCATGAGCCCCGGCTTCCAGCCGGGGGTTGCACCAACGTCGTGACCCGACCGGTCGCTGCGCTCCCAGTCGGCTTGGGGCGTGGCGCAGATTGCGGCGAGCATGGTGGCGGCGACGACGTCGCCGCAGCCGGTGACGTCGGCGAGGTCGGCGGTGAGGCGGGCGGGGATGTGGGTGGACTCACCGTCGGTGGTGAGCGACATGCCGTGCGGACCGCGGGTGAGGAGCACGGCATGGGCGTCGTACTGCTCGGCCAGCGCAGCAGCGGCGCGGGCGGCGGTGGCGTCGTCGGTGATGGTGTGGTGCAGCACGGCCTCGGTCTCGGCGCGGTTGGGCTTGAGCACCGTGCACCCGGCGTACTTGTCCCACGGCGGGTTTTTGGGATCGACCAATGACGGGATACCCGCATGGTTGGCCTTGGTGATCGCGGCGGAGGCGACGGCGTCGGTCATCACGCCCTTGCCGTAATCGGCGATGAGCAGGCCGTCGGCGTCGTGCAGCGCGGCCTCGATCGCGGCGATGAGTTGATTCTCGGTGTCGGCGTCGATGACGGAGGCGTCCTCGCGGTCGACGCGGATGACCTGCTGCTGACGGGCGACGATGCGCGTCTTGCGGGTGGTCGGCCGCATGGGGGAGGCGACGAGGTGTGCGGTGTCGATGTCGAGGCGGTCGGCGAGCCGACGGGCGGTGTCGGCGTCGTTGTCTTGCCCGACGAGGCCGACGAGGGTGACTTCGGCGCCGAGCGCGGCGGCCTGCTTGGCGGCGTTGGCGGCCCCGCCGAGGGTGAAGCGGTCCTCGGTGACGCGCAGGACGGGGACGGGGGCCTCGGGGGAGATGCGGTCGAGGTCGCCGATGACGTAGGCGTCGAGCATGACGTCGCCGAGGACGACGAGGCGTTTGCCGAGGACGGCGGTGAGCAGCGTGTCGGCTTGGTCGGCGGCGAGGGGCATCAGCGAGAAGCCAAAGGGACGATGAAGGCGTCCGGCAGGTCGAGGAGGTTGCGGGCGCGGACGGCGGCGTCGAAGGTGGCGAACTGGCCGACCTGGACGAGAGTCAGCGATCGGCCGAGCCGATCGACGCCTCGGGCAAGGACCGGAGGCGAGAGACGGGCGGCGCGGGCGGCGGGGAGCAGGTCGGCGGCGGCGCGGCGGGCGTTGTCGGTGTCGGCGAACGCGCCGAGTTGGACGGTGTAGCCGGTGACGTTGAGTTGATCGCCGATGCGAGCGCGGAGGACGGGGTCCGTGGCGGCGGCGCGGGCGGCGAGGAGGTTGGTGCGGGCCTGGGTCCATCGGCCGAGGCGTTGCTGAGCGACGGCGGCGTAGAACAGGGCCTGGGCGCGGTCGTCACCGGTGAGTCCGCGGGCGGCCTGCTCGAAGGCGCGGATAGCGCCGGCGTGGTTGCCACGGGACCGGTAGAACAGACCGAGCTCGGCGGCGGCGTCGGCGGCGAGGGCGGGGTCGTCGGCGCGGGAGGCGCGGGCGAGGTAGCGCTCGGCCTTGGCGGGCTGGTCGGCGCGGGCGGCGGCGATGCCGGCGAGATAGGCGCCCTCGTCGCGGAGCGGCGGCTCGGTCATCTTGGCGACGCGCTCGGCGCCGCTGAGGGCGTCGCGGTATCGGCCGGCGTCGTAGTCGAGCCGGGCCTCGGCGAGCGTGCCCGGCCCGGCAGGTCCCTGGCAGCCGAGCGAGGCGAGGGTAGCGGCCAAGAGGGCGAGCCCGAGGGTCGCGCGGGCGCGTCCGAGCCACGGTCGGGCGGTCGTCGGGAGCTGGCGGCGTCTCACGCTGATACGCTACGGCCATGAGCTTGATGTGGCCAATCCTCCGCGGGCTGCTCAGCCACCCGCGCCGCAAGATCATCACTGACGACCTCCGCTCCTACAAGGCGATCGAGCTGCTCATCGGCTCGCTGCACGTGGCCGAGCGGGTGCGGCGCGACACCGCCAGCCCGCGCGTGGGGGTGATGCTGCCGACCTCGGGGCTGTTCCCGCTGGCCCTGCTGGGCACGTGGTGGGCCGACAAGGCCGTCGTCCCGCTCAACTACCTCATGAGCCGCGACGACCTGCACTTCGTCATCCGCGACGCCGACGTCGACACGATCGTGACGGTCGACCCGATGATCGAGCACATCGGCGGCGAGGAAGCCCTGCCCGATCACACGCACCTCATCCGCCTGGACCACATGCCGTTCACCGGCGTGCCCGAGCTGCGCTGGCCGCCGCTGCACGACGGCACCGACCTCGCCGCCCTGCTCTACACCTCCGGCACCTCCGGCCGGCCCAAGGGCGTGCAGCTCACGCACCACAACCTCGACACCAACGTCCGCGACGCGGTCAAGCACTCCGGCGTCACCGAGTGCAACGGCTTCCTGGGCGTGCTGCCGAACTTCCACGCCTTCGGGCTGACCGTCCTAACGCTGATGCCGCTGTTCGCGGGCTCGCACGTGGTGTACACCGCACGGTTCGCGCCCAAGAAGCTCGCCAAGCTCGCCCGCGAGCACAAGCCCACCATCTTCGTCGCCGTGCCCTCGATGTTCACCGCCCTGGCCTCGTCGAAGGACGCCGACCCCGACGACTGGGCGTCGGTCACGCTGCCGATCTCCGGCGCCGAGCCGCTGCCCGACGCCGTCTTCGAGAAGTGCAAGGACAAGCTCGGGCTGGAGATCCTCGAGGGCTACGGGCTGACCGAGACCTCGCCGGTCGCGACGTGGTCCACCCCCGACGCCGACAAGCGGCACTCGGTCGGCAAGCCGCTGCCGCACGTGCAGGTCTACATCCTGGACGAGAAGAACCACCCCCTGCCGCCGGGGCAAGAGGGCGAGATCGCGATCGCCGGGCCGTCGGTCATGAGTGGCTACTGGTTCCGCCCGGACCTGACCGAGCAGGTCATGGTCGACATCCCGCTCACCCCCAACGACCCCTACGGCGGCGTGC
The DNA here is from genome assembly GCA_039818285.1 of Planctomycetota bacterium. Taxonomy (GTDB): domain Bacteria; phylum Planctomycetota; class Phycisphaerae; order Phycisphaerales; family Phycisphaeraceae; genus JBCBUE01. The sequence continues at coordinate 10,847 of JBCBUE010000079.1, read as the reverse complement.
ACGTCAACGCCTTCAAGACCGGCGACCTCGGCCAACTCGACCGCGACGGATTTCTGTTTATCACCGGGCGGATCAAGGACCTGATCATCATCGCGGGCGAGAACGTCAGCCCCCGCGAGATCGAGGAGATCATCAACAAACACCCCGGCGTGCACGCCTCGGGCGTCATCGGCCAGTCGGACGAGTCGCGCGGCGAGGTGCCGATCGCCTTCGTCGAGATGGAAGAAGGCGAGACCTTCGACGAGGCCGAGCTCAAGCAGCACTGCAAGGAGCTGGGCCTGCCGCCGGTGAAGATGCCGCGGTCGATCACGCACCTGGACGAGCTGCCGCGCAACCCGACGGGCAAGATCCTGCGTCGCGCGCTGCGCGACCACGCCGATGCTTCGGCCGCGGAGCCCGTGGGGACGGCGTGATCGACGCGCCGCCGATCGCCCTTGCCATCGAGACCTCGCAACGACAGGCATCCGTCGCGCTGGGGCGTGGCGGTGAGCTGATCGAGTCGCGCGAGCTTCCGCAGCTAAAGCGGCACAACCTCGAGTTGATGCCGACGGTCGATGCGTTGATGTGCGATCACGGGATGGGGCCGGGCGATGTCGCGGAGGTGTATGTGTCGGTCGGGCCGGGGTCGTTTACCGGCCTGCGGGTGGCGGTGGCGACGGGCAAGGTGCTCGCGTTAGCGCTGCCGTCGATCAAACTGGTCGCGGTGCCGACGCTGGACGTGCTGGCGGCGCAGGCACCGGCGGAGGTTGAGCACGTCGCCGTCTGCCTGAACACCAAGAAGGACACGGTCTACGCCGCGACCTTCAGCCCGATCGACGAAGCTGGCGTCCGGCACCCCCTTGCCCCACCGACCCTGACGACGCTCGCCGACCTGCTGCGCGACGCCTTGCCCGGGACGACCCTGCTCGGTGACCCGCTGCCCGACGTCCCCGACGGCGCGGCCGTGCTCGACCCCGCCCTCGCCCTGCCGCGCGCCGAGTCCGTCTATCGCCTGGGTCGACGCCTTGCGGACGCCGGTGAACACGTCGATCCGCACGCCCTGATGCCGATCTACGCCCGCGAGCCCGAGGCCGTGTCCCTGTGGAAACAGCGCCACGGGTAGGCGATACGATGTCTGGTTCGCCATGCCCGACCCGGCCCCCACCACGCCCGACGCCGACCCCGCCGCGAACCCGCTGGCGACCGTCCTGCCCAAGGTCGCCATCGTCGGCCGCCCCAACGTCGGCAAGTCCTCCTTGCTCAACGCCCTGGCCGGCCGACGCATCTCCATCGTCGACCCCACCGCCGGCGTCACCCGCGACCGCGTCGCCACCAACGTCGCCATCCCCGCCGACGACGAGCACGCCCCGCCCCGCTACATCGAGCTCGTCGACACCGGCGGCTACGGCGTCGCCGACTCGGACAACCTCACCGCCGAGGTCGAGCAGCAGATCGCCCGCGGCATCGCCGACGCCGACGCCGTGCTCTTTGTCACGGACGCCCAGGCCGGCCCCGTCCCCCTCGACCGCACCGTCGCCGACGTCCTCCGCCACGCCAAGCCCAAGCACGCCCCGCTCATCCCCATCGCCAACAAAGTCGACGGCCCGTCCCACGAGGCCGCCGGCTACGAACTCGCCACCCTCGGCTTCGGCCCGCCCATTCTCACCTCCGCCACCTCCAAGAACGGCCTCGACGAGCTGTACGCCGCGCTCCGCGACGCCATCGACTTCGACGCCCTCGCCTCCCGCGCTGAAGCATCTACCCCGCCCCAGCCCGGCATCCTCATCGCCGTCGTCGGCAAGCGCAACGCCGGCAAGTCCACCCTCATCAACGCCCTGCTGCACGACGACCGGCTCATCACCTCCGACGTCGCCGGCACGACCCGCGACTCCGTCGACGTCCGCCTGGAGCACAAGGGCCAGCCCTTCACCCTGATCGACACCGCCGGCGTCCGCAAGACCAAGTCCCTCGCCGGCGACATCGAGTACTACTCCCAGCACCGCTCCCTCCGGTCGGTCCGCCGCGCCGATGTATGCCTGCTCATCATCGACGCCGCCGTGCCCGTCTCGCAGGTCGACCACCAGCTCGTCGGCGAGATCGTCAAGCACGAACGCCCCTGCGTCATCGTCGTCAACAAGTGGGACCTCGCCGAGGCCGACCACACGCAGGACGAATACCTCGAGTACATGGACAAGGAACTGAAGGGCTTGAGCTACGCGCCGGTCGTGTTCTTGTCCGCCAAGAACGAGGACGGCATCGAGGACGCGCTCGCGATGGCGGAGAACCTGTACGAGCAAGCCGGGCACCGCGTCGGCACCGGCGAGCTGAACCAGGTCGTCGAGGCCATCACCCGCGAGCGCGGCCCCCGCGCCAAGTCCGGCAAGCAGGCCAAGATCTTCTACGCCACCCAGATCGACGTGCACCCCCCGACGATCGTCTTCCAGGTCAACCACGAGGACGTGTTCGACCACAATTACCAGCGGTTTCTCGATAACCGCCTGCGCGACGCCCTGCCGTACTCGGAGGTGCCGATCCGCATGCTCTTCCGCGGCAAGGAATCGCGGTACGCGAACAAGGACTGACGGCGGCGATGTCTGATCGATCGACGATTGTGGTCACGGGATCAAATGGCTTTATTGGCGCGAACCTCGTCAACGCCATACGGCACGAAGAACCCGATGCATCCATCATTGGTGTCGATTACTACGGCACCGATGGCGAACGATACCCAGACCACGCCAAGGTTGATCATCGTTACGAACCCGAAGATTTCATCGTTCAGCTAGCGAATCACCGCCTGCCCGCCAACCCCACACACATCTACCATCTCGGCGCCTGTTCAGACACGACCGTGACCGACCGCGAGTACGTCAAGCGAGTCAACCTCGATTACAGCAAGTCTCTTTGGGCTTATTGCGGAACACGTTGCGTATCGATTGTTCACGCTTCGTCTGCAGCGACTTATGGTGATGGCTCGTTCGGGTACTCAGACTTAGTCGACCCGACACTCTTGCAGCCGCTTAACCTCTACGCCCAGAGCAAGCACGACTTCGACTTATGGGCGCTGGAGTCGGCACGTCATGGCTCGACTCCGCCGCGGTGGGCCGGCGTCAAGTATTTCAACGTCTACGGTCCGATGGAGTCCCACAAGGGTCGCATGGCGTCGATGGGCTACCACTGGGTCAACCAAGTCCGCGACACCGGCGTGGCCAAGCTCTTCAAGTCCTACAAAGACGGCTACGCCGACGGCCAGCAGCAGCGCGACTTCATCTACGTTGCCGACGCCGTGGCGGCGACGATGCACCTGATGCACGCCGACCAACCCGGCGGACTCTACAACATCGGCACCGGCGCCGCCCGGCCGTTCGCCGACCTGGCGACCGCGTGCTTCACCGCCCTCAGCCGCGAACCCAGGCTCGAGTACATCGATATGCCCGAGTCGCTGCGCCCGCAGTACCAGTACTTCACGCAAGCCACCGTCGACAAGCTGCGCGGCACGGGGTTCGACACCCCGATGCGCGACCTGACGCAGGGCATGGCCGACTACGTCACGTGGCGCCGCGCGAACGACGGGCTGTCGATCTGAGGCACGGAGACGGGTGCCACGCCTTGTCCCGCCAGGGCAAGGTGTGTTGATCAACCCGCAACGCACACCTTGCTCTTCGAGACAAGGTGTGGCACCCCAACAAGTCACTCTGCCGGGGTCTCCATCAACGCATTGCGACACACCGCCAACGCGCTGAGCGCAAACGGTGTCGCGATCAAGGGGTCGTCTTCCTTGCCGTCGGTCGATGGGTTCCGCCACGCCCCATCGGCGCGCTGACTCGCGATCAACGCCAGGGCGAGCTGATCCGCCCACGGCGTGTCGCGATCCGCCCCGGCGTGCGTCACCCCCAGCCGACGCAGCGCGTGACTGACCGACCAGGCGTAGTAGTGGTAATAGCCGTGCCGGAGCGCCTCGCGGCCGTCGGCGAAGTCGCCGGGCACGGTGTCGGCTCGGAAGCGTTCAACGAGCCAGTCGCGAGCCGCGAGGACGCGCGGGTCATTGAGAGTCAAGCCGCAGGCCAGCAGGATGCGAACGCCGTCGGCCGTCGGTGAGCCGTACGCGTTATGGTAGAAGCCGAAGTTCGTCAGCTCCTCGCCGCTCGATCGCTCGCGCCGCACCGCAGGGCTGATCAACGGCACCGGGTCCGGCAACCCCGACGGCACCCAGCCCGCCTTGTTTCGCGCATCATCAAGCGGCGAAAACCACATGCCCCCAGATTGCACTAGCTCGACAAAGTCAACCGCCGCCCCAGCTTGTTGCTCGCTCAGCCTGCCGGCGAGCTTGAGTGCGCCCACGCCAAACACGGTGGCTGAGATGTTCGCGTCCGGTCGGTTTAGATCCAAGGTTTCGGGGTTGTAGACGGGCGGCGTGGTCGCGTAGGACCATCCGCCGTAGCGGGCGTCGGTGCGGGGCCAGCCGAGTTGTTCGGTGAGCTGGTGGGCCTCGATCAGGTCGAGCCAGGGGTCGGCGGCTTGCTCATGGCCGGCGAGGCGGAGGACCCACGACGTCTCGGCGGCGGTGTACACGGGTTGCAGCAAGACGGCGGTCGTGGGGTCGATGGCGAGGAGGTAGTCGACGCCGCGTTGCGTCGAATCGGTGGCCATCGATTCGGGCAAGGCGATCGTGGCGGAGAGGACGTGCGGCGTCAGGGTGATCCCGTCGCGCATGAAGCCGTAGGTCTGGGACCGCCAGGCGCCGTCGGGGGATTGCTGGGCCTCGAGGAAGGCGATGCCTTTGGCGATAGCGGTGTTGATGTCGTCGAGTAGCGCTTGGCGTTTGGTGTGCGGCGAGGGTCCGTCGCACGACGGGAGCAGCCACACGACGGCCAGCAAACACAACGCCGAGCCGCCCCCGGTGACGGCCCGGCGTCGTGTTTTCCCCGCGGAGCGAATCATTGGCGCAACGTACCTCGATGATCGAGCGACCGGGGCGTTTCGGGCCGCCGGCTGAACCTCGGTGACGCGGCCTTAGCCCTTCTCGGGCGCCCACTCGTCGAGGGTCATGACCATCAGGGCGGTGGCGGTGCAGAAGTTGCGGCCGGTGATGCAGTGGTGGCCGGTCCAGGAGCCGTCCTGGTTCTGGACGCGGGTGAGGTTGCCCTTCATGGCCTTGACGAAGTGGGCGAAGGCTTCCTGGGCGTCTTCGTCGCCGGCGAGGCCCTCGCCGATCTTCATGTAGCTGAGGTACTCCTCGCCGCCGTCGGACCCGAAGCCGGCGACGAACTGCTGGTCGCCGAGGCGTTGGAGGACGACGCCGCGGGTCTTGGCGAGGGCCTGGGCGTTGTCGTTGAAGCGGCTGTTGACGATGCCGAAGCTGTCCAGGCTCTCGGCGACGGCGCTGGCGGGGGCGGCGTCGGGCCCGGCCACGCGGGCGTAGCGCCTGCGGCCGTCGTCGCTGTCGAAGAGCGTGGCTTTCAGTTCGCCGGCGGCGGCGGCCTGGCGTCCGGCGATGTCGCCGTCGAGCGCCTCGCCTTCGGTCACGATGACGAGTTCGCGCGAAGCCTGGCGGATTTCCTCGGCCCTGGCTGCCTCGCCGTCGCGCTCGAGTTCGTCGGCGACGAGATCGGCTTGATCGGCGACCTGGCGGAGAGCGGGGGCGGCGATGACGACGGACTCGCGGAGGGCGACGTCGTTGGCGGCGGTGCCGGAGACGGCCTTGGCGGCTGCGTAGAGCTCGATGCCGGCGGCGTCGCCTCGGGCGGCGAAGCGGTCGCCGACGACGGTGTCGCTGCCGGCGGCGGCCTGCTGGGATCGACCGAGCACGGTCTCATCGACCTCGATGCCGAGGCGCGAGGCGTCGTTGAGGGCGCGGTTGCTCAGGGAGACGGAGAGCGCGTTGGCCCAGCCGCCGCCGCCGAACCCGCCGTTGGCCTGCTGGTTGGCTTCGATCTTGTCGACGATGCGCTCGAGCGCGGCGGTGATGCGCTCGCGCTGTTCGTCGCTGGGGGCGTGATCGAGCGTGTCGGTCAGCGTGACGGCGGTGAGGAAGGTATCGACGTAGGGGCCGAGCTTGGACTGCAGGCGCGTGCCGCGGAGGTCGGTGATGTAGAGGTCGTTGGATTCGTGCCGTTCGACGGCGGTGAGGAGGTAATGAAGGGCGGCGCGGGAGGCCTGGTGAAGCTGGACGCGGTCTTGGGTCATGCGGGCGCGGGCGTCGAAGGCGGGGTCGAGGTGCGGGTCGCCGACGCGCATGAGGGCGAGGAGGGAGGCGGCGGTGTCGCCGACGTTGGAGGGGTCGCGCATGGCTTGCTCGGCGTCGCCTCGCTGCATGTGGCGGGACTCTTCGCCCTGGCCCCAGCCGCCGTCGTTGTTCTGGTGGGCCAGGAGCCAGTCGATGGCCTGGGTCCGGGCGGCGGCGATCTGGCCGGGGGTGGGGTCTTGACCCGCGGCTTGGCCTCGCTCAGCCGCGGCGTTGGGGGTGGGGGCAACGCGCGAGCGAATAAGATCCGCCGTCGCGGCGCCGGAGCGGTCGGTGATGACCTCGGCGGTGTCGGCGGGGACGGGGCCTACGGCGGGGAGCGGCGCGTCGGGTTCCTCGGCGTGGGAGGGGTTGAGGCCGAGGCCGCCGACGACGAGGGCGAGGCTGGCGGCGGCGAGGGCGGCGGTCGTGAAGGGACGGCGGGGAAGGGCTCGACGCATGGGGTGACTCCGTGAGGGGTGATTACGGGGTTGGATGCGCGACGTGAGGATGGGTTCCGGTGGTGCGGTGTTTTTTTGTGGCGGGGCGCGCGTGACTACCCAACCGGGCGCTGCGCTTCCGGTTGGCTTGGGTGTTGAGGGGATGTGGGGGGCGTGGGGCGAGGCGCGGGCGGCTGGGGGTCAGGCGATGAGGCCGACCTTGGCGAACTCGTGGTTGGGGAGGATGGTCTTGAGGTGTTGGTTGCCGAGGTGGGAGGCGACGGCCTCGCCGAGGACGTCGCGGAAGTCGGTGGTGTGGAGGAGGTCGCGTTTCTGGTGGAGCTGGTCCTCGCCGAGGCCGGGCCAGCGGCCGACGACCTTGCGTCGCCCCGAGGAAGAGCCGTCGACGCGTTCGCCGGTCTTGGCGACGCCGCCGCCCATGGCGAGCATGCAGTTACCCCAGCCGTGGTCGGTGCCCTGGGTGCCGTTTTCCTTGGCAGTACGGCCGAAGTCAGAGAGGGTGAGGACGAGGGTGTCGTCGAGGCGGTCGCCGAGGTCGGTGGCGAACGCGTGTAGGGCGTCGGCGAGGGTATTGACCTTGTTGCCGTAGTTGCCGGAGATGCCGGCGCCTTGACCGCGGTGGGTGTCCCAGCCGCCGTAGTCGACGGTGACGACCTCGAGGCCGACGTCGGCTTTGATGAGCCGGGCGGCTTGCTTGAGCTGGTTGGCCAGGCCGGAGGAGGGGTACTCGGCGGCGGGGGTGTAGGGCTGGTCGGCGACCTTCTGGATGGTGTCGATCCCGTCGAGGGTGACGGCACCGGCGTCGTGAGCGAGTGTGGTGGCCTCTTCGGCGGCCTGGGTGCGGTGGTCGGGGAGGGGCTGGCAGTAAGCGTGCTCGAGAGCGGCGTGGATGGCCTGGGCGTTGCCGCGGGCCTGGGGGAGCGTGAGGTCGTCGATGCCGCGGACGGCGTAGGCGGGGGCGTCGCCGCGGAGGATGCGGGGGAGGTTGTTGCCCAGGGAGATGGCGCGGACGTGGCCGTGACCGGTGGACGTGAGCAGGTGGCGGTTCAGCCAGCCGTCGGAATTGACGGTGTTGCCGATGACGCCGGTCTCCCAGGTGTCCTGTTCCTCGAAGTGCGAGCGGGTGTTGTGGTCGTAGCCGACGGCGTGGGCGGCGACGAACTGGCCCTGCTCGACCCACGGCATGAGGGCTTGAGCGCGCGGGTGCAGGCCGAAGAAGCCGTCGAGGTCGATGCAGCCCTGGTCCTCGCCGGGGGTGTTGATGCGCAGGGCCTGGCGGAGGCCGGCGTAGTGAGGGTCGGCGTGGGGGACGATGAGGTTGAGGCCGTCAATGCCGCCGCGAAGGAAGATGACGACCAGGGACTTGCCGGGGGTCACGGGCTGAGGGATCGCCAGCGCGGAGGCGGCCTGAGCGGACTTGGCCAGGGCCTCGATGGGGGCGACGCCGCAGTAGGCGGCGAGGGCGCCGCTGGTCTGCAGGAAGAAGCGACGGGTCAGGTGCATGATGAATCTCCGGCGTCTGAAGTCGTGGGACGAGTCAGTGTTGCTGTTGGGCTTCGGGGAGCTGAGCGACGAAGGTCGCGATGACGCGGGCGCGTTGATCGGCGTTGTCGGGGGCGATGGCGAGGACTTCGAGGGCGGCCTGGTTGGACCGCGAGCCGAGGGGCTCGCCGGTGAGACGGATGGCCAGCACGTCGATGACGGCCTGCGACCACTGGGCCTGGCGTTGATCGTCGGGGAGTTGGTCCCAGCGTGGGTGATCGCGAGGCGCCCACATCGTGCGGGGCAGGGTGTTGGCGAGGTGCCACTCGAGCTCTTGGGCGAGCCGCCAGCGTTGGAGCATGGCGTTGGAGTTGGCGTAGCTCTGGGGCTCGGCGTCGTAGCCGTCGGGCGTTTCGCGATCGAACAGGCCGTCGCCGGTGCGCTTGAGGAAGTTGATGAGGCGCCAGCTGTTGCCGGGGTCGGTGAGGCGGGCGAGGCCGACGCCGTGCTCGAGGGGGCGTTGGAGACGGGCGCCGAGGTCGTCGCCGGTGGCGTAAGGGTGCTCGGCGAGGGCGAGCATGACCTCGGCGAGATCGCCGCCGTGCTCGATGAAGACGGCCGCCAGCTCGTCGACCAGAGCGGGGGGGGGCGGGGTGACGAGGTAAGACGCGACGAGCTTGCTGGCGAGGTAGTGCGCGGTGTCGGGGTGGGCGGCGAGCATCTCGACGACGCGTCGGGGGCGGTCGTAGCGCTGCCCGGGCTCGGCCTGGGGCAGCGCGAGGCCGAAGACGACGCGGGGCTCACCGTCGTTGAGCTGCGGCACGTAGCGGAAGTGATGGTCCGCCCGGGCGGGGAGCCGAGAGGGGTCGCCCTCGTCGGTGCCGCGCCAGCCGGCGAGGACGTGGCTGAGCTCGGTGACGTCGTCCTGGGCGTAGGCGCTGTCGACGCCGAGCGTGTGCAGCTCCATGATCTCGCGGGCGTAGTTCTCGTTGATGCGTCGGCCGAAGCTGCGGCTCTGGTCGAGGTAGCGCAGCATGGCGGGGCTGGTGGCGCTGGCCTCGAGGGCGGCGAGGAAGGGGGCGGCGCCGAGCTCGACGAAGCGCTGGTGCTCGGTGGCCTTGCGGTCGGCCTCGGTCTTGCGCTGCCAGGTGTTGAAGTGGTTGTCGACGAACATCGTCAGGCGGGCACGCACGGGGTTGGGCGTGCGGAGCAGGTGAGACATGGCCTGCTGAACCGGCTGGCCGTCGCGATGGCGGGTGCGGGCGAGGTGCCAGGAGCAGGCCACGCCGGCGTCGGCCCAACCGGTGGACAGCGAGCGCTGCAACCATGGGCGCTCGCCGTCGACGAGCAGCTCGCCGAGCGCCCGAGGCTCGGGGCCGAAGGCAAACCGATCGAGCAAGCGGACGGCCCGGGCGTACGCGGTCGGGCTCGAGGGTTCCTGAGCCAGCAGCTCGACGGTGACGGGCTCAGACTCGGTGACCTGGCCCTTGCTGTCGGCGACGCGCACGGACACGGCGTGTGGGCCGGGCTCGATGCCGCGCCAGACGACGGGCAGCACCGCGCGGCCGCCGCCGCGCAACGGGGTGAGCCGAACCGCCGTGGGCGCTCCGTCGATCACCAGCTCGGCCCACTTGACGGCGACGTCGTCGCGGACGTCGGCGACGACCGCGGCGACGCCGTGCTGCCGGTCGCCCTCGACGGGGTATCGCAGCGTGGCGGTGGGCGGCGCGTCGGCCAGGTCCTGCGGCCAGGCCGGGCGGAGCACGACGGCGGCGACGTGCAGGTTGCGGTCCTTGTTATTGCCGGCGTCGTGCTTGTCGTTGGTGAAGGCGATGCTCAGTCGATCGGCCGTGCCGTCGAGGTTGGCGGCGCCGAGGCGCACCTCACGCCAGCCCCTGCGGAACTCGGCCGGCTCGAACGCGTGGACCACGTCGCCGGTCGCGTCGTGCAGCGTGACCTCCCCGATCGGGCGCCCGTCGAACTCATCGCCCTCGCCCAGCACCGAGACGACGTATCGCCCCTCGAGGCCCTCGGGCAACGTCATGCCGATCGACCCGTTGGAGAGCAGCCGAGCGACGCGGCCCCACCGGCCCTCCCACTCGAGCGTCGCGTCGTCGAGGTCGTCCCACGCCCGAGCGTCGTCGATCGCGATCCGGTGCACCGTCGTTGGGTCGGTGTCGAACGAGGCCTCGGCCGGCTGGCCGATCACCACCTGCTCGGGGCTCGCGGCGACGCGACCGTCACCGAGCTCGGCGACGAGGCGCAGCCGCGTCGGGCCGTCGCTCAACAGCGCGGGGTGCAGCTCGAACTGCGGGCGCCAGGCGCGTTGGGCCAGCACGCGACGCCCGTCGAGCTCGAGCGTCACGAGTGGAGCGTCGAGCCCGTCTCGGAGCGTCGCGCTGACGGTGGCGTTGATCGGCCATCGGCCGGTGATGCGCCTGCCGTGCCAGACCTCGTCGGGCGTGACGCGCAGGTCGGAGGAGGCGACGATCACGCCGGGGTCGGTGGGCGGCTCAAGGCCGGTGAAGCCGGGACGCGGCCCGTCCAGCCGGAGCAACTCGACGCGATCGAGGCGGAGGGCGGTTTCGCGCTGTCCTGGCGCGCGCACTCACTCGCCTACGGTGTTCCGGCTTCGGCTGCGCAGGGGCTACTCGGGGGCGTCCATCAGGTGGTGAATGTCTCGCGTACGGTGATCGACGTCG
>JBCBUE010000078.1:0-15802 GCA_039818285.1 Planctomycetota bacterium | reverse complement strand
CCATCCTCCTCCTTCTCCTCCTTTTCTCCTCCTCCTCCACCTCCTCCTCCTCCACCAAAAACAAAACCCCCCCAAAAAAAAAACACACCACCCCACCAAACAAACCAAAAAAAAACCAACCACCACCCAACAAAACAACCCCCCCCCCCCCCCCCCCCCCCCCCCCCCCCCCCCCCCCCCCCCCCCCCCCCCCCCCCCCCCCCCCCCCCCCCCTCCCCCCCCCCCCCCCCCCCCCCCCCCCCCCCCCCCCCCCCCCCCCCCCCCCCGGGGGGGGGGGGGGGGGGGGGGCCCCGGGGGGGGGGGGGGGGGGGCCGGGGGGCCGGGGGGGGGGGGGGGGGGCGGAGGCGGCGTCGGCGGCGTGCGTGAGCTGCGGGTGGTGCATGGAGGTGTGTCCGACGCGGCTGTGGCCGATCGAGTTGCTGGAGCGGTCGCGGAGCCGGCCGGGGGACGCGCGGGTGGCGGAGGAGCTGAGCTGGTGCGTGTCGTGCGGGCTGTGCTCGCACGTTTGTCCGTCGCACATTCCGTTGGCGCAGGGGCTGCGGTCGGCGCAGCGAGGGCTGGGCTGATGAGCGAGTCGGTGACGGGCTGGCGGGGTCGGGCGCTGCGGAAGCGGTTGATGGAGGCGATCCGGTCGACCGAGCCGGCGGGCCCGCCGTGGGTATCGGCGGGGCGGGGGTTGGGGTCGGTGGACGGGCCGATGCTGGCGGCGATGGGGGTGATGCAGGCGTCGGCGGTGTGGTGGCACGGGTGGTGGTGCCTGGTGTTGGGGCTGACGGGGGTGATGGCGAGTCTGGTGGTCTACGGGGTGCTGGCGGTGGCGCAGCGGGCGGCGGGGCTGTCGCCGGTGCGGATCGATTGGCTGTATCCGCTGTGGTTGGGGGGCGTGGCGGTGATGCTGCTGCCGGCGGAGGTGTGGTGGGCGGTAGCGGCGGGCGTGGGGGTGTTGACGGGGCTGCTGGCGCAGGCGACGGGGCGTGGGCACCGCAGCCGGTGCCACCCGGCGGGGCTGGCGGTGCTGCTGGTGTGGTCGATGTCGGTGGCTTGGCCGGGCGTGAACCCGGACTGGCTGCGGTCGGCGGTTCAGCCGGTCGGCGGGTCGGTGGTGGATCGGGGCTGGGCGTGGGGCGCGTCGGGGCGTGATGAGGTCGAGGTGCTTCCGCGGCCGGCGGCGCCGGCGTTGGTGGTGGGCGAGGAACGGCTTGAGGAGCGGGGCAACGCGCAGCGGCTGATCGCCATGGGTCGCGGGGAGGTGATGTCGCGGCCGGGGACGCTGAGCCGGTGGCTGCAGGTGGGCGAGCTGCCCGAGTTGGAGTGGGTGATGGTGGGTCGGGTGGCGGGGCCGATGGGGGCGGGGTCGGCGTTGCTGATGGTGTGGGTGGCGTTGGGGTTGGTGTACTGCCGGGTGCACTCGTGGCGGGTGATCGTGGCGGGGGTGGCGGGCGCGACGGCGGCGGTGTGGCTGGTGCCGGGGTCGGTGGAGGGGCGATGGGTGTGGCCTTGGAGCGAGGGGCTGGAGTTGCTGACGGGCGAGGGGTTGCTGTCGATCGTGTATCCGTTGGTGGCGTCGCCGATGCCGGTGTTGCTGGGGGTGTTGGCGTCGTCGGGCGATCCGATGTCGCGGCCGGGGCGATGGGTGTACGGGGCGATCGTGGGGGGCGTGGGGATGGGCTGCTTCCTGTGGCTGACGCGGCCGGAGGCGGCGTTGATCGGGTTGGTGCTGGGGGGGGTGTTGAGCCGGCCGTTGGATCGGCTGCGTCGACAGCGTTACGGCGTGCTGGCCGAGGCGCGCGAAGCGACGGATACGGACGGGGACGATGCCGACCCGAACGACCAGGACTGAGCGAGGCGGCTCGGCGTGGTGATCGGTCAGCCGGTGCCGGAGAGCTTGCGGACGGTGTGGTCGAAGCCCTTGACCATGCCGGCGATGAGGGCGTAGACGATCAGCGCGTAGCCGGTGGCGGCAAAGGCGGCGCCGATGGCCATGGTGATGCGGCCGGCCGCGGGGTTCTCGACGAACCAGTCGTTCATTGTCAGCCAGGGATCGACGATCATCAGCAGGTTGGTCGCGGGGCTAAAGGCGTTCACGACCGCGCCCAGGTACGGCACCGTCGCGGCCATGCTCGCCCCGCACAGCCCGAGCACCAGCGTCAGCGACCCCAGGATCGCCACCGACGGCACCACCGCGCCCAGCACGCCCTTGGCCTTGAGCGACCACGTCATCCCCGTCGCCACCACCAACGCCACAAACGGCACGAGCATCACCACCAGCAGCAGCGGCGCCTCGATCAACACCAGCGGCGTCACCACCGTTCCCCCGCCGCCCAGCAACTGCTGCGTGCTCTCGGCCCCGGCCCACCCCAGCAGCCCGCCGATCCCCGAGTACGCCGACGCGATCGCCAGCGTCGCCACCGGCACGGCGATCAGCAGCGACAGAAACTGCACCAGCCCGCGCAGCTTGCCCCAGATGTAGAACCGCGGCGTCATCGGCGTCGTGAGGAAGATGTCCAGCGTGCCGTCCTCGCGCTCCCGGCTCACGCAGCCGGCCGACATGTACAACGCGACCAGCACGATCACCGTCACCTCGATCAACAGCAGCGTCGACAACGCTCCGCGATAGGTCTCGGCCGGCGAAGGGCCCAGCGCCGGCAAGACGCCGAAGTGATGGGCGATCGTCAGCCCCAGCCCCAGCAGCACGGCCGCGATGGCGAACCCCCAGCGGGTCAGGACGGCCGCCGTGGCATTGCCGCGGGTGTGGCTCTCGCGCCAGGCGATGGGGTTGGAGCCGGTCACCTGCCGGGGCTCGCGCGTCCGCTCGCCGGGGTCGGGCAGGCGGAACACCGTGCGCAGCAGCTTCATCAGCTTGCTCTCGCCCTGGCCGATGCCGCGCATCGTCAACGCCGAGCCCACGAGCAGGATCAGGCTGCTGCCGACGCTCAGCAGCGCGAACGCCGTGAACGGCCGGCTCATCCACACCCGCGCCGGCCACGGCCAACCCGCGACCATCGACTCGGTCATCGGCGTGTAGTTCTCGCGGCGGATCGCGGACTCCAGTACCAGCAGCGGGTGCACCGGCGTCAGCCACGTCGTGTAGCCCGGCGTCATCAGCCGACGCAGCACCGCCGCGTCCAGGGCGTAGGCTCCGACGAGGAACGCGATCACCGCGATGACGAACCCGAAGATCGCCCGTCGCCCCCCGATGCGCAGCACGCTGAGCGTCACCGCGATCGACCCGACAAACAGCGCGGTGAAGCCCGCCGTGGCGAAGCTGATGAACACGCTGGACACCGGCACGCCGCCGAAGATCAGGATCAGGCTGAACAACGGCAGGCCCGACAGCAGCAGGGCGAGGATGAAGAACAGCCGCCCGCCCAGCGAGCCGAGCACGATCTGCAGGTTGGACAAGGGCGTGGTGAGCAGGATGTCGAAGGTCTTGCCCTGCTGCTCGGCGGCGATGGCCGAGGCCATGAACAAGGGGGCGAGCAGGCAGATGAGGATGACTTGGCCGTAGGCGATGATGCCGAAGACCCAGGTGCCGTTCTTGGCCAGGTCGCTGATCGACACCGACCCGGCGAGCCCGCCGCCGCCGAGCAGGCCGACGAGCACGAGGCCGATCATCGCGCCCAGATAGCCCATGCGGACCCAGAGGTCGCGGGCCCGACGCGAGCCGTTGTTCACGACGCGCACCGCCATCGGGTTGCCGAACGTCAGCCGCCACAAGTAGAGCCCGATCGCGTGCACGGCCCAAGCATAAGGTAACGGTCGCGCGGGGGAGCGGGCGTCGTTGCCGCGGCCGGCGCCGTCCACCCAGTGGCGACCGCAGGGTAAGTTACGCCCGGCGTTTGGCTCCCCACCCCGGCGCGCTCGCGAGGCCGATCGCGCGATCCCGACCCAGGACTCCCGCATGGCGTTGCACAGCAAGCACACGGTCCGCGAGATGCTCGACGACGACGTCTACGCCTCGCCGGACCTCGAGACGGCGCTGCCCAAGTACCGCTTCCCGAACGATCAGCACGAGCCCAGGATCGTGTACTCGTTCGTTCACGACGAGCTGTTGCTGGACGGCAACTCGCGGCAGAACCTGGCGACGTTCTGCCAGACCTGGGTCGAGCCGGAGGTCCATCAGCTCATGGACCTGTGCGTCGACAAGAACATGGTCGACAAGGACGAATACCCGCAGACGGCCGAGATCGAGGCGCGGTGCGTGCACATGCTGGCGGACCTGTGGAACTCGCCGGACGACGCCGACACGGTGGGCTGCTCGACGACGGGGTCGAGCGAGGCGGCGATGCTCGGCGGGATGGCGATGAAGCGTGCCTGGGAGGCGAAGCGCAAGGCCGCCGGCAAGCCGATCGACAAGCCCAACCTCGTGACCGGCCCGGTGCAGGTCTGCTGGCACAAGTTCACGCGGTACTGGGACATCGAGCACCGCGAGATCCCGATGGAGCCCGACCGGCTGATCATGACGCCGCAGGAGGTGCTCCAGCGTTGCGACGAGAACACGATCGGCGTGGTGCCGACGCTGGGCGTGACGTTCACGTGTCAGTACGAGCCGATCGCCGAGGTCGCCGCGGCGCTGGACAGGCTGCAGGCCGAGCACGGGTGGGACATCCCGATCCACGTCGACGCCGCGAGCGGTGGGTTCCTCGCGCCGTTCTGCGCCCCCGAGGTTGTGTGGGATTTCCGCCTGCCGCGCGTGCGGTCGATCAACAGCTCCGGCCACAAGTTCGGCCTCGCGCCGCTGGGCGTCGGTTGGGTGATCTGGCGCGACCCGGGCGACCTGCCGGACGACCTGGTGTTCTGGGTGAACTACCTCGGCGGGAACATGCGCGACATCGCGTTGAACTTCTCGCGGCCGGGCGGGCAGGTCGTCTGCCAGTACTACAACTTCCTGCGCCTGGGCAGGGAGGGCTACCGCAACGTCCACACGACTTGCTACGAGACCGCGCAGTGGCTGGCCAAGGAGATCGGCGGGATCGGGCCGTTCGAGATCATCTACGACGGCAAGATGGACGCGGGGATCCCGGCGTTGTGCTGGCGGATCAAGCCCGGCACCGACCCGGGCTTCTCGCTGTACGACCTGGCGGATCGCCTGCGCATGCGCGGCTGGCAGGTGCCTGCCTACTCGCTGCCGCCGGACGAGAAGCAGCAGATCATCCAGCGCATCCTCGTCCGTCACGGCGTCAGCCGCGACCTCGGCTCGCTGCTGCTCAACGACATCCGCGACGCGATCGCGTTCTTCGAGCGCCACCCGATCCAGGCGCACATGACCGAAGCCGAGGCGTCCAGCTTCCATCACTAGCGTGGCCGACCCCTCGCCCGTCACGCCCGCCGCCGACGCGTCGTTCGGCCCCCCGCCGTTCGTCACCCGCCGGGTCTACCGCGATCGCCAGGGCGCCCGCCGCGAGTGGAGCTCACGCCATCACCGCAAGGCGATCGCGATGCCCGGCAGCGTCCGGGCCGAGCACGTCCCGCGGCTGCTGACGCAGTGCCTGTGGATGCCGGGCGACCTGAACTGGTGGATCGGCGTCGTGTTCGCGATCGGCTCGTCGCTGTTCGCGACGGGCGGCGTGCTGAGCCTGAACCCGTGGCTGTCGGGGTGGCTGGGGATGAGCACGACGCAGGTCAACGCGGTGTTCTTCGCGGGGTCGATCCCGTTCACGATCGCCGCCTATCTCGAGCTGTTCCAGGCGGGCAACGCGGGCCGCGAGCCCGGGCAGCCGCGACGCGTCATCGGCAGGCGGCCGAGCGATCTGGGCTGGCTGTCCTGCGTGCTTCAGTGGCTCGGCACGATCATGTTCAACTTCAACACGTTCGACGCGACGCTGCCCGGGCTCGTGTGGTGGGCGTCGGACCTCGCGGTGTGGACGCCCAACATGATCGGCTCGGTGCTGTTCCTCGTGTCGGGCTACATGATGTTCGGCGAGGTCTGCCACGCGTACTGGGGGTGGCGGTGGCGGGACCTGTCGTGGTGGTCGGTCTTCGCGAACCTGGGCGGGTGCGCGTGGTTCATGCTGTCGGGCTTGACGGCGTTCTACCTGCCGGACGGGACGGGCCACGGGATCGTGATGTTCTCGGTGTTCGCGATCACCAGCGGGGCGGTGTGCTTCTTCGTCGGGTCGGTGTTGATGCTGCCCGAGGCGGCGACGGCGAGGCTGCCGCGGGTCGATCGGTCGGCCGAGCCCGCGGAGCCGACGACGCCATGATAAAACCCACGGGCCGGGGACCCGTGGGCTGGGGGGCGATCGGTGGGCGAGGCTTAGTGCTGGTGGTGAGCCTCGATGAACCAGACGTGCTTGTCGACGTCGCGGGAGACCTGGGTGAAGAGGTCGGCCGTGTCGGCGTCGCCGGCGTTCGCGGTGGCCTCGATCGCGTCGCGGAGGCTGCCGCCGAAGCGCGCGAGCCGGTCGGCGAGCAGGTCGACGTGCTTGTCGAGGTCGGTCACGTCGGTCGGGTAGGCGTCGAGCCGGGACGCGGCGGCGACGGCGCGGGTCGTGCCGATCGCCTGGCCGCCGAGGATCACGATCTGTTCGGCGACCGTGTCGGAGTGGTCGGCGAGCATCGTGTAGACCTGATCGAGCAGCTGATGGAAGGCGATGAAGTTCGAGCCCTTGACGTTCCAGTGGGCCTGCTTGACGAAGGCGGTGGCGTCGAGGATGTCGTACAGGACGGCCTGCAGCTGGTCGACGGACTTCTCACGGATCGCGGCGTCGAGCGTGTGGTGCGTCGGGCGAAGCTTCGCGGAGGCGGGGTTCGTGGTGGTGGCCATGATGGGGCTCCTCTGGTGGGTGCGTGGGTGGGTCGGCCGGTGGGGTGGCCGACGCTTCCAACTGTACGCACGAGGCCGGCGGGCTGTTCCGGTTTGTTAGCGTTGTCCGGGGCCCAGATAGGTGGCGTGCAGCCGGGTCCCGCCGTGGGTGAATCGCAGGCGGAAGTGGCGGAGGACGTCGTAGCCAACGCGGCCGATCGAGCCGCCGCCGGTGGGCGAGCCCTCGAACCGAACGGGGACGTGGTCGTGGGCGACGCCGAGCAGCTCGACGCGTCGCAGCCAGCTGGCGTGCTGCCGGCTGACCCCGCCGACGCCCCGCGAGGCCGAGGGGGTGAGGCTGTCGACCGAGACGACCGCCGGGTTC
This sequence comes from Planctomycetota bacterium, assembly GCA_039818285.1. GTDB lineage: Bacteria > Planctomycetota > Phycisphaerae > Phycisphaerales > Phycisphaeraceae > JBCBUE01. The sequence continues at coordinate 8,672 of JBCBUE010000078.1, read as the reverse complement.
TCGACGAGGTAGCGCGTGGGCATGGCGATCCCGCCGTTGGCGCCGGTGTCGAGCACGAGGCCGACAGGCCGGCCGTTGACCGGTCGGGCGACCACGCGCGGCACGCCGCCTTGGCGGTGCACGGCCAGGGTGTGGGCCCGGGCGTCCAGGTTGGCCGGCGTCGTCGAGTCGGGCCGCAGCGTCAGCGTCGCGGCCGGGTAGTCGATCGTGAAGTCCAGCGAGCGCAACGCCGAGAACCCGACGATCCCCTGCACCGGGATCGCCATCGTCCGGCTGAACCGATGCACGTTCAGCCGCGCCACCCGCGACGGCGGCAACGCGACGCCCCCGATCGACCACCGCCGCACCTCCACCAGGTCGAACCGCTCGACGCCCCCGATCCCCCGCGCCGCCGACCGCCCGACCGGCTCCAGCCCCAGCCGACCGCTCAGCCCCATCCCCACCGCGTCGATCCCCGCGCCCGTGTCCAGCAGGAACCACCCCGCCGACCGTCCCTCGATCTCGACCGGCACGAACACGTGACCCTCGGCGATGTGCAGCGGGACCACCACCGCCCGCCCCGGCGTCGGCGACACCGGCGCATCGATCGCCAGCCCCACGCTCGTCGGTTCGGTGGTCGTCGAACAACCGACCACCAGCGCCGCCCCCGCGAGACACGCCGCCGCCCACCGCCCGACATGGTTCAGCCGTTCGATCACCGCTGGACCCTATCCTGCCACCGCGACCCCGGCCACCCCGCGATCTTCATTCCCACTCGATCGTCGCCGGCGGCTTGCTCGAGATGTCGTAGACCACACGATTGACCCCGCGGACCTCGTTGATGATCCGGTTCGAGATCGTCGCCAGCACGTCGTAGGGGATGCGGGCCCAGTCGGCGGTCATGAAGTCCTGGCTCTCGACCGCGCGGATCGCGACGACCGACTCGTGCGTCCGCCCGTCGCCCATGACGCCGACGGACTTGACGGGCAGGAGCACGGCGAAGACCTGCGCGGTCTTGCGGTACAGCTGGTTGGCGATGATCTCCTCGAGCAGGATCTCGTCGCAGTCGCGGAGCAGGTCGAGCTTGTCACGGGTGATGTCGCCGAGGACGCGGACGGCCAGGCCGGGTCCCGGGAAGGGGTGTCGCCAGACGATGGCCTCGGGCAGGCCGAGCACCTCGCCGAGTCGGCGGACCTCGTCCTTGAAGAGGTTGCGCAGCGGCTCGATGAGCTCGAAGCCCAACTGCTCGGGCAGGCCCCCGACGTTGTGGTGCAGCTTGATGTTGGCGGCGGTGCCGGCGTAGCCCTGGCCGGACTCGATGACGTCGGGGTACAGCGTGCCCTGCGCGAGGAACCTGACGTTGTCGCCGACGCTGCCTGCCTCTTGCTTGAACACGTCGATGAAGCGATGGCCGATGAGCGTGCGTTTTTCCTGAGGGTCGGTCACGCCGGCGAGGTCGTTGAGGAAGTCGTCGGCGGCGTCGGCGACGCGGAGGTCGATGTTGAAGTGGTCGCGGAAGGTCTGCTCGACCAGCTCGCGCTCGTTCTTGCGCAGCAGGCCGTTGTCGACGAAGATGCAGGTCAGTTGGTCGCCGATCGCCTGGGCGAGCACGGCCGCGACGACGGAGGAGTCGACCCCGCCGGAGAGCCCGCAGATGACCCGGGCGTCGCCGACCCGTTCGCGGATGCGGGCGGTCTCGGCGGCGAGGAAGTCGGCCATCTTCCACGACGCCTTGGCGCCGCAGGCATCGAAGAGGAAGTTGCGCAGGATGTCGGCCCCGTGCGGGGTGTGCGTGACCTCGGGGTGGAACTGCACGCCGAAGAACGGCCGGTCGGCGTGACGAACCGCGGCGTACGGGCACGTCGGCGTTGTCGCCAGGGGCACGAACGCCTCGGGCAGCTCGGTCACCTGGTCCCCGTGCGACATCCACACGGCCGTGGCCGACGGGATCCCGCGGAGCAGGGTCTCGGCGTTCTTGACGTGCAGCTGCGCCCGACCGAACTCGCGCGTGCTGACCGAGCGGATGTCGGCGCCCATCAGCTTGCACGCGAGCTGCATGCCGTAGCAGATGCCCAGGACGGGCACGCCGAGGTCGAGGACGGCCGGGTCGAGGGTCGGGGCGCCGTCGTCATAGACCGAGTTGGGCCCGCCGGAGAGGATGATCCCCTGCGGCCCGACGGCGCGGAGCTCGTCGGCGGTGATATCCGGGGAGACGAGCACGGAGTAGACCCCGGCCTCGCGGACGCGGCGGGCGATGAGCTGGACGTACTGCGAGCCGAAGTCGACGATCGGCACGACCTGCCCGATCACCGAGGGCGGGACGTCGGCCAGGGCGCGGGCGTTGGGGGAGGGGTCGGGCATTCGGTAGGGCGGGGGTGGCGGGCGGGGAATCGTGCAGGATAATCGCTGGCATGGGCGTCGGCAGATCGACTGGTGTGTGGGCCGTCGGCCTCGTCGTGGGGGTGATGGCGGTGTCGTCAATGGCGACGGCGGAGTCACCTCCGCACAACGGGGGACAGCTCGCTTCGGTCCCGATGCGCTTCGAGCACTGGGACAACCCCGCGTTCTACGCTTTGCTCAAGCTTCCTTGGCCGGTGTTCAACGAGAAGTCGAGCCCGATCGATGTGCCTTGGGACGCGCTGCTGTCGAGCGACTCTGACTGGCACCGAGGAAACCCATACACGCTCCATGGCCGATTTCTAGCAAGCGAGACGATCCGGCCAAGCCGCCCCAGCGTGATCGATGGTGAGCTCGTTCAGCGGTGGGTTATTCAGTGGGGTGAAGGGGATGACGACGTCGCCGTTGTCGTTTTGCCGGCGGTCGAAGGGGGATTTGGGCTGCCGCTTATTGAGACCGATCAAGAGCGATTCATCGGTCGCGATCGACGCGTTCCGTTGCGCTTCGCGCGGGTGGCGATTCCGGCTCGGTTTCTTGGCTTTTGGTCGACGAATGATCGTGAGGGCAGGCCATTCGACTTCCCGGTGTTCGTCGCTGCAGACGCGGCGGTGTATGACACGGCAGAGCACGCCTCGGGGGCGTCGGGTCAGGCGGCGATGCTGGCGGGGATCGCGGTGCTCATGGGAATCGGGGCGGTGGTGTGGTGGCGGGTTCGACGGCGCGGGTGGGAGTCGCGGAATCACCGGCGGCGGCGCGAGGCCCTGAACGACCAGGTCGAACTCGATGAAGAGACCGGCGACGACCTGGCCGACAACCCGGCCGAGGCGCTGGGGCGGCTGACGGATCGCGATTAGCCGACCCGCTATCCTCGCCGCCATGCCGACCGTGAGCATCAGCGTGCCGGGGGGTTCTTACGACGTGGTGATCGAGCCGGGTTGCCTGGCGTCGCTGGGCGAGCGCGTCCGCGCGGTCGTGCCGCACCACCAGGCGGCGATCGTGAACGACGAGTCCATCGAATACACGTTCGGCCTGGCGTCGGCGCGGTCGATGCGCGACGCGGGGTACGACACGACCATCGCCATCATGCCCCAGGGCGAGTCGAACAAGACGCTGGGCACGTTCCGCGACCTCTGCGAGGTCATGCTCAACGCGAGGCTGGAGCGGGGCACGCCTTTCGTGGCGGTCGGCGGGGGGATCACGGGCGACGTCGTGGGCTACGTCGCGGCGAGCTACCTGCGCGGCGTGCCGTTCATCAACTGCCCGACGACGCTGTTGGCGATGGTCGACGCCGCGGTGGGCGGCAAGACCGGCGTGAACGTGCCGCAGGGCAAGAATTTGATCGGCGCTTTCTGGCAGCCGAGCCTGGTGCTGATGGACCCGCAGACGCTCACGAGCCTGCCGCCGCGCGAGCTTCGCGCCGGGCTGGCCGAGTGCGTCAAGCACGGCGTGATCCGAGACCCGGCGTTGTTCGACTGGATCGAGGCGAACGTCGATCGGCTGATCGGGCTCGACATGGACGCGCTGACCGAGCTCTTGGCGTGGAACGTGAAGATCAAGGCGGCGGTCGTCGAGGCCGACGAACGCGAGGCCGGCGTGCGGGCGCACCTGAACTTCGGGCACACGTTCGCTCACGCCATCGAGGCCGGCACGAACTACACGGTCTTCAAGCACGGCGAGGCGGTGTCGCTGGGGATGATCGCGGCGACGAGCCTGGCGGTGTCGATGGCGATGTGCGACGAGCAGGTGATGCGTCGGCTGCGGGCGCTGCTGGATCGGCTGGAGCTGCCGACGCAGGCGCCGCTGCCGTCGCCGGTCGCACTGGTCGACATCATGCGGCTGGACAAGAAGGTCAAGGGGGGGAAGGTTCGGCTCGTGCTGCCGACGCGGATTGGGGAAGTGGTGGTGCGCAACGACGCGGGGTACGCCGCGATCATCGACGCGTGGGGCGTGCTGAAGCCGGCGATTTAACGCGGGTTTCTGTGATCTTTGGCGATGGTTTCGCGACCTTGGCCGGGTACACTCCGTCCAGGAGGTCTCGATGCGTGGTCGGTGGATGCATCTCGGCGGTCGGCCGGGCGCGGGGTGGTCGCCTCGGTGTCTCGGGCTGGCGATGGGCCTGCTGGCGGCCGGGGCGGGGGCCCGCGCGACGGCCTGCGACACGATCGCCTGCGGGCACGATCACGCCGGGCACGCCGCGTTCGTCGCGGGTTCGCCTTGGTCTGCCGGCAACACCGGCTCGTCGAGCGACGGTCCCACGATCGGCAACACGCTGACCTGGAGCCTCGTCCCCGACGGGACGCCCATCGTCGCCCAGCAGACCGCCCGCGGCGAGGTCGACGGCCCCAGCGACCTCATCGCCTCGCTCGACGCCCTGCACGGCGCCGGGCCCGGCGGGTCGGACCTGACGCAACGCCCCTGGTTCGGCATCTTCGAGAGCGCCATCGAGCGATGGGACGAGCTGTCGGGCCTGACCCTCACCTACGAGCCTCACGACGATCTGGCGCCGGTCGAGTCCAACGGCGCCCCGGGCGTCCCCGGCGTGCGCGGCGACCTGCGCTTGAGCGGGCACCCGATCGACGGCACGACGCTGCCCACGATCCTGGCTTACAACTTCTTCCCCGGCACCGGCGGGGACATGGTGATCGACACCGAGCAGGCCCTTTTCTTCGGCCCCACGCCCGACAATCACCTCGCCACCCGCAACATCATCGCCCACGAGATCGGCCACGGCCTCGGGCTGCAACACGAGTCGCTGCCCGAGCACAACGCGCTCATGGAGGCCAGCCTGAGCGTCGCCTTCGACGGCCCGCAGTTCGACGACATCCTCGGCATCCAGTCGCTCTACGGCGACCGCTTCGACGCCGGCGCCGGCAACGACCGGCTCGAGAACGCCACCGACCTGGGCGTGCTCAGCCCCGGCCAGTCGGCGGCCGTCGGGACCCACGCCGCCGACACGACCGTGGTGACCCCCGACCTGTGGGACTTCGTCACGGTCGGGCAGGGCGACGCCGATTTCTTCCGATTCGAGCTGGACGAGGCGGGCTGGGTCGACCTGACGGTGACTCCGCGCGGCCCCGAGTACCTGGTGGGCGCGGCGGGCGAAGCCGTCGTGTTCGATGCCGAAGCGCAGGCCGATCTGTTCCTGCTGCTCGACGACGTCGCGACCGGGGAGCGGCTGAGCCTCTTGAACGACGCCGGCCTGGGCGAGCCCGAGTCCCTCGAAGGCGTCTGGCTGGAGGCGGGCGCGTACTCGGCGATCGTGCTGGGTAACGGCGAGACCCAGGCTTACGAGTTGCGGGTTGCGTTCGTCCCCGAGCCCGCCGTCGCCACGATCGTCTCGCTGGCGCTGGTCGCGGGCGGCCGACGATCGCGGTGGATCAGTCGCGCGGCGGCGGCAGCTCGTTGATGAACCCGATCAGCTGATCCAGCGTCGGGCTCCCCGCGTGGCGGACGTAGTACCCCGACGTCGCCGTGCCCACGCACAGCCGCTGCTCGACCGGCAGGCCCAGCAGGCTGCCCAGGCAGAACCCGGCATTGAAGTTGTCCCCGGCGCCGGTCGACAGCTTCGGCTTGCTCACGAACGGCCCGGCGAACGTCGCGGCCTCTTGCCCGTCCACGCTCGCCGCGGCGCCGGCCCGCGGGTGGACCACCACCGCGTGCACGCCCAGCTCCTGTCGCAGCGACGTCGCCATCGACTCGATCGCCGGCTCGGGGTCCTCGGGCACCGCCAGCCCCAGCACGCCCATCGCCTGCACCGCCTCGGCTAGGTTCAGCCCCACCACCGCGTCGGCGTGCTGCTGGAACCGCGTCGCCCAACGCAACGCCCGGGCGGTGTCCTCGTCCGTCCGCTTGCTGGGGTCGCAGTAGTCAAAGAACACCAGCCGGCGCCCGCCGTCGGGCAGCGGGTCGGCGTCCGGCAGGATCTCCTCGGCCAGCAAACGCCAGATCGACTCGAGCTCCACCAGCATCGTCCAGTTCACCGCCGCGATCAGACGGCTGCGCGAGACGATCTTCAGCAGGCGCTCCGCGTCGGCCACCTCGAGCAGGCGGCTGGCGTTGATGTTGCGGATCGTCGCGTGCTTGCCGAGCATCAGCTTGCCGTCGTCGAACTCCAGGGCGTCGGTCAGCCCCGGGTCGCACAGCGAGACGACCTCCTCGCAGCCGTCCGCGAGCTCGGCGAAGACCGGGTCGATCGCCTTCTCGCCCAACGCCCCGACGTACGTCACGCCCAACTCGGCGGCCCGCATCGCGTTGGCCATGATCGGGCCGTTGCCCCCGAGCTTGCGGACCGTCGTGACCAGCTCGAAGTTCGCGCTCTTGCCGGCGGCGGCGAGAATCTTGTCGCCGAAGGCCCGGATCGTCGGCAGGGCGTCGTAGCGATCCAGGTCGTGTCGTTTGTCGACGACGCGGATGATCGAGTCGACGAACCCGTCGAAGCCGATCAGCACCTTCTCGGCGCGGATGCGGTCGGCGTGGGCTCGCAGAGAGGCGGCGGTGGCGGCGGCGATGGCGGAGCGGTCGTCGGGCATGGCGGGGATGGTAGCGGCGGATCGGTTCGCTGTCGGCCGAGGTTGCGCCGTGGTTAAGCTGGGGCTTATGCCGCGTCCGAGGGAGGCACCCACCCGGTTCCAGGCGGAGCGTTGGATCGATCGCCAGCCGCTTGGTCGCGTCATGGCGTGGCTGGCGGGGCTGAGCGTGGCGACCACGCTGGTGGTCTTCGTGGCCGTCGTCGCGGCCTCGCGGCCCAACCTCGGGTGGTGGTCGGCGGCGTCGTGGGCCTGGTCGGGCTGGTGGTCGGGCGCCGCCGAGTTGAGCGAGCAGATGCCGGCCTGGCTTCCGCTGTCGCCTGGCGTGTTGATGACGGCGATGGTGACGTTGGCGCTGGCGAGCGCGGTGGTGTCGATGTTCAGCTACGGGGCGGTGGGCTTGACGGCGCTGCTGGCCTGGGCGTGCGGGCCGACCGAGCCGGTGGGTCGCGGGGCGATGCGCGCGCTGAAGGCGGGGTGGGTCGGGACGTCGGCGGTGCTGCTGCTGGCGATTGTTGTCGCGCCGGCGCTGGCGGGCGTCGGTCGGGTCAACGCGCGGCTGGATGACCTCGCCGAGAAGGCCTATTACGAGCGGCTCGAGACGCAGACAGACAGTGGGGACCCGTCGGCCGCGAACACGTGGCAGGACTGGCAGGCCTTGCAGTTGGCGATCGAGGCGGATCGGGCGAAGCGATGGCCGTGGCTGCGGTGGCAGGAGGAGTTGATGGCGTGGACGATCGTGGGTTCGCTGGCGGGTGGTTTCGTGCTGACGGGGTGGCTGGCGATCCCGGGGGTGTCGCGCGAGGCGTGCCGGTGGCCGCCTCGGTGCGACGGTTGTGGATATGCGCTGTTCGGGGTCACGGGGCTGGGGTCGTGCCCGGAGTGCGGGCTGGCGATGTCGCGGGCGTTGAGCGCCCAGGGCCGGCCGGGCGGGCCGATGGATCGACGCGGGTGGGCGGGGCTGCTCGCCGAGCCGTTGCTGGCGTTGGCGCGGCCGGGCCGATTGGGCAGGCGGATGTTGACCATGGGCGGTGCCGCGGGCACGCCGAAAGGCTGGGCGGCCGCGGGGCTGTGGGCGCTGGTGCTGCTGATCGGCTGCGGGCCCGTGCTCACGGCAACCGTTGTGATCGCGGATCACTTGACCCGCATCTGGGACCCGTTGAGCGTCTGGGGCGGGAGTGAGCAACCGTGGTTCCTGACGGAGCTCTGGCAGGCCGTGGCGTTGTCGGGGCCGATCGTGGGGCTGCAGTTCGCGGTCTGGGTGTTTGGGCTGGTCGGTGGTGCGGCGACGGTGGTGGGTGCCGTGGCCTCGGCGGTGGCGCGCCGGTCGCTGCTGCACGTGGCGGCCCGTGGAGCGATCGCGCTGCTGCCCTGGTCGGTCTTAGCGATCTGGCTGGCCGTGGCCTGGGGGATCGTGCTGATGATCGCGGATCGGCTGGGGCTCGGCATCGACGACCTGTGGTCCAGCGCCGGGGGTGTGGAGCTGCTGATCGCGGTCGTGCTGACCTTCGGGCCGATGCTCGTGTTGATTGCGCTCGGGGCGTGGTGCCTGGCGGGTCTGTGGCGGATCGTATGGGCGGCCCGGCTGGCCAACCGCTGACGCTTGGTGGCTCGGCGGTCGGGGGTCCGCCGATACACTCCACCCCCCATGGCCTACGACTTCGCCGCGATCGAATCCAGGTGGCAGCAGCGCTGGGATCAGCAGCACGCCTACGCCGCGCCCAACCCCGGCGACGACGGGTTCGACGACGCCCGCCCCAAGTTCTACGT
>JBCBUE010000077.1:0-15851 GCA_039818285.1 Planctomycetota bacterium | reverse complement strand
CGCACTCATCATTCCGCATTCCGCATTCCATAGATCAACACCCCCGCCGCCACCGACGCGTTCAGCGAGTCGACCACGCCGCCGTCGGCCATCGGGATCGACACCGCCGCCCCGCCCGACGCCTCGGCCACTTCACGCCACCGCGCGTCGAGCCCGCGATCCTCGGGGCCGATGACGATCGCTATCCGCCGATCGTCGCGATCGACCGCCCGGTAGTCCGTCGCGCCATCGACCATGGCCGCCATCACGCGATGGCCCGATCGCGTCAGCCAATCGATCGCGCCCGCTTCGTCGGCCACGACCACCGGGGTGTCGAACACCGCGCCGGTGCTGGCGCGGATCGCGTTGGGATTGAACACATCGACACCACCCGCCCCCTCGCCGGCCGCCACCACGCCCGCCAGCCCCGCCGCCGCGGCCGTGCGCACCATCGCCCCGAGGTTGCCCGGCTTGTCCATGCCCACCGCCACCAGCACGTCACCCACCGCCAGGCACTCCCACGCCCACGCCGGCCGCTCGAACACCGCCAACACCCCCTCCGGCTCTCGGTGATAGGCCATCTTCGCGAGCACCTCAGGCGCGACGGGCGTCACCGTCGATCCTTCAGCGACGCGTAGCGTCGCAGCTAAACGCCCCGCGACCTCGCCACCCGCTGCATACGCCTCCCGCACGACCAACCCCGCCGCCGCCGCCCGCTCGACCTCCCGCCACCCCTCGGCGATCAGCACGCCCGCCTCTTTCGCCTTGTGCCCCTTGCGCAGCGCGACGACCCGCTTGACGCGTGGATTCGCAGGGCTCGTGATGGCCTCGCCGGACATCGCGATCAGCTCGTCACCAGCGACCGCCGGTAGTCCAGCCCCGGCAACGTCGCCTCGCCTTCAGCCTGCGTGTCGGTCGGCTTGAACCCGTCGTCGAGGGTGCAGAGCAACCAGTGGTCGGGCTCGATCATGTGCAGCCTCGCCGCGTCGCCGCCGTAGCGGACGTCGGGGCGCATCGTTTCGTGCGGCGCAACGGCGACGCCGGCGGGCAGGTCGTCGGGGACGCTGGCGGCCTTGTCGACGGTCGGCAGCCGATGGGCGTGCTGGCCAAGCACGGGCATGCTCGCCAGCAGGCCGCGGGTGTAAGGGTGCAACGGGCGCGAGAAGAGCGTCTCGACCGACGCGAACTCAACGATCCGCCCGGCGTACATCACCGCCACCACGTCGGCGTTCTCGGCGACCACGCCCAGGTCGTGCGTGATCAGCATCACCGCCATGTGCTTCTCCTCCTGCAAGCGCCGCAACAGCTCGAGGATCTGCGCCTGGATCGTCACGTCCAGCGCCGTCGTCGGCTCGTCGGCCAGCAGCAGCCGCGGCTCGCACGCTAGCGCCATCGCGATCATCACGCGCTGCCGCATCCCGCCCGAGAGCTGGTGGGGGTACTCACGCAGCCGCTGACGCGGCTCGGCGATGCCGACGTCGCGCAGCGCCGCCTCGGCGATGTCGACGGCCTGCTTGCTGGTGACCTTCTGGTGCAGCCGAACGGCCTCGGTGATCTGGTCGCCGATGGTGTACACCGGGTTCAGCGAGGTCATCGGCTCCTGGAAGATCATGGCGATCTGGTTGCCGCGGACGTCGCGCATCTGGCGCTCGGACAGGGAGAGCAGGTTGTAGGGGGCCTCGTCGGGGTTCGGCCGCCAGAGGATCTTGCCCGCGTCGAACGTGCCGGGCGGCGTGGCGATGAGGCGGAGGACGGACATGGCCGAGACGGACTTGCCCGAGCCGGACTCGCCGACGACGGCGACGGTCTGGTCGGGGTAGATGGCGTAGGACACGTCGTCGGCGGCGACGGTGCGCTGCCCGGCGCCACGGCCGCGGGCGGGGAAGGAGACGGTCAGGCCGTCGATCTCGAGCAGGGGCGGGCGGGTCATCAGGCGGTCTTGGGGTCCAGGGCGTCGCGGAGGGATTCGCCGATGAGGTTGTAGGCCAGGACGGTGAGGAAGATCGCCCCGCCGGGGTAGATCGCCAGCCACCACTTGAACCCGCCGCCGATCGACTGGGCCTGGGCGAGCATCTGGCCCCACGACGGCTCGTTGACCAGGCCCAGGCCCAGGAACGACAGCACGGACTCGGTGGTGATCGCGCCGGCGATGCCGAAGGAGGCGAGGACGAGCACGGGCGTGACGCCGTTGGGCAGCAGGTGGCGGAAGAGGATCGCTCGGGTCGGCACGCCGGCGGCGCGAGCGGCCAGGACGTAGTCCGCGTTGCGCAGCCTCAGGAACTCGGCCCGGACGAACAGCGCGTAGCCGACCCAGCCGGTGAGCCCGAGGATGGTCATCATGAGCATCAGCGATCGGCCGTAGAACGCGACGATCATGATGAGCAGGAAGATCACGGGGATCGCGTCGAAGACCTCGATCGCCCGCATGCCCAAGAGATCGACCTTGCCGACGAAATAGCCCATCGCCGCGCCCACCACCACGCCGATGAACACGGCGATGCCGGTCGCGACCAGGCCGATCGCCAGGGCGATGCGCGAGGCGTGGATCATGCGCGTCGCGAGGTCCTCGCCGAACGCGGTCGTGCCCATCGGGTGAGCCAGCGACGGCGGCAGCAGCCGCTGGTCGGGCAGGTCGCGGAAGCGATCGTTGGGCGAGTAAGGCAGCAGGGTGAACACCGCGGCGATGTCGTCGGGCCGATCCGCGATCGCCTCGCGGTACTGGGAGTACACGACGGTCTGCGGCGGCAGCGGCGGCTCGGCGATCAACGGCACCGCCCAAGCGGCAACGAGAAGCAACACGACCCACCGCGCGTACGCATACCGCTCGCCCTGCGGCCGCGACGCTTGCCATGCCTGGATCAGTGCTCCCATGTAGATCGCCAGGCCAATCGCCGCGAGGACCGCGAGCAGCATCCACAGCCCCGCCGGCGTGTCGCCGTTCCCCGAGTTCAGCCAGCGCCACGCCGACGCCCAGCCGCACAGCGGCACGAGAAACAAGGCACCCAGGCACCACGCGCCCCAACGCGAGCCGGCCGACATCCACCCGCACACCGCCATCACGCCACCCAGCGCCGCGGCCGCAAGCAGCCACACGTCGATCGCGGTGAGGTTCACCAGCAGCGGACTCCACCACCCGCCCCAGCCGGCGTCCAGGTCGGCCGCGTCGCGCCACAGCAGCGGGTGACTCGACGCGAGCACCGGGCCGAACACCGCCAGGAACGCCACCGCCAGCACCCACGCCCCGCCGATCCGGGCACCCCACTTGCCCAACGTCTGCCACGCCGCTTGAGCGATCCAACTCCGACGCCGTCCCACGACCGCGCGGCCGCCCGCGTCGATGACGCGCAGCCGCGGTTCGGCGCTGGGGGTCGTTGGCTCAGTCATAGCTCACCCTCGGGTCGGCGACGGCGTAGGCGAGGTCGCGGACGAGCTGCGCGGTCAGGCCCAGGATCGCCGCCATCAGCGTCGTGCCCAGCACGAGCTCGGGGTCTTTCTGGAATGCGGCCTCGACGCCGAGCTTGCCCAGGCCGTTGATCGAGAAGATCGTCTCGACCACGACCGACCCGGCGAACAGCGCCGGCAGCACGCCGGCGAGGATCGTGATCAGCGGCAGCAGGCTGTTGCGGAACGCGTGCTGCCAGAGCACGGCGTTGTCCGACACCCCCTTGGCCCGCGCGGTGCGGACGTAGTCGGCAGACAGCGCGTCGAGCACGGCGCCGCGCATCACCTTGCTCATCACCGCGAACCCGCCGTAGACCAGGCAGGTCACGGGCAGGACCAGGTGCCAGACGCGATCGAGCAGGTAGCCGCGCACGAAGCCGTCCTCATTCCATCGCGGCAGGAACGGCATGGACGCGGCGTCGAGCGTGCTGAGCCCGCCGGTGGGAAACCACTTGAGGTACTCGACGTTGGCGAGGTAGCCGATGAACATCACGCCGGCGAGGATCATCGGGAACGACCAGAGCGCCAGGAACAGCCCACCCGAGAAGGTGTCGAAGGGCCCGCCGCGGTGTCGGGCCGCGTAGACGCCGACGACGACGGCCACGAGGTAGATGATCGGGATGGCGATCGCGTTGAGCATGACGGTGATCGGCAGGGCCGCGAGGACGCGGTCGATGACCGGCACGCCGCGCAGGCTCTGGCCGAGGTCCGGCCACTTGACCGTCGGGCGCGTCCACATGAACCGCGAGCGGCCGCTGGTCTCAACGGCGAGCTCGCGCAGGAACAGGTCCTGCGCCGCGCCCAGCCGGCCGTCGGCGACGCGTTCGGCGAGCTGATCGCGGAGCGTCTGCTCGTTGAGCAGCTCGGCGTCGACCCGGTCGAAGAAGGCAAAGGCGTCGCCGGGCGAGCCCAGCGCGTCGGCCAGCTCGGCGGCGACCTCGTCGGGCGGGCGGCCGGTGTACGCGGCGATCTCGATCGCCAGCTCGGCGGCGGCCGTGCGCTTGCGATCCCGGGTAGCGAACGCCAGCGGCTCGAACGGCTCGGCGAGCTCGTTCACCAACGCCTCGTCGGCGCGGAGGCGAGCGGCGTGGGCGTCGGACATGGTGAAGCTCACCGGCGAGACGCGGTTAAGCCAGCGGGCGAACTGAACGGGGATGGGCAGGTCGAGCCCGTAGCGGCGCTTCTGCTGCTGGATGATGCGGCGCGCGTCCTCGCCGGCGGTCTGGTTGCCCTCGTCGAGCTGGACGGCGGCGAACCCGCCGGGGCTGAGGGCCATCACGAAAAAGACGACGGCGACGATGCCCAGCAGCGTGGGGATCATCAGCAGCAGTCGTCGGACGATGTACGAGGCCATGGGCGGTGCGGTCGGCCCGGAGGCGGGTCAGCGGTCGGAGTAGAGCTGTTCGTCGGCCGGCACGAAGTACTCGGTGCGGCCGTTGAGCCCGAGCTTGGTGACCTCGACGTTGCGGAAGCGCTTGTCGATGTAGACCACGCTCTTGCTGGTGAACAGGAAGGTGTAGGGCTGGTCTTCGTGGAGGATGCGGTGGGCCTCGTGCCAGAGCGCGCGGCGTTTGTCCTCATCGACGGTAACACGGGCCTCGTCGATGATCATGTCGAGCTCGGGGTTGCGGTACCCGATGTAGTTGTCGCCGCCGCCCTCGATGGAGGCGGAGTGGAAGATCTGCTTGGGGTCGGACTCAACGACGCCGCCCCAACCCAGGGAGATGGCCTGGAAATTACGGTCGTTAATGCGCTGGAGCATGATGGTCCACTCCAGCGGGTCGGGGACGAGGTCGACGCCGGCGCGAGCGTACGCGTCTTTCAGGAAGAGCACCATCTGCTGATAGCCGGGGTTGCCCGAGGGGTAGACGAGCTTGAAGCGCAGCGGTTCGCCGGCCTCGCTCTCGAGGACGCCGTCGCCGTCGCGGTCTTCGTAACCGGCCTCGGCGAGCAGCTCGCGGGCACGGGACGGGTCGTACGGCCAGGGCTGGACACCGGGGTCGGCCTGGTCGGAGAGCGGGTTGAACGGCCCGGTGGTGATCGCGCCCAGCCCGTTGCGCAGCTCGTCGATCATCGCCTGACGGTCGGTCAGCATCGTCATGGCCAAGCGGACGCGTCGGTCGGCGAAGGGGGTGGGCCTGCCGTTGAAGACCTGGTTCCACCCGATGTAGCGGTAGCCGCTGGTCGCGGTCTCGTACTCAAAGAGGTTGGCCTGCTCGAGCAGCTGGGTGTCGGTGCTGAGCTGGGGGTACTGCTCGGCCTGGACGCCGTAGCGGTCGACCTCGCGGTTGCGGAAGGCGGCGAGCAGCGCGGTCTCGTCGTTGATCTCGCGCCAGACAAGGCGGTCGAGGATCGGGCGGGGGCCCCAGTAGCGATCGTTACGCACCAGGGTGATCGTGCCCGAGCCTGGTGTCCAGGCCTCGGGGTCGCCGTCGAGGCGGTAGGGTCCCGAGCCGAAGAGCAGGCCGGACAGCGTGTTGAACTCGTCGGGGGAGAACTGCTCGTACCAGTGTCGGGCGAGGATCTCCATGCCGCCGCAGATCGACAGCGAGTTGAAGTATGGCTCGCGGAGCGTGAAGACGACGCGGCGATCGGACTCGGCGACGACGGACTCGACGATGTCGTAGTAAACGCGGAGGCGCGGGGCGTTGATCTGCGGGTTCATGATCATCTCGTAGGAGAAGACCACGTCGTCGGCGGTGAGCGGCTCGCCGTCGGCGAAGGTCACGCCGTCGCGGATGTCGAAGGCGATGGTCAGGCCGTCGTCGCTGACGATCCACGACTCGGCGACCCAGGCCTTCCACTCCAGCGTCTGCGGGTCGCGGGTGATGAGCGTGTCGAGGACGTTGTCCTGGATGACCCGGGCGTAGACGTCGACGCTGATGAGGGGCGTGAGCTTGGCGACGGCGGAGCGGAAGGGGTCGATGTACCACCCGCCGAAGGCGAAGTCGGCGTCGGCGCGGGGGGCGAGCTCTCGGGCGAAGGCTTCGTCGAGGCTGGTGGTCGCGGCGGGGTCGCCGTTGGTGGACGCGGGGGCGGGGCGGACGGCGACGGCGCCGGCCTTGATCTGGTCGCTGAGGCGGGCCATGGCCTCGCTCTGCTCGCGCAGGCGGGCGTCGAGGCGTTGCAGCACGTCCCACGAGCGATCGCGTTCCCAGATCGATAGCCAAACCGATCCGATCAACGCCAGCAGCAGGACGACCAAGAGGGCGTCACGGAACCCGAACCGGCTCTCCATTGACGCACGCTAAGGGAATTCAGCAGGGACGGAAAGTGGGGGCACGCCGGGTCGGCTAAGGCGTCACCTCGGCGTCGTCCCGGCGAGTTGAAGCGGAGCCGATGGTCTCGTGGGCCGGCATCTGGGAGGGGTCGGCGATGGGGTCGTCGGCGTCGAGGCGGCGGGGGAGGACGCGGTGGGAGACGCCGGCGTCGAGGGGCGCGGCGATGGGTTGGAAGACGCCGGCGCGCCCGTCGAGGCGGTGGTCGATCCAGTCGGCGGAGGGCGGGACGATCGGGGCGGGGTCGGGGGTGAGCTCGAAGACGGTGTTGGCGGGGACGAGCTCGACGAAGAGGGGCTCGAAGAGGGGGGGCTTGTTGACGGCGACGTAGGGCTTCTCGCGGGTGCCCTCGCCGCCGAAGGTGATGTCCTGGCGGGAGAGGTCGACGACGGAGAGATAGGCGGGGCGTTGGATGCGGGCGCGGACGCCGGGGGCCTCGTAGCGGAAGGGCTGGGGCATGAGCAGGCCGGTCGCGGGGTCGATGGCGTCGACGACGCCGTTGGCCTGACCGAGGGGGGCGGTCGGGTCGAGGCGGGTGCGCATGCGGTATTCGGGGGTGAAGGCGCCGAGGCCGAGGTTGGCCTGGCGTTGGCTCGCGCCGCGGGCGTCGACGTCGGCGACGGTGGGGTCGACGGGTCGCCAGACGGCCGGCGCGGGGCCGAGGTCGTCGGGCGCGGGGCCGGCGGGCGCCTGGGCGATCGACGGCGACGCCAGAGCGGCGGCGAGCAGGAGGGCGGCGGGGAGCGGGCGGGCGGTGGTCATGACCGGGTCCGGGGGCCGGTTACTTGTCCATGATGCCTTCGAGCAGGTCGATCTCGGAGTTCACGTCGCTGGCGGCCGGCTCGTCGGTCTCGACGGGCTGGGCCTCTTCGGGCTCGAGCTCGGCGGGGGTGGCCATCTCGGCCTCGCTGCTGTCGGCGGGGAGGCTGATGACGGCCTCGGGCTCGTTGGGGGCGGCGGCGGGCGTCTCGGGCGAGGCGGGGCCGGGCTCGGGCTGATCCGAGTCAAACCCCGGCGGGAGCGTGGCGGGGACCTGCTGGCCGGTGGGCAGGTCGGTCCGCTCGAAGCGATCGGCGGTGGCCTTGGGGATCGGGCGGCGGATGTCGTACGACAGCAGCAGGTTCTTGGGGGGGTCGAAGAACATCTCGCCCGACTCGACGGGCGGGTGCAGGTGGCGATCGAACGGCCCCTCCCGGGAGTTAGGGTCGCGGACGGCCCACTTGAGCTCGGTGGCGCGGTTGCCGCCGGCGTAGTTCTGCTGCGGGCGGAGGTCGGCGTCGGTGTCGAGCGTGAGGATGTAGCCCGGGGGGATGTCGTAGGACCAGATGGGCTCGCGATCGACGCCATCGAGGACGGTGATCGTGACGGGGCGATAGGCGGGGCTCTCGAAGACGTGTCGGTCTTGCGAGGTGCAGCCCAGGCCGAGGGTGGCGGCGAGGGCGACGCCCAGGGCGAGGGGCAGGCGCATCGGGTGGGCCGCGAGCTGGCTAAGACGCATGGGGGGCTCCTCGTTCGGCGGGCATCCTCGCGGCGGGGCCGGAGTTCTCCGCAAGATACGCCGTGGGCGACCGGTCATCCAGCCTCGCCGGCGGGCGCGACGGCCGGGGCGGGATGGGATTGCTCCAGTCGCCAGTCGATCCCTTCATCGGCACAATCGATGTGCACCGCGAAGAACCCGCCGCGATGGGCCCAAAATTGCGGCCAGATCACCTCGCGATCGGACTGCGGCAGCGGCAGCTGGGCCAGGGCCTCGGGGGCGTGCCACTCCAGCCGGCCCTCGTCGAACTCCTCGCGCTCCACCACGACCGGCCCGAGCACCTCGTAGAGGAAGATCAGCCAGTGGGTCGTGCCCTGGTAGCCGGCCTCGCTGATCAGGCCGGTGAGGTGCAGGCGGCCGAGCGGGACGTCGATGCCGGCCTCCTCGGCGATCTCGCGCTGGGCGCAGCGGGTCGGGCTCTCGCCGATCGTGGTCTCCAGCTTGCCGCCGATGGGCGAGTAGAGGTCGCGGTTGGGCGGCTTGCGGCGGTGCAGCATGAGCACGCGGCCGGCCTCGTCGGTCAGCACGCAGAGCACGGCGATCTTGTACGGAAGCGGGCCGTCGCCTGGGACCATCAGGTCAACCCCTCCGTGGTGGACTTGCCGGCCCGGCTGGCGACGACCCACGCCAGGTAGGCCCCGACCAGAGACATCAGCGCCAGCGACATGTTCCGCGGAAACGCCAGGATCGACTGCCCGATCGTCCGCGGAGCGCCGATCCAGGTGATCAGGAAGTGATCCATGATGAAGTACGCGACCCAACAGGTCAGAAGCGTGACGCCGGCCGCGGCCCACGGCAGCCGCTTGTCGCCGTGTTTGTCGGTGAACATCACGGCCAGCCCCACCAGCGTCCCGACGCCCAGCGGCGCCAGCCAGTGCAGCCCGCCGAAGAACAGCCCGATCCACGACACCACGCCGACCGCCGCGGCGCCCCACGCGGCCGCGATCGGCACCAGGGGAAACGCGCCGAGGTCCTGGCCGGCCTGCAGCGTCACGCTCTCGGGGCGGGGCTTGCTCACGCGGCGCCTCGGCTGAGCTGAACGAGGGTGGCCAGCGTCCGCTTGGCGGTGCCGTCGTCGATCGCCTCGCGCGCCATCGCGAGCCCCTCGGCGAGCTCCTCGGCCACGCCGCCGACGCGCAGGGCGGCCGCGGCGTTGAGCAGGACGACGTCACGCGCCGGGCCGTGCTCGCCGTCGAGCACGCGCTCGATGAGCCCCGCCGAGGCCTCGGGCGACTCGACGGTCGCGGCCGAGGGGATGCCCAGCGGCAGTCCGAGGTGGTCGAAGTCCAGCGCGCCCGAGCTGATCGAGCCGTGGTGCAGCTCGTGGACGGTGTTGTCGCCGAAGGTGGTGAGCTCGCCCAGCGGCCGGCCGTCGCTCAGCCGGCAGTGCACGAGCATGACGCGCTCGTCGCCGAGCTCGCGGACGGCGTCGGCGACGAGCTCGCCCATCGCCACGCTGGGCACGCCGATGAGCTGGCGGCGGGCGCCGGCGGGGTTGGTCAGCGGGCCGACGATGTTGAAGATCGTGCGGATGCCCAGCGCTTGGCGGATCGGCGCGGCGTGCTTCATCGCGGCGTGGAACATCGGGGCGTGGCAGAAGCACAGGCCGGCCTCGTCCAGGCAACGCGTCAGCGTGGCGTCGTCGGCCTCGATGTTCACGCCCAGCACCTCGATCGCCTGCGACGAGCCGGACACGCTCGTCACCGAGCGGTTGCCGTGCTTGCAGACCGCCAGCCCCCGCGGGCGACCGGCCGCCGCCGCGACGATCGCCGTGGCCGTGGAGACGTTGAACAGCCGGCTGTGCGTGCCGCCCATCCCGCACGTGTCGATCACGGTCAGCCCGTCGGGCACCGTCACCGGCCGGACGCGCTGCCGCATCACCCGCGTCAGCCCGACGATCTCGCCCACCGATGGCCCGCGCGTCGACAGGACCGTCAGCAGCGACGCCACGTGCAGCGGGTCCGCCTGCCCGTCCATCACCCGGCCGAAGACCTCTCCCGCTCGGTCGGCGTCCAGCTCCGCCCCGTCGACCAGCTCGATCAACACGTCACGCATCGGCGCATGCTAACCGCGGACCCCACGCCCCCTCACACGACCAGTTCCACCAGCAGCCACAGCCCCGCCGCGGCCAGCGCCATGAACACGAGCACCTGCACGATCAGGAACCCCGCCGCCCACGGCACCGCCTTGAGCGCCGGCGTGCGGATCGTCTTGAACACCACGCACACCGCCACCACGATCGGCACCATCAGCCACAGCCACCCCGCTTCCCACGGCGCCGGCTCGAGGAACACCCGCCACCCCGGCGACAGACCGGCCAGCCCCGGCGTCACGCCGCCACCCCCGCCCCGCCCTCGCCGCGGGCCTTGCCCACCCGGTACACCACATCGATGATGCACAGCAGGTTCAGCATCCCCGCTACCGACGTGTACAGCACGCCCTGCTCGGCCATCACCCCGATCGGCATCCCGCCCGCCAGCGAGGGCGTCCCGTCGATCGCCGACCACGACCACAGCCGCTCCTGCGCCCACAGCACCACAAACGTCGGCCCGATCAGCATCTGCCCGAAGAACCCCGGCAGCGGCGCCGCCCGGTCGATCACCCCAATACCACCGATGAGCAACCCCAACACATACAGCGACCCGATGGTGATCCCCAGGATCAGCCCCCGCGCCCGCTGGCCGATCATCCAGTGCCCCAGCCCCGGCAGCAGCCAGTTGCCCAGCGCCGCCGTCAGGTGCCATCGCGCCGAGCCGGCGGCGACGTCGCTCGACACGCCGTCTCCCGGCCCGGTCGACTCGGCCCTCGCCGCCGCCTGATCGCCCGCGTCGTCGGTCGCATTGACACCTCGCATCCGAGGATTAGCTTACACCCGGCGTTGCCCCTCCCCCGCGGTCTCGCCCGGTCAGGAGGATCGCAACGGCTGTAACGATCGAAGCGGACGCGACCCGTCCGCCTCGTCCCGTGTCCGTCGACTTGCCGTTCGGGAGACCGCTCCGATGCCCACGCCCCCCCTCGACGATCTGCTCGACCCCCGCGCCAACTGGTTCCCCCTCGCCGACGCCCCGGCCGCGCCCTGGCGGCTGGCCGAGGACGACGACGACCTTGAGGACGGCCAGCCGATGGACGATGAAGAAGACGACGACTTCTTCGACGACGACGACGAGGATGACGACGGCTACGACGATGACGACGACGAGCCGTACGACGACGATGACGACGAGGATGACGACGACGACGCGTCGTACTTCTTCGGCGACGACGACGACTGACGCCGACCCCCCGCCCGCCCCGGTCGGCCCCGTTCACCCCGCACGGACCCGACCATGAGCGACGAACTGCAACTCCAACGCGGCGAAGACCGACGCAAGAGCGTCGTCGACACCCGATCCGACGCCGAGCGGAAGCGCACCGGCCTCGAACGCCGCCGCGGCCCGGGCCGACGCCGCACCGACTTCGCCAAGTCCGCCGAGGAAGGCGAGATGTCGCCCGAGCAGTTCCTCTTCATCAAGGCCATCGACGCCTACAAGCGCGTCAACCAACGCCCCTACCCCACGTGGACCGAGGTCCTCGAGGTCGTCCGCAAGCTCGGCTACCGCAAGACCGCCTCTTGCGAGATCGACCTGCCCAGCTGCGAGGACTGGACCGAGGCCCCCGACGCCCCCGCCTTCGGGCCGTCCGCGCAAGACACGCCCGACGCCAAGGCGGCCTGACCCGCCCCGCATCGCCTCACGCCCGCCTCGATTGGCTTAGCATCGCCCCGCCTGTCGGGGTCGCGACGCCATGCCAAGCCTGCTTAGCTATCGACGCTGGCTGCGGTTCAGCCGCCCCCGGGGCGCGCTGACCATTGCCCACCGACGACGCGGCCTGCGCGGGCTCTTCGCCGACGGCGTCCTGTCGCAGTGCATGGACGTCCTCGTCGCCGGCGCGTTCCTGCCGGCCTTCGCCCTGCTCATGGGCGCCTCGGCCTGGCAGATCGGCCTGCTCGCGACGCTCTCGCCGATCACCCAACTGCTGCAGGTCCCCGCCGTCCGATGGGTCGAGAAGCTCGGCCGACGCAAGCTGCTCGCCGCGTCAACCACGCTCGTCTCCCGCGCCTTCATCATCCCCATCGCCGTCCTGCCGCTCGTCTTCGGCCTGCAGTGGTCCTTCTGGCCGATGGTCGCCCTGCTGCTGGGCTACTACGCCTTCGCCTCGGTCGCCGGCTGCGCCTTCAACGGCTGGATCCGAGACCTCATCCCCGTCCGCCTCATGGGGCGCTACTTCTCCAGCCGGATGTCCGCCTCGCTCGCCGCCGGGGCCGTCGTCAGCCTGCTCGTCGGCATCGGCGTGGACATCGCCCTGATCCCCCTGCCGAAGTCGTTCGCGTGGGTGCCCTATTCAGCGGTGTTCCTGCTGGCCGCTCTATTCGGCTTCGCCTCGCTGGGCGCCATGCTCGTCATGCCCGAGCCGAAGATGAAGCGCCGCTTCCCCGAGCCGTGGCACCGGATGATCCGCCGCCCGCTGCGCCACGCCCCGTTCCGCTCGGCGCTGATCTTCCTGCTGGCGTGGTCCTTCGTCATCAACCTCGCCGGGCCCTTCTACGCCGTCTACGTCCTCAAGACGCTCGAGTACCCGCTGGCCCTGCTCGTGACGCTCGGCGTGCTGTCGCAGCTCATCACCGTCGCCACCCTCCCCGCCTGGGGCCGGGCGGCCGATCGCTTCGGCAACCGCGCGATGCTCATGACCGCCGCGCCGCTGTTCGCGCTGTCGATGCTGATCTGGCCGCTGACCACCATGCCGCAGGCCTGGTTTCTCACGCTGCCGCTGCTGCTCGTGGCCTACGTCGTCCGCTCGCTGGGCGCCGCCGGCACGTCGCTGGGCATGAACAACCTCGCCATGAGCCGCGCCCCGCGCGAGGACGCCGCCGCCTTCCTCGCGGTCTCCGAGCTCACCGTCGGCATCGGCGGGATCGTCGGGCCCATCGTCGGCGGCGTCCTCGCCACCCTCTTTGCCCACTACGAGGTCCACCTCGACCTCGTCGCCGGCCGCGTCGGCGACCAGCACGAGTTCGCCGACCCGCTGATCTACCTGCGCGGGCTCGACCTGCTGTTCGTGATCACCTTCGCCGCCGCCATGATCGCGATCGTGATCCTCGGCCGGCTCAAGGAAGACGCCCCGCCGCACGCTCACAACGCCGTGCTCGACGACGTCCGCACCGGCATCGAGCAGACCCTCGCCGACCTGCCCGCCAACTCCCGCCGCGCCGTCCGCGACGCCCTCGACGCCGCCCGCCACACCGCCCGCACCGTCCGCGCCCGCTTCCCCCACGGCCTCGACTCGTCGTCGGGCTGGACCGGCACCCTCGCCGACGGCTTCGCCCACTACGCCGGCCACGCCGCCGACGCCTCCCTCAGCGTCGTCGACAAGCTCCCCTCCCGCGACGACGTCCACGACGCCACCCGCAAACACCTCTGGCCCACCTTCGTCTGGCTCGTCACCGGCGTCGACCTCCACCGCAAACGCCGACACCAGGTCCTCGGCAAACGCGCGTATCGCCAAGCCCGCGATCGCGTCCGCCAGCAGTCCCGACGCGAGTCGATCGACGAAGAGAACTTCGACATCTCGTAAAAATCTCACTCAAGCCGGCCGCGAAACAGCGGGCCAGTGATGGTCGCAGCGACAAGATTGACAACCGGGTCAGGCACTCGCAACCCCGCAATTCCAAGTGCAAACAACACTGCCAACTGACTTTAAATCCGATATTGCTAGCATCATTATGGATACCGCGATGACTTCCGGAGACAGATATGGTCGCAGACAAAGATGCCTATCAGGGCGGCAGAACCGCAGAGTGGATCGCGATGAGCTTTGCGACCTTCGCATCCCTTCTTGTCTTGGTGGTCACAATCGATCGATGGTCGTGGCCAGATGCAGGTGGCGGCTTGGCTTTGCTAGCACCGTTTCGCAACCTGTACTTCGGTGCTGTTGCTTGGCTTGTTGTTTTTCCTCTTGCTGCCGCGACGGTTGGCCGTTGTTCGACCCGATGGATATGTAAGAAAGACTCATTCACCGTCTACGATTGGGGGGTTTGGATTTGGGGGGCACTCTTGATCGCTGTAGCGGCGTTGATCGGCTGGATCTCTTTAGCCGCAGCACTCGCCCAGGAACGCTCGCCGGAAGGTCTTGAGTTCGGTGAAAATACGCAGGTGTGGTTCCGTTCTTTGTACCAATCGCTTGTCGACTTCGGGACGCTTGTAGGTGCCATGGTCGGATTCGGCGGATTAGCATGGACGTACTTCTTTAAGAACATCCATTCCGACAAACCCAAGAGCGATTCGGCTGAGTAAGCACAATCGAAGCGGTCAGATGAGTCCTCCCTCGCGTAGATTTTTCATCACGCGAAGAGCGCTCTCCTCGATCGCGAGCTCGTGCGTCGGCAATACGAGCTCGGCATTTTCAGGCGCCTCGAACGGGTCGTCGATCCCCGTGAACCCCTTGATCTCGCCGGCCCGGGCTTTCTTGTACAGGCCCTTGGGGTCGCGGGACTCGGCGACGGCGATCGGGACATCGACGAAGACCTCGATGAACGCCAGGCCGTCCTTCTCGTGCATGTCGCGAACCAACTGCCGGCTGGCGCGGTAGGGGCTGACGAACGAGCAGAGGCAGATGGTGCCGGCGTCGGCGAAGAGCTTGGCGACCTCGCCGACGCGTCGGATGTTCTCGTCGCGGTCGTCGGCCGAGAAACCGAGGTTGCCGCACAGCCCGTGACGGACGTTGTCGCCGTCCAGCCGATAACTCAGCCGGCCGGCCTCATACAACGCTTGCTCGACGGCGACGGCGACGGTGGACTTGCCCGACCCGGAGAGCCCGGTGAACCACACGGTGGCGCCCTTCTGGCCCAGGAGCTTGGCTCGCTCGTCGCGCCCGACCGACCCGCCGTGCCAGGTCACGTTGCTGCTCTTGTCGCTCATGACGGGCACGATACCGACCGATCGAGCCGGAAGGCCTACCATCTCGACCCCACGGCCCGCCCACCCGCGGGCCACTCAACATTCATCACGCTCCACTCATCCATCCTCATGCACCTGCCCGACCCGATCGCCAAAGCCTGCCAGCCGTTGTTTGACTACCTGCCGCTCGACGAGGCGATGCCGACGATCGTCGGCGAGCGCCCCGACGAGAACGCCGTCGGGCTCTGCGAGCAGGCGCTGGCCGACCCGGCGATGGCCCGACCGTCGCTGGTCGCGGGGCTGTGGCTGTACGTCGATCGGCTCGAGAGGTCGCACGACGTCAGCCAGGGGATCCAGAACCCGACCGGGTCGTTCTGGCACGGGATCATGCACCGCCGCGAGGGCGACTTCTCCAACAGCCACTACTGGTTCCGCCGCGTGGGCACGCACCCGGTGTTCAGCCGCATCGAGGTCGCCGGCGGATCGGCGGGCTCGGGGACGGACACGGCCGGCTACGACCCGCACGCGTTCATCGACGCCGTCGACCGTGCCAACGCCGTCGACCGCCACGACACCACGCCCAACCTCGACGGCGAGCGCCACCCCGAGCTGCTGGCGACCCAACGCCGCGAGTGGATGGAGCTGTTCATGCACTGCGCCGAGCAGCGGCGGTAGCGTAGATGT
>JBCBUE010000076.1:0-15917 GCA_039818285.1 Planctomycetota bacterium | reverse complement strand
CTAAGGCAGGGTCGCGATCGTCGTTCGTCGGCCGCCCGGCCCGTGACGTGCACGGGGGGCGTCCCGTCCGGCGGTCGACCCCGGTCTTGCATGAGCTCGTACGTGCCCTGCCGATGGGGGACGAGCCGGCGCACGGGGCGTTCCTACCCCCGGAAGAAAGGCAACCGTGGCGCGCGCGACAACGCACTCAACACGCTCATCGCGCGTGGGAAGCAGCCGGGACGCCACGCGTCCCGGGGTTCGACGCCGACTACATTGCAAGACCCCGCAAGCCTTTCGTCCCCCAGGAGCCACGCTATGACTCGTTCGCGCACCGCCTTTGCCCTGCTCGTCACAGCGATGTTGATCGCCTCGTCCTTCGTCGTCGCCGCCACCGACCGAGCCCAAGCCGATCCGCAACAAACCGACGCCGACACCGCCTCGGCCGAAATCACGAACATCAGGCTCGATCAGGCGCACACAATGATCGCCGCCGCCATCGCCGCGGCCAAGCAGCGTGATCGCAACGTCTCGATCGCCGTGTTCGACGCCGAGCACAACCTCAAGGCGTTCGCCCGCATGGACGGCGCCAAGCTCCCGGTGTCCGACTTCGCCATCCGCAAGGCCGAGTCTGCCGCGTATTTCAAGATGCCCACGGCCGACATCCAGGCCAACGTCTCGCAGGACGATTTCGACAAGTTCGCCAGCGCCTTCCGCGAGATGCGCACGCTCCGCACCGATCGCCAGCTGCGCAACCCCGGCGGGGTCGTCACGCTCGGCGGCGGACTGCCCATCCGCGACACCGCGGGCAACTTGATCGGCGCCATCGGCGTGTCCGGCGCGCCCGTCCCCGTCGACATCGAGATCGCTCAGGCCGGTATCGCCGCGATCCGGTAACCCCAGCCGGCGTGACCGTCAGCTCGGCCGCGTCATCGCCTCGTAATCCATCAGCTCTTCGAGGCGCTCGGCGGCCATCAGGTTCATCTCGCCGACCAGTTCCTTGATCGTCTTGCCTTCTTGGTGCGCCTGCTTCGCGAGGGCCGAGCACTGGTCGTAGCCGATCTCAGGGGCGAGCGCGGTGATGGTCATCAGCGAGGCCTCGAGCAGCTCGGTGCAGCGGATTTCGTTGACCTCCAGGCCGTCGAGCAGCTTGTCGACGAAGACGCTGCTGACGTTGGCCAGCAAGTCGACCGACTCGAGGAAGGCGTCGATCATGACGGGCATCGCGACGTTAAGCTCGAAGATCGACCCGACGCCGCCGAGCCCGGCGGTGGTGACGGTCGCGTCGTTGCCGATGACGCGGCAGGCGACCTGCATGACGGACTCGCAGATGACGGGGTTGACCTTGCCGGGCATGATCGAAGACCCGGGCTGGATCGCGGGGAGGACGAGTTCGCCGATGCCACAGCGCGGGCCCGAGCCGAGGTGGCGGATGTCGTTGGCGATCTTGCTGAGCGAGACGGCGGTGGTTTTCAGCTCGCCGTGGGCCTCGACGAACGAATCCTTGGCGGCCTGGGCCTCGGCGTGGTCGTCACCCTCCTGGAACGCGATGCCGGTGCGCCGTTCGAGCGTCTCGCAGACGCGCTCGGCGAAGTTGGGGTGGGTGTTGATCCCGGTGCCGACGGCGGTGCCGCCGATAGGCATGTTCTCTTCGAGGCGCTTGAGCGCTCGGCCGGCGCGCGTGACGCCGTAGTGGGCCTGCGCGGCGTAGCCGGCGAAGACCTGGCCGAGGCGGATGGGCGTGGCGTCCATCAGGTGGGTGCGGCCGGTCTTCATGACCGTGTCCCATTGCTTCGCCTTGTCGTCGAGCCCGGCGTGGAGCTTCTCGAGCGCGGCGGTCATGGTCTTGAGCTCGAGTGCACCGGCGATGTGCATCGCGCTGGGGAACGTGTCGTTGGACGACTGGCCCATGTTGACGTGGTCGTTGGGGTGGACGCCGTTGGGGTCCTTGGTGCTCAGGCCCAAGCCAAGCTTGTCGTTGGCGAGGGTGGCGATGACCTCGTTGGCGTTCATGTTGGTCGAGGTGCCGCTGCCGGTCTGGTAGACATCGACGGGGAAGTGCGCGTCGTGCCACCCCTGGGCCACTTCATCCGCGGCGGCGATGATCGCGTCGGCGAGCTTGGCGTCGAGCTTGCCGAGGTCCTTGTTGGCCTGGGCGCAGGCGGCCTTGAGGTGGCCGAAGGCGTGGATGACGGCCGGGGGCAGCGGGCGGTTGGCGATGGGGAAGTTAGCGACGGCCCGGGCGGTGGAGGCGCCGTAGAGGGCGTCGGCGGGGACGGGCATCTCGCCCATCGAGTCTTTTTCGAGGCGGGTGTCGGTGCTCATGCCGCGAGGATAGCGGCTGTCGATGAGCGTTAGGCGATAAGGATTTCAGCCGTTAGGGCGAGCCACCGCGGGGAAAACACCCGCACGGCTCAGGCGGGTGAAGCGCCCGCCGTTGAAGGGTCAGGCGGCCTTGGCCCGCGTCGTCTTGCTGCGCCGACGGGACTTGGCCTTGGTGCCGCGGACCTTGCCGGCCAGGTGCTGCGACGCGGCGTCGAGTTCGGCGGCGGCGGCGATCTGCGGCTCGGGCGTCGCGGCTGCCTCGTCCGCCTGACGCGGCGCGGGGCGGTCGTCGGTGTTCTCCTTGATCGCCTCGGCGGCCTGATCGGCGGCGGCCTGCTTCATCCGGCCCACGGCGTCCTTGAGCGTGCCGCGGGCGCGGTCGGCGGCGGCCTCGGCGGCCGGCTGCATCTGCTCGATCCGGCGGGCCAGTCGCTTCTCGGCGATGTCGATCGCCGCCCGGGCGTCCTCGGCGATCTCGTTCACCCGGTCGTGCAGCCGCGTCTCGATCGACTCGAGCTCGGCGTCGGCCCGCGGGCGCAGCTCGGCCGTGCGGCGGGCCAGCTGTCGGTCGATCATCTCCAGCATCGACCCCACGCTGTCGCGTAGCGCGGCGACACGATCCCGCAGCGTGGCCTCGGCCTCGTCGATCGCACGCGTCGCCTCGGGCGCCTCGGCGATCGCGCGCAGGCTCTGCTCGAAGGCTTCGGTCAGCTCGGCGACCGCTTGGTCGATCTGCTCGCCGCCCGCCTCGATCGCCCGGTCGACGGCGTGCTTGACCCGGGCGTGCAGCCGGCCCGCCCGCTCGACGGCGTCGTCGGTCGCCTCGGTCAGCTCATCGTCGAGTTGCTGGCGGACCTCGGCGACGACGTGCGTCGCGGCCTCGCGGGCCTCTGCGGTGTCGGCGTCGAGCCGTTCGCGGATCTCGTCGGCGATCAGCCGCGCGGCGTTGCGGGCCTCGGACATGTCGCCGTCGAGGCGCTCGCTCACCTCGTCGACGATCTGTGCCGAGGCCTCGCGGGCCCGCTGCACGGCGTCGTCGGCGGACTGCGCGGCGCGGGCGGTGATCTCGGCCAGGCGCGGGTCGATCGACTCGAGCGCGGCAAGCGCGTCGTGCTGCGCGTCGGCCAGCGCGGCGTGCACGCGCTCGGCCAAGGCCTCGGCCACCTCGTCGGCGCGGGCGCCGGCCTGATCGGCGGCGCTGCGAGCCTGCTGGTCGACCTGGTGCTTCAACGCGTCGGTCACCTGCTGGGCGTGTTCTTCCGCGGCGTCGGCGCCCTCGCGGATCGCCCGATCGACCTTGGCCGCGGCCGTGGCGGCGGCGGCGTCGAGGTCGGCGGTGAGCTGGATGAGCTGTTGGCTCAGTCGATTGGCGTGCCGCTCGGCGTTGCGGGCCGACGCCTCGGCCTCCTCATCGACACGGCCGACGCGGCGATCGATCGACACGGCCAGGGCCTTGACGCGGCGCGTCGCCTGCAGCGATAGCTCGGCGACGGCGTTGCGCTGGCGGCGGGTCAGCAGGTCGACCACGCGCTGGTGTTCGGCCGCGAGGCGGCGGGTGAGACGCTTCTCGAGCGTGGCGGACTGCTCGGTGAGCTTGCCGCTGAGCTGCTGAGCCAATTGACGGCTGTCGTCGGCGTGACGGGCCTGCAGCTCGGCGACGCGGGCCTGCCACGCCTCGGCCGACGCGGCGGCCTGGCGCTCGGCGTCCCGGCGGGCCTCGTTCATCAGCCGATCGATCTGCTCGGCCAGCGGCTCGGTCGTGCGGCGGGCGCTGAGCCGTTGGTCGATCGACACGGCCAGCTCGTCGAAACGCTGCAGCGCCTCGGTCGTGATCGCGTCGATCTGCTGCTGCACCGACGCCGCGGCGGCGTGCTGCGTGTCGATCGTCTGCGCGACCGCGGCCTCCACCGCCTTCTGCGCCCGCTCGGCCGCGCCGGCGCTGGACTCGGCCGACCGCTCGGCCGTCACCTCCAGCTCGGCGTTGACGGCGGCGCCGGCGGCGCGGACCGCCTCGACGGCGTCATCGCTCTGCCGGCTCGCGGCCTGGACGATCTGAGCCTTCGCGTCGTCGATCGCGCGTTGCGTCTGTTGCGCCAGTCGATCGGACTGTTCATCCGCGATGGCTTCGGCGGTGGCGCGGGCCCGGTCGATGGCGGCGTCGAGGCGGTCGCGGGCCGCGTCGATGGTCTCGATGCGATCGGCCGCGGCGGAGGCGATCGTCTCGCGGGCCCGCGTGGCCTGCTCGTCGAGGTCAGCGGCCTGTTCGTCGAGCGCGTCGATCCGGCCCGTGATCGCGTCGAGACGAGCGGTGGCGTCGGTCGCGGCCCGCTCGGCGGAGGCGGCAAAGGCCTCGCTCTGCGCCGTGGCCGTCTCGGCGATGGCGTCGGCCTGCTCGGACGCCATCTTCTGCAGGCGGTTGATCGCGTCGGCCTGCTTGGCAAGCAGGTCGGCGTCCGCCTCGTCGGTGCGACGCTGGGCGGCCGTGTCGAGTTCGGTGACGCGTCGGGCGATCAGC
Source organism: Planctomycetota bacterium (assembly GCA_039818285.1). Classification (GTDB taxonomy): domain Bacteria; phylum Planctomycetota; class Phycisphaerae; order Phycisphaerales; family Phycisphaeraceae; genus JBCBUE01. Next base: position 11,098 of record JBCBUE010000076.1, on the reverse strand, counting down.
TCCTCGGTCGAGCTTTCTGCCTGGCTCGTGGCCTCGGCGATGCGCTCGGCCGCGGCGTCCGCGTCATGGGCCAGGTTGTGACGGACGCTATCCAGCCGCTCGGCCTGCGTGTCCATCCGCTCGACGGCCGTGTCGGCGGTCGCCGTGATCTCGCCGGCCTTCTCGTCCAGCTCGTCGCGCAGGGTTTGCGCGACCTCATCCAGTTGCCCGGCCGTACGATCGAGCCGACCGTCCAGCGACGCGGCGGCCGCCGTGGTGGCCTCGTCGATCGCGGCCCGGCCGATCTCGGCGCGGCGATCGACCGCCTCGCCGGCCTGCTCCACCGCGGCGTCGATCCGGGCGTTGGCGTCGGCGTGGCGCTTCTCGAAGTCGGTCAACCGCTCGATGTCCCGGCTCACCCGGCGCGCCAACTCGGTCATCGAGCGCTCCAGCCGCTGCAGCTGCTCGGCCCGGGCGCCCTGGCGCTCCTCGGCCTCGGCCAAGGCCTCGAATCGGGCGTTCACCGCCTGGTCCAGCCGATCGATCCGCACCGTCAGCCGCCCGAGCTGATCCGCCGGGCCGGCGCCCGTCGCGTGCTGTTGCGAGTGCTCGACCTGCTTCATCAGACGGATCAGCCGCAGGCGTTCGTCGCGAGCCCGCTCGGCGGTGGCGTGCAGTTCGGCGATCAGGCCGGCGGTGGCGCGAGCGTCGGGAGCGTGCGGTGAGTCGAATGCCACGAGCCTGCCTCCGTGCGGGGGTCGATGCGGGCCAGAGCGGCGCCGCCACTGCCAAGTCGGTCCGACGGGCCGATAGCCCGCAGCCGCCGCTCGCCGACCGGGTTACCGGACCCGCGATCCACGCGCTCGGCCCGCGCCGGTCGGGTTTGCCGCCGCCCCCGCGGGTCGCTACAACGGCCCTCCCCCGGGCCCTCGCCCGGACCGCCAATCGCCCCACAACGGAGCCGCCCGATGCCCCGGAAACTCCCCGCCGGCCACTACCTGTTCACCTCCGAGTCCGTGTCCATGGGACACCCCGACAAGGTCTCCGACCAGGTCTCCGACGCCATCCTCGACAGCCTCCTCGCCGCCGACCCCAACGCCCGCGTCGCCTGCGAGACCATGTGCACCACCGGCCTGGTCATGGTCGGCGGCGAGATCACCGTCCACAACGACAACGCTATCAAGGCCCTCAACGACGCCGAGGACACCGTCCGCGCCACCCTCCGCCGCATCGGTTATGCCGACGACCTGGGCATGCGCTTCGACGCCGACTCCTGCGGCGTCGTCCGCACGATGCACTCCCAGTCCGAGGACATCTCCATGGGCGTCACCCACGGCACCGGCGCTCATAAGGAACAGGGCGCCGGCGACCAGGGCCTGATGTTCGGCTTCGCCTGCCGCGAGACCCGCACCCTCATGCCCCTGCCCATCGACCTCGCCCATGAGCTGGTCTACCGCCACGCCAAGGTCCGCGAAGCGGGCAAGATCAAGGGCATCCGACCCGACGCCAAGTCGCAGGTCACCGTCGAGTACTCCGCCGAGGGCAAGCCCGCCCGCATCGACACCATCGTCCTCTCCACGCAGCACACCCCCGCGTGGAACGGCCGCAAGAAGCAGGCCGAGCTCAAGGCCGCCGTGATCAAGCACATCATCGAGCCGAGCATGCCCAAGAAGCTCTACGACCCCAAGAAGGTGACGATCCACGTCAACCCCACCGGCCAGTTCGAGGTCGGCGGGCCCCACGGCGACGTCGGCCTCACCGGCCGCAAGATCATCGTCGACACCTACGGCGGCCGCGGACGGCACGGCGGCGGCGCCTTCTCCGGCAAGGACCCCTCCAAGGTCGACCGCTCCGCCGCCTACATGGCCCGCTACATCGCCAAGAATGTCGTCGCCTCCCGACTCGCCGACGAGTGCGAGGTCCAGCTCTCCTACGCCATCGGCTACCCCGAGCCCACCAGCGTCTACATCGACACCTTCGGCACCGCCAAGATCGACGACGTCACCATCTCGCAAATCGTCTCGGACCTCTTCCCGCTGACACCCGCCGGCATCGTCAAGCACCTCAAGCTCAAGAACCCGATCTTCGGCCCGACCGCCTATCACGGGCACTTCGGCCGCACGCCGAGCAAGGTCAAGGTCAACGGCAAGACCTACGAGACCTTCACCTGGGAAAAGACCGACCTCGCCGAGAAGATCCGCAAGGCCGCGGGGCGATAAGCCGAGCGTCCCGAAGCCGGCAAGGCCCGACCGCTAAACTGGCCGATATGCCGCGTATCGATGGCGCAAACGCGAGTCTGACGCGATGACCGCGATGCTCACCCGCAAAGGGATCGGCGTCTCGCCGGGCGTCGCGATCGCGCCCGCCGTGGTCCTCGACGCCGCGGACCAGCCGATCCAGCGCCGCCACGTCCCGCACTCGGGCGTCGGTAACGAGCTGCGCCGCCTCGACGCCGCCATCGAGGCCAGCAAGAACGAGATCGAGGACCTCCGCCAGCAGACGGCCACCGCCCTGGGCGACGACGTCGGCCGGATCTTCGCCTTCCACATCGGCATGCTCGGCGACCCCGACCTCATCGGCTCGGTCACCGACCAGATCCGCGGCGACCGCGTCTCCGCCGAGTACGCGACGTACGTCGCCCTCCGCCGACGCGCCCAGTCCTTCGACGCCCACGAGTCGCCCCTGGTCCGCAAGATGGTCTCGGACATCTGGGACCTCGAGCGACGCCTGCTCCGCCACCTCGTCGGCGAGGCACGCACCGAGGTCAACCACCTCAGCCAGCCCTCGATCGTCATCGCCCGCGACCTCACGCCCAGCCAGACCGCCGGCCTGGACCGCACCAAGGTCAAGGCCCTGGTCATCGATCTCGGCGGCCGCACCAGCCACACCGCCATCCTCGCCCACGCCCTGGGCATCCCCGCCGTCGTCGGCCTCGGCTCGCTCTCCCGCGAGGTCGAGTCCGGCCAGCAGATCGTCGTCGACGGCACCCGCGGCACCGTCATCATCGAGCCCGACGGCGCCAAGCTCCTCGAGTACCGCCAGGAGGCACGCCGCTTCCGCGACCTCGTCGGCCGGCTCGACGAACTCCGCGACAAGCCCGCCGAGACGAAAAACGGCGAGAAGGTCAACCTCCTGGCCAACATCGAGTTCAGCAGCGAGATCGAAGAGGCCGTCGGCAACGGCGCCGAGGGCGTCGGCCTGTACCGCACCGAGTTCCTCTTCCTCGCCGCCGACCACGAGCCCACCGAGGAAGAGCAATACGAGGCCTACGTCGAGGTCCTCAATCGGCTCGGCAAGGACCTGCCCCTGACCATCCGCACGCTCGACCTCGGCGCCGACAAGGTCGCCATGGACGGCCCGTCCGCCTTCGCCAACTACGAGCGCAACCCGTTCCTGGGCTGCCGATCCATCCGCCTGTGCCTGCAGAACCTGCCGCTGTTCAAGACGCAGCTGCGCGCGATCCTCCGGGCCTCGGCCCACGGCAAGATGCGCATCATGTTCCCGCTCATCAGCCACATCATGGAGCTCCGCCAGGCCCGCATGGTGCTGCAGGACGTGATGGAGGACCTCGAGGACCAGGGCATCCCCTTCGACCGCGACGTGCCGATCGGGATGATGGTCGAGGTGCCCTCGGCGGCCCTGCAGGCGGCGACGTTCGCCAAGGAGGTCGACTTCTTCTCGATCGGCACCAACGACCTCGTGCAGTACACCGTGGCCGTGGACCGCTCGAACGAGCGCATCGCCAGCCTGTACTCGGCGGCGCACCCGGCGGTGCTGAAGCTGATTAAGGAAGTTATTCGGGCCGCGCAGCGCGAGCAGATCGGCGTTAGTCTGTGCGGAGAAATGGCCAGCGAGCCGGAGTTCACGATGCTCCTGGTCGGCCTGGGGCTGAGGTGGTTCTCGATGACGCCGCCCGCGATCCCCGAGGTCAAACAGATCATTCGCTCGGTGAGCACGGACCAGTGTCGCCGCCTGGCAAGGCGGGTCAGCGGTCTGGACACCGACCGGGAAGTGTTGAACCTGCTCCGCGAGGAGCTCAGAAAAGTCATGCCGAGTGCCGTCGACGGGCGTTCCGTCGTCGCCTGAGCCGCCCCCAGGGCGGCCCAGACCCCATCACTCGGCCACGAAAACCAGGCGCGACCGACGCTCGCCGACGCCCATTCGGGCTGGCTCGAGCGCCCCGGCCCGCCGACATCCAGGAGCGGCCCCGCGCCGCACGACCGACCGCGCCACCGGTGGCTCCCCGCCCCGACCGCGCGGCCGATCCCGCGGCTTCGGGCCGATCACCCGTGCCCAGCAAATCCAGCAAGCCACCCGTCAAAGAGATGCTCATCAACTTCGTGCCCGGCGAGGAATGCCGGATCGCAATCACTGTTAACGGCAAGCTCGACGAGTATTATCAGGAACGCGCCTCCGACGAGTCCCACGTCGGCAACATCTACAAGGGCCGCGTCACCAACATCGAGCCCGCCATCCAGGCCGCCTTCGTCGACTTCGGCCTCGAACGCAACGGCTTCCTGCACATCACCGACCTCCACCCCATGTACTTCCCCGGCGACGCCCGCGAGGAGTTCGAGAAGGTCGGCACCAAGACCCCGCGCTCCGCACGCCCGCCCATGCAAAAATGCCTCAAGCGCGGCCAGGAGGTCATGGTCCAGGTCCTCAAGGAAGGCATCGGCACCAAGGGCCCGACCGTCACCAGCTACCTCTCGATCCCCGGCCGGTTCATCGTGATGATGCCGCAGATGGACCGCCTCGGCGTGTCGCGCAAGGTCGACGACGACGACGCCCGCCGCGAGATGCGCGACATCCTCAAGGAGCTCGACCCGCCCGACGGCTTCGGCTTCATCGTCCGCACCGCCGGCATCGGGCAGACCAAGACCGACCTCAAGCGCGACCTCGCCTACCTCTCGCGCCTCTGGAAATCCATCGAAAAACGCCACCAGCAGGTCCGCGTCGGCGAGCTCTACGCCGAGAGCGACCTGCTGATCCGCACCATCCGCGACGTCTTCACCAAGGACATCACCCGCGTCGTCATCGACGACGTCGAGGCCGCCAAGCGTGCCCGCGACTTCTTCTCGATCTCGATGCCTCGCTCGAGCCTCCAGCTCGAGTACTACCACGACCCCGTCCCCCTGTTCCACCGTTTCGACATCGAGCGGCAGATCGACGACATCAACGCCCGCGAGGTGCCGCTGCCCTCCGGCGGGTCGCTGGTCTTTGACCAGGCCGAGGCCCTCGTCGCCATCGACATCAACTCCGGCAAGTCCCGCGCCGCCCGCGACGCCGAGACCAACGCCTACGAGACCAACAAGGAAGCGGTCGTCGAGGTCTGCCGGCAGCTCAAGCTCCGCGACCTGGGCGGCGTGGTCGTCTGCGACTTCATCGACATGATGAACAGCAAGCATCGACGCACCGTCGAGCAACTCATGCGCGACACCCTCAAGGAAGACCGCGCCCGCACCCGCACCAACCCGATCAGCCAGTTCGGCCTGCTCGAGATGACCCGCCAGCGCATGCGCGGCAGCCTGAAGAAGACGCTCTACCAGGACTGCCCGATGTGCAACGGCACGGGCCTGATCAAGACGCCCGAGTCCGTCGTGCTCGACGCGATCCGGCAGCTGCAGATCGTCATGCTCAGCGACAAGGTCGCCCGCCTCGAACTCACCGTCAGCCCCGACGTCGCGTTCCAGCTGCTCAACCGCCGCCGCGACCAGCTCGTCGCGCTCGAGCGCCGGTTCGGCAAGCCCGTCATGGTCCGCGTCGGCGGGCGGGTCGACGAGGTGGTCGTCGCCGCGTCCGACGCACGCGGCGGCAAGGTCAACACCGACGCCCTGCTCACCCGATCCGCCATCCCCAAGACCACCGACGAGAGCTTCCTCGACGTCAAGGTCGCCGAGCTGCCCGACGCGGACGCCGACACGGCCGACGCCGCCGACGAGGTCGAGTCCATCAAGGAGTCGCTCGCCGAGGCCTCCGAGCTCGACATCGACGAAGAGATCGAAGACATCAAGCCCACCGGCCTGCCCGGCGGGCGGTCCAAGCGCCGCCGACGCCGACGCGGCAAGGGCCGCGATGAGGACGGCGTCGACAAGCCCGCCGACACCCCGCGCAGCGAAGAGCCCAAGGAAGCCGCCGACGCGGCCGAAGCCAAGGACGACGCCGAGTCATCGGACGAGGAAGGCGGCAAGAAGAAGCGTCGCCGTCGTCGCCGTCGCCGCAAGTCTTCCGACGCCGAAATCGTAGACGCCAACGACGAATCGACCTCGGTCGACGAAGCCGCAGAAGCGGACGATCAAGCCCCCGAGCCGGTCGACGCCGACCCGGCCGAGGAAGACGACGAGGAAGAGCCGCTGCTGCCCCCGTCGCCGGACTGGGACGACATCGCCCGCCGCGAGTACGAGGCCAAGCTCAAGGCCCGCGAGGCGAAGAAGAAGCCCAAGAAGAAGGCCACGCGTTCGCGCACCAAGACAAAGACCGAAGACGAGCCCGCCGACGCCGTCGCGTCCGAAGAACCCGCGAGCGTCGCCTCAGAGGAGGACACGCCGGCCGACGAGCAGGCCGAGGACGCCAAGCCCAAGCGCAAGCGTCGTCGCCGACGCCGCTCCCGCGCCGAAGGCGACAAGCCGCAGGGCCAAGCCGGCGACGAGAGCGATTCGCGTCAACGATCCGCCGGCGACGCCACGCCCGCCGAGCCCGAGGTCGTCGTCGTCAGCTCCTACGGCAACGCCCGCCTGGGCACCAAGACCGAGCCGGTCTCCGGGGAGGACGCGTAACGGTGAGCGGCGACCGCCGACGCATCGTCCTGCTCGGATCGACCGGATCGATCGGCGTCAACACGCTCACCGTGCTCGATCACCTGCGCTCGACCGACGCGATGGACGTCGAGGTCGTCGGTCTCGCGGCCGGTCGCCGCGTCGACGAGCTCGCCGCGCAGGCCAACACCTGGAACGTGCGCCACCTCGCCATCGGCGACGCCACCCTCGCCGACCGGCTGCGCGAGCTGGTCCCCGGCTCGACCGTGTTCGCCGGCGACGACGCGGCCGCCCAGCTCGTCGCCGCCATCGACGACGCCACCGACCTCGTCGCCGCGATGGTCGGGTCGGCCGGCCTGTCCGCCACCCTCACCGCCATCCAGCGCGGCTGGCGCATCGGCCTGGCCAACAAGGAAACCCTCGTCGCCGCCGGCGAAATCGTCATGCCCGCCGTGCAGCGGCACGACGCCGAGCTGCTGCCCATCGACTCCGAGCACTCGGCCATCCACCAGTGCCTGGCCGCCTGCGACCGCACCGCCCACGAGGTCCGCCGCCTCGTCCTCACCGCCTCGGGCGGCCCGTTCCGCACCTGGGACGCCGACCGCATCGGCAGCGCCACCGTCGAGCAGGCCCTCGACCACCCCACCTGGAACATGGGCCCCAAGATCACCGTCGACTCGGCCACCATGACTAACAAGGCCCTCGAGCTCATCGAGGCCCACTGGCTGTTCGACATGCCCGCCGACAAGCTCGAGGTCATCGTCCACCCGCAGTCGATCGCCCACTCGTTCGTCGAGTATGTCGACGGCTCGGTGCTCGCGCAGCTCGGCCCGCCGGACATGAAGACGCCGATCCAGTACGCCCTGACGCACCCGTCCCGCGCCGCCGGCTGCTCGGAGGCGATGGACTGGGCGACCCTCAGCGGCCTGACGTTCGAGCCGCCCGACCCCAAGCGCTTCCCGGCGATCCGCCTGGCGTTCGAGGTCATCGAGGCCGGCGGCACGGCCGGGGCCGTCTTCAACGCCGCCAACGAGGCCGCCGTAGCCGCCTTCCTCGACCGCCGCATCCCGCTGGGCGAGATCGCCCAGCTCAGCGAAGGGGCTCTCGAGGCCCTGGGGCACGGCCCGATCTTGTCGATCGACGACGTCCTGAACGCCGACCGGGCCGCCCGCGTATGGGTCGACGACCGCTTATCGGCTCCCCCGAGCCCCGCCGTGGCTGGCGACCCCGCCGCCGCCCGTCGATAAACCGCTAGAGTTGACCACCCCGGGGATCGATCGCTTCATGAACCTGCCGATTTTCATCTCGCTGCCGCTGTTCATCCTCGGGTTCGGCTTCCTTGTGTTCGTGCACGAGCTCGGGCACTTCCTCGCCGCCAAGGCGGTGGGCATCCGCACCACGCAGTTCGCCGTCGGCTTCGGCCAGGCGATCCTCTGCTACCGCAAGGGCCTGGGCCTCCGCTTCCACGGCACCGAGGCCGAGTACGAGAAACGCGCCCGCAAAGCCATCGCCGACCGCGGCGACGACCCCGAGAAAGCCACGGCCAAGGAGCTCTACGCCGCCGTCGACGAGCTCGGCCTGGGCGAGACCGAGTACCGCCTCAACTGGATCCCCCTCGGCGGCTACGTCAAGATGCTCGGCCAGGAGGACCTGGACCCCAAGGCCCGCTCCGACGACCCCCGCGCCTACAACAACAAGTCCGTCGGCGCCCGCGCCATCGTCATCTCCGCCGGCGTCGTCATGAACCTCATCGTCGGCGCGGTCTTCTTCATCGCGGCCTTCACCGGCGGCGTGAACTTCCCGCCGAACATCGTCGGCGGCGTCATCCCCGGCACCCCCGCGGCCACCACCTACGCCCAGGGCCACGACGGCGACCCCGACTACCTCGGCCTGCTGCCCGGCGACCGCGTCGTCGAGGCCGACGGCGACGTCGTCCGCGACCTCACCGGCATCAAGATCGCCGCCGCCCTCAGCCCCGCCGGCGACGCCGTCGACTTCGTCGTCGAACGCCCCGACTACGCCTCGTCCACCCCGTACGCCGACCCGCAGCGCCTGACGTACCGCATGACACCCGAGCGGATCGCCGGCGTCAGCGCCGACCGCGGCGGCAACCTCAAGGCGATCGGGGTCTCGCCCACCCTGACCAATCAGGTGTGGTTCGTCGTGCGCGGCGGCGAAGCCTCCATCGCCGGCGTGAAGCCCGACATGCGGCTCACCGCCCTCGACGGCGAGCCGATCGACAGCCACGACGAGTTCGTCTACCGCATGCAGCGATCCGCCGGCCGCCCCGTCAGCGTGACCTACGCCGACGACAACGGCGGCGCCGTGACCGTCGAGCAGCGTGCCACGCCGGAACTCGACCGGGCCTCGTTGGAGTCGTCAGCGTCGTTGCTGGGCTGGTCGCCCGTCGCGGCCGCGTTGGCCACCCCCGACTCGCCGGCCGCCGAGCAGGGCATCAAGCCGATGGCGTCGGACGACCAAGCCGAGCCCGACGAGCCCGTGGATCGCTCCGGCGACCTGCTGATGGAGGTCGCGGGTCGCCCGTGGCCGTCGGCCGCTCAGGTCGTTCAAGCCGTCGGCCAAACGGACGGCGACGTCGTGGTGGCCGTGTGGCGCGACGGGCAACGCGTGGAGCTGCCGCCAATCACCAAGCAGCTCAACAACCGCATCGGCGTGCGCCTGCTGCCGTCGCTGGACACCACCCGCGTCGCCGAGGCCGAGCCCGGCACGCCGGCGGCGGCGGTCAACCTGCCCGCCGGGTCGCTGCTGCGGTCGATCGCCGGCCAGCCCGTGAGCGACTGGGCCGACATTCAGCGCGTCCTGCAACAACGGGCCGAAGCGATCCAGGCATCGCCCAACGACGCCTCGCTGCGCCGCGTCGAAATCGTCGCCGAACTGATGCTCGCGGGGTCGCCGACCGAGACCGACACGATCGAGCTCAGCGACGACGACGTGACCGCCCTGCTGGCCGCCCGGTGGGCCGTCCCCGACGACGTCGGGTTCCGTCCCCGCTTCGACCCCATCGTCGCCAGCGGGCCGATCGACGCGATGGGCCTCGGCTTTGAGTACACCGTCCGCTTCATCCAGCAGACGTACCTCACGCTGCTGCGACTGACGCAGGGCTCGGTCTCCCCGACCGAGCTGCGCGGCCCGCTGGGCATCGTCGACGTCGGGGCGCAGGTCACGCGCGAGGGGTGGACCAAGTACCTCTACTTCCTCGCGTTGATCAGCGTGAACCTCGCCGTGCTGAACTTCCTGCCGATCCCCATCACCGACGGCGGGCACATCGTCTACCTGCTGATCGAGAAGTTCACCGGCAAGCCTCCCGGCGAGAAGGTGATCCAGTGGGCCACCCTCGCCGGCCTGCTCGTGCTTGGCTCGCTGTTCCTGTTCGTGACCTACCAGGACATCCTGCGCCTGGTCGGCCTGTCGGGCTAACCGACCCGGGCCGCCAATCGCTCCACCAGCTCGTCGGTCGTCGCGTCCGCCGTGTCGACGACGACGTCGGCCAAAGCGCGATACCTCGGCTCGCGCTCCGCCAGGACGCGGCGCACCTCCGCCAGGTCGCCGCCGCTGGCGGTCAACGCGGGGCGCTCGCTCGCCGAGGCGGCGTCGGCGTGGATCCGGTCGTGCAGCACCTCGGCCGGAGCGTGCAGGTACACCTTGAGCGCGGGGCTCGCGCGGATCGCGCCCGCCGCGCCCGGCTGCATCGGCGTGCCCCCGCCCAGCGCCAGCACGAGCCCGGCCTCGCCGAGCCGTTCGACGGCGGCGTCGCTCTCGGCCGCCCGGAACGCCGGCTCGCCGTGCTCGGCCCAGATCGTCGCGATCGTCGCCCCGCCGAAGCGCTCCCGCACCGCGTCGTCGAGGTCCACGAACCGCCACCCCAGCCGATCGGCCAGCGCCCGGCCGACGCTCGACTTGCCGCTCCCGCGATAACCCATGAGGACGACGCTCACGGGCCCAATGTAGCCGCGGCGGCGGCGTACACTCGCCCGATGGACCCCCGGACCGAGCCGCGCGAACTGCTGGCCGAGAAACGCATCGACGCCGTCCGCCGCCACCGCACGTTTCCCGACGCCGATCGGTCGATGGGGTTCATCAAGGGCTGGTTCGCCCGGACCGTCGCCAAGCCGCACCGCCAGCTGGTCAAGGCGGCGACGGTCTGGGAGACGACCGTCCCCGAGGCGCTGCGGCCGCGCACCCGGCTGGTCAGCCTGTCGCGGGGGACGCTCAGGGTCGAGGTCGACTCGAGCGCGGTGCTGTACGAGCTGGACGCCCTGCGGCGGACCGGGCTCGAGCGGGCGATGCAGGCCGCGGGCACCGGCGTGCGACGGATCAAGCTGGTTATCGGCGCCGGCGAGCCG